>DATKSR010000001.1:0-4361 GCA_035531555.1 Candidatus Dormiibacterota bacterium
GTGGTACGTGCCCCAAGCGATTCAATTCGTGGGCCTGACGCCCACATGGGTAGGTACGTCTCGGGGAAGCCACGCACCCACGCGCCGCGGACCACGGTAGGCACGGCTGGGAACTGGGCCGCCACCGGGTGGGTACGTAGCAGGCGAACGACCCGGCCCCGAGCTGTGACGAATGGAGTTCGGCGTACTGTGACTCTGAGCGTCCAGTGTCACACCACGCCGAGCACGGCTGCCGGCGGGACCTAGCCCGGGATCCCCTCCCCCTCACGCTGCCCGGCTCGGCAGCTCCGCCGCCCCCGAAGTTGACCAACATCCAGAGGCCATAGACGGCGCGGTTCTGGGGGGCACCTGCCGGTCGCCAGCTATATAGTCGCGGGGGCTGCCAGCGGCGGCCGAGGATGGGGAAATGGCCAGAAAGCGAACGAGCTGGGTGGTTCAGTGGCAGAGGGCTCAACTGCAACAGCAGCGAGCCCAGGCACAAGCCGTGAAGGCTCATCAGCGGGCGCTGCGAGAGGTTGAGGCCGCCCGGCTGCGCGCCGACCGAGCAAAACTGGCAGCCTATCTCGATGCCAGGAATCGCGAAGCGCTTCGTCAGACCCGAGAGGTGGAGGAACGAGTAGCAGCGCTTCAGAGTCTCCTGAAGGTAGCAATCGGCAAGCCGACGGGCATCGACTTCGAGCGGCTCAAGCAACCGATTCGAGAGCTTCAATTTGAGCCGGGGTTCCTCTCGTACACTCACCCGCCGCCAAATCCGACCGCCTTCGCCCCCCCAAAGTCAGGTGGTCTGCTTCGTGTCCTACCTGGACCCAAGCAGAAGTACCTGGAGGCAGTGCATGCGGGCCGTGCCGCCCTCGACGCGGCCCAAAAGTCGTGGGAGACGGCTGAGGCGAATCGCGCTGGCAGACTGGACGAGGCACGCAAGGCGCACGAGCTAGCCATGGTTGATCTGCGACGCACGATCGAGGCGCAACACGCCGAAGTGGACGCCCTCGCGGACGCGTTCAATGCTGGCGAGCCCCAAGCAGTGATCCAGTATTTCTCACTGGTTCTCGCTCAGAGTAAGTATCCCGACGAGTTTCCGACTGAGCGACGAGTAGCTTTCGTTCCAAAGTCGAGGCAGCTGGTCGTGGAGATCGAGCTGCCGACCATGGCGGCTGTCGTGCCCGCCGAGCGTTCATTCAAGTACGTAAAGGCCAGAGACGAAATCGAATCAACCGCCCGGCCTGCTCGCGAGCGCAAGGAGCTCTATGAGCAGGTGGTGGTTCAAACGACGCTGCGAAGTCTGTATGAGCTCGTGCGGGCCGATACTTCCGGGCACTTCGACACGCTGATCCTCAACGGTATCGTCCGCACGGTGGCTCCGGCGACTGGTCAGCCTATCGCGCCCTGCCTCGTGTCGGTGCGCGTCTCAAAGGACACGTTCATCGGTATCGACCTCCGAAACATCGATCCCATCGCCTGCCTGAAGGGGCTCAACGCCGGAGTCTCTAGGAGCCCAGACGAACTTGCCCCGGTGCGCCCCGTCCTCGAATTTGACATGGTCGACCCGCGATTTGTAGAGGAGGCGGACGTTCTATCCGAGCTGGATCAGCGACCCAACCTGATGGAGCTGACCCCGACGGAGTTCGAGTCGGTCATCACAAACCTGTTCACAAAGATGGGCCTCGATACTGCTCAGACTCGGCCTTCGCGAGACGGCGGCGTTGACTGCGTCGCGTGGGACAACAGACCGATCTTCGGTGGCAAGGTTGTGATCCAGGCGAAGAGGTACAAGAACACGGTCGGCGTGAGTGCTGTCCGGGATCTCTTCGGAACTGTCCAGAACGAGGGTGCTTCGAAGGGCATCCTCGTTACCACAAGTGGATACGGGAAGGCATCCTTCGAGTTTGCGAGCGGCAAGCCCCTCGAGCTGCTGGATGGGGCCAACTTGCTGTATCTCCTGGAACAGCACGCGGGCATCAAGGCCAAGATCGTGGTACCGGAGACGTGGGTGGATGTTTTCGGGGATATCCCTGATCCAGACGAGGCACCGAGCGACCCACCGTAGGTGGAGATTTATCCTGACGACCTGGACCGCTACGTGGAGGCCAGGCGGGAGACCCGCTCTAGCTAGGGGGGAGGGATCGCGGTGAGCCTTGGTGGGTGGGAGTTGCTGCTGGCCGCAGCGACCTTAGTGGCCGTTCTGGCGGTCGGGATCCCCACGCTGAAGGCCTCGCGACAGGCGGTGTCGGAGAGTCGGAAGCAGGCCAGGATCGGAGCTCTTAGTACCATCCTCGGCACCATCCAGGAGATTGGTCTCCTGTTTGCGCAGCAGGGTCTGGGGTCGGCACCTCTCGGCTCGACGGTGCAGGGAAGCGCGAACATCACAGAGCGAAATCGCCTGAGGCTCCGGCTGATGGCAGAGATGGCCCCGGCGCTCGGGGACTCGAGCCAGATCCCGGGCGCGGCACTGCTGGCGATGGCCAGTCCGACCGAGTGGACCGAAGATCTCATCAAAGACGCGGCCGCCGAGGCAGCCCAGGTCATCCGGGAAATCAGCGGTCCGAGAGGGCGGCGCTCACAGGCAACAGGTCGGTGAACAGCAGCGCACCGTCCGGCTAGGAAGGTCGGTCAGAGTCGCCCGGACCGACCTGGACGCCTACATCGAGGGGAAGCGGGGCCGCTGAGTCAGGCCGGGGCGTCCTCGTAGTCCAGATGCACTCTCACGGTGAAGGAGTGCAGACAGTCCCTGACCTTCTCTCGCCGCGATCCCTCGTATCCCTTGCAAGGCTTGCGGGTCTCAGAGTCTGTCGCCCCCTCCCGGACCATCGCGCTCAGGATCGGTTGGATCCCCACGCCGCCGCCGTAGCAGACAGAGTTCGAGCAATCGACAAGGGGCCGGGGGGCCTTCTCGGTCATGTGGGTGGGCCATTCCTGGCTGTAGCTCTGTTCGGTCACGTCGATAGTGGCGCTCTTCACCGTCGGGAAAGCCTCCGCGAAGGTCACCCGGGGGGATCCCCATGAGGGTGTGCCGCGAGTAGCGAGCTCTGACGCCTTAGGGCGCTGGTCTCGACCGGCCACTGGGGCATTGTAGGGGCCGCGCCGACGTGGATTTGAACCCGGCTTCAACGGAGCGAGTCAGGGAGTCTTGACTAGCGCTATCGCATGATCGGGCGCTGGGTGGCTTTCAACGTGGCTTTCAAACCGGGTCAGGCCGTCCGGGTTGGGGAAGGCCTGGAGGCCCAAATTGAGATCAGAACTGGAGTGCCAGCAGTGGGAGTCGAACCCACACGGGCGTGAGCCCAACGGTTTTTGAGACCATTTCGCAGTTCGAACGAGAGTGCTGCGGGCGGTCCCGAAGGGAATCCCTTGGGACGGCGTCGTCTCGGGTGTCGCCTAAGTCCATAGTCGTGCCGATGGAGAGTGAATCAGAAGTGAAGGCCCTCTGGCCCAGTGGCGTCGAGTTCACCGATGACCTGACGCCGGCTGGTTGGATCGGGCCGCGCTTGATGGGGTGGGGCCGCGTCATCGGGACCCCGGTGGGCGCGGTTGTGCCGACCGGCTATCCGGCCTATGTGCGTCTGCTCCACCCGGTCTCCGAAGGAAGCGAGCGACTGCGCTGGAGGGACCTGGTGGAAGCCGCTCATCTCGTCTACCACCCACTGATCCAGTGGGAGAGGTTGCCTTCACCGCTTCCGCCCGGGATCGAGCATCAGTACTCAAACCCTGAGGTCGGCCACATGTCTGAGTCGCTGCGGAGGGCGCTCGTGCCGCACCTTGCGAGGGAAGGTAGCACCCCTGATTCGGTCTACTTCGGAATCTGGGACGGCTGGGGCTACCTTCACCACAAGTCATCCGGTGACCTTACTTCCGTCGACGATCCACTCTCTAGGCGGCCCAGACGCAGGGTCTCGCTCAGAGGCCGCCACCGTAAGGTCGAAGGCCGACCGACATTCTCCTTGCCCCACCGCGCCTATCTGCTGGCCCATGGAGCGCTGGCAGACCTCACACGGCTTCCCCTGTACCTGACACCTAGCCTGATCTGGCCGGAGGATCTGGCCTTCTGCTGTGCCACCGAAATCGACTTCGACTCGACTCTTGTGGGTCTGAGCAAGGAGGGGGCTCGGCAGATCCTGGACGACGAGGACCTGGAGGCGCTACCGATCAGCGTCGAGGACCGGCTAGATATTGGCGGCGACACCCTCAATCCGTATCCCGATCCTGCCAGTTCTAGGCGTCAGGAGTAGCTGGGCGGCAGCCGAGGCAGCGGTCCCAAAGGAAATCCTTAGGGACTGCAACAGGACTCTGGGGCTAGCCCGCGAAACGGTCTCAAAAACCGTTGAGCGCAAGCTCGTGTGGGTTCGACTCCCACTGCTGGCACC
>DATKSR010000002.1:0-12196 GCA_035531555.1 Candidatus Dormiibacterota bacterium
GTGCTGGCGGTGATCGAGGCGAAGGTGCGGGCGACCGATGGGCGGATCTCCGCCAAGCGGCTCGGGCCGGCGGTGGGCGCGGCGGGCTATACGGGGTCCGCGCGCAACCTGCGGCGGGCGGTGGCGCGGGTGAAGGCGACCTGGAAGCGCCAGCGGCGCGCCCTGGCTCCCGACGCCCGGGGAGTCCCTGGCGGTGGACTGGACCCCCGTCGCCGACGACCTGGAGATGTTCTGCGCCGTGCTGGCCTGGAGCCGGTACCGGTTCGTGCGCTTCGCGCGGGACCAGCAGCAGGCCACCACCCTGGCCCTGCTGGCGGAGTGCTTCGAGGAGCTCGGCGGGGTCCCCGCCACGGTGCTCACCGATCGGATGGGCTGTCTCAAGGGCGGGGTGGTGGCCAACCAGGTGGGCCCGGACTCGCCTTCCGCGATCGCATTGCCGATGCATCTCACTGGGGCTGACGGTGTCTCAGGCGCTGGTGACCCGAACGAGCATGGGAGTGGGATCCGGACTGCCCACGGGCTTCGGCGTCTCACTCGCACGCAGCCGCCAGCCCACCGCTTCGCGGGCATGGCATTTGGGACACACCCGGACCGTCCAGTGACACGCGGCAGCGTCCGATCCGGCTGGCTCTCCTCGCAGATAGCGGACCAGGGGCCGACTCAGGGGGACGTGGCAGGACGTACAGGTATGGGGGGCGGCCGCTTCCGTTTGCGCGAAGGCTGAGGCTAGCGGGGGAGCACTTTTGACCACTTCGATGTCCACACCGGGATCCAAGACAAACGCTCGGATCGGCAGCGGCATCCCATCAGCATCTCGGACAAAGCCGAGCTCTGGCCCCAGCGTGTCGGGGACCCCATCGGTGTCAACGAAAACACGAATCTTTGGCATGGGTGTCGATTGGACCTCGTGAGGACTGTACATCTGGCTCGGCAATCGCGTCAACAGACGGGAGGGTTGGGCGTGCCAGCTGGTGGCTGCTCCGTGCACAGGTCCGCGCGACAGCTCGGGATTGGAGCGACTATCACACCGACGAACGCGCACCGGCCCCACCACTCTTCACCAGCTGATCGTCGTCGGCTCGACACGCTCGATGCCTTCGACGCTCGTGATGCTCCACCCGAGCTGGTGGAGGCTCCCTGCGATCTGCTGCGCCAGGCGCTGAGCATCGTCCGTGGAGTGGGTGGAGAACGTGATCGTCACATCGTATCCGCCATCGGACCGCTCGTCAGCGTGGATGTCGATGTGGATCCCGTCGACGACGCTCGCCACATCACTCTCAACGGCAGGGATCGTTGCCTGACTGGTCCGTGCGGGCTTGATGGTCAACTTCACCGTGATGGACCGAAACGGCTGCTCCATGACTCTCCTCTGGGCTACAGCGTCTGACCGAGCGTGACCGTGGCCCACTCTGCGCCCCGGCTGCGCGCCAGGGCAGTCTACGCGTTCACCCGTGCTGTTCATCTGGCGGGGTAGCTGTACCAGATGAACCGTGGCATGTTCGGAAGTTGGGGCATCACCTCAGGGACGCTCAGTAGTGTTTGAAGCTCCGAGCCCCCGAAGGAGTGCCGTGAAGTCTCCGCCTGGATCCACCGACCGAGTTCAAGAAGGTAGACCTAGCGGTGGCCGGCGAAGGAAACCGGCCGGGCGGCTTCGGCAATGAAGGCACCCTGGAGCCATGCCGGTCGCCTGGGCTCTTCACAATGCTTGCCGGAGCCCGCGATGCGCGCTCACGACCGGACGCGTCACGCGTCGGCGCGCAGTCCGACGCGGACGGAGCGGACGCGGCGGTGGGCGTGGCCAGTCGGCAATGAATCGAGAGAGCGCAGCGTGCGCGTCGTGCGCTGACCGCCCCGGCCTGCGACTCCGACCCTCGTCATCCAGCCGGAGGCCACCAGACCGGGTCTGCGACCGCTCGCCACCGGGGTTCTGGTCCCCTCACCAGGAGCCAGTGCACAAGCGCAGCCGGGTCATGGCAGCAAGCTGCCCCTGAGCTAGCCTATGCTCCGGGTGGCGGTGGCGCAGTGATTGTCCCGTAAACCAAGGACATAGCGCGCCCGAGCGCCATCCGGATGCTCTTGATCTCCTTGCGATGAGCGGTACTGACTTCCGGCGGCATCGACACCAAGGTGTGAGCACACGCAAGTGGACACGGTCCATCCGGGCTATGCGTCACCTGGCAGCGAATGGCTCTGCAGGCAGAGACCCCCACCTCGAACACGAGCGTGTAGCGGTCGTACCCGTCGAGCGCACTCCCGGGTCCAGCGCCATGAGTCGATTCCATGTGATCGGCCCACACCGTAGACAACTCCGGATCGAAGTCGACCGTGTTTCCCCTCGGAAGCCACCGCTGGCGGTCGCTGTCCCAGGTGTGCCAATGCAGAGAGGCCATGGCCCTTCGCCAGACCCGATGTTCATCTGGAATCGGAGCGGCGACCCCGCAGATTCCGGCTGTCACCGATCCGATAGCGACGCGAGTAGGCGGGCGACGCTCTCACGTGCCGAGTCCAGTGACTCATACCACGAAACTGATGATTGCTGGTCCTGCCACCAGGCGAACGACCCGCTGGTCATCACGTCAATTTCGATGTCCCACCCCCTCTTGTGCCACACGAACGACACGCCAACCTCATCATCCGCTGGCACAACAGATGGTGTGGGCGTCGTCTCGTCGAAGAGCCGCACCGCTTCATCGATAGCCCGAGAGATTACGCTCCGGGGGATCGCCACTCGCACGCATTCCGAATCTGGAAGTGCCAAATCTGCGAGCCGCTGCACGAGGTACGTGTACCACAGCGGTGTCGTGGACCACAGTTTGCGGCTGGACACCTGAGCGACATCGGTCCCTTTCCGCTCGACCTCTAGAGGAGGCGCGGCCAACGGCTGCGCTTCACGCGGGTCGCAAGGTGGTTGAGGTCCGATGGGACCATGAGCCAGTTGCGTCAAGAGATGCGGCCACAAGCCGCCCATAGCTGGCTGGGGCTGGTAACTGGCAAGAGTCACTGTTTCCGCTCCCAGTGAGCGTGTGCGGCTTCAGTGGTGAGAGACGTAAAAGCCTGTGTGATGGAAGCTCGTCCCTGCTTGAAGATGGCGCGCACGTCCTCGTCCGAAATCGAGTCCGGTGTGCGGACGCGGTACTCCAGTGTAAACTGCGTCCCCTCGACCAGTATTGGCGGCTGCGGCCTTACTGACGGCTGACATTGAACGTAGAGACGCGGCGGCGGTAGAATCTGGTCGCTGTCGAATGGCATCGAGTAGCGAGCGGCCCAATTTTGTTGATCCGGATCGTTCGGCGACGCCCCCTGCCCGAGTGAGCCGTTGCTAGTGGGTCTCAAGAAGTCTCGCATAGTGAGATCGGCGATCCAGTTCATGTACGTGACCATCAGCTGCAAAGGTCTAAGTGGCCGCAATCCCTCTTCTATCAGCAAGGCGCGGAACTCACCAAGGTAGACCATAAAGTCTTCCAAGAGCTGGTCGAACCGGGGGTAATCGGCCTCGCGCCGTCTCCAGTTCAACGCGAAGTAGTTTCCTTGGATCTGAATGAGGTGAGACTGATCGTCGGTCAGGAGCCATGTTCGCGCCAAGGTGCCAAACGCCTGCGGCGCTGGACCTGCCCAAACTGGTGGCGGTGACAGCGGCGATGGACTGCGTTGTGGGGCTTCCATGGGCAGGAGCGTAAGCGGCTGGCTCTGAGCCAGGGTGAACTTAGGGTGCGCAGCTCGCAGCATCCGCCAGAAGAGACCGACGTGTGCGTCTGTGAGGCCGCTGTCACCGGCAGTGAGCACCCCGATGGCCACCTCGTCAATCGGCGGGGAAGTGTAGTCTGGAAGGTCAGGTGGTCGAGGCACGCCGAGTTAGAGTACCAGAGTTGGGGAGGTTCGCACAGCCGCTCGTCCGGGGTCCGGGCCACCACCTCCAGCCTCCCGCTCGTCCCCGGCCACCCGGCACCAGGCCGTCGTGTCGACGTGGCCGGGCGGGGTCGAGTACCGGACCGAGCCGAAACGGATGGTCTGATCCGGGTTCACCTTGCGGGTCTCCCCCAGGGCCACGGTGTAGGGCTCGACGGGCAGGCGGTGCAGGTGGGCGCGCTCTTCCGCCAGCGCCTCGGCCGGCACCCGGCCGGTCTCGCGGTGCACGCGCCCGTTGACCGCCGCTTCCACCGCCGTGCAGGCGGCCCGCAGGCTGGGGACGTCCCCATACCGGTCGAGCAGGTGGGTTCGGGGTGAGCGACCTCCGCCTTGACAAGGACGGCCGCGGGAAGTAGGATGGGAAGCGACTTGACGCTGGCTTCTCTCTTTACTGCCGTTCCTGAGGTTCCCCTCCCTGCCGCCCCCCTGGAGCTAGTCGTCGCTCAGGTTCGGTTCAACCCCATCATGAGCATCGCCTCCGAGAGCGGATTCATCGGCCCCTTCCAGGAGGCGCTGCGGCAGGACTATCCGCTTCTGCGCTCCACCCTCGAAGCCGGCCTCATCGTTGCCCCCGATGGCAAGCCGCTTCCCCAGCCGGGCCAGAAAGTCTGGCGTTTCGAGCAGAAAGAGGGTCCGTGGCAGGTCACCCTGACCTCGGAGTTCGTGGCCCTTTCGACCCGCACATATACGAACCGCGACGACTTTGTGCGCCGCGTGGGGCTCGTGCTCGAGGCGCTGGCCACGACCTTCCGTCCTGCCCAGGCGGAGCGTCTCGGAGTTCGGTATGTCTCGCGCGTCGTCGAGCCAAGCTTCCTCGAGGATCTCCCCGAGCTCGTCAGACCCGAGATTCTCGGTGTCGCCGGGATTCCCGCGGAGCCCAACGGCATCCGGCTGGAACACACGCTGACCGACTCCCTCTTTCGGATGGAGGATGATGTCGGCGTGAGAGCGAGGTGGGGAGTTCTGCCTCCTCGCGCCACCTACGACGTTACCCTATCCCCCTCCGAGAGCCGGAGTTTCCTCTTGGATCTGGACATCTTCTCGGATGTCGCTCGTGGCTTCTCGCCCCTTGCGCTCCGCGACATGACAGCCCGGTACTCCACACTCCAATACCATCTCTTCCGATGGGCGGTGACCGCTGAGTTCCTCCGCGCCTATGGAGGTGACATCGAATGACGACGATGGTGTATCCGACGATCACGCAGCCGGTTCCGCCTGCCCACTGGCGTGTGCTCCCCCTCGGACCGGACGACCGCCGCTTGAGCGCGAGTACCCAAGATCGGCTCGGACCGCAGGTGGGTGAGACGGCCCCGGATCTTCCTCTTACGACTCGCGGCTTCGCGCCCGAGCCAGGGACCATCCCGGCGCGGGCAGACCCCGAGCACCTTCGCAGGGTGCGGGACCGGATCGTAATTCTGAGTGGCCTCAGCAGGCAGGCGATCGCCGCTGCGCTCGGCGTCGATCGCAGGAGCGTCAGCGGTTGGATGACTGGGGAGATCCGCCCGAATGAGGAGCACCTCCGCCGCCTTGAGCGCCTCATTCAGCTGGTGGTCGAAGTCGAGGCTGCACACCCAACACAGAGCGGCACCATCCTCAAGACCGTGACCGTCGGAGGCAACACCCTTCTGGATCTCCTAGCCCAGGGCCGGTATCTTGAGATTCGCGCGTGGCGGCTCCTCACTGCCGGCGCCCCTGGCCTCCCCCAGGGATCGTTCGGCGTGAAGATGGAGAACGGCCCGCCCAAGCGGCTGCCGATCAGTGATGTGATCCGAGACTCTGCCCTTGCTCGCTCTCCGGAACGCTTGCCGCGTGGACCCCGGCCCCTCGGCGAGCCCTTCTCGCTCTCCGTGATGGAGCGTTCTTCTCGTCACCGCTGATTGCCCTCTTCAGATGATCGCTTCCGCCGACCCCGGCAGCGAATGGCATTGCGTAGTGGACAGAGAGGTCCCCCTCGCCCAGGGTGATCAACTCTGGGGGGTGGAGTACGTTCAGCCTCACGCGCAACCGGACGGCACTTGGATTGCTCAGAAGGTGGCGGAGGACGTCGTCATCCTCACCCAGGCGTGCGACATTCAGAGCAAGCAGGGCTTCGTGATCCTCACCGCACCAATTCACTCCGTCTACGACTGGGTTGTCTACACACCAGGCGACCTTGACCGCTTGGAGGCCATTCGCAAAGGGCATGACCTGTCCCTCTTCCTACTTCCTCGGCTTGTCGATTCCCGGATCCCGCAAGCTCGGGACGACCGAATTGTCGACTTCGCCAACGTCGTCACAATCCCTCTCGAAAGGCTCCTCCTAGCCGCGGAGCAGCGGCCCCGACTCGCTATGCGTCCGCCAACCCGCGAACTCCTCGCCCAAGCCTATGCCCACTCCATCATGCGGGTCGCCTTGGAGACCGAGATCCCTTCCTATAAGATGCACGGTGCGCCCAATACAACGCGTAATGAGTGCGAAGTCCTTTCACTGCCACAGGGCTCAATCTCAGGCTTCGACCAACCTCAGACCCTGCGCAAGCCACTGTCCGCGACAAGGAGCGTGAAGGAGCGCCGGACTACGGATGATCGCTTCATTGTTCTTCGGGTATCGCTTGGCACTGGCAGCCAGCTGCGAGGCGTGGGCCGAGGCGACAACGAAGCTATTCAGTCATTGGCGCGAAACTTCCGGATTCTCCGTGACAGATATCTCGACGAAGGCGACGAACGCTATCGGCCCTTGGTCGATGACTATCTACCCGAGCTCGACGGTAACTCATGAGCGGAAGCGCGCGGAGTGAGTTCGGACCGAATTCGGGGCCCGCGTGACAGCGGACAGGAGCAACTCCCGGTAGGCGGACACCAGGTCTCCCAGCCGGCCCCTCCAGCGGGTTCACTCGCGGGTGTTGAATCCGCGAACCCCACTGGAGGGGCCGCTCTGCTGGGCCCACCGGGATTTCTGGTGTCCGCCCGCCGGGATTCGCCTGTCCGCCTACCGGGAGTTTCTCGTGTCCGCTGTCAGGCCCATCTGGACACGATGGAATGGTGGGTGGCGGGGCTGACCCTGTGAGACCGCTCCGGGTCCGCGACGGCCGGTCCTGGGCGGCGTGTCCGCACGAGGTCGTCTCTGCGCGCTGGCGGGTTGGAGACGCAGACGCGGACGCCTGCGTCACGATCGCCGCCCCCCAGGGAGACCACTCGGCCAGAGCGTGCCCT
The DNA here is from genome assembly GCA_035531555.1 of Candidatus Dormiibacterota bacterium. Taxonomy (GTDB): domain Bacteria; phylum Chloroflexota; class Dormibacteria; order Aeolococcales; family Bog-877; genus Bog-877. Next base: position 7,098 of record DATKSR010000002.1, read on the forward strand.
AGCTCAGGGGCCTGGTGGAGCTACCGAGCCGTAGGCGACCGCGAATCCGGCGGACGACAATGGGGAGGGAGTCGAGACCTGTACGCCGTTCTGAACCATCACGTCGTCAGTCAATGTCGCCTCAGTCCCCGACATCCGCAGGGTGGTGAACGTCACCGCTGGCGTGTACTGAGCCAGGGTGTCGATCTGGAGCGTGGTGCCATCGGTTGGGGCCTCCACGATCCACTCGGCTGACGACAAGGGAGCCGTGTAGAACTGGTCCGTGGTGAAACTGGCGCCGGTGGTGTCATCGGTAATGGTGATTCCCCACGTGGACCCACTGACTTGGCCGATCGCAACCGTGATCTGGTCGCCGACCGACACGGTCATCGAGTCGATGGGGGTCTCTGGAGCTGGGAGAATCTCCCACCACGGCGTGATATTGAACGTGGTCGTGCTCACGCTCGGGTCGTAGGACTCATTCACACCGGCCTGGATCAGGGTTGTGTCGGGATATGCACCATCGATCCCCACCCACGTGGACACGGCAGAGGCACCTGGGGTCGTGTAGAGACTCGGAACCGTGAAGGTGCCCGCGACGTAGGTGTAGGGGCCCGGCTGAACGGTGTAGCCTGACCAGTTGGGATTGTCGTTGACCAGTGTGCTCCCGCCGGGTGTTGGAGTGGGCGTTGGTGTCGGTGTCGCTTGCGGGGTAGGTGTCGGTGTGGCCTGCGGGGTGGGCCCCGGGGTTGGCATCGAGCCCACCCACGTCACCTGGGCCGTCTGCGTCGTATGGGCAAGCAGGGTACCCGACGCGGCGTGCAGGTAGACGGCGAACTGATACGTCCCAGCAGGGTAGGCCGGGACCATCCACTGGCATTCGGGCGCCGTGCACTGATCGCTCCGCGTCGGCGTGGTGTTGATATTGTCCGTCATATCCCAGAGTTCCGCATACGCCCCGGACGGCCAGTTGGCGCCCGTGACGGTCAGGCCGGCGGGATGCCCCGCGGAGACCTGCTGAACCCCGGGGCGAAGGCCGACGCTCGGCGTGGCTGGGGTCGGCGTGGCGGTGGGTGTCGGCGATCCCCATGTCACGGTCACGGGCTGGGTCGCGGTCGCGAGCCGAGCCCCGGAGCGAGCGTGCAGGAATACGGTGAACCGCCATGTGCCCGAACTCTCCGAACCGCCGGGCGACGAGACCATCCACTGGCAGGGATCCATGCACCGCGAGCGCGGCGTTGGAGTGAGGCTCACGTTGTCTCTGAGATCCCACAACACGGCATAGGAGCCAGCGGGCCAATCCGAACCCGTGACCGTAATGCCCACGCGGTGGCCAACGGAGACCTGCTGGCTCGCCGGGCGGAGCCGAACGGTCGGCGGCGGCAGGACGCGCACCCGGGCCCGGGTGAGGGTCATCCACCAGGGATGGCCGTTGGAGGCCCAGGCCAGGCGGGCGAGCCGTAAGGCTTGGTAGGTCTGGTGATCGCGCCCGGAATTCGTCGCCGCCGTCTCCCACCAGCCGGTGGCCGTGTGGACCAGGGGCGCGACCAGCATGATCGCCCCCGCCGCCGACCCGGGGGTCCCGTCACACCGGTAGGTCATCGGACGGCCCGTGATCAACAGCCCATTGGGGGCGTACGAGCAGGTGAGCCAGCCAGCGGTCGGCCCGAGGAACAGGGCCAGCTGGGTGGTCGCCATCCCCCGCGCACTGAGGGCTGGCGCCCAGGTGCCGTGGTCCTGCCAGTGAGCGGGCAGCTCTGCCCCCGGGAGCCCTTGAGGAGCGCCCACGACCTGAGACGGCTGTCCCAGGGAGTTGGCCCGATGGACCGTCGCCAGCGGGGTTGGAGGGGCCTGGGGTGCCGAGAGCGTGGGGCTGGCCGCAAGGGCGAGCCCAGCGCTGGTGCCAGCCAGGAGAAGGCCGCCAATGACACCCAGGAGGAGCAGGCGGTGAAGGGTCCGGGGCATGGGAGGGTCTCCTCGATCTGGAGGCGGGTCGGCGGTGGAGCCCCTCCCCGAGCATGGTGCCCCGCTCGACCCCACCATTCCGTGACGCCAGGGTCGCGAGCCGGGTACGCTGTCGGGGGTGCCGCCGACGAGTTCGCCCGCTTCGACGCCTGGTTCCGCGGCTAGGCGGACGGGGTGGACGCCGGCGGGGTGCCCATCGGCTCCCGGCACGGCTGGGAGCAGTGTGCCCAGGGCGGGCCACGGGTCGACGGACGGGTCCTCCCCCTCGCTCGACCCTGGCTCTGCGACCCTACGCTCCTGAGGGATGCTCGCTGAACCCCCGATCGTCCCTGGGGCCAGAAGCGCTCCAACGGGCAGGGGTGGAGCTCCCATCAGGCGGATGCCCTATGCTCCGACCGCCTTCGCTCAGGCTGATCGAAAGCTCCGGACCGACTGATCGTACTCGCCGGAATACGCAGTGATCCGGCACGGGTTGGTGGGGACGGGGGAGGTCGCCATGCTGCCGGCCCACTAGTCGCGGCACGCCTGTCGGCGGGTGCGGGCCGTTCGTCCTCGGACCGCGACCGAGCTCAGCTTCCTGGGGCTAGGCTCCGCGGCCGAGAGGTTCCTGCGCGGGGCGGCGGGCACCACCCGATTGGCCGGGGAGCTGGCGGCAATCGTGACCCTAGAGACCAGCTGGGACGGGGGCCTAGGTAGTCGCGCTGGAGCGGGTCGCTCGCGTCCGGCGCGGACGGGGTCGGCGCGCCCGGCTGCCAGGATGCTGCGCAGGTCCTCGGCACGGTGGCTTCTCTCGACCCCGGCGCTCGTGACCGATAATAGTCAGACGATGAGCCGCTCTTCTTCCGATCTCACCCATCAAGCTGAGCCGTGCACCTGCGACGGTCTCCGGTTTGACCACGACCCCGTGATGCGGGCTGCTATCGCAGCTCTCAGCCCCGACATCCGGGCGGTCACGATCGGTCTCCGGGTCGAGGAAGGCATCCTTGTATCTCACGAGCTCCGAGGGAAGGCTGCCACTGCCCTGGTGGTCTGGACTCAACCAAGCGGAGTCACCTGTATCGGAGCGAAGCCGCTCGTGGACATCCCGGCGCTCGTGGCCCGAGGGTCAACCGTGTAGTCGGTGCAATCGCCTCAGAGCGGATACGTGGGGTGAGCTGCGGCAGGGTGGACTCTTACCGTCCACGCATGTCCTGGCGGTCAGAGCGCCAGGTCGCTTCTCGCGCGTGACCGACGTGGCGTCGCCGAGATGGCCACATCGACCTGGCAGGGTCCCGCCGCTCTGAGCATCCATTCGGGTGATTCGCAATCCCTTGGTGATCGCCTGGCAGAGGCCTTTGGACTCACCGCGCTCCTGCAGCACGCGGCGCGCTTGAGCACGAGTCCCAGGGTGTGCTGGGCGTGCCAGCCGACGTTCGCCCCGGCCGCACCGGCGACGGTGATCCCGAACAGGCGTAGGAAGTTCTCCATCACCGCTATCCGATGCTCGAAGGGTAGTTGCGGCAGGGATGGACCGTTTCGCGGATAGGGCTGGTTGGCGTGGCCATCGATAAGGTAATGTCCACCACTCGAACCCTTTCCCATGAGAATCTGCTCATCTCGGTTCGGGTTAGGTGTAGGTCAATGCTCCAATTTCTCCCTGATTCACCAATCGCCATCTCACCTGGGAGGGGGGTGACCCATACCTCACCGAACTTCCGACGGTTGATTCCGCTGAAGTAGATCTCGTCTGGGTGTAGGGCAAACCCTCGAAGTGCCCATCCACAGAGAACATGGCTCGCGCAGGTCTGATATAGGAAGCAGGGGTTCGTGGTGGCTGTTCGGGCGGCGGCCGGGGTGACAGGGACCAGGCCACCGGCCCCCAGCATCAGGGCGGCGACTCCGCAGCAGACGGAGAGCCTGTAGGCAACGTGCCGTCCGCGCGCGAACGCGCGCATCAGGTGTTGGTCCATCATGATGGACCCTGCGGGAGAGAACAGGAGACAACGATCCCCTTGGCGTTCGTCAAACTGTATGAGGCAAAGGATTGAGAGGGCGCGAGCCAGCCGGTCCCGGGCTCCTCCACAGTCTCCCAATGCCCGGGCGCCAAATCCGGTATCGCGGCGATCCAGTCTCTCTGATTCACGATTATCTGCCCCCTCTTGTCGAGGGCTGCCCACGTCAGATAGCTCGGATGATTGGCGGGCCAGTTTTCGGTGACGGTCGTCCCGTACACATCGGTAAAGGACCCGAGCAGAGCCCCCGGGTCATTCAACCAGAGGCGGTAGCGGACGTAGCGGCCAGGGGCCGGTGCCCATGAGCCATGGCAACTCGGGCTGATGGTCGCCTGGGGGCCTGGTCCGCCTGGGGCAGTCCCCGCGCACCCGGTTACTGCCAGTGCGCCCCCCAATGCCAGGGTCGCGGACGCGGCGGTCAGGAACCTGTTCATCTCAGGATCCGCCCGATGGAGGCTGAAAGGCCCACACGCCCCAGCCACGCAGGCCGACGTCGCCCCCACGGGGCTGGATCGGACACCAGGTCACCCCGGACATGCCGAGATTCTAGCTCGAAAGCGGACGGAGTGGCAACGGTTATGCTCGCACGATCGAAAGCCGGGGGCAAGTGCTCTCGCGCGGATGACAGGACTGTTCGATCTCACCGGAAGCACTATTCGGCATCAAGCCAAACCGCCCCGCGTGCGATAGTCATGCGTGGGGGGGTGGGCGGCGGCAGGACGGGGCGAGGCGACGCTGCACCAGTTCTTCGACGCTCTGGGTCCCGAGAGGTGTGCCGCGATCACATTGGTCAGCGCCGATGCGGCCGCGTGGATCGCCGCCGTCATGCACGAGCGCTGTCCGCAGGCGAGACTCTGCCTGAATCCGCTCCATGTCTTGCAGCGGGCCACCGCGGCCCTTGACGAAGTGCGCCGGCAGGTCCTCGAGATTCCCCGCTCGACGGTCGACGCCGAGCGAGCGCGGGCGCGGACGCCGGCGCGCGTCCCGCAGAAGCGGGGGCCGAAGACGGCCTGGAGTGATGCGGGGCTGACCGAGCAGATCCGAGCTCTCCTGCACGCTTCGCCCGGGCTCGGAGAGGGGTACCGCAAGGCCTTGGCGCAACCGCGGCGGCACGGGATCCGCACGAGCCAGGCCCGCGTGCTCCGGCTGATGCGGGCGGCAGAG
>DATKSR010000003.1:0-33781 GCA_035531555.1 Candidatus Dormiibacterota bacterium
CTTTCCAAGGGGTGACAGAGTCGCTGAGCTGTTGGCTAGTGACAGATTCCCTGAGCTTCCCCAATCACCCCAACGGGCTGTTGACAAGTTGCGGGCGACAACATATGCGGCCGCGTGGCCGAGCAGGTGCTGCGCATGGCCCAGGAGGGCGATCCCGCCTGCCTGATCGCGGTCGAGGCAACCGCCCGGTGGATCAGCGTCGGACTCGTCGACCTGGTCAACAGCCTCAATCCGGAGATGCTGATCCTGGAAGGAATGTTCGAGGAACTGCTGGACCTAGTTCGGCCGACGATCTTCGAGCTACTGCACCAGGGAATCTATGACGCCGAGCATCAGCGGGTAGAGCTGGTAAAGCCCCACTTCGGACGGGACGCGGTCCTGGTCGGCGCGGCGGAGCTGGCCCTGCAGGTGATCCTCGACGACCCGGCCTCGGTGCCGCTCTACGACCCCCAGCAGCGAGCTCCGATCGTGCCCCTCCCCACCAGATTCGACGGAATCGCGCACAGTCAACTCGAGTCCCTGCCAAAGTTCGGACGGAGCTGAGCCTGGGCTCAGCCGCGGGGATTTGCACTTCGGGTCAATGCGTGGGCGGCGAGGATCCCCAGCGATAAGGAGTCGAAGACCGGGATCCGCGCTTTCCGAAGTCTGTCAAAGGCGTCCTGGCAGGCCACCTCGGGCAGGCTCCAGGTGACCAGCACCGGCTTGTCACTCTGGCGGGCCATCCGGATGAGGTCGTCCGCCACCACCAGGGATGACTCGCCCATGATGGTCGAGAGCGAGACCACGATCACGTCGACGTCCGGCGAGGCGGCGACGCACTCCATGGCTCGCCCCAGCAGCGCAGGATCCCTGAGGACGTTCGCCGTGGTATCGATTGGGTTGCTCACCGATGCAAAGGTCGGCAGCACGGCACGGAGGGCAGCGGTGGTCGCCGCACTCCAGGAAGGGAGAGTCATTCCGTGCCCGAGAGCGCTGTCGGCCAGCAGGCTGCAGGCGGCCCCAGAAGTGGCCACGATGCCCAGCCGGCGCCCCTGAGCGGGCGGCTGCCAGTCCAGCGTCTCGCAGACAGCGATCAGCTCCGTCAGGTCGGTGACCCGAGTCGCGCCGCTGTCCCTGATCACCTGGCCATACAGCTGCTCGCGGCCCGCCAGAGCTCCGGTGTGGGAGCGGGCGGCGATCGCGCCGGCCTCCGTCACTCCACTGCGCAGCACCACCAGTCCCTTGCCGGCAGAGGTCACCGCTCGAGCAGCCAGAGCGAACTCGCGACCGTCATCTACCCCTTCCAAGAAGAGACCGACCGTGCGGGTGCTCGCGTCCTGGGCCAGAAACCGCAGAAAATCCGGAATGGTGAGGTCGGTCTGATTGCCGACACAGAAGAACCGAGCCGTGCCCAGCTGGTGGGCCCACGAGCGGACCAGGAGGCTCCCTCCCAGAGCGCCACTCTGCGTGACGAAGGAGACCGAACCGGCCACAGCAACGGGGTAGTCAAGGGCCCTGCTGAAGGTGAGCGGGAGGTCGCCGGCGACCCCGATCGAGTTGACCCCACACACCCGGATCCCCCGACTCCGGGCAATCTGGCGGACCTCCTCTTCCAGCGACTCCCGCCCCGCCTCCTTGAAGCCGCTTGCGAACACGATCGCTGATCTGATCCCCTGGTCCGCGCACTCCCCGAGGAGCCCGGCGACTGCCTCGGCCGAAGTGGCGATCACAGCCACGTCAACCCCCTGGGGTAACTCCCCAACCGTCCCGACCGTGGCTAGACCGCCGATCTGGTCGGTCCGGGGGTGGACCAGATGTACGCGGTCCGCGAGGCCCCGAACGTTCAAGTAGTGCAGCACTCGACCACCTGCCTTGCCAATGTCAGTGCTGGCGCCGATCAGCGCCACCGAGCGAGGTGCCACCATTCGACCGATGGCGACGTCTGCCGAGGTGTGGGCCTCCCTGGCGAGAGGTGACGGCCGCTCAGTGCCGGGCGCCGCGGAGATCACGCGAAGATCCAACGCCACCGGCCCGTCCTCGGTGAGGATCACCGGATTCAGGTCCAGCTCCTCGACCTCCCCGTGGTCCACCAGCAGCCGGGAGGCGGCCGTCACCAGCTGAGCAACCTGGGGGTGACCCGTGCCCAAGATCTCGACCGTCATCTCCTCCGCCTCATCCGCGGCAAACGGGAGCAAGCGCGAGCGGGTCTGCGGCATCACCTCCGCGAAGGACTCTCCGATGCCCAGGAGAATGACCGGTCCGAAGACGGGGTCGCGCCGACCCCCCAGGATCAGCTCCCTGCCTGGCGGTACCTGGTCCTGAACCAGGAGGCCTGGCCCGAGCCCGAGCTCCACTGATCGCTCACGGAGCCTCGTCCAGGCATCAGTTAGGTCGCCCTCCGACTCCAGGTTCAGGGCAACCAAGCCCAAGCTGGACTTGTGGGCTCGGGTGACCCCCTTCAGACACACCGCTCGTGACTCACCGAGCCTCGAGAACTCGAGGGCGGCCGCCAAACTGTTGCAGAAGGCTGTCCGCGGGTGAGCGATCCCGTACTCGTCTAGGATCTCCCAGTCCACGGTGGGCTCTGCCAAGCGGGAACTCCCAAGTGCGGCGGTAACTGCCTCCGGCGCTCCGCTCCAACCCACGTTCTCCAGCGCTCGGGTGGCTGCCCGCTCGCCCTCCGGACGGCGAAACCGCGAAGCTCAGGGTAGCAATCCGCAGCAGGACGGCGGAGCCGGTCCGAGCCGGCGCCGCCTGGGTGGTCAGCTGCTGGTCGGTGTAAAGACCTCGTCGAGCTTGCCGGTCTTGACGTCGTAGACGAATCCTCTGATCTGGTCCTTCTTGGGAATAAAGGGACTCGCCTTGATGCGCCCGATGGATTGGCGGACGTCCTCCGCTGAGTCGGGGAAGGCCTCCAGCGCAAAGCTGGGACGCAGTCCCGTTTCCTTCTCGATTTGACTCTTGACCTCGTCGTCTCGGAAGGTGAGCATGCCGCAGTCGGTGTGGTGGATCAGGATGATCTCCTCCGTCCCCAGCAGCCGCTGGGAAATCACCAAGGAGCGGATGGCATCGTCGGTGGCCACGCCCCCGGCGTTGCGAATGACATGCGCATCACCCTCCTCCAGCCCGAGGATCTTGCCGACCACCAAGCGCGCGTCCATGCAAGCAAGGACGGCGACCTTCTTCGCCGGCGGCATGGGCAGGGCGCCGCGGTTGAACGACGTGACGTAGCGAGCGTTGTTTTCCAGCAATTGGTCAGTGGTGGACATACTTAATCCTCTCGACAAGAAAGTGGTGGGTCCGGCGCGCACAATCCCTGTGCGCCGTGATTCCGGTCGCTCCGCTGGGCTCGGTTCAGCCTCTACAGCGCATGGTGTGGAAGCGTCCGTGGTCCAGGGCCAGCCGCCGAGTCAGATCGCGCAAAATACCTGCCACCCAACCAGTCTAAGAAATTGGGTCGGCGGGGCTGGGTCGACGGGGTTGGACCCGGGCGGGTTCGCTGGCTGCCAGAACCTTCTGGATCGCCTCCGCCAGGGCGAGCGCGGAGTCGGCGTTTAGTTCCACGGCCACGCGCGCAGCAGGACCGAGGGAGGGGTTGAGGAAGTCCAGGTTGAGGGTGTGCTCAGCGGCGGCATGCACCGGATGGTCGAAATACACGCCGGCATCGGTGACCGAGAACCAGCCCTGGGCGCCTTTGCCGCTCCCCCGCAGGTTGAGGGTCTCGGTCTGGTAGGTGCACACGTCAGGCGCCTCCGCCGGCCAGCAGGCGACCATAAAACTCCCAGATCTCCTCCCACCCTGCCTTGGCGGCCTCGTGACGGAAGCTGGGGCGGTCGGGCGAGAAGAAGGCGTGGCCGGCCCCGGGATAGCTGTGGAACTCATAATCGGCACCCTGGTCCTTCAGGGTCTGCTCAAGCACGGCGACCTGTTCCGGAGACGGGTACTGGTCCTCGGCGCCGAACAGTCCCAGGACCGGGCAGGCGAGCTTGGGAGCGAGGTGCAGAATCGAGGTCACCTTGAGGGGCATGCCCTCGGGAGGGTCACCGACGATGAAGGCTCCGTAGCAGACCACTGCCGCGTCGAGCGGAAGGCTGCAGGCGGAGAGGAACGACTGGCGACCGCCTGAGCAATACCCGATGACCCCCACCTTGCCGTTGCTGGAAGAGAGGGCCCGCAGATGGGCGGCGGCGCCGCCCACGTCACCGACCAGCCGATCGTCCGGCACCCCTCCCTTGGCCCGCACTGCGGCCGCGGCATCGTCCGGGCTGGCCCCCGGGGCATCGCGGGAGTACAGGTTGGGGCAGATGGCCAGGTAGCCATGAGCGGCGAAGGTCCTGGTGACCTCCTTGCTCCACGCATCGTAGCCGGGCATGTGATGGATCACGACTACGGACCCGACCTGGCCCTGATCCAACGGCTGTGCCAGATATGCCTCGATCTGATCGCCACCGTGCCCGGCGATGCTCACCGTCTCAGCTTTGATGTCTTCCTGCATGGCGCTGGTCCCTCCTGGCAAGCCGTGGTTCGGTGATTTGGTGCTGGCCTCCGTGAGTGGCGGGGCACCTCCCGATTGTGTCAGTTCGCCTGCTTGTATTTCTAGCCCGTACCGCGATCACCGCAGATGTGGCAACCTAGCGCCTACTCATGACCCAACCCGAAGTGGCGCAGCCAGATCAGGAGGCGGACCTCAGCTCCAGCACTCTCGGAGTGGTTGGCGCCGGCGTGATGGCCGAGGCCATGATCGCAGGCCTGCTGCGCCGGGGACTACTGAGCAGTGCCCAGGTGGTCTGCAGTCACCCTCGGGCCGAGCGGGCTAGTGAGCTCGAGGAGCGCTTCGGGGTGACGGTGGTGGCCGACAACGCCGAGGTGGCGCGCCGGGCCAACATCCTGCTCCTGGCGGTCAAGCCTCAGGTCCTGCCCCGGGTGCTGCTCCAGCTGGTGGGGGCGGTGCGCCCGGAGACCCTGGTGATCAGCATCGTGGCCGGAGCCAGCTCCTCCGCCCTCAGCTCGCGGCTGGAGCACCGGGCGATCGTCCGGACCATGCCCAACACCCCGGCTCAGATCGGCGCCGGAGTGAGCGTGTGGTTCGCCACCCCCGAGGTCTCCGCCCAGGCCAAATCCCGGGTTCGGGCCTTGCTCTCCGCCCTCGGTACCGAGCTCGAGGTGGAGGATGAACGCCAGGTGGCGATGGCCACCGCGGTCAGCGGAACCGGTCCCACCTACGCTTTCCTCTTCTCGGAGTCACTGGTGGAAGCAGCGGTCCATCTCGGTTTCCCCCGACAACTGGCTCGCCGACTGGTGTTGGAGACCCTGCGGGGATCGATTGAGTTCGCTATCCAGAGTGGCGAGCATCCCGCCCAGCTTCGTGACATGGTCACTTCCCCAGGAGGCACCTCGGCCGAAGCTCTGGCGGCGCTGGAACGTGGGCGCTTCCGGACGGTGATCGGAGATGCGGTCTGGGCTGCCTTCCGCCGCACCCTCCAGCTGGAGGCATCCCTGGAGGACGGGTCCTCGATCTCCCCGCCAGCCGACTTGCCTCCGCCTCGGTAGCCCTCGCCGAAAGGGCGCCACGGCCCTGCCCCAGTGGCCGACCGGGCGCCCGAGCGGCGCGGCGCTACGAAGTACCGCTAGTGGCGCCGGAGCTGCCGGAGCCGGACATGTTCGGACAGTTCCCAGGGATCATGCCGTTGCCCGGTCCGGGGGTAGAGGGTGTCGTGGCCGGCGTCGTGGCGGCGGCCACTTGGGCTGCCGGAACGCCGCCTGACGCGCTGGCGGCGGCGGCAGTCGTGAGGGAGACAACTCCGATGCCGAGCCCAGTCAGTCCGGCGGCGGTGGCGCCGACCAGAAGTATTCGGTTTGCCGTTCGCTTCATCAAGCAGCTCCTCATTGGCGGCACACCCCCGGTCGGTGATCGGTCGGGCGGGTTGGCCGCTGACCCAGTGAACCGCTCGCAGCTGGGGGAGCCCTGATAGTCGACTCACAATCTCCCGAGAGTTGTGGGGAGATGCAAGTCGATTCGCCGGGCCAGCGTGTTGGCTGTCGGACGCCAGCAGCGTCCAACTCAAGACGATCTGGCGATGAGCCCCCAGCGTCGAGAGATCAGCTCAGGTGGCGCTTCAGCTCGCCGGCAGCGGCAAGCAGTTCGGGCGTGCTGAGGTTGGGGTTACCGAAGGTGAAGCCTCCGATCCCGGCATCGAGATAGGGCTGCAACAGCTCGGCCGCCTGCTCGGGCAGCACTGGCTCTCCCATGGTGGCCAGTCGCTCCGGGGGGATCTGCTCCTTGAGCTCACGCGCCTGCGCCGCGTCGAGGGCCAACAGACACGGAGACATGACCGTCTTGAGGATGGCGGAAGGATCGCGTCCCTCTTCCTCGCAGTACCGCTCCAGAATTGCGAGCTTGCGCTTGGTGCCTTCGAGTCCGGGGAACAGGTTGGAGATGTCGGCGTACTTGGCGACAATGCGCAGCGTGCGCTGCTCGCCACCGCCACCGATCATGAGCTTGGGTCCGCCGGGCTGGATCGGTCGGGGCACGTTGAGCGCCCGGTCAATGTGGAAATACTTGCCGGTAAAGCTCGGACGTTCCTCGGTGAACATCAGCTTGGCGATGTGGGCCGCCTCATCGAGCCGATCCATGCGCCTGCCAATGGCTGGGAAATCGAAGCCATACCCGACATGCTCATCCTCGTTCCAGGCAGCTCCCAAGCCAAGGATGGCGCGCCCCTTGGAGAGGACATCCAAGGTCGTCACCATCTTCACCAAGAGCGCCGGATTGCGGTAGGTGACGCCGGTCACCAATGCACTCAGCCGAATGGTCCTGGTCCGCTGGGAAAGAGCCGCCAGAGTCGAGTAGGACTCCAGCATCGGCTCGGTCTCCGCGCCCACCCCACGGATTTGGTAGAAGTGGTCCATCACCGTGACCATGTCGAACCCGGCTGCCTCAGCTGCCACCGCCATCTCTGCGACGTGGTCGAAGAGAGCGTCATCCGCCGTACCGGGGAAGCTGTAGTTGGGCAGGTGGTAACCGAAGAACGGCGCTGCCAAGTCTGGTTCCTCCTCGAGGTGGCTGAGTTTGAGCGGTCCAAGTCGACTATAGACGTGACCACGCACCTGGCGCGCCCTCGAACAGACTGGCCGGTAACTGCTTAGGTCGCCTCAGGCGGAAACGTCGTCTCCTGCGCGTTCGAGGGCGGACTGGGGTTACTGGCCGAGCGCGGGTCGGGCTAGGCCGGAGTCCATCCCTACCACAGGATTCCTCGTATCAGGCGTGGTACCAGGAGATCAGCGTGCCGAGAGCTGGCGTGCCGATTCCAGTTGGCTGTCTACCGAAAGCAATGTGATCTCGTGAGAGTCGCCTCGGTGCCGCGACTACGTCCAGCGGCAGCCGTTAATAAACCACTACCGCAAGCAGCTCGCGGTGCCGGAACGGCAGCTGTTGATGACGTCGCTATCTGCCACGGGCCTTGACGACAGTCGAGAGGGCGAGCCCGTGCTGCCGATTCCGAACCAAGCCCCGGCAAATACCTGGTCGTAATCAGGGCACTCACTCGTCGGTGCAATATTCATCCAGGGCCCGCGCACGGCGTGTAATGGTCCGTCTCGGTCGAGACGTCAACCACTTCTCGATACGCTTGTTTCCCAGTCCCGCGTGCACAGTTGGCGCTGTCAGAGACGGTCTGGGGGAGTGACGCCCGCATCGCGCTGATAGGCGGGATGTGCCCAGAGTATCCGGTGACCCGCGTCATTAGCGCCGGAGTTGGCACAAGCCGTGCTCCGCGCGACGCTGTCACAGTAAAGGTCGGTCGCGGTGCAGTTGGACTCGAGTCCGGTGGGGGTTACGGCTCGCCCTGAGCGACCGAGCCGTCTGATTCCAGCGACACTCCACCGACGCTGGTTGCGCCCGGCTCCTGGCGCCGTCGCCGCCGTTAGGGGCCATCGCGAAATAGGCCGCGGGCACGCAAATCCGCAGTCGCCGCTCCGCGTGTTGTACACAACGTCGCGTTGTTACTCGGCAAGTTCGATCCTGGCCGCTCGGTGAGGGCGTACACCGCCGCGTCGACCGATCGCTGGCGGCGAAATCGCTACCTCAGCGACCGCTGGGCATGTACTCCTGGATCTCCGCGGCCAGCTTGACGATCGTCAGCGACTGCAGCAGTACGGTGCCCGGGCCGCTTAGCCGGACCAGGAACAGCCCGTCGCCGCCGAATATCTTGTTGCCGATCCCCGGCACGGTGGTGATCTCGAAGGGCATAGTGGCCGGGAAGAGTCCGATGTGACCGGGGTGCACTAGTAGCTGCTCCCCCTGGGCCAGATCCTTGCGCACGACCTCTCCGGACAGCTCGACGAAGAACTGGCCCGTCCCGGTGACCTTCTGAAGGCGGAACCCATCTCCGCCAAAGAGCCCCGCTCCCAGCTTGCGCTGGAACCCCAAGGAGAGCTCCACATCTCCCGTCGCGCAGAGGAACCCGTGCCGTTGGACCAGGAATCCGTCAGGGATGACGTTGATCGGCAGGATCGAGCCGGGAAGCTTGGTGGCGAACGCCACCTGACCAACCCCACCCTGAGCCGTGTACTCGGTGAGAAAGATGCTCGAGCCGCTGGCGGCCCGCTTGATCGCGCCGAACACGCCGGACTGGCCCAGTGCCCCGCTGGTGGTGTGCAGGTTGATGTTGGGCGACATCCAGGAGAGTTCGCCCCCTTCGGCGACCAGCTTCTCTCCATCTTGCAGAGTCACTTCCAGGACCGGCAGCGTCGTTCCGTGGATCTTGGTCTCCATCCTCGCCTCCCTCTTCGGATCGGGCTCATCGACCGGTGCTGGTCGGAAGGTTATGCCATAGGAAGCGCGGGCGGGCGCAGCTGCATCACCCGCGTCTTGGCTGACCGGAGGTGGCTCCGGTCTGAGGCCAAGATATTGTGCCTGAGACCTTGACAGCCCACTACATGTAGGGGAAGATTTCTCCACCCGGAGCCGGTCAGCAGACCGGGCCGGGCGGTGGGAATTCGTTGGGATCAGATGCGGGAGGAGGCCAGATGACTGAGAGCGTTGCCGGCGCGGGACACATGTACAAGGACGAGGTCCTTGAAATCGAGCCCCAAGGTCTGGAGCACATCACGCAGGCCCAGCGCCACGGCAAGCCGTTCCAGATGTTCACCCTCTGGATGGCCGCCAACCTGGTGCTGGCGACCTGGGTGATCGGCAACCTTGCGGTGGGCACCTTCGGCGTCAGCATGCTGGGCGCCTTCGTCGCCTTGGCCATCGGCAACATCCTGGGCGCGCTTCTTTTGGGACTGCTGAGCACCTTCGGCCCCCGCCTGGGCGTGCCCCAGATGATCCAGTCTCGGGCTCCCTTTGGGCTCTTGGGGAACTTCGGGCCGGCGGGACTGAACTACCTGGCGGGAATCGGTTGGTTCGCGGTGAACACGGTCTACGGGACCTTCGCCCTCGCGGAGCTGGCCCATCTCAACTATTTCGTCGCGCTGGCGATCATGGTGGTGGGCCAGGTGGCCCTGGCGGTCTACGGCCACAACATGATCCACGCCTTCGAGAAGTGGATGAGCGTGGCCCTGGTGGCGGTCTTCCTCATCCTCGCGTTCTTCACTTTCAAGGCCGGCCACTACGGCCTGCCCTTCAACCCCAAGGCCCCGGTGCCGTTTGGCGGACCCACTGGTGGGTTCATCATCACGATCGGGTTGGCCCTCTCCTACGCCTTCGGGTGGATGCCCTTCGCTTCGGACTACTCCCGGTACCTGCCCAAGTCGGCCAAGCCCTCCAGCATCATCTGGTGGACCGCGCTCGGAATGTTCATCCCCTGCCTGATCCTCGAGTGGATGGGGGCGCTCACCGTCTCGATCGCCATGCCAGCCGCAACCGCCGCCAACCCGGCCAATGCCATCGCCTTCCTCATGCCGGGACCGCTGGCCCAGGTCGCCCTGCTGGCGATCGCTGTCGGCACCGCCTGCGCCAACGCCCTGAACATCTACAGCGGATCGATGTCCGCCTTGGTGGTGAAGGTCGAAAAGTCGCCCCTCGTGCGAGCTGGGATCGCGGCCGTCATCTTCGGGGGAGTAACGGCGGGGGTTCTCCTCGTGGCGAACTCGACTCTCCTGACCGACAAGGAGTCATTGATCGCAACTCCGATCGTGGCGGGTGCTGCCATCCTGGTGGCCCTGGTGGTGGCCGCGGCGGTGCGCTTCCGGTTCAGACGCTGGCAGGCGGCGATCGTGGTCGGGGTCCTGGGCGGGCTGCTGGCCACCGGCGGCAGCAATGCCACCCAGGCGGCCAGCCAGTACAGCGACTTCCTGCTCTTGCTCTCTTACTGGATCGGACCGTGGGTTGCCGTGGTCCTGGTCGACTGGTTCTTCAAGCACCGCGGCTCATACGAGCTCCGTGCCCTCTACGACCAGAATTCCACTATCAGGGTGGGGACCATCGCCTGGTTGGTCGGTCTGGCGGTGTCGGTGCCGTTCATGAATCAGACCTGGTATGTCGGTCCCATCCCAACCGCCTATCCCCAGTTGGGAGACGTCTCCTACCTAGTGAGTTTCGTGGTCGCGGGAACCATCTTCGCAATCTTCGGCCGCCCCAACGCCGGACCCGTCGGAGAGGGCCGCGTGGAGGTGGTCGGCGAGGTGACGAGCCCTCCAGAGCCGGCCCTCGCCGCCGAGCTGGGCTACGCCAGCCGGGAGGTCTGAGCCAGATCCCGGCAGGAACCGATGTGGTACCTGCCGGGATCGTGGTCGACCCTCAGCGACCGCTGGCTGCAGCCGCTATCGGTCGTGGCGGCGCAACCACCTCTCGATGAGCGCCAAATACTCGTCTGGCTCTTCCCAGAACGGTAGGTGGGAGCAGTTCTCAAAGAGCACTCGTTCGCTGCCTTCGATCCCCCGGGACTGGGATCGAGCCGGCAAAGGTGGCGGTGGTAAAGACCTCGCCGGCGGCGGCGTACTCCGGGTCGTCTGTGGTGCCGGCATGCTCGTGGCGCCTCAGGGAGGCCTCCACGTTTGGCGGCAGGACGGAGCGCAGCCGGTTGGCCGCAGCGGCGAAGTCCGGATACGAGGCGGCTGAGTTCGAGAGGACCAGCTACCGGAGCCCGGGCGGTTAGGTGAGCGCGTGCTCCTGGGCGAGGAATCCGCCCCACGACTGCCCCAGGAGGTGGTAGCGCCCGGCGATCCCCAGATGCCGCAGCAGGCTCGCCAGTTCATCCACAAAGAGCTGCATCGTCCAGAAAACGGCTCCCCGCGATGGCAGATGGGTGGAATTGCCATTGCTCAGCTGGTCGTAGAAGACGACCGCCCAACCGTCGGTGGCGAGCTCTGCCAGGGGGCTGAGGTAGTCATGAGTGGCTCCGGGACCACCATGTAGGCGGATCAGCGGAGCGGGCCCTGGCTGGGGCGCGGTCCGGAGCTCGCCCACCACCTGGTACCAGGTCTCGAACTCGCCGAAGGGCGCACGTCCCTCGCTTCTTGAAGCTGGCACGGCCGGAAGTCGACCGGCGGCCACCTCGCTCCCGGCAGCGACTAGTTGACGGTCGGCTGGGTCGGCGGCGGGACCGCGACGTCGTGGACTCGAAAGTCCACCACCCGGGGCGGCTGACCGTCGAGGTTGGCGACAACCCGATACTCCCCCGGCTTGGGAAAAGCGACGTTCAAAGTCAGCGCCATGACGGTGCGAAGGTCAGCGCCGGTCGGTAGTCCCGGCGGCCGGGTGGAGTTGAGCTGGGTGCCGACGTTGGCGATCTGAACTCCGACCGAGTCGTCGACGCTGAGCTGGAGGCGGTACGGATTGCTGCTGGCCGTCCACGGCACCACCACCGTCAGCGCGACCCCGATCTGGCTCACCATCGGCTGACCCCTGGGAGTGGTGGCCTGACGCCAGTGGTCGGTCCATCCTCCGCCTGAGATGTAGAGCATGCCGTTCACCGCCTCGACGTGATTGGCGAGCATCAGGTTCTCGATCCGCGGCACTTCCATGGTCACCTCAGTCTGCACCAACGCAGATCATGCGAGAGACCTCCTCCTTACCGTCACCCAGCTCCGGCGCCCGAGCCCGGGCCAGATCAGTCGGCCGGCACCGCGTCCGGCCGAGGCTCAACCATCTCCTCTCGCAACTGCTGCAGTCCGACGCTGCCCAGGTTGAGGGCCTGTCGGTGGAACTCCTTGAGGCGGAAACTCAGCCCCCAGGACTTCCTCGCCTCCTCACGGACCTCCAGCCAGACCCGTTCCCCGAGCTTGTAGGAGATGGCCTGGGCGGGAACTCCTAAGTAGCGATCTACCTCTCCCGTGCAAAACTCCCGGGCGCGACCGGAGCAGAGCACCATGAACTCCACCGCCAGCTCCCGGGACCAGACCTCTCCGGGATAGAACGGCTGGCCGTGGGGAAGCTTGAGCTCAAGGTGGAGGCCGATGTCCACCACCACCCGGGCCGCCCGGAAAGCCTGATTGGCCAGCATCCCGAGGTAGTGGTCGGGATTCTCGAGGTAGCCCAGCTCGCCCATCAGACGCTCCGCGTAAAGGGCCCATCCCTCGGCGTGGCCCGAGATCAGCCCGAGCAGTCCCTGAAAGGGATTCAGCCGGTCGCTCAGCCAGCAGACCTGGCCCAGCTGGAGGTGGTGGCCGGGGACCCCCTCGTGATAGGCGGTCGCAATCTCTGTCCAGAGCGGGAAGTGGGTACGGCCCATGGTCGGGTACCAGGTGCGTCCGGGCCGGCTGAAGTCCTCCGCGGGGGGCGTGTAGTACATCGCAGGGCTGCCGCCGGGCGGGGCCAGCATCGCCTCCACCCGTCTAACCGGCAGGGGAATGTCGAAGTGCACACCGTTGAGCGCCGCCATCGTCTGGTCCAGGAAGTCCTGATTCCAGCTGCGGAAGTTCTCCTCGCCCTCGATGGCCCGCGCGGGGTCGGTATCCAGGAGCTCGATGACCTGGGCCAGGCTGCCGCCGGGCAGGATCCGCTCGGCGGTGCGGGACATCTCGTCCTGGATTCGGCCCAGCTCCTCCCAGCCCCACTCATAGGTCTGCTGGGCGTTGATCTCGATGCCGTTATATACCCGGCAGTTCAGTTGATAGAGCTCGGGACCACAGCCCTCCTGATCTCGGGCCTGGGCCAGGTAGCTCCGATCCAGGTAGTCGGCGAAGCCGAGGTAGGAATGGTCGGCGTTCTCCGCGGCTAAGCCGAGCCGATCGCGCAGCAGCCGGCTCGGTCCCCGGTAGGTGGCCACCAGGCGCCGGAAGAAGCCCGGGGTCGAGGCCGTCCCCGCCCAGCTGCGGGCCCGCCGGGCGTCAATGACGGCCTGGTGGCGGGCCGAGACCAGATTCCGGCTGATGCCCAGCTCGAGGGTTTCCTGGAAACCCAGCAGTGACCCGGGGACCTTCTCCATCCGCTCGGCGATGATCTCCCAGTCACGGTCGCCTTCCTGGGCCATCAGGTCGAAGACTCGACTGGTCACGACCATCGGCCCGAAGACGCCCAGGCCGCGCATCCAGTCGCCGGATTCGTGCACGTCGACCTCGACCTGCAACCGATCCCGCATCACCGCGATGGCCAGCCGATCGCGCTCGGACTCGGGCTCGAGCCCCTCCACTCGGCGGAGGGTTGTCCGAGCCAGCTCCACCCTTGCCTCCTGACCGCTTGGCGAGTAATCGGTCAGCTCGGAGTCGTGCCCCAAGGTGCCCCGACTGGAGGCGGCGTTGGGATCCAGTTCGGAGTTCTTCGCCAGATAGTCATGGGCGATCTCGTCGACCTTGGACATTCCCTACCTCTCCTTCAACTGTGCGAGCGAATTTGCCGATCGACAAGACCCCGCGGCCTCGGGATCAGCGGAGGTTCTCGACCACCACCGCGATTCCCTGCCCCACCCCGATGCACATGGTGGCCAGTCCGAACTGGAGTTGCCGCCTCCGGAGCTCATGCATGAGCGTGACCAGGATCCTACTGCCCGAGCAGCCGAGTGGATGTCCTAGAGCGATCGCTCCGCCGTTGGGGTTGACCCGTTCGTCTTGGGGGTCAAGCCCCAGCTCTTGGAGCACCGCCAGGGACTGAGCGGCGAAGGCCTCGTTCAGCTCGATCAGATTGATGTCCGGCAAAGTCAGGTGAGCCCGGTCCAGGGCCTTCTTGGTGGCTGGGACCGGGCCGATACCCATCACCCGGGGCGGAACCCCGGCCACCGCCATGCTCCTCACCGCCGCCATCGGCTTCAGCTCGTGGTCGGCCGCGAACTCGCTGGAGGTCAGCAGCAGCGCCGCCGCGCCGTCATTGAGGGGGCTGGAATTGCCCGCTGTGACGGTGCCGTCAGTGGCGAACGCCGGCTTGAGCTGGGCCAGCCGCTCGATCGTGGAGTCCGACCGGGGACACTCGTCGGCGGTGACACTCCCCTTGGCGGTCTCGACCGGGACCAGTTCATCGTTGAAGGTGCCTCGCTCTTGGGCGGCCAGCGCTCGGCGGTGGCTCTGGTAGGCGAACCGGTCCTGGGACTCCCTGCCGATGGAGAACATCTGGGCCACGTTCTCGGCGGTCTGGCCCATCGAGTCGGTCCCATATAGCGCTTCCATCCGGGGATTGATGAAGCGCCATCCGAGGGCGGTGTCGTGTAGGACTCGCTCCCCCCGGGCGTAGCCGCGATCCGGCTTGGCGGTGACCCAGGGCGCCCGGCTCATCGACTCGACGCCTCCGCCGATGATGGCCGAGCCATCCCCATGGGAGATCGCGCGAGCGGCGTCCACTACCGCCTCCAGTCCGCTGCCGCAGAGTCGATTGACGGTGCATCCCCCCACCTCGACCGGGAATCCGGCCAGGAGCAGGGCCATCCGGGCCACGTCGCGGTTGTCCTCCCCGGCCTGGTTGGCGCACCCCAGATAGACATCCTCTAGCTCCTTGGGGTCCAGGCCCACGCGGTCGACCAGCGCCCGCAGAACCAGCGCGGCGAGGTCGTCAGGTCGCTCGGAAGCGAGCGCTCCGCCGTACCGGCCGATCGGGGTTCGGAGCCCGTCGATGATCACCGCCTCTGCCACTCGCCGCCTCCTCGATGCGTGCTGGCTGAAGGTGTCCGGGCCAGCTTCGTGAGTCAGTTCAGGAGCCAGCCTGATTCCCTTCACCTCTCCGGTGCTCGCGGAGTCGCCCGGGAGGTCCGGACCGACCCCATCAGCAAGCTTAGACCGGGGGGCGTTGGCACCGGGCAGAGCGTCTCGCGATTAGAAGGAGAAGTCGTCGTAGATGGAGCTCCGGCGCCGATCCCCGGGCTGGACCATCTCGGTCACCCGGCGGGGGTGGAGTCCGGCCGCCCTGCCCTGCCACTCTCGGGGGGCTCGTCGTGGCCGCGCCTTGGGCCGCGCCTTGGGCCGCGCCCGACTGGAGCGCTCAGGGCGCTTCTCCCGGGCAGGCCGGGAGCTCGATCTGGTGATCCCGCGCCACACGGCATCCAGCCCAGCACCGCCCAAGTCTCCGAGAACCGAGGCGGCGACCACCAGGATCCCGGCCCCGGTGGGAGCCCGA
Source organism: Candidatus Dormiibacterota bacterium (assembly GCA_035531555.1). Classification (GTDB taxonomy): domain Bacteria; phylum Chloroflexota; class Dormibacteria; order Aeolococcales; family Bog-877; genus Bog-877. The sequence goes on from DATKSR010000003.1 coordinate 15,461, forward strand.
CTGCGGACTCCACGCCAGATCACTTCGCGATACAAGCAGAGCATCAGGAGCCCGTCCAAGAGGAGCAGGATCGGCACCCAGCTGGCCATCTGACGCTGCGAGGCTTGCTGGGCGGCAGCAAACTTTTGGGCGGCCAACACCTTGGCCTCCGCCCGCTGATAGGCGATAAGTTTGGTCTCGATCTTGGGGATCTGGGGCGCGTAGTTGACCACGCCCTTGGCCAGCCCGCTCGCCACCACGGCCCGAAAGCTGGGCTCGGCCAGCAGCTGCGAATCCTGCTGATTGCTCATGAATCCGACTTCAATCGTCACTGCCGGCATGGGAGCGCGGACCCAGAGTTGGGGAAGCAGCTGGGTGCCACGGTCGCCCATGCCCGCCGGGGCGATCGCGGCCGCGAGACCCGTGCTCAACTTGCTCGCCAGGGGCGAATCCTTGGAGTGAGGCATGAAGACCGTCGCCCCCTCCAGGCTGTCGTCGGTCCAGTCGTTGACCCACAGGCTGAGCAGGACCTGGGCGTGACTATCCCTGGCGATCTGTTCCGCCCGGCTGATGGTGACGTCCGTGTCGGTGGTCCTAGTCATGACCACCTTCACCCCTTCTGCCTCCAGGTCCTGGCGAAGATCCAGCCCCATCGAGAGGGTCACGTTCTTCTCCTTCAGGCCATTGAAGGGAGAGATGGCCCCGGGGTCAACGCCGCCATGCCCGGGCATGATCGCGACCACGTACGGCTTGGGGGCCGTCAGGTGCTGGGCGGCCGGGACCGGGGCGCGCACTGACGCCAGGACAGTCCCTGTAACGAGACCGCCACCCAAGGCGGCGATCCCGAGGGCCAGGGCTGGGACGTAGAGAGAACGGGTTGGCCCCTTTCGCATCGCGACCGGGCAAGTATAGGGGCCGCGTCGGTGCTCGTCCAATCGACCGGCCGAGAAGTCAGGTCGAGGCAGCTCAGGATATCGGGGAAGCTTTCACCGACCCCGGACCGTTGACAGTTTGGGCGGATCGCCGCCAACCTGAGCCTACGGATTTGCGCCGTGGGCGGGATCGGAGGAGCTTGATGCCAGACAGCTGGGTACCGGCGGCGGCGGCGCTTAGTCCTTTGGAGCAGCTGTTCCTGAGGGAGGGCCAGCCCGAGTACGAACTGCCGAGTGAACTGGGTAACCTCTATGGAGGACCGTTTGGGCTGCCCAGTCCGATCCTCTACTCCAACTTCGTCAGCTCGCTGGACGGAGTAGCCGTGGTGGGCCCCTCCTCCGGTTCGAAGCTGAGCGGAAACAGTCAGGCTGACCGCTTTGTGATGGGATTGCTCCGCGCCTGCTCCCAGGCGATCCTCATCGGCTCGGGCACCTTGGAGGGCAGCCCCGGTCACGTCTGGACGGCCGACCATGTCTTTCCACCCCTAAGAGAGCGTTATCGGGAATTGCGCCGCCGTCTCGGGCTCCCAGAGCGACCTGTGCTGGTGATCGCCACTGGCTCCGGAAGGGTGGATCTAGACCACCCGGGACTGGCCCAGCCCGCGCTGTTGCTGACCTCAGACCAGGGCCGGCAGCGGTTGGCCGGGGCAAGTCATCACCAGGTTGTTGCGCTCGGCCCCAACCCGGAGCTGGACCCGCGGCAGATCGTCGAGGCGATTCGTCAAGCTGGGCACCAAGTGATCCTCACCGAGGGCGGGCCTCGACTGCACGGCCAGCTGCTCGGGGCGGGGCAGGTTGGTCAGCTTTTCCTTACCGTTGCGCCGCTCTTGGCTGGCCGCACCAAAGAGGACCGGAGACCGGGCTTCGTTGACGGGCTGGACCTGTTGGGGGGGAGCCGCTCCCCCGGGCTCAGCCTGCTCAGCGCGCGCCGCCAGGGCTCCCACCTCTTCTTGCGCTACCTAGTCGAAGGTGCCGAGAAATAGGCGGGCGGGCGGCACGAGAAGAGCGGAAGCTGATCGCAACGGGCGCCACTTCAAGCGGGCGGTATCATCGGACGGGGATGAGCTTGCTGGAGAAATGCAGATGAGTGACACGGTGGAAGAGACCGAGACCGCGACTGACGCAGAGTGGCGCTCCCGCCTCACGCCCGAGCAGTATCACGTGCTGCGGGAGAAGGGCACCGACCCCCCGTTCCAAGGCGAGTACACCCATCCCGGAGGCCAGGGCCTGTACCGCTGCACGGGATGTGGATTTGAACTGTTCATCTCCGACACCCAGTTCGACTCCGGCTCCGGATGGCCCAGCTTCACCGCTCCCTTGGACGCCAGCCACGTTGAGACGGAGGAGGACAAGAGCATGGGACGGAAGCGCACTGAGGTGATGTGCAGCCGCTGCGGTGGCCACCTGGGACACGTGTTCGACGATGGGCCGGGCCCAACCGGCCAGCGCTGGTGCATCAACTCCACCAGCCTCAAGCTCGAGCCGATTGACCCCGCCTGACCCAGTCGGCCCGCGCACGAACCCTCCCTTCCCCTCCGCTGATCACCACTCGACCAGCGCCCAGATCTCGGGCCGGATTGGACCGCCGACATCCACTGCGGCGAAGAGACGGGCGGACTCCTTGACCTGGGCCACCGCGGCCTCGTGCTGGCCGCTGGCCTGGAGCAAATCCGCCAGGTTGGTGTGCAGGGCTGCGACTCGGTGACGGTCCCCGTGCTCCTGCCCTAACTGGAGCGCCTGTTCGGCTGCCACGAGAGCCTCGTTCACCCGGCCGACATCGGCCAGGAGCCGGGAGAGATTGTTGAGCGCGGCCACGGCCGCTCCCGGGTCGGCCAGCCCTCGCGCGTGCTCCAGGCTCTCCTGCAGAAATGCCTCGGCCATCTGGGACTTCCCGCCCCTAGCGGCGAGCACCCCCAGCACGTTGGTCGCCTGCGCCAGGGCCCGGCGGTCCTCCGTCCGGCTGGCCAGCTCCACAGCTCCCGCCGCCAGGGTGGCAGCTTCGCTGAAGTCTCCGCGACGGTACGCGACCAGCGCTAGGTCACCCTCCAGCCGGGCCCTCCGGGATGTCTCCTCGGCGGGGAGAAGGTCTCGGGCCATTCTGAGGTGACTGTCGGCCAGCGACCATTCGCCCAGGCGGTGATTGACGTCAGCCAGCCGGTGCTCGACCTCGGCCATCGCCAGATCGTCCGCATCCAGTCGGGCGGCGGCAGCCTCGAAGGCCTGCAGCGCCTCGCCGTAGCGACCGAGTGCGATCAGGACGTCCCCGCTGGCCACCAGCGCGGGTACCTCCGGATACCCCAGCGCCCGAGCCTGGGAGATATGGGCCAGCGCCTCGGCGTGGGCGTACAGGGTCCGGGAGCGCTCTCCGGCAGTCCACCACCACTCAGTGGCCTCCGGTTCCCGCCCGGCCTCCTGTAGATGGTTTGCCACAGTGGCCGCCCGGACGCTGCTGGCATCCCGCTCATAACGGCGGATCAACACATCAGCGGCCCGCCCGTGGATCAGCCGGCGTCGGGCCAGGCTGGTGGCGTCATAGGCAACCCGGCGCAGGGCCTCGTAGGGGAAGTCGTAGGTGGGCGCCCCGGAAGCCTCCCGGGAGGGAGCCTCAATCAGGAGCGCGTGGGCCAGCGCGATCTCCAGTCCGTCCACGACCTCTCCCTCACCCCGGCCGCTGACCAACCGCAGCAGCTCCGCGTCGAACCCCCGGCCCAGCACGGCAGCGGCGGAGATCAGCTGGGCGGTCGGCTGGCGCACAGCGTTGAGCCGCCGCGAGAGCACCTCCCGGGCCGAGGCGGGCGGCCCTGTGTCGGCCTCCCCCCGGACCAGACCGTCGCCATACGCGCGCACCAAAAGCGGCAATCCCCTGGTTTCATCGAGCAACCGCTCAAGGTCCATCGCCGGAGCACCGATCGCCGCCAACAGCTCTCGGACCGCGTCTTCGCCAAACGGCTGGAGGGTAAGCATCCGGGCGCGGCCGGAATCGGCGGCACCGGCTAGGGCATTGCTCAGGCCGCGGAGTCGCTCCGCATTCTCCGCGGACCAGCTGACCACCAGCAGCAGCGGCAGTTCCGGCAGACGCCGTACCAGGTAGGCCAGCACGTCGAGCGAACGCTGGTCGACCTGCTGCAGATCCTCCAGCACCACCACCCCCGGCTCCCTAGCGAAGGCGGCGCGCAAGGTTGCGGCGATCGCCGAGTACAGCCGGGTCAACCCCGCCGGGCTGGCCACCGCCGGAGGAGTGGCGAGCGCACCCGGGGCCAGGTCGGGGGCTAGGCGGCCCACCTCCCGCGCCACCATCGGTGCCAGCTGCCCAGCCAGATCGGGGCGGATCGCTGCGGCCGCCCGGAGAAGGTCGGCGATCGCAATGTACGGCAGGCCCGATTCGCCCTCGTGGCCTCGGGCCAGCACCACCGTGGCCCCTCCTTCCTCAACCGATTGGCAGAACCTGGAGATCAAGGAGCTCTTGCCCGAGCCAGGCTCGCCCACCAGCGCCACGATCTGGCCCTGGGTTCCCACCGCCCTCCAGGCTTGGAGCATCTGGCCCAGCTCCGCGACGCGGTCGACGAAAGGTGGACCGGCCGGGGGCGGCCTCGCCCAGACGGGCTCGGCGCTCAGTGGTCGGCTTGGGTTCCCCATGGCGAGCACGGACTCGGCTGGCCCGGGCAGTTGAAGTGAACCAGCCAGCACCTGCTCATACAGCAGGTCAGTGGAGGGGAGAGGTGCCACCCCCAGTTCTCGGTCCAGCTCCCCGACGCAGGCTCGGTATTGCTTCAACGCGGAGGCGCGCTGGCCGGTCCATGAATAGAGGCGGATAAGTGCCTGGTGGGCGGGTTCGTGGAGAGAGTCCAGGGCCAGCCAGCGGCGCGCATAGTCGAGGGCGCTGGCGAGGTTTCCCCGGGCGACCTGGATCCCCACCAACTCCTCCAGAGCGGTCCCCAGTTGCTGCCGCAGTCGTTCGGTGGTCTGGGCCTGCCAGTCGTCGAACTCGGGGCTGTCCCGCAGGCCAAACCCGGCCATGAAGTCGTCGCGATACAGCCGGACGCCCCGCTCCAGAGAGTTGGGATCGCCGGCCCGGAGCAGCTGTTCGAAGTCGTGGAGATCCACCTGGAGGGAACCCCGGATGAGCCGGACTGCCTGGCGGGTGACGAGCAGTGATTCACCCATCGCCCGCACCGCCACCGAGAGGGTGCGGCGCAACGCGGCCCGAGCCTTGAAGTCGTCGGAGTCGGGCCAGAGGGTAGCCGCTAACCGGGACCGACTTTGATCAGCCGGATTGACGGCGAGCAGCGCCAGCAGGGCCAGCGCCTTTCGGGTGTCGAAGGACACTGGCCGTCCGTCACGCTCCACCACCGGGGGTCCGAGCAGGGCCAGGCGAAGTTCGGTCACTCATCCTCCAGCATTCCAGCTGGCCCAGATTAGAGCCTGCGCGTGAAAATTGGTGGCTTTCCGGCCGGTTCCGTAACGATTTCTGAACGGTGAGCCGGCACAGTGGCGGCGTGGAGATCAGCAATCGGGACCCGCAGAGCCGCCTCTCCGACCATCCTTCGGCGAGGCCCAAGCGACTGGGGATCTCTCCGTGAGTCCCAGAGTGGAGCCGCTGGCGGGGCCACAGGATCCCAAACTAGCCGTCGCCGTGGAGACCTCGGGTCTGACGATGACGGAGAACGGCCGCACCCCTGGACGGAGCTCCTGGCTACGGCGTAAGCCAGCCGCTGAGCCCACTCCCGCTCGGAGTTCGCCGGCTGTCCCCGCGGCGGCGGCGAAGTTTGACCTGGCCCCGAATGACCCGATCATCGGCTATCTGCAAAGCTCGGTCGGTGCCGTCGACATCACCACCTTGAGCTTTGATTCCCCGGCCCTCGCCGCCATGCGAGAAGCGGGAGTGGTACTGGTGGTTCCACTGGTTTCCTCGGGGGAGCTGATTGGGCTCCTCAGCTTGGGACCACGCCTCTCAGAGGGCGGCTACTCCACCGACGACCGCCACCTGCTGGCAACCCTGGCCGGCTACGCGGCGCCGGCGATGCGGGTCGGGCAGCTGGTGAATCAGCAGGCCGTGGTGGCCCGCGATCGAGAGCGCATCGAGCAGGAACTGAAGGTCGCCCAACTGATCCAGCAGCAGTTCTTGCCCAAGCAGCTGCCGGATCTGCCCGGCTGGGAGGTGGCTGCCTTCTACCAGCCGGCGCGGACCGTCGGAGGAGATTTCTACGATTTCATCGAACTGCCGGACGGTCGGATGATGCTGGTGGTCGGCGACGTCACCGACAAGGGAGTTCCGGCCGCACTGGTGATGGCCAGTACCCACGCCCTGCTGCGCAGTTCCGCACCGCGACTGATCTCGCCGGGGCAGGTGCTGGCGCGGATTAATGATCTGCTCTGCGTGGATATCCCGGCCCATATGTTCGTGACCTGCCTGGCCCTGGTCTTGGAACCCCTAACCGGTCACATCGAGTACGCCAATGCCGGCCACGACCTGCCCTATATCCGCACCGCCGATGGGGTGGTCGAGCTCCGGGCCACCGGCATGCCCTTAGGGCTGATGGTGGGGATGGAGTATGAGGTGAAAGCCCGCGAGATGGCGCCGGGCGACTGCATCCTGCTGCACAGTGACGGGCTGGCCGAGGCGCATAACTCCAGCCGGGAGATGTTCGGCTTTCCCAGGGTCTCGGAACTGGCCGGACGAGGCCCCTCCGGCGAGGAGCTGATCGACCTCTGCCTGACGGAGCTCTCCGCCTTCACTGGGGCGGACCATGAGCAGGAGGACGACATCACCCTGGTCACCCTGCAGCGGCTGCCGGGGAGCGCGCAGGTGGCGGGACGACCATGAGTAAGCGGATGGTCAAGGAGCTGGCAACCTTCGCGCTGCCGAGTCAGCCCGGCAATGAGCGTCAGGCGCTGGCGCTGGTCGCCGCGGCGGTCTCCGAGTCGGGCCTCTCGCCCGACCAGGTGGAGCGGCTCAAGACGGCGGTCGCCGAGGCGACCATGAATGCCATCGAGCACGGCAACCGCGACCGGTCGGATCTCCTAGTCGAGGTGACCGTTTTCGAGGAGCCGGGTGCGGTGGTGGTGAGCATCAGCGACCGGGGAGCGGTGACCAGCATCCACCGGACTCCGGTTGAGCCCGACCTCGACGAAAAGCTGTCCGGGCTGCAAACCCCGCGAGGGTGGGGACTCTTTCTGATCCGGCACATGGTCGACGCGGTGGACGAGGTCAGTGATGGCGACCGCCACACCGTGCGTCTCACCGTGCACCCGGGAGTGCCACCCGCATATCCAAGGAGCCACCGATGAACACCACGTTCGGCGTCGAGGTTCGGACCATCGAGGGAGGGGTGGTGCTTGAACTGGCCGGCGATATCGACGGAACGGCCAGCGCTGGGCTGGGTGAGGCGTACGAGCGGGCGGTTGCGGGGAACAATCCGAAGTGCGTGCTGCTCGACTTCACACAGGCCGACTACATCAATTCCAGCGGTATCGCCCTGATCGTCAGCGTCCTGGCCAAGGCTAGAGCGGAGCACCGCAAGGTGCTGGCGAGCGGGCTCTCCGACCACTACCGAGAGATATTCGAGATTACCCGCCTCTCAGATTTCATCGAACTTCGCGGCGACCTCGATGCGGCGGTGAACCAGATCGCGGAGTCGGCGCGATGAACGTGCCGGGGCAGCCGAGGGAGGTGATCCAGTGAACACACCCATGGTCACGATGGACGTGCGCCAGGGAACGAATGGAACCGCAATAGTCGACATAAAGGGGGAGGTGACTTCCGCCTGCGAATCGGTGTTGATGACGGCCTACGAGAGCGCCGGCGGCGCCGATGCCAAGCGGGTGGTACTGAACTTCAGTGGGCTGGAGTACATGAACAGCGGGGGCATCGGAATGCTGGTGACTCTGCTGGTGCGCGCTAATCGTCAGCACCAGCACCTGGCGGCTTACGGACTCAGCGAGCACTACCAACAGATCTTCGAGCTGACCCGATTGGACGAGGCGATCACGATCTATCAGGATGAGCAGTCAGCGCTCGCGGGCGCCGCGGGCTGAGGGGCAGAGATGGCAGAGTCAGGCGAGCCGCAAGAGAACAGCGTCTTGGGCGCGGTGGAGGAGGAGCCTCCCGCCGGCCGGGCATTGCCGCGTAACGCCACCAGTTGGGCCACCAAGGTGGATCGCCTGCAGGTGGAGCAGCGCGAAGGGGTGCGCGGCACCAACGTCGCGGGACGGCGGCTGACCAGCCCGATTCAGGGCTTCGGCAAGATGTGGCAGAAGACCTACACCACCCAGCTGGGCGGGGCAGTGACCCCCAAGGAGGTGATTGCTACCTGGAAGGCCCACTTCCCGGAGTTCTGGCCGAAGGGCAACCGCTTCGCGGGAGCGCTGGCCGGGATCAGCCCGGGGGACGTCGCGCTGCTGGACCTCTCGATGGGCGGAGTGAAGCTCTCGACCGGTGTGTTCGTGCTCTACGCCGACGAGGAGTCATTCACCCTGATGACCCCCGAGGGTCACATGTTTGCCGGATGGATCTCCTTCTCCGCGGAGGATCTGGGAGCAGGAACGGTCGCCCAGGCCCAGGTGCTGATGCGGGCCAACGACCCCCTCTACGAGATGGGCCTGACCTTCGGGGGACACCATAAGGAGGACATCTTCTGGTCCCAGACACTGACGGCACTGGCCCAGAGGTTCGGAGTCAAGGACCCGGTGATCGAAACCAAGAGCCTGTGCGTCGACCGCCGGCGGCAGTGGCGCAACGCCCGAAACACCTGGCAAAACGCGATGATTCGCAGTGTGATCCAGACTGTTACCCGTCCCTTCGGGGGTGGCCGACGCCGGAGCGGGGGAGGGAATATCGCCCCGCATGAGTGAGGCCGCCGACGCCATCGTGGTGGGCAGTGGGCCCAATGGGCTGGCGGCGGCGGTCACCCTGTCGGCGGCCGGCCTCAAGGTCCTGGTTATAGAGGGGGCGGCCACCGCCGGGGGCGGCTGCCGGACCGAGGAGCTGACCCTACCGGGTTACCACCACGACCTCTGCTCGACAGCCCATCCCCTGGCGGTGGCTTCCTCCTTCTTTCGGCGCTTCGATCTGGAGTCCCGGGGGGTGCGCATCGTCCACCCGGAGGTGGTCTTTGCCCATCCCCTGGACGGCGGACGGGCCGCCCTCGTCACCCGATCGGTAGCGGAGACCGCCGCCGGTCTTGGTCGGGACCGGCGGGCCTACCGGCGACTGATGCGACCGCTAGTCCGTCATGCCGATCAGATCTCGGATTGGGTCTTCTCGGCCGAGCGCCGCCCGCCGGCGAATCCGTTCGCCTTGGCCGGCTACGGGTTGCTGGGAATGCGTCCGGCCAGCGTCGTGGCTCGGAGGTTCCGGTCCCAGGAGGCGAGGGGCCTCTTCGCCGGGGTCTCCGCCCACGCCATGCGGCCGCTCAACACCGCCCCGACGGCCGGGGTGGGACTGCTGCTCACCCTCCTCGGTCACGCCGTCGGCTGGCCGGTCGTCGAGGGCGGCAGCAGCCGGCTCACGGACGCCCTGGTGAAGGCCCTCGAGGCGGGCGGAGGGAGGGTGCAGACAGGGTGGTGGATCCGTTCCTTGGACGAACTGCCCAACGCCAAGGTGGTGCTGCTCGACCTCACCCCCCACCAGGTGTTGGAGATCGCCGGAGACCGATTTTCGGGACGGTACCGGCGCGCGCTGGAGCGCTTTCGCTACGGCTCGGGGGTGTGCAAGGTCGACTTCGCCCTCTCCGGCCCGGTGCCCTGGACTAATCCCGGGTGTCGCCAGGCGGGCACCGTTCACCTCGGCGGTACCTTCGAGGAGGTGGCCCGGGCCGAGGCCGAGGTCGCTTCGGGTAACCATCCCGTGTTCCCTTATGTGCTCGCGGTTCAGGCGAGCATTGCTGACCCGACTCGGGCCCCCGCCGGTGGGCACACCCTCTGGGCCTACTGCCATGTGCCGCCCGGCTCCGACGTCGATATGACCCACCAAATCGAGGCCCAGATCGAACGGTTCGCTCCTGGGTTCCGTGATCTGATCCTGGCGAAAGTCCACCGCACGGCCAAGGACCAGGAGGCGCACGACCCCAACTGCGTCGGCGGCGACATCGCCTCCGGGGTCCAAAATCTCAGGCAGACCTTCTTCAGACCAGCCCTGCGCTGGGACCCCTATCGGACGGCCCTGCCCGGGATCTACCTCTGCTCGTCTTCCACTACCCCAGGTCCCGGAGTGCACGGAAGATGCGGGGAGCTGGCCGCGCTGTCCGCCCTGCGCCACAGCTTCGGAATCGCGGAGAGTCCCGACCTCCGGCGGCTCATACCGCGCCCAGTTCCCGCCGCACCCGTCAGTTAGGCAGCACCTCGGGCACCCTGGCTAACCGGGAAAGGGGCTTGGCCGCGGGCGGGCTGAGTTGGGATCCGATGCCCCACTTGGAGTCGAGCGGGGGATGAAGTTTCACTCCGCCGTCATGATCTGGTGACGGTCCTCCGCCTACGCTCCGAACGTGGGTGATCTGTGAGGGATTCGATCGAAGCGCCAACACCACGTCGTGCGCCCAGCCCGACGCCTCGCTTGGACGAGCTGCGCCGGGTGGTGGCTCGAGACTTTGCAATGCCCTCCTTGGACCTCTCCGAGCATGAGGTCCTGCGAGCCGTGGTGGCGGAGTTGCCGGTCGCCCTCACCGCGGTGGACGTCGAGGGCAACGTGATTCTCTGGAATCCCGCTGCCCATCGGATGCTCGGCTGGACCGAGGAGGAGGTGCTGGGCCATCGCCTGCCGACCGTGTCCCGGGCCCGCGAGCGCGAGTTCCAACGCATTCTGCAGCTCTCGCTGGATACCGGTGACGGTGTGCACGAGGTGGAGACCCTGCGGCAGCGCAAGGATGGCCATGCGATCCCGGTGCTGGTGTCCACGGCCGCCCTCTGGGACAACGCCGGTCAGGTGACCGGGGTTCTCGCCAGCTATCAGGATGTGCGCGACCGCAAGCGGATCGAGTCGAAGCTGCGCTGGCAGGCCCACCACGATGAGTTGACTGGGCTTTACAACCGCCGGGGCTTCCTGGAGCGCCTCCAGAAGCTGCTCAGCCAGACTAGGGGCGACACCGCCATCTTCTCCCTCGATCTGGATGAGTTCAAGGCGGTCAACGACACCCTGGGTCATCCGGTCGGAGACCAGCTGCTGAAGGCATTCGCCAAGAGGCTGCGCGCGGCGGTTCGGCCGGGGGACCTGGTAGCACGAGTAGGCGGCGACGAGTTCGTGGTGGTCATGGGGGGAATCTCGCGATCGGGGCTGGAGTCGACGGCGAGGCGCCTCTTCGTCCAGCTCGGCCACCGGTATGTGATCGACCAGCGGGAGGTGGTAACGGCGGTGAGTGGGGGGGTCGCCCTCTGTCACGGCCTGTCCGAGGCGGGGTACGCGGTCAGCCGGGCTGACGTCGCCCTCTATCACGCCAAGCACATCTCACCCGGCCGCTACCAGGTGATTGACACCAAGATGCACAACACATACGTCGACCGCACCGAGTTCGCTGGGCAGCTCGCCCAGGCGGTGGAGCGCGACGAGCTGCGCCTCCACTTCCAACCGTTGGTGGCGGCCGGCACCGGCTGGATGACCGGCGTAGAGGCGCTGGTCCGCTGGGCCCGGCCCCGCCGCCGCCTCGTATACCCCGACCAGTTCATCGTTCTCGCTGAGCAGACCGGCAGCATCACCGGGATCGGCCGCTGGGTGCTCCAGCAAGCGTGCGGCACGCTGCGGCGCTGGGAGGAGACCGTCCCCGCCGCCCGGGCGCTCACGGTGTCGGTCAACCTCTCCGTGGTCCAGCTTCGTGACCCGCAGCTCCCCGACGAAGTCCGAGAGATCCTCAACGAGTTCCAGTTGGAGCCGGGGCGGCTGTGCCTGGAGGTCACCGAGAGTGCCCTGAGCGCGGATCCCGACGCGGAGGCCTCGGTCCTTCGGCAGCTGCGAGACCTGGGCGTTCACCTGGCGATGGACGACTTCGGTACCGGCAACTCCTCGCTGACCGCGCTCCGCCGCTTCCCCTTCGACGTCCTCAAGATCGACCGCTCGTTCGTCAGCGGCATCGGTACCGGCGAGGAGGACAGCGCGATCGTGGCCGCGACCATCTCGCTGGGGCAGGCATTAGGCCTCAAGACGGTCGCGGAGGGAGTGGAGACAGAGGCCCAGGCGGCCTTCCTGGTTCGCAACGGATGCGACGAACTGCAGGGCTCTCTCTTCGGCCGGCCGGTGCCGTTTCCCGAGTTGGCCGGAGCAACGCCGCCTCTCCGCTTGCGCGTCGTGGCCTGAGGTCCGGTCGGGCCCCTGCCTGATCGGCTATTTGAGGGCTGACACCGCTGATCGCTCGACTGATCCCTGGCCTGGTGCCGCCGCGAGGCCTCGCCTCGGAGCCAGCACCTCGTCGATGAGCCCGTACTCCAAGGCTTCCTGGGCGGTTAGGTAGTAGTCCCGATCGATGTCCCGCTCCACCTGCTCCAGAGGTCGCCCGGAGTGGTGCGCCAGGATCGCCGCCATGCGCTGAGTGTTGGCCAGTACCTCGCGAAGCTGGATCTCCATATCCCGAGGTGCGCCCCTGGTGCCCGCCGAGCCCTGGTGGATCATGATCTTGGAGCTGGGCAGCGCCATCCGTTTGCCGGTCGCTCCGCCGCAGAGGATCATCGCCGCCGCTGACATGGCCATTCCGATACAGAGGGTCGAGACCTCGCATGTCACGTGCTGCATGACGTCGTAGATGGCCATACCCGAGTAGGCGAGGCCTCCCGGCGAGTTGATATAGAGGTGAATATCCCGATCTGGATCCTGACCCTCGAGGTAGAGGATCTCGGCCACCAGGAGGTTGGCGATCTGGTCGTCGACTTCCTGGCCGAGGAACACGATCCGCTCCTTGAGCAGAAGCGAGTAGATGTCGTAGGCCCGCTCCCCACGCATCGATTGGTCCAGAACCGTGGGGATGATCGACCCCATGAGTGAGACGTCTCTGCTCTGATCCCGGTACATTGACCCTCACCTCCTCGCGTTTACATCTCGCCGACGGTATCTCCCGCGTAAGATACCAGATGTGAGATAAGCGGCCGGAGCCGGTCTCGTCATTGGGAGGTCAAATGGGCGGTCGCACCCACGATCCGGTGTTTCCGGGGTTCGCGCAGATGGCGGCCCGGCGCCGCGGCCTGGCATCCGATCTGACCGCTCGTCGTCTCCACCTCCGGCTCTCGCAAACGGAGGTGGCAGCTCGGATGGGTACCTCGCAGTCGGCGGTGGCCCGTCTGGAATCCGGGGCGGCTGACGTACGTCTCTCCACCTTGGAGCGATACGCAGCTGCCCTCGATCAGCAGCTGGACTGGCGACTCCACGCTCGCGGGGATGACCACGACAGCTGAGACAATTGGCACCGGTCGCGCGGAGGACGATCCGCGACCCCCGCCCGACCGCCTACAGGATTCGCCCCTCAGCGAGTTGTTAGAGGCTCGCATGTTTGATCAGAGAGTGATCTGGATCAGAGGGCGCCTTGACGACCTGGCCGCGACCACCGCCGCCGCCCAGCTGATGACTCTCGATGGATCGGGCGATGACAAGATCCAGCTCCACCTGAGCAGCGGCGAGGGCACGCTCACCGCCGCGCTGACTTTGATGGACACGATCGCGGCCTTGGGCGTTACCGTCGAGACGGTCTGCGCTGGCCGCGCCGAGGGAGCAGCGCTGGGAGTCCTGGCGGTGGCGCACCCACGCCTGGCGACCGCCCACTGCCGCCTTCGCCTGCGCGATGAGGAAATCGCTGCCGCGGGCGCCCCAGCGGCGCTGGCCCAAGAACTGGCCCAACACCAGCGCCAGCTTGAGCGTTTTATCGAGCAGGTCGCGCAGGCTACCCGACAGCCAGCGGAGCGAATCGAGATCGACCTCGCCGCCGGTCGATACTTCGACGTCGAGGAAGCGATCCAGTACCACCTACTCGACGGGATCTGGAGTGGAGCGGTGCCACGGACCGATTGATTCGCCTCGCCCCGTCGACATGTAGTGCCTTCTTTTACTGGAATCAATGTGAACCATGCGAGTTGTCCCGGGGCGGTTGCGCAACTGCTTGGCACACCGCTCCTCAGCCACTGGCTTCTCGACCGTGACGCTTGGTCACGAGCTCTCGGCGGCCAGGATCAGTCCTTCGTCTGGTGCGTCCTGCGACGCCCGCTGCAGGGTGCAACCGCCACCCACCGCTTCAAAGCCGAGGCGTCGATATAGCTGCTTCGGCCAATCCTCCGCATCAGCGATTAGAAAGACCAGGCTGCACCCCGAGCTCTGGGCTGACTTGACCGCCGCCAGCACCAGCGCGGTGGCGTAACCCCGGTTCCGCCACTGAGGTTCAGTTTCAACGTTCTCCACCTGCGCAATCGGAGGAGTCCGGTACAGATCGCAACGCGCGACGATGCCGCCCGGACCGCGGACCACGTAGTGGGTGACGTCGCAGGCACGCGACGTCGCGGATCGGCGCTCCACCAGTTGCCGCAGGGAGTGTTCAGGCAAGTGGGGGAGTGCCCGGCGCCAACCTGCCTCTATCGATGGCTTTAGCTCTTCATACGACACTTGTTCCACCGAGCGTTGTGAGCGACGTTCTGGAGCCTTTCGCAGCACCATGGTCAAGGTGGGATGCACCTGGTAACCGCAGCTACGGAACTCCGCCAACCAGGACTCGTCCGGACCCTCCAGTTCCAACTCGATCGCCCGGTGCCGAAGGCCTGCTCCTCCGAGCACGCGGTCTGCCTCCTGCACAAGCAGCGACGGATCAACGAGCCTGCCGATGACGAGGCAGTTGTGCTCGTAGGAGTCCGGGAACTCTGCGTTAAGCACTGCGAAGCCTCCCGCGACCGACACCACCTGGGACGCCGAGCCTCGCATGACCTGGTGAATAAAATGCCGGATTCTCTCCAGCTCCGTTTCACCGGTCGAGCGCGCCGCTGCCACGACTCCGGTACCCACGAACTGATCATCCCAGAGGGTGTGCCCGCACGCCCGACCGCGAGAGTCCGGTAGTCCGGTGCGGCCACTGGGTGATTAGTGCCTCCGGCGCTGGTGCGGGCATGGGGCCGTGGTAGCCTGCTGGTCAAGCGGCGGCTTGGAGACCGTGAGGCAACGCTCCGCGCGTCCGGCCAGTCGCCACCGATAGCGGGAGGCTGACATTTGAGAGCGGTCGTATATGAGCGAGTCGGGGAACCTGGGGTGCTCCACCTGGTAGACCGGTCCGAACCGAGCCCCGGACCGGGCGAGGTCCTGGTTCGCGTGGCCTTCTCCGGCGTCAACCCCACCGACTGGAAGACCCGCCGAGGACCCGGGCCCGACCAACCTCCGGCTGAACTCGCGTTCCCGCAGATGGTCCCCAACCAGGACGGCGCGGGCACCATCGTCGGAGTGGGGGAGGCAGTCGCTCCGGACCGGGTCGGCCAGCGCGTCTGGCTATGGGAGGCGGCCTGGCAGCGCGCTGACGGAACAGCCCAAGAGCTGGTGGCACTACCGGCAGGGCAGGCCATCCCGCTGCCGGAGAGAGCCTCACTGGAGCTCGGCGCGAGCCTGGGAATCCCTTCTCTGACCGCCCATCGGTGCCTCACCGTCGCTGAGGACGGACCGGTTCATCTCGGTCCGGGTGCCCTGGCCGGGCGCACCGTGCTGGTGGCGGGAGGCGCCGGCGCGGTGGGCCATGCCGCCATCGAGCTGGCCAACTGGTCCGGAGCTCGCGTGGTGACCACGGTCAGCTCCTCAGAGAAGGCCACGCTGGCCCGGGCCGCGGGTGCTAAGCACGTGGTGAACTACCGCGCCGAAGACGCCGCCCAGGCGGTGCGTCGCCTGGTTCCCGGCGGGGTGGATCTCATCGTGGAAGTTGCGCCGGGCGCTAACGCCGAGCTCGATCTGGCCGTTCTCGCCAAGCACGGCACGATCGCTGCCTATGCCAGTGACCGCGAGGCCGTTGCGCTGAAAATCCGACCCAACATGGTCGTCAACGCCCGGTATCAGTTCGTGCTGGTGTATACGGAGCCAGAGGCTGCCAAGCGACGTGGTCTGGAGGATGTGCAGGTGGCCGTTCGGTCCGGGGTGCTGCGGGTCGGGCCAGAGGTTGGCCTCCCGCTCCACCGCTTTCCCCTGGAACGTACTGCCGATGCCCACGCCGCCGTCGAGGGCAACATCGTGGGAAAGGTCCTTATCGAGGTCTAGGCGAGGGATCGATTCACCCCCGTGACCGCTCGGAACGCGCGGCGTTCGACCGGGAAGGATAACCACTCCCGGCTCCATTTCTCACGCCGCCGGTGTCGGGAGCACCGCTCATGGCGCCCCCTCCCACTCATTCGCCGCTCCTCTTGGGCGGCAGTCGACTACGCTGGAGGTTGTGCGGATGCCCTCGGGTCGTAGACGGCTCAACCGGACGTGCCTTACTCCGCAGTGGTGAGCACCGACCAGACCGCGGGCTGGCTCGCGCGGCTGAGAGCCGCGCTCCCCTACCTGATCGGGGTAGGCGTTGTCGTCGCGCTAGTGCTCGCAGTGAATCCGGAGCACTTTGCGGATGCCGCCAGTCGCTTCAATCCGGTATATGCCCCGATCGTTGCGGCCTTCTCGTTCAGCTACTACTTCCTGCAGGGCGTGAGGTGGCAGCCGCTCCTGCTGGCAGTGGGTGCGCGACTCCGGCTGCGGGACACTATCGTTTTGAACTTCGCCGGGCAGGCGGCGGGACTTCTTCCAGGCGGCGAACTGACCCGCGCGGTTCTGATAAGTGAGGTCGCACACGTGGAGGTGGGGGCGACGATCGCCACCATCACGGTGCAGGAGCTGATCTATACCGTCCTCCTGATCGCGGCGGCGGTACCGGGAGCACTACACCACACCGTCGCTGCGGTTGGTGTCTCGATTGCCCTGGCTGGAGTTCTCGCAATCACTGCCATCCTTACCCTGCAGCCGGTCTTCGAAAGGGTGGTGGCACTGATAAAGCGGATACCAGTCCTGCGCCGATACGTTCCGGACGTGGTCGAGCTCCAGCGCGACACCGTGAGCCTGCTGCGGCGTTGGGACACCCTCTCCTGGTCGGCGGTGAGCGCCCTCCAGGCAGTGGGGACGATCACCATGTTCTGGCTGGTGATTCAGGCTATTGACCCGGGGCGCGTCAGCTGGCCGAATGCCGCCTTCGCCTATACCGTAGCCTCAATCGGCGGCGCTCTGTCGCTGGGACCGGGAGGACTCGGTGGCTTCGAGGCAGCCGGAGTGGGCATGCTACTGGTGGTGGGTGTTCCGTTTCAGATCGCGGTCGCCGCCACGGTGCTCCAGCGCGCCGCCGACAAGGGGCTCGGGACGATCTATGGGTCGGTCGCTTACGTGTACGCGCGCCAGCATTTCGGTCTCAAGCGCGCTCGAGTCATCCGGCATGGCCAGCGACGCGGGCGTCCGATGGGCCAAGAACGGGAGTGAGCGTACCGGCTCGCATCATCTTGCTGACCTAGTCGAGCACACCCTCGGCGAACTGGCGAGTTTCGCTGCGCAATAAATGGGCTACGGTCAACCCACCAAAACCGGACTCAGCCCGTCGGTCCAGATCGAGCCCGCCAAGATCAGCAGAGTGGTCAGGTCGGTTGAAGCCGCCGGAGCCATCGCGGCCGCGATCAAGGCACGGCCCCACGCCTGCAATTTAGGCTGGGTGCCATCAACTGGGGCGGAGGGTGGCGTTCAGCTCGATCTGCGCACCGGCGAACAGACGGGGAATCGGGAAGAGCTGCGCGGCATCGTTGAAGATCTCCTGGAATGACGGGCCGTCAAGCCCTGGCACCTCAGCGGTGACAGAGATGTGTGAAGAGACGCGGGTGAGAACTTCGTCGACGACATCCAGAGTCACCGTTGCACTGATTTGGAGAGGCTCGGGATGCGCTTGGTGCTCACCTAGTCGCAGCGCCAGCGCCATTGAGAGACTGGCGGAGTGGGCGGCGTCCGCCAACTCCTCCAGGGTGGTCTTCCCATCCGGGTTCTCGGTGCGCGCTGCCCAGGTCACCGGCAATTCATCAAAGTCGCCATTCGAACCCCTCTGTACTCCGTGGCCGTCGGCAACGGTACCTTCCCAACTTGTCTCGACGGAGCGCTAAGCGATCACGCTGATTCCTCCTGATTCCCATGCCTGTGTGCCATCCGGAGAGGCGTCGCGATGAGTGTTCCTGTCAGCGGGCGGAGGCCGAAGCTCCAGCGCGACTGGACCGAGCAGACGAGCGTCCGGGAGCCAGCGTTCTATTTTTTCGCTTTCCAGCTGGACACGCGCCAAACCGTCGACTCTTAGGACCGGAGCCGTGTCGGGCCGCCGGCAGGGAGCGAAGCGGGTTGTAGAGCCGTGAATCACCAGTGAAACTGGTCCGACCGTGTTGTACGCCAGCGGACCGACGCTGCGAATCGCTCTGTCTAATCTGCTCT
>DATKSR010000004.1:0-4002 GCA_035531555.1 Candidatus Dormiibacterota bacterium
GGGCGCTCTCCACAGGTGACGCAGACGCCGCGCTCTAGGCGCCCCATCGCTTCCGGAGAGAGGAGCGTCAGCCCAGGGAAGTGGGCAGGCACACAGCCGTCGCCTTCATAGTGCGTCGTCTGCGCTGTCAGGTCCTTCCTCCTAGTGGGCATGGCTAGGCTCCTCCCCGGGCTTCCCCTCAAGAGCCGGAGGATCAGGCCAGCAACGACCGCACAGATCCTTTGCCAGACACGCCGGGACGAACGCATGACTTCCGGCGAGTTCCTTGGTTGCTTTCACACGGTACCCTTCGTCATCTCGCCCCGGAAGTTGGTGAGCGCATCCTTCTCGGTGCCGCGCTCGTGGATCGTGTACGGGTTCCGGCCGGGGCTGTGGTTTGGCGCGTACGGCCGGTGCTTGTCGATGCGGAAGAACTCCATCGCCTCATGGGTCTCGACCAGCACGAACTGATCGAACAGCCAGCGCCGCCACGCCCGCTCATCCCAGGTCGCAGCCGGGACGATGAAGTAGTGGTGGACGCGATACGTCTCGCCGTCGCTGGGCCTGTAGGCGTTGTAACCGAGCGTAGTGATCACCAGCGTCAGACCTTTGCCCACGACGTTGCCCTCGGCGTCCTGGTCACGGTCGGTATCCTCCAGCCAGAGCGTCCAGCCCGGCCGGTACTTCGTTCGCTTCACTAGGTCCGCAAGCGCGGCTGGGTGAGGGGCCGTCTGCGTCATGGTCGTCTCGTCACTCATCCCTGGTCTCCCTCGGGGGCACCGGCCCCCGGAATACGACGCTCATCGCCCCAGCAATTTGGTGCCCAGACCGGCTTGTCAAGGGTGCCGTTCAGCCAGTTGAAAAGAATCTGCCCCGTCCGTCCGTTGCCGTCAACGAAGGGGTGGATCTCCTCGTACTCGCGGAACCACTCAGCGGGAGTGAGGCCGCAGGAGCAGCAGAGGTGGTCGATTGCATCCGGAACTAGCCGCCAGTCCATCTTTAGGTTCCGTCCGACGCGCACTCCGACCTTGCGAAAGCCACCTTTGTTCTTGATCGGCTCAACCAGCTTCCCCAGGCCCAGGACGTGAGCCACGGCGGGCTGCGCTAGTCGCCCGTACCTAGCTCGCGCCCAGGCCCGGCACATCCACCCGACGGAATCCTCGCCAGAGCCTTGAAGGCGACACTCGACGGCGCAGAAGTCAATCACGTCGAGCGAAAGTCGGCTCATCCCCGCTCTCCCTCTACTCGGCTCACCTGAGCGCATCCTGCACGGCTCCGCTGAGCCAGTCGGTCGGCCTCCAGCAGAACCAGTTGGGCAGTTCCTCCGACCACGCGATCTGCGCGTTGCTGAGCCGGCCGCGCTCCGTCTTGAGTTCAGCGAACAGCACGTCGCCGCGCCGCGCCAGGCACAAATCGGGAAATCCAGCAGCCGATCGCCTCGCGTCGTGGGCGTGGAAGCAGCGCCACCCCAAGGCCGTCGCGAGACTGACGATGTCCCACTGGAGGTCCCTCTCTGTCATCGCCAGCGCGATCTGTCGCTGCCCGTCCCGGGCGATGGCGGTCACGGCCCCACTCCGAGAACCACACAAATCAGCGTCCCGATCTTCCCCCGAATCCCCGGAACGGGCCGTGCCACGACCTCAGGCGCCTGAAGGTCCGCGAAGTAGCAGCTGCGCTTCACCCCGTCGAACTCGACCTCGAGCTTAGGGATGAACCGGCCGTTGTCTCCGCGGGCAGCAGGACGAATGCGGGCTGCCATTCAGGCGCCCTCGTCCCGCTGTGGGCGCCGCCTACCACCAGCGATCGCCATCGCCTTCCAACCGTTCTTTGGTCCGCTGTATTGCCGACCGTTCCCGTTGCTCCGAGCCTCGGGGAAGGGCCGCTGTGGTGCAAACTGATCCGCCTCCTCGAGGAATACATGCAGCGGGATCCGCTCGATGAGCTCCCGGTGGAGTAGCCGCTCACAGAACTCGGTGACGAACCGGGCTCGCTCGGCCCGGCTGAACTCCACCGTGCAGAGCACCACCCGGACCTCGAAGTCGAGCACCAGGTCGGCCATGAGAGCACCGGCGGTCGGCTCGAGGGGCAAGTCCGCGTGGGGTCCGCCGAATACCAGCACCTCCAGCCCGGGGGAGCCGTCGCCCTTGGCCTTGAGGCCCCACCAGTGGCCCACCGGGTCGAGCGCCACCCAGCGCGCCAGGACCCGGGCCATCTCCTCGGCCATCACAACAGCGCTGTTGCTCTTGCCGATGCCCCGCTTCCCGAAGATCACGAAGGTCTGGGTGACTGCCTCTTCGGGCAGCGAGAGGGTGAGGGAGATGTGCAGTTCGCTCATGCCGACTCCCTCAGCCCAGCAAAGTCGCCGGGGCCGATGCGGGTCGGCTCCAGCCCACGCTGTGAATCCGTGAGCGGCTCTGTGTGGCGACGCTGGGGTTCGCGATTGCGCCAGAGGTCCCGGTACTTCTCCAGCGTCTCGCCATTTTGAAGTGCGTAGGCCATGTTGTCGTTGGCCGTCTTGCGGCACCACACGTCAGCGAGGCAGCCCCGAATCGCGTCCTCACAGTCCGCTAGGGGGTAGGGCTGCAAAAGCCGGGCTCGAGCATGCCGCTGCCGCTTGTCGGTGAGCAGGATGAGCCCGGTTCCCGATCGGGACGACCTCTCGATCTCAAACAGGGCCCGGATCTCGTCGGCGAACGCCTCGATCTTTTCGACAGCGCTAGCTGTCTTTTCTTTGGGGACGGGTACCGGGCCGGGTACGGGTCGGGTACGGGGGCTAGACAAGGCTTCAGCAACGCCAGGTGATTTGCTAGGGTCTTGCTTGGGAACGGCTTTAGCTCTTGCTAGGCCGCCCCTACGCCCCGCCGCGGCGCGCTCTTGCCTAGTGGAGGCCACGTCCTGCTTGCTCGGATTGCGGTCCAGAAAGTCATGGATGAGGTAGCACCCCGAGTGCTCTGAGCAGCGATCCCAGAGGCCGGTCGCGAGCAGCGCGTCCACTACCTTCGGCACGCGGCGACGTGCTAGCTGGATCACCAGCGCATCGGGGACGTGCCCGTCAGTCAACTGCTGTCCGGACCAGCAGGAGGTCAGCGTGTCCAAGCCCACGGCCTCAAGCACGTGCGCCCCCAGCTGGATCACCTTCGGGTGCGAGTAGAAGCCGTCGTTGTGCCGAATCCAAACCAAGGCCGACCTACCCCTCTTTGTGGGTCTGTTGTTGAATCGCCGATGTCGCGTCGCTAGCTCTGCCTGACCACCTCGTAGTCGTCGGATTTCTTCTGGAACGTCCAAGCGATCGCCTGGTGGCAGGTCTGCGTCTCCGGCGGCACGCGCAAGAGATAATTTCGAAACACGCCGTCGGGCTCGGGCGAAGAATTGACTACCTCGACCATTACGAGCGGCTCATCCTCCTCGAGCCGGATCCGCAGCAGGCGCCGCGGCTTGCCGACACCGTCGACATCCTGGTGCAGGACATCGGGATTTGTAGCCGACATCAGGCGATCCGGGCCGAAGCGCTCCACCATGACGCGCCGAATCTCCGCGTTGCGCTCCTGGAGGATCTCTGCCGGCATGAGCGTCTCCGGAGACTCGATCACCTGCTGGGTGACGCGCACGCCGTGCCAGGCCCAGAGGCCATATCCATCCCGATAGCCGAGCGCGGGCCCGTCGCCGGCATGAAGCCGTCCTTGCTCGTCTCTGGACAGGCGTGACGGCCGGTCGGACATGACTACGGCGCCACGCATTGGCCACCACCAGCCCAGAGCCCGTGTGGCGTTCTCTACGGCCGCCAGCTGGTCCAAGAGCGGCTGCTTAGCCGTCGCGCCACCGATCAGCGCACCACGGCACCAGGCGAGCCAGTAAGCATCCCACCAGGTAGCGATGGGGAGCCAGAGCTGCCCCCTGAGCTGCCCCCAGAGCTGCCCCCAGAGCTGCTCCCCGAGCTGCCCCCTGAGCTGCCCCCTGAGCTGCCCCCAGAGCTGCCCCCTGAGCTGCCCCCTGAGCTGCCCCCTGAGCTGCCCCCTGAGCTGC
>DATKSR010000005.1:0-20687 GCA_035531555.1 Candidatus Dormiibacterota bacterium
GAAGCCGTGAAGCAGTAGTACCCGCGCGGTCTTGCGAAGCTCCGGGAGCACCTCCTGGACCAGCCAATCGGTGCGTTCATCCGTGGGGGCATGCCCATCCAGCGACCGCTTGGCTCCTCTCGCAGAACGCTCTATCTGGTAGACGAGGTCGCCGAGAGCCGGGCTGGCCCCCACGTCCAAGAGGGATCGCCAGCCCTCCGACTCGTCCGCCACCACCCGAGCCAGGTTGCACCAGGTGTGGTTCACCGCTCGCCTCTGGATTTGCTCGAAGTCGTTCGGGTGGACATGGATGGGGCGCCAGGGCTCGGGTGGCAGGCCGCGATCCACGCAGCTCGCCCAGTACTGACTCCCGGTGACCATCGGGCGCACTAGCGCCGTCGGTGAGCCGGCCAGGATGAGGACCGCTTGCAGGGCCTGCCAGGGCACACCCCCGGGGTTGCGGGGATCATCGGCAGCCTCGGTGCCAATGGCAACTATCCTTGCCCCGTCCCAGCCCACCCCCAGCTGCTGCTGGTTGAGGAACCGTGCCAGCTCCGGGGAGCCCGACATCGCCCCCAGAGACCCCATCCCAAAGGCTATCGCCCCGGGCGTGGTCGCTCCACCCCTGATCAGGGCGGTCTCCAGCGTCTGGATCAGCGCGGAGGCAGCGTCCTTGGCGGGTGCAGAGGCACCCGGGCCAGAGCGGAGGGCCTCGAGGTTCGCCAGGTAGTGGCGTGCGGATCCAACTGCGACCTCCGGATGGGCCAACTCGTAGGCGACCACC
Source organism: Candidatus Dormiibacterota bacterium (assembly GCA_035531555.1). Classification (GTDB taxonomy): domain Bacteria; phylum Chloroflexota; class Dormibacteria; order Aeolococcales; family Bog-877; genus Bog-877. Next base: position 764 of record DATKSR010000005.1, read on the forward strand.
GGCGCAGTCTCTCACACAGGTGGCTCTCGTGACGCCCTGGCCAGGGGCCAGGTATTTCAGTCCGCGGGCTGGCTGGACCCGCCTGCCGCTCCCCTCCCCCAGCCGCTGTCCCAGATAAGTTGCGGCGGGTGGGCAGGGAAGATCGTAGCTATCCCGATGTTGCCTGCCTGGGCAACAATGAGGTACACTACTCGTGCTGTGGAGCGGGCGAAGGAGACATCTCGGCTACTTCGAGAACTGCGAGAGAGCCGCGGGCGATCGCTAAGGAAGGTCGCGGCTGATCTAGGGATTGCACCGTCACACCTTTCGCGCCTGGAGCGGGGAGAAAAGTCACCCAGCACCAGCGTAGCGCGTCGTGCCGCGGAGTACTACGGCGTCAGTGACGATCTTGTCGAATTGGCTCAGGGACGTGTGCCCGCCGATGTGCAAGCGATTCTAAGCCTCCACCCCGAGCTCCTTAATCTTCTACGTACAAAGTATGCAGCGCCGGTAAACGCCGAGGACGCAGTAAACAGATGATCAGTGCGAGCTTTCTGATTGGTAGCTCCATCGGCGACTACGACCTCCTCGACTGTATCGGCGAGGGGGCTTTCGGGACTGTATTCCGTGGTACTCACATTCCCACGGGGACAGGTGTTGCCGTGAAGGTCTTGAGGCTCGGAGCTACGCTAGAAGAGGTGCGGGAGTTCGAGAATGAGGCCCAGTTGCTTGCTAGGCTCACGGGCACCACCAACGTAGTCGAGCTTCTCGACTCGCAAACGACCTCTGTGACAAACCCCAGGCTCCTAGGGTCCGCGGTTCCGTTCCCAATCCAGTTCCACGTAATGGAGCTGGCTGATCGATCTCTAGACTACTTGCTCGCCCACCGCGACAAGATTCCGTGGACAGAGCGAATACTCCACTATCGCAATGTGGCCCTCGGCGTCCACCAGATGCATCTAAGAGACATCGTGCACAGAGACCTCAAGAGCTCAAATTGCCTCTTGTTCAGTCGACCCCGTCACGTCGTCGAGACCAAGGTCTCAGATCTCGGCCGGGCACGGGACCTAACCCAGGCGTCAGGGGCTCAACTAAGCTCGTATTCGATCGGACGCGGTGATCCGCGATTCGCTCCCCCGGAGTTCCTTTGGATGCAAGGGATCGACCAAGGACAAGCACACCGGTGCTCTGATCTCTACGGCCTCGGTTCGTTGCTCTTCGAAGTAGCGACAGGTCAAGGCCTCACCGGGATCGCCTTGCAGCCACGGTTAGGTATCATCGCAGCCGACCTTCGTCTGCCATCGTCACGCTGGCCGGTTAAATACCGGTCCCGCATTCCGGAGATCAGGAACTGGTTCGACGTCGCCTACCAAGTCTTCGCGGCAGAGTTACCCGCTTCGATCCGTACCGAAGCTGTGGCGCTAGTGCGTCAACTCTGCGATCCAGACCCCGATCGTCGCACGCCATACACTAGGGCTGGGAACTCAACTGTCCCTAATAACGACCTCAATTGGATTGTGCGGCGAATAGACATCTTGGGCAAGTTGCTGACGACGATATCTCAGGGACGTCACTCTTGACCCTACTAAACACTGTTTTGGACGTAAACGGCGCTTTCACTATGCAGCTTGGAACATCTCCAGCCGTGCCAAGCAGTGCCGACATGTCACACGCGCACCTCGTGTCCTACCCTGCCGTGGCCGTCGCAGATTTGATCACCTTACAGAGTCGGATACCCGCATTCCGAAAGTCGCAGATAGTAGACCCGGGCCACGAGCGCCGTATCGCATACGAGACCCATGAGCGAGAAGGAATTGTACGCCAAGCCCGCAGGCTCAAGGAGTACGCACCTGAATCCGTCACCACCGTCGCACGTCTCGCTCAGGCCCTGCTGCTTACCGGCTCTCGGGACGAAGCTGCGATAGAAGCAAGGGAGGTCTTTCGTTTGCATGCGAGAGAAGCCCTCGAGAAATACAAGGCGGCTAGTGAGATGCTGTCTTGGAACGCCCCGAGTCTCTACGTCGCCGCAATGGTCCTGGCCGGATCAGGGAAAGCATCCGAGGCTGAAGTTCTCCTCTCCAAGACTCATGGACGCACTGGCCCGCTCAATTTGATTTATGCCGCACTTGCGGAGCAGCGGCGCGATCATGCCGAAGCTCTCGCGCGGCTATCCAGCAGCGTCGATCCCGAAACCGCGTCATTTAGGGGATACCTCTTACTTCGTCTGGGACGATTCGGGGAGGCGATCCACAATTTGCGAATTGCGACTCGTGGAGGATCCCCTAGTCTGGCGGTACTCATGAACCTCGCGTATACCCACGCCGCGCTAGGGTATCCCGAAAAAGCGGTGCGCTCGGCAAGAGAGGCTGTTGCGACTTTCCCGCTCAATCGAGAGGCTAGCTCGGCGCTCTGTGCCTACCTGTCGGCAGTTGGAGAGTGGGATGCAGCATCCAGTGAAGCTGAGAGGTCGATGGCTGCATCCGGAGGGTACGATCCCAAGTTCTCCCTCATATTAAGCCAAGCGCTACTCGCGAAGGGAGATCTACACGCCGGGATACGGGTCCTCCGACGATCAGTGCAAGTCCCCAGCAGCCTCGTCGAGAGCGGTCCGCTGGCCGACGCTGAAGGCACACTTGCATTCCTCGAGTGGCGGGCTGGATCACGCTCGCGTTCATCCTCGACAGACGTAGTGCTGCGATTACTACGTGGCTTTGGCGGGGGATCGATTTACTTGGCGCGCGTATACAGCGAGATGCTGGATCGGATTGGGGATTTCGGAGATCTGCCGGTAATAAAGGATCGTCTAGAAAAACAGACTGATGCCGAAACCGTTCTTCCGCTTACGGTGAAAATCGGGTTACTTGCGGCAGACTTTGAGCGTGCTACTGAGGATGCTCGGCGATGGACAAGCGCTTCGCCGCTAGACCCCAGAGCGGCCGGCACGGCGATAATCCTGCTCTCAGACGCGATGGGCGATTCTGGCAGGGCGGCCCATCTTGGCCTCGATGCCCTGAAGCGTATGCCGGGGAACAGTGGCCTCCGCAACGACGTGGCTTATGCTCTCGTATTTGCTGGGCATCTCGATTTGGCCAGGGAGGTGATCCGGATGACCGACGATGCTACCGCTCCCCTTGTCGCGACTCGAGGCCTGATCGAGTTAGCGGCCGGAAACGTCTCGAAGGGTCTCCAATACTATGACGACGCCGCTCGACTCGGAGGGACCAAAGGTCAAGACCATGCGGATCCAGGTGAGTTCGTCTCCATGCTTCGGATATATGAAGCCGTCTCGATCCACCGCTTAGGCCTAGCCGACAGGCCTGAAGTTGAGGCCGGTCTCGCTGAGCTTAGAATTCCGAAGAGCTTGGAGGACAAGTACATGGTCGGGATGCTCCGCCCTGCCGCTGAACGAGCCGGCATGGCATGGCCCGGAGACTAGGCTGGCCTTCGTGATAAGTTCGACGTGAGTAGCGACTTATTCCGCCAGCAGAGATCCCTCTTCTGCCAACCGGACCTCGAGCGGCTCGCCCCATCCCCGGAGTTGCAGCGGTTGGTGCTGCGGGACCTCAGCGGTCCCGCCGGGCAGGTCTCCCAGACCTCCAATTCCACCGCCGCCCATAGGAAGTCGTGGCGTGTGCAGCCCCTCGTGGTCGGGTTAATCCCAGCCCAGAGGTCAGCGGCGGGCATGAAGTCAGGGAGCGCCGACCGGGTCCTTGATGAGATGACGGAGCAGAGCGAGGTCGTCGGCATTCCGCACTCGCTGGGCAGCGTGGCGGTGGGAACGGTTGGTTAGGCGGTCTGATGTCGTCAGTGCGGGGCTTGCTTGGGCCGTCACCAAAGCCCACGGGATAGGCTGTGCGAGTCTTCCGCCGACTTCCGGATCTGCGACAAAGTAGGGGGCCTCGAGGCGGCGTCGCCAATTAGGGTGGCAATCCCAGTGAGCGTGACCGTAGGCCTTTCCTTCGACGGAGACCGTGAAGTCGTCAGGGCTCCAGTCGCCAGAGGCCAGCCAGGTCCGGTCTGGATGGCCATCGTTCCATTGCAGCTCCGAGTTCCACCGCTCGATGTATGTCGCCACTTGGGATCGCAGGTCCGGTCCTGGTGGAAGGTCGTCAAGGATCAAGTTCGGTCGGCGACCGAACCGATGTCGGGCCTGGGCATGTCCAATTCGCTCCGCCACCCGGAACCAGGCGGCGAGGAAGTACGACTCCTGGCCTGTATTTCCGTGGGCCTTGGCGATGAAGAACAGGTCGTCCGCCTCGCGGGTCCAATTACGCACATTCGTGCGGCAGATTCCCCAGGTCATGGGGACTTGTTCGAGGTCGGGGTCCTCGCCTAGATCGGCCCAGGGATCGCTGCTACCCCCGCCCGCTAGGTAAACCAGTAGGTATGCAACTGGGCTCCTAGACATTCCAGCAGCCTAGCCGAGACCGCCGCTGCCCGCAAGCGGGCCGAGATTGCGGCTCGCCACTCCCCGATCAGTTGCGGCGGGATGGGGGCCGTCTCCGCAGGCGGCGTTGGCCTGATCTGCCAGGTGGCCGACCGCGACTCGGAAGGTCTGTTGGCGGACCAGCCGTGGATTCCGTGCCCGTGGGCCATCAGGTGGGCTCGTCAGACTGGACCGGCTTCCGGGGTCCCGACAGCTGCACCTGGTGGCTCTCGTCACCGACCACGGCACAGTCGCCCAGCGCTCCCTGCTCACACCCGGCCAGCAAGCCATCCTGCAGGGGCTCGACCTCCCGAGGGGCGCCTCGCTTCTACGACTTCCACCCTGGCACGGCTAACCGAGCCTCAGTTCAGCTGCCGGGCCTGTAGTCACACGGACCCTCTTGGCCATGTGCTGATAACGCCAGTATTATTGAGGTCTTTATGCCTTGCGACCGCCGCGGAGCGGTGGAAGCCAGGCCTGACGGAAGGGCACGATGAACCCTCAATGTGAGCCTCCAGTCAGGAGGCCATGGGTGGCAAAGGGTGTGGGGTAACGCGAGTTACGGCGCGAATCGACGACCAAGGTGCGACAAGAGGTGCGTCGCTCTCCGCGACCTATGTCCGAAGGGCGCGGTGCTTGGGCGGTCGCAGGTCGATCCGGAGCTGGGCGAGGCGCTCGTGATCGTCGGCGTATCCCTGCTGGGACAGGATGCTGACGAGGTCTTCTTGGCGCGGTTGGCCAAAGGCGAGGCGGTAGAGCGCACGCTGGCCCTTGAGCCGCAATTCGCGCTGCTGGTCCTTGCTCAGCGGGAACGACGGGATCCAACGTTCGATCTTGGAGTCGCCGGGGTAGGTCCACCACGGCCACAGGTCGTTCATGTCGGGCTGGCGACGCAGTTCAGCGGCGGCAAAGGCTGCAACCCAGGGATCTCCGACGGCGGAGCTGAGCGCCTCTTCGCGGTGTGCGGCACCGACGTTTTTTCGGACCGCGTGGCCCTTGAAGCGATGGACTCGACCTTCCCGCTGTTCGAAGTCAGCGGGATTGGCGGGCAGGTTCCAGTGGACGAGGGAATGGCACCACCAGTGGAAGTCCATTCCCTCCTGGCCGACTGACGTCGAGGCGAGGACCATCGGCCAGAACGGTGAGTTGAAGGCGGCTTGGACGTCGGACATACGCTCGACTGACTTATCATCGGTCTTGACGGTGCCCTTCGCAGATCCGTAGCGCAGCGCGAAGCGAGGGTTGAAGTGAAGCGGCGCATCGGGATGGGATGGGTCGAATCCCTGGAGTGGGGCACCGCGGAGAGCGATCGCGGCTCGCACGTCGACAGCCAGGGCGAGGATGGCATCGTCGCTGGCAGGGTTCAGGTTGCCGACGAGGTGATGTAGGTACTCGTCGAGGACGGCCTGGAGATTGCCGCCGTGGCAGTACTCCAGTACGACCTGCCAATAGGCAAGGTCTGAGCCCTGGCTGTCGAGCAACGCCATGACTTCCGGTCGGTTGAAGAGCGAGCGGAACCCGGCTCCGATGACCGCTGCGGCTTGTCGCACACCGTCATCCGTGAGCCCGGGGATGCCGGCAGTGACACGGCGCAACGCACGCCACGCGACGTTGGCGGGACCAGCGAGTCCCACCAGGGCGACCCAACGGGTGAGGTCTGGCGGGTGGGCTCCGAGGTCGACGTCGTCGCGAGCCGCCTGGTCCGCCGCGTCGAGGTGGGTCACCAGCCCGCGGTCCTCTGAGGCGCTGTCCTTCTCGGAGATGACCTCGGCAAGTTGGTAGTGCTCGTCGGTGCCGTCGATGGCGAACGGCGCGGCCCAGAACCAGGTGTCGCGGCTGAGTGAGGAGCTGGCCTGTCGGGCGGCACCAACACGCGACGCGACCCGGGCCTCAGCGTAGGCAATGGCGCTCTCGGCGGGGAGGACTTGGGCTGGCACCTGGCGAGCGAAGTCCAGCGGGTCGGTGAGTTCCGCCAGGCCTGGGGTCGGCAGGAACAGGACGAGGGCGGTCATGCCCGCCGGGCGTCCCTCCTCCATGCGGTAAGCGAGCCGGGGCCGGGTGGGACCCTCTCCGGAGAGGGCAGCTTGCATCCGGTTGGTGGCAGTCCAACTGAGCAGCGAGGCGATCGCGGTGGGAGCAGCGGCCCAGCTGGAGAAGATGAGGTGCTTGGTGACGGACGCGGGATCGATCTTGGCGTAGTGACCGGCGGGCTCGTGGTACGGCATCGAGGGCGGGAGCCAGAGTAGCTGCCACAGGCCGCGATCTACGGTGTCAGCCATGAGCTGACGCAGCCGTGCGTTGCCCGGCTCGATCTCGTCTTTGCCAAGTAGATCGGAGCGGCGGATGACCTGCGCGTTGGTAAGCAGTGCCTGGCGGCTCGGTGGGTCGAGGTCGTGCTGTCGGAACTTCTCGGAGAGCTGGTAGCCGTCCATGAAGTTGAGGAAGTACGGAGCTGACTTCCAGTATTCGACCGACAACGCGCCGCCGACCTCGTCGGCGATGCCCTTGAGGGCAACGAAGCCGAGGAGGTCCTCGGGGGTCGGTGGGGCGGGCTGGTCGGATCTCTCGCGGAGCATGTCAGCCATTCCCGAGACGGGACGCTCGGTTCGGCACATGACCTTGCGCAGCAGCTCCTCGGCTTGGTTCTTGGCGGCCTGAGGATCGCCGCCAGTCACGGCCAGGCGTCGGAAGTCGGCCAGTGCCTCTCTCAGGCGCCAAGTGGTCCCGTCCCCACGGGGCTGTTCGAGGAAGTCGACGGTGGCGATGAAGTCGGAGTAGTGGTCGTCGCCGGTCAGGGCGCGCTCTTCTGCGAAGGTGAACATCTTGTACGGCGTTGCGGAGAGCAGCAGGACCTTGACGTCCTTGGCGGTGAAGAGGTCGTGGGCAAGCTCGCTGACCTCGCGCCCGGCGTCGGTCTCCGGCCGTTCGAGGAGATGCTTGAAACGTTGGAACTCGTCGAGGATGACCAGGTCGGGTTCGAGGCAGTCGACGCTGACCTTAGCGAGTTCGCGACGGAGGGAGCCGACGATCACGAGACGCCGCCGGTTCTGGTCGGCATTGAAGCGGGAGCGTCCCCGCATCTCGTCCGTGAAGTCGAGCAGGTCCGCCAGCACCCGCGACCGGCGGATCGCAGACCGGAACCTTCTGGTGACTGTGGCGTCGGGGAGTGCCTCGGGATCGTCTAGACCAGCGCAGATCGCGTCCCACCGCTGCTTATTGACGTCCATCCTGAGGATGCGCTGCAGCGCGTTCCGCTGGGCGCGGCTGCCCTCCATCACGGGCTCCAGGAGCCAGTTGAGGAGAGCGCGCTCCTCAACTCGTCCGCTGCGATGGCCCTTGTCAAAGGAGGTGCCCGGTGTGAATGCGACGAGGTTCACCGTCTTGCTGCCGTCTGGCATCTTCCGGTTGAGGTCACGCAGCTGAGTGGCGAGCATGGTGATGCGCGTAGACAGCGGCTTTGTGCCATCACCGCGCACGTCGAGCTTGGCGATGTTCTGGCGGGCGATGTCGGCGTTCGAGCAGATGTAAATGATGTCGATGCGGTCGACTCGGTCGTCGTGCTGCAGCCGGTCGATGGCACCAACGATGACGTGTCGCGCCACCAGGGTCTTGCCCAGACCGACCTCGTCGGCGACGAGGAACCGGTCGGTGGTGATGCTGTCGTCGTACAGGCGGCGGAGGACGTACTCGGCGGTGTCGACCTGGAAGTCCTTCAGGACCGCAATGGCGGAGTCACCGGAGTGATCGCTCATGGCTTAGTCCCCAGTCGTGATCGGGCGCCGACAACCGAGAGCCAGAACGCGTCCCAGCCGTCGGGCAGAACCCTCCTGCCCTGTTCGGTGGCGGATATTTGCTTGACGAGCCGATCGATGTCGTCGATCGTGGCGGGCGATGAGGCCAGTGCGATAAGGACGGCCTCCAGGACTCCGGAACCGCCGCCTTCCCACCTTCCGAAGGCACCGAAGGCTCCTGCGCCCTGGCCCTCGGGGAACCAGCCTTCGCGGCCGGCGAGCTGGAGCAGGAGCAGGATGAAGCGGAGGAATTCGCTCGTGTTGCCGATACGGCGGGCGAGTACTCGATCGAGTCGATCAGCCGGATCGCCGACCAAGCGGGCCAGCACGACTGAGCTGACCTCCACCCTCGCCGCTCCCTTCCCGGAGGCAAGGCGCATAACGAGAAAGGGTGTAATCTCCTCGACCTCGGAGAGCTGCCAGCGTTGGTCGAGGCGAACTCCCAAGGCCAGCCGGTGACGCTGGCCGGTGATGGTGAGAAGCTCGACCGTGAGTTCGGTCTCCCGGGGGAGGCTGCCGGCCGCGCGCAGCGGCTCGTCAGAGCGAACCCAGAGCAGCGGGTGTTCGCGCTCTCCCTCAACTGTGGCGGTGTAGGTGAGCGCGCTCAGCTCACGGAGCGCATTCTCGAATGTGCGCCGGAGTTCGTCTTCGGCGGTCTCAGTAACGGCGTCGCCGAGTGTGTGCGGCAGCAGGATGCGACCGAACCCGGTCGACTCGCCGAGGGTTGCTTCGACGCCGTAGGTTCCGACCCTGCCAACTATCTCGACGAGCAACTCATCGTTTCCGCCCCATGCCGCGTCGGTGGCGTTCGCGGAACCGAGGAAGACGTGCGCTTCCTTGTTGCGCTCGACGATGTAGAGCTTGGCGTGGAGCCCGGAGAGTGACCATCGCAGTCCGGCCTCGTCGGAGTCCGGATTGGGGATGGCGGCGGTCTCGTCGAGCACTCGAAGGTCGGCGTTCTGTTCGAGCGAGTCCCGCAAGTGGTCTCCGAGAGCGTTGAGTTCTTCGCCTCGCGACAGCAGAACGCAGACGCCGGCTCCATCCGGCCATGCCGCATCGAGGCCCGTATCGTTGAGGAAGGGCGAGACGACGAGTCGACGGTAGCCCTGCATGTTCGGGGCAGCGGCACGGCTGGGACCGAAGAGGTGGAAGGCTAGCCAATCCCTGCCAGGGATGACATTGTCCGGGCGTTCCCACTCGACGAACCGGACACCTTTGGCCAGTTCGGCGATCGCGCCGCGACGGTCCGCCGCCACGCCCGCGGGGACGCGCGCGGCCAGTGACGTCAAGAGATCGGCGATCGGTCGATTGACGGCGTGGGGACGGGGTGTGCGGCGACCCTCCAGGCTGATGACGACATCCCATGCCCGGTCATGGGTGAGGTTGCGGGAGCCGCAGACGAGGCGGTACCTCTCCTCGCGGTCGTCGTTGGCGAACCGAAGCACCCAGAGTTTGGGATGGAAGAGGTGGCCGGGGCTTGGCGCCTTCACCTGGTGGACCATGGGTTCGAGGAAGGCGAAGAGGTCGTTGTGCTGGGAGGGCACCGACACGTGCCCGGCCTGGCAGAAGATGTCGATGCGGTCGGAGTAGTTCCGGATCGCCTGGAGGATGCTGAGCGGGTCGGTCGACGAGCTGAGGTCGGCGCCGGCCAGTCCCAGCGGTATCGGCAGGAGCGCTGTGAGGTGCAGCGTGAACGTAGTGGCAACGGCACGTTCGAGGCGGAATCCGGCATCCGGCGGTGCGAGGAGATCGACCAGCAGAGTCCGGTCGTCAGGCGACAGCATGTGCACCCTCGGCTTGGGGCTGGTCCAGACCGTCGGCTATGTCGGTCAGCATGCGCTGGACCTGCGGCCATCGAAACAGGAGCTGTCTGGTCCCTGCGTCACCGGTCCACTCCTGAAGGCGCTTCTTGTTCGCAAGACGAGCCTGACCGCGCTTGTGCTGAATCTCTCTATTCCGGATGAGGGCGCGAGCAGCCGGGGAGGTGTCGAGATGTCGCAGATCCTCGACGATGAGGTGCGCCCACTCATTGAGGAAGATTTGCGTCTCGCGCGGAATGTGCACCCGATTGTCGAGGATGCACTCCCAGAAGTCAGCGATCCGTCCGGCCCACGCGTTCAGTCGGATGCCAGAGGCCGTGGCGGTCCACTTGTCGAGACGTACGCGGTAGTTGCCGACCGAAGTGCCGTCCGTCGGTTCGAGATGGATTCCCCGCCGCTCCTCTGCGAGCATCAGGTTGTAGAGCAGGGCGGCGCCCTGGGTGGCGCAGGAGAACTGCTTGGCGTGTTGGGCCAGCTCTATGATCGACTGCGGAGTGCCCGTGGGGAGTTGGGCGTCCCACATCGCGTCTGCGGCGACGAGAGGCTTGCCCCGGCCGAGGTCGCGGATATACGCGGTGAGCAGGCTGGCGGGCTGGTTAGGGCGGTCGGAGGAGATGATCCGTTCGCACAGCCACTCGGCCTCATCGCGGGTCAGGTCGAAGGTGGCGACCTGGAACTGGAAGAGGTCGGATGGTGGGTCGGGGATGTCGCGCTGCCAGAACGAGGGGATGCGGTCCCCGATCTCGTCCTCGCTGTCGAGGGCGGCGAGACCTCGAGCGACGTGGCGACCGTATTGGCGGATCGTCAGCGACGGCGAAAGGAAGATGCCGTAGCGGACGAGTCCGCCCCAGAAGATGGCCGATGGGAGGGTGCGGACGTTCTTGCCGGCCTCGGCGCCGATCAGGCCTGCCACGTCACCACCGGCTCGCAGGGCCTCAATGAGGTTGCGCTCCATGTCGATGGTCTTCGCCACGAGCTGTTGGGGGTGGCGATGCTCTGCCCGGCGAAAGAGCCAGGGCACGAACAGGAAGTAGCGGGCGCGGGTCTGGATGACCGATGTGCCCGGAAAGAGTGAATTGCTGATCGCATCTCGGACGGTCCCGATGCCGAGGTCATCGACCGTGTCCCTGTCCGAAAAGAGCTGAAGCATCTCTCGGACCCGCCGCTGGTCTTCCTCTGAGTGGTCCAACCAACTGATCATCGATCCCACACCTGGCCTCCCTGTCCGAGCGGGGCGTTCTGGCGCTCCCGACGGGTCAAAGATACTGCGGGGTGGCGCGTGGCCTGGGGGCTCAGTCCGAGCCCGGGGTGTGGAACCGCCTGCGCTGGCTCGGCGAACCCCGGGCCGGAAAGGCGGGTCGAGATCGCCCTGGCCCCTTGGTGCCGCGCCAGGGCAGGCAAGCCGCCGTCCTCGCACTCGCCGGCACCCTCGGGGCCGAACAGCTTGCGGAAGACCAGGGCCCCGAAGTCCGCGCACACCATCCAGTAGATGGACTTGTGCCACCGGGGCGTCGAGATCGGGTGCTCGACGTTGCGCATCAGCTGGGTGAGGTGGATGTCGGCCCCTCGGACTAGCTGGCGGTGATCGCAACTCTCCGCCGGTCGCTCCCGGGAACCTGGGTGGTCGAAGGACGACCGGTTGGCGCCGTGCGGCGGCTCCAGGGGCGGCCTCGGCTTGGGTGTCGCCCCGAGCTGCGCCACCACCTTCGGCGTGAGGACGGGGGGCACAACGATGTGGCGCACGACCGGCCAAGTCGAGCAGCCTCCACCGGGTCCTGAAGACGACAGCTTGGACCACGGCACCGTGGGTCGTAGCATCTCTGCCAGTCCCGCCCATCCCTTTGAACTCAGGGGAGGTCCTGTGCACCAGAGCGACGGCCAGCTCGTGGTCGGCCCGACCGACCTGGTCAACTTCCTGGAGTGTCCGCATCTCACCGAACTTTCGCTGCGCGTTGGTCGGCGGGAACTCGCGGAGCCTCCGAAAGCCGTGGAGGAGACCGCCGCCCAGCGCCGTGGGCTTGCACATGAGCGCGCCTACCGGGTCTCCCTGGAGACGCTGGGCCGATCGGTCACAGCGCTAGACACCGGGCCCGACCCAGCCGCGAGGGTCCAAGCGACCCTGGCAGCGCTGGCGACCGGGGCGGACGCGATCTTTCAGGCAGCCTTTTTCGACGACTCTCAGGGACCGGTTGTCTGGGTCGGGTACGCCGATTTCCTGAGCCGCGTAGAGACGCCGAGCTCGCTGGGCCCGTACTCCTACGAACCCGAGGACACCAAGCTCGCTCACCACGTTCGGCCCGGAGCGGTTCTGCAGCTGTGCTCCTACGCCGAGCAACTGGCCAGGTTGCAGGGAAGAACTCCCGACCTCGCCCACGTCGTACTCGGGGATCATCGGCGGGAGTCGCTTCGTCTGGTCGAGTTCAGCGCCTACTTTCGTAGTGCCAAGGCTCAGTTCCAACAGGCTCTGGCCGACCGAAAGGCTACCTACCCCAATCCCGTTGAGCACTGTGCACTCTGCCTGTGGCGGGAGCGATGCGACGCGCAGCGAGCAGCCGACGATCACCTGTCCCTGGTCCCCGGCCTGTCCACGGAACAGCGTCGCCGGCTCATCGAAGGGGCCCCGATCTCGACCGTCACTGGGCTAGCCGCCTTCACCGGGACCAGGGTTCCTGGGATTTCCACCTCGGTGCTGGAGAAGCTCCGCAGGCAGGCAAGTCTTTTGGTCACCCGCCGTCTCAGCCCCCTCGAGCCGCCTCCGTACCAGCTGCTGCCGACCACCGAGCCGGGCCTGGGGCTGGGTGCCCTCCCCCAGCCGGATGGGGGAGACCTGTTCTTCGACATAGAGGGCGATCCGTACGTGGACCCGAGTGGCCTGGAATACCTGCTCGGGGTGGGTTGGGCGAATGCACGGGGAGAGTTCGAGTACCGAGCTTTCTGGTCCCAGAACGAGGCCTCCGAGAAGTCGGCGTTCGAGGAATTTATTGACTTCGTGGTCGAGTCACGCATGCGATGTCCCGGGTTGCACGTCTACCACTACGCCCCGTATGAGCCCGCAGCCCTCAAGCGGCTCATGGGGCGTCACGGAACCAGGGAACGAGAGGTCGATGACCTCCTGCGCGGCCGCGTGCTGGTCGACCTGTATCAGGTGGTGCGGCAGGGCGTGTGTGTTGGAACCCCGTCCTATTCGCTAAAGAAGCTGGAGTCGCTTTACATGCCACCTCGCACCGAGGCGATCACCGATGCTGGCTCGTCCATAGAGGAATACGAGAGGTGGCTGGAGTCGGGCGATCAGACCATCCTGGACGAGCTGGAAGCCTACAACCGGGTAGATTGTGACTCTACCCGCCTCCTCCGAGACTGGTTGGAAGCCCGGCGGCCTGAGTATGAGCAGACATTCGGGACCGTTCCTCCCAGACCTCTATCACCGGACCGGGAGATCGCGGAGGTCCCCGACGAGCACGAGTCGGAGACAGATGGCCTGAAGGCCCTGCTGGATGCCAGGGCGGACGGGTCAGATGGGGCACCCGCCGTCGCCACCCGTTTGCTGGCCAATCTTCTCGAGTGGCACCGCCGGGAGGCCAAGCCAATCTGGTGGCAGTTCTTCCAGCGCGTCCTGAACTCCGACGCCGACGACCTGTGGGCTGACTCAGACGCCGTTGCCGGTCTCGTCTATAAGGGCGAGGTCGAACAGGTGAAGCAGTCCGTGGTGTATCGCTACCGGTTTGATCCCGATCAACCGCACAAGCTCTCGCCCGGAGAGGTGGTCAAGGATCCCGATGCCGAGCGGCTGGCGATGGAGCGGGGTGTGAAAGCTTCCAGCCCGGGCAGTCTGGTGCGTATCGATCCGGTGGCGGGGACCCTCGATCTCAAGCGAGGCAGGCGATCCGGAGCGCCCCATCCCAGCCACCTCATCCCCGCAGGTCCATATAGCACCTCGGATCAGCAGGAGGCACTCCGCAGGCTCGCCCGGTCCGTGATTGAGCACGGGATGGATGGGGCCGGTCCCTACCGCTGCGTGCGCGATCTGTTGCTGCGGAGACCACCACGGCTGAGAGGACTGGTCGATCAGGAGGGTCTGCTGGCTCCTGGTGAGGCTGCCGACGTGGGGGCGGTGAGGCTGGCCACGGCCCTAACCCAAGGGTGTCTGGCCATCCAGGGGCCCCCGGGGTCGGGCAAGACCAGCACCGCCGCCAAGATGGTGGTCGAGCTGGCGGCGTCCGGTCACACCGTGGGAGTCACGGCCAACAGCCACGCCGTGATCTCGCACCTGCTGGAGGCGGTGCTGACCGAATCCAGGCTTCAGGGGCGGGAGCTCCGAGCGTCTCAGAAGGCTGATCCCGGTCAGGGGGCCACCGACCCCGGGGTGACACGACGAGGCGACGTGGCCGGACTACTGGTTGATCTCGACGATGGCGTCAAGGTGATTGGGGGAACGGCCTGGGTCTTCTCCAGGCCGGAGCTGGACCAGCGCCTCGACTACCTGGTGGTCGACGAGGCGGGCCAGCTCTCTTCGGCCAATGTCTGCGCGGTCGCTACCTCCGCGCGCAACCTGGTGCTGGTGGGTGACCCGCGCCAGCTCTCCCAGCCCTCTCAAGGCACGCATCCCAAGGGAGCCGGGGTCTCCGCGCTGGAGCACGTCCTTGGAGATGCGGACACCATCCCGCCAAACCTCGGGGTGTTTCTGGACCACACCCACCGCCTGCACCCCACCATCTGCGAGTACATCTCGGAGATCTACTATCACGGGCGCCTGCAATCCCTTCCGGGGTGTGAGCTCCAGACGGTCTCGGGACCGGGAGGGATCTCTGGGTCCGGCCTGCGCTGGGTCCCGACCGATCATCGGGGGAACCGAGCGTCGTCAGAAGAGGAGGCGGCGGCTGTAGCGGAGACCGTGGGGGATCTGCTGCGGAGATCTTGGATCGACCGGACCGGCGCCGAACGGCCCCTCGGACTTCAGGACATCTTGGTGGTGGCTCCGTTTAACGCTCAGGTGGCGCTGCTGGGGAGAACCCTTCCTCCCGGCGCCCGAGTGGGGACGGTCGATAGGTTCCAGGGTCAGGAGGCGGCGGTGGTGATCATCTCGCTCACCACCTCAAGTACGGACGAGATTCCGCACGGTATGGACTTCCTGTTCAGCCGAGAGCGCCTCAACGTCGCGGTCTCACGAGCCCAGGCGCTGGCGGTGATGGTGGGGTCCCCGACTCTGCTCGTGACCCGCTGCCACACGGTGGACCAGCTCCGCCTTGTCAACGGGCTCTGTCGGTATGTGGAGCGCGCGGAGGCAGATGTAGGGACGGAGGGGACCGGAGAGTAGTCTCTCCGCCGGCGCCTGCTCCGGGACAGGGACTTCGCAGTCAGTCCCTCCAGATCGGAGAAAATGAGAACGTACGCCTGGTTGGGAGTTGGGCGTAGGTGCAGGTGGCACTCGAAGTGACTTGGAGCAGACTCGGGTCCCGGTCGGCGGCCATGTACACGACGGGTCCCCCAGAGCGAGAATGGAGGCTTATGGCAGAGTCAGGCCGTCCACGGTCGCGGGTCCTCTTATGGCCCACCCTACTTGTGCTCGACCAGAAGGGTGGTTCTGCGACAAATGAAGAGATTCCGGCGGCGGTGACGACCTTGATGGCATTCACCCTGGAGCAGCAAAGCGAGCTGCATAACGACGGACCGCGCACCGAGATCGAGTACCGCCTCGCCTGGGCACGTAGTCTGCTCAAAGGGATGGGCCTGGTCGACAACAGTCGACGGGGAGTGTGGTCACTGACGGAGGCTGGCCGGCGCTTGGTGAGGGAGCTGAGGGAGTCCGGGAACCACGAACGAGAGCTTGACGTGCGACTGAACGCACTTCGCCTCCAATATCGCAGCCGGCGACGCGGGAAGCAGGGGGTGGCACACGGAACGGATGTGCAAGAGGAACGAGAGGACGAGACTTCAGGTGACGAGTCTTGGAGGGACGAGCTGCTGGATGCCCTCGGGAAGATGGAGCCTGCTTCCTTTGAACGGCTCGCCCAGCTTCTATTGCGCGAGGCGGGCTTCGTGAGCGTATCCGTCACTGGACGATCTGGCGACGGGGGCATCGATGGATTAGGTGTCTATCGAGTCTCGTTGCTGAGTTTCCCCGTATTCTTTCAGTGCAAGCGCTACCAGGGAAGCGTCGGCCCCGGTGCCGTGCGCGACTTCCGCGGCGCCATGGCCGGAAGGGGCGATAAGGGGCTGCTCATCACCACTGGCACGTTCACCCAGGAAGCAAAGCACGAGTCGACCCGGGACGGGGCTCCGCCCATCGACCTGATCGACGGGGGGAGGCTCTGCGACCTGCTGAAGCAGTACGGAATTGGTGTCACCTCCCGTCCGGTTGAAGAGGTGCATGTGGATGAAGAGTACTTTCAGCAAGTCTGAGTCCGCCCCTCCGTGTGCTCTCCAAGGAGAGGATCGAGGCGCACTTTGCCGGCAGCGAGCATCGTTGCGCACGAACTATGACCTCACTCTGGCATAGGTCCTCGGACGGATGGACGGTACTGGCACCGACAGGGTTTTCAGCCAGGGGAGTGCTCCACGACCTTGTCGAAGGCGCGCCCCAGCTGCTCCCCGCCGCTCGTGATTGCGGGCAGGGAGGTCCACCTGGGGTCCGGTTGCTCGGAGTTACTGGCCATTGACCCGACGCGACTTGACGATTATTGAGCTCAAGCGTGCCTCCAACGCCGAAGCCCGGCTCGCTGTGGTCGCCCAGGTAGTGTCCTGCGCTGCTTTACTGGATCACATGGCATACGACGACCTAGAGCAGCGCATTCTCGGCGATCATCGGCGCGCCCGAAACCTCACTTCCCTTGCGGTTGCCGGACGCGCTGCAGCGCAGGGGCAAGGAGGCCCTGGCCGCCACCACCTCGTGAGCGGGCCGCTCCCGGCCCCCCCTCGCCCTCCCCCATCAGTTGGGGCGGGCGGGGGAGACGTCGGCTCGCTACCAGGCCCCCACCGGGCAATTCGGCGCTATAGTCGCCACTATGAGGACTTCCAGGCTGACGAATCCTGACTTGACTGCGACGGATCTGGCCGGCGCAGCAACAGCGCACTCGGTCCCATGTCTCATTTGCAGGTAGGGCGCCAGGAGGTGCCATGACCGACCCGCCCCCGTCGGAGTCGCCTGCAGCTGCGGATGATCTCCTACGGCTCGGTCCAAGCGAAGTGCTCGAGATCGCCCTGCTGCGTGTGCCGGGCCTGTCCACGAGCCATATCGCCAATCTGCATGCTGCGGCTGTTGACCTACCGCACCGAGTTGGGGCGCTCAAGAAGGCGATGAGTGACATAACCGGTGCGTGAGCGCGTCACGAGTATCGAAGTCACTGCTTTTCGCGGCGTACCTGGCTCGCTCCAGCTCGACTTTGCCAGGGGCCGCAGCACCATGCTGTTTGGCGAGAACGGCACAGGGAAAAGCACGATCGCCGACGCACTTGAATGGTACTTCACCGGACGACTTGACTTCCTAAGTCACGAAGGACGGAAACACGCGATTCGCAACCTGGGTGCCAAAGGAAGTCTTACCACAAAGGTCGTGATTGTAACGGACGGCCGCCTCGGGGGTGAGGTCCAGCACCCCGACTCGCCGCCACAAGCTGCGATCGAGGCCGGTCAGAATACTCCATTTCTTCTCCGCGGCCGGACGCTAGCAGATTTTGTCGACAAGCGCAAGGCCGAGAAGTGGAAGTACCTCTCAGACCTATTGGGCTTACGTGCCGTAGACCAGCTTCGATTAGACCTCCAAACGGCAATGAACGATCTGAAAAAGGCGTTGATGGCCACCCAACAGGAGCTTAGACAGCGTGAATCGATGCTGACTCAATTCGAAGTTGCGCCAACCGAGGTAGATGTCCTCAAAGCCATTCGAACCAGATGCGCGGCCGTAGACTTCCCGACACCGGAGACTTTCCAGGCCGCGGTAAGCCCAACGTGGGCAAAGCAAATGTATCCGGGTTCGGAGTCCTCCGAAACGGCCCATCGCGTCGCCGCTGTACGGGCCTCTCTTCCGGCGCTCCAAGCGACGCCAAACCGCGCGCCAATTGATCGATGGAATGCCGCTCTTGACACGAGTGACGCATCGTCCCAGTTGCGCTTGAGCCTGTATTCAACAGCCCAAGAATACGTCGAGTCGATATCCCCAACGGATACCTGTCCACTCTGTGGCCAAGGTATTAAGTCAGACGAGCTTGCAGACCGCATCAGACTGGTCATCGGCGGCCTAGCGGACGCGGCTAAGCGAATTCAGTCCGCGCAGGAGCCTGCCGCTATGACGTTCGAGGTGCTGAAGCAGATGGCGGGAGCGGCGAGGGCCGCCGTTAGCCAGGCGGCGGGCTTGTCGATCGTCCTGGAGGCTCCCCCCAGCGGCACACCGATCGAAGAGGCTGAGGAAAGGCTCCGCCGACATTCGCAGATAGCCTGGCCTCCTCTTTCAGCGTACATCCAAGAGCTCGAAGTCTGGACAGCGGGGGCAATCCTCATACTTGACGCTGCCGCGCCAGTTCCTGCGTCAGAAAGAGATCGGTCGATACTCGACTTGGGACTCCTGATTTCCGCAGCACGTGAGTGGACAAGGGCCAGATCTGAGGAGACGCGAGCAAAGGCCGCCGCGGACATAGCAACCGCAGTGTTCACAGAGTACCAAGAAGCACAAGCTAAGCACCTGGAGCGCATCCTGGAGCGCATCTCATCGCGGGTAGGGTACCTCTACACGAAGCTTCATCCAAATGAAAGACTATCAGAAGCCAAGATAGTCCGGTCTGCTGACAAGGGGCTGGAGCTCTCCATCAACTTCCACGGAACGGATCAGAGTCCTCCACATGGGGTTTTGAGCGAGTCCCACTTGAACTCGTTGGCTATCGCCTTGTTCCTGGCAATGGCTGAAGCATTCAATAGTGAGTTGGGATTCATCGTCCTGGACGATGTCGTAAACAGCTTTGACGCGGACCACCGGGGCCAACTTGCCCAAGTCTTAGTCGAAGACTTTGCCAATCGCCAGCTTCTGGTATTCACCCACGATGCGCTCTTCTATGATCGGATTAGACGCTACTCATCCGGATGGGGGTTCCTGGAATTGACATCGTGGTCCTACGCCGAGGGACCACGTCTGGCGCTTTACGAGACGAGCGCGCTCCTGGCAAAGGCCGAAGCTTCACTATCTGACGACAGGATCGGGGCGGCTCAAAAGGGCCGCCGAGCCCTGGAGGAATTGCTTCAAGAAGTTTGCGAAGGCTTGGGTGGGCGGGTGGCGTTTCGCCGGGGCGTGAAGAATGATCGCCGCGAGATCGGGGAACTGATTCCTGCAGTCCGGAGTCTGCTCAAGAGTGGTGATTCCGCGGCGTATAAGGTGACCGGCGAATTGCTCACTGGGATCGAGGCTGATGTTGCCACCGTATTTAATGTCGAGGCGCATGCTTCTGCGACCAGTGCGTCGGGTGCCGAGATCAGCACGGCACTTAGACGTGTCTCGGCCCTTGAGGGTGTGTGGACGTGCAGCAGTTGCAATACGCGAGTCTGGCATTCCGGATCGTCAGACTCGTGGCAGTGCAGGTGTGGTGCCCATGGCTTTCCCGGGCGGTTGGACATTGGCATTTTCACGGACACGCTATGAAGAAACGGTTGATGGGCCGATGGGCTCAGCCTTCGGATCATGCGAGGATGCGACTGTAGAGCGGCCCTGGTGTTAGGGATCAGCAATTGTGCAGGGTTCTGGTCACGAAAAGTGCAGAGGTCCCTGACGGCGAAAGTTATCTAATCACAGCAGGCCCTCCCTTGCGAGTGGTGGGTTCCTGGTGAGCTCGCATCCGGTAGCTGTGGCCCCGGATATTGAGCACGGTGGCATCGTGCAGGAGGCGGTCGACAATGGCGCCGGCGACCACCTGGTCGGCGAAGACCTG
>DATKSR010000006.1:0-11919 GCA_035531555.1 Candidatus Dormiibacterota bacterium
GCCGCCCGGAGCAAGCAGGCCTCCAGCCGGCTCTCGACCCCCCGCAGGCCTGTCTCGCCAGGCCGGGCGCACTCCAAGACCAGGTGCCGGAGTGCGTCGTCATCCAGCGGGAAGAGGCCTTTGGCAAGCCCGTAGTGCGCCAGTAGCTGCGGCCAGATCTGCTCCCGGGCAACTTCCACGCGTTCGGCGGGACTTAGGCCCCGGAGCTCCACGACCAGACAGCGATCCACCAGGGCATCAGGGACACTCTCCAGGGAGTTGGCGGTGGCGATGAAGAACACCTCCGAGAGGTCGAAGGGGACTTCCAGGTAGCGATCAGTCCAGGTGGCGTGGCTGCCGTCGAGCAACTCCAGCAAGCAGGAAGCGGCCGAGGGGCCGACGGAGCCCGATCCATCGAACGTCTTGTCCAACTCGTCGAGCACGAGCAACACCCGGGAGGTGCCCGCAGACCGGACTGCTTTGATGATCACGCCTGGTTCCGCGCCTCGGTACACCCTGGAGCACCCCAGCAGATAGACGCCGTCTCGCGCCGCGGTTGGGACGCTGACGAAGACGCATGCCCGTCCCATCGCCCTGGCGGCTGAGCGAGCCAGGGAGGTCTTGCCGCAACCGGGAGGCCCCACCAGCAGCAGGGGCTGGCCTCGATGCCTGCTTCCGGTCCCGCTGACGAGCCAGCTCCCGAGAATCCGATCGAGCAGGAGTTGCTTGACCGGGTCATCACCGAGATGAGCAGCGTTGAGGACCCTGGCCGCCTCCTTCATGTTCATCGGCTCATGGGCCGGCAGCTTCCTCCATGGCAAGGATGCCACCCACTCCAGCCATTGGTTCAGGGCGCCGGAGTCCTCCGGGTTGGCCGTTCTGGCTTCGATCGTGGACTCGACCATCGCCCGCACGGGGCCGGGCGCCTCGGCGACAGCGTCACGGGCTCGATCGGCGAGAGACATTGGAATCTGGGCGTGCCACGGGTTGTTCTCGGGTGAGGGTTGAGCCTCGGCCCTGGGCTGCTGGCTCATGCCATCCCCTCCGGCCTCTTGCCAGCCGCATGGGCAACGGCCTGGTGTTCTCCTTCGCTCCAGAGCGGATCTGAAGACAGACCGCGAGCCAGATAGCTGGCCATCGCTCCTGCGTAGTGGTCCAGCGTTGTGGAGGGACGGGAGTGACCCAAGGTGGCCGAGACCACCACCAGCGGAACTCCGGCTCGAAGCCACCGGGTGGCGGCCGCGTGCCTGAGGGTGTGAGGGCCTCGGGGCGCCAGCTTGGCCCTGCGACAGGCGGCGTAGACCAGGTCGCGGGCCTGCCGCTCGGACAGCCGCCCCTGCCGACTGGCAAAGAGGGGGGCTGCTGGTTCCAGCGGCTGGCGGTGCTGCAGATACCAGCTGACCGCGTCTCGCGCGTCCGGGGACAGCGGCACACTTCTGGTGCCAGTCTTGCCGAAGAGCCGGAGCGTCTGGCCGTCGAAGTCGCCAACCGTTGCGTGGACAACCTCCCCGATCCTGGCACCGGTGGACGTCAGGGCCCAGAGCAGGGCCCTATCCCGCCAAGTCTCGGCGGACGACAGCAACTTCTGGCAGTCGTCCTCGCTCCAAGTGGGGGCTGTGGCCCGCCGCACTCGCCGGCCCGGAGTGATGAGCGCTGCGCTGGTGGAATCACACCATCCAGCCTGTGCCGCCCAGCGCAGGAAGGCCTTGACCACCGCCAGCCGGTGGTGGCGGGTCGCTGCCGCAAGGCCCGTGAGGGAGGCCGGAAAGGCGGCCGTGACCGACGGATCTATCTCTGAGCACTGGGTCACCCCTTGATCGGCACACACCCTGGCGAACGCTGATAGCGCTGCCCGGTACGACCGAGCCGTGGCGGGAGTGGCGCAACTCCGGCAGGCCAGCTCCACGGCGTCAGCCAGGGAAGGCCTGGCATCTCTCCGCTGAGCGTCTGATGGCCGCAGCCGCGGCACTTGGTCGACGGTCGAGGTGCTGATGCCGATCGAGGTTGGCGAAACCGTCGTATGGGTCGTGTCCGCTTTGTTCATGCGGCCACGTTCTCACCGGTTCTCGCACCTGAAAATGCCGCTAAAGGATCGCCGATGACCGCACGGGCGGGGACAGTGCATGCCGCCCTTGTGAGACCGTTAGCGAGGGGAGTACCTCAGCGTGGTGGCGATGAGGGCTGGACACGAGGACATGGCGCCGACCGCAGACTTGTCCAGCTCAGGATGCTCACTTTCGCTTGGTGAACATTAGCCGCTTGTCGAAGCCGCTCCCCCAGGGAGCAGGGCCATCCCGGTCAAGGGGGCTACCTGACCTGCGGATGTTGAGATGCGCCATAATCTCCAAGGTCCCCACAGTGCGGGTGGCACCGGGTGACCTCGCGATGACGTCATCGGAACCGCCACAGTGCCACGATTGTCCCGCATGAGCGGGTCCTGGCGGAGGATCGTGGGCACTTTTCCGGGCTGCTGTCGGCCCTCTCACCGGAATGTCCCCCTGTAGGCTGGCCATCGGCGCGATTGCCCTTCTTGCACGTCGGGGCCCGGCGCCCGTGCCAACTTGGTCTGTGACGCCGAGGTCGCTCGGCTCCGGCATGTCTTATGCCAGCGTCAGTAAGTGGCCATCGGGGTATCCATGTAAGCGGACCACGCGCTGGAGGGACCCACGATGTGGGGTCCATGCGCTCGCGACAACCGCAATTTCTTGTGGTTACTCCGCTTAGATGGATACCGCGAAGTGGCCAATCGAGACCGCCGCGCTCGTCTTCACGCCAGGGCCCGGACGGTCCACAATCAGCCTGGCCGAACCTCGCCCGGGACGAGATCGGCCGGGGTGGGTTAGGCAAGCGTCCGGAAGGAAGTCCTTCGGGACACACCCGCGTCCTGGGACCTAACGGATCGGGCGAGACGCCGAGGAGTACCGCGACGGCTCGGTCGGGTGCGTTCGTGCGATGAAGCTGGGCGCGCTGGAGCACGCCAAAGAGGTCTCGAGACCATCCGCCGAGCTCGTGGGGCGTGCTGGCGGGGTAACGTAGTCCTCTCTCAGCCTCACGGGTGGCGGCGGTGAGCGTGATGCTATCCTAAAGGCCAGGGTGCTCGACTGAGGGTCGGAGCACGGGGATCCGTACCTGAATATCTTGTCCAATGCAACGGCTAAGACCACTACATCTAGGGCGAACCTCTTCATCTCCGCCGCGAGTCACCGAACCATGGGGACGAGAGGAAGTGGCTCCGGAATACAAGTTCGCCGAGGAGATGATACTGTGAGGCGGCTACATCTACCAAACGAATGCTCGGATGGCAGGTCCACATGAGTACCGTCAAGCGCAGAGACCTTATCCAGCGGTTGCAGGACATCCGCGGCTCACGCGTCGTTTGCCTCGTGCTGGCTGACCGCGAGACATTCCCGCCAGGGCTCCCTGGATTCAGTGTAGCTCTGAGCCCCGACATCCAGATGTGGCTGCTCGACCTCTTGCGTGGGATCGGCCATGTCCCAGCCCTAGACCTTGTCTTGTACACCCGGGGCGGTGCGACAGAGACCGTGTGGCCAATGATTAACGATCTGCGCGCACAGTGCGACAAGCTGTCCGTCCTCGTCCCGTTTCGAGCGCACAGCGCCGGAACTATGATCTGCCTCGGCGCTGATGAGGTAGTCATGAGCGACAGCGCGGAACTGAGTCCCATAGACCCAACGACTGGCAATCAGTTCAATCCTCACGACACCGCAAACCCCTCTAACCAACTGGGGATCAGCGTCGAGGATGTGACGAGCTACTTTGGATTTGCTCACGAGGTGGCTGGGATCAGTTCCGAGTCGGCCACCCTCGAAGTGTTCAAGCAGCTGATGTCAACTGCGCCAACTGTTCATCCACTTGCACTGGGGAACGTATACCGCCAATCTCGGCTGACAGAACGCCTCGCGTCCGAGTTGCTCGCCCTACATCTTGAGCGGAACGACGACAGGTTCAAAGAAATCGCGGCGAGTTTCACTACTGGCTTCTATTCGCACCTGCACACCATCTCGCGCAAGGAAGCGCAGTCTCTCCTTGGGGATTCGTGGGTGAGAGCTCCCAATGCCGATGAGGCAACGGCCATGGATGCCCTCTTCGCCGCATTTGCCGAGGATCTCTACCTGCGTGATCGCTTCAACTTGCCGGATGAATTCGGCGACGAGTTGCGAAAGGACATCACGGCTATCGGAGGCTTTCTCGAATCGGACGCGCTGTCGTTCGTACATGTGACGCGTCTGAGGATGGCGCAGCGCCCGCAGTTTCCGCCGGGCGTACAAGTGCAAGTCCCGCCCGGCCAGCAGATTCCGCTGGCTCCATGGGCGACCCGAACGTTCGATTGGAGTCCGACTGCCATTGGCTGGGTCGTCAACAACGAGGGAGCGTAGTGATGATGTTCAGAGTATTGCCTGACTCGCTTGGCCTGGGTATGCTCGAGACGCAGTTTACGTATTCGACTGCGGATATCGAGCGGAGTCAGTTCTATGAGCCGGTGCATAAAGTAGAGCCGAGTTTAGCTCCACCCAGCGTGGTGACAATGTTAGTCGTCGCGGGCGATCTGTACTTTCTTGATGCAGAGTCCGTACCAAGTGGGACAATTCTTAGCGAGCATGCCGCGCTCGCACAACTTGCCGAGGGCTCGTACCCGAACCACGACACCGCGCCCCCTGCATAAGCACGGTGGCGGGCTCTAACGTCGGATCTTCGCCCATCGGGAGCACGCTTCACCAGCGAATGGTCTTGTTTGATTCCGGGGCATTCATCGCTCTGATGATTGGGGACGACGGTCACCACGCAGATGCTGCCTCATGTGTAAGACAGTTGGTAGCTCAGAGACTTCCAGTCGCTGTCGCGGCACCAACGATCTACGAGAGCCACCGTCGAATCCTCCAGCTAGCGGGAAGAAGTACCGCCCGGACCTTTCTGGAGATCTTGGGGACAGGGGAGATGGAGGTCATCCACGCGGGAAGGGACGAATACGACGGTGCGGTGCGGATACTCGATGCCCATCCCTATCTGGCTCTGACACTAACGGACGCGGTGAGCGTTGCGATCATGCTCGCCCGCGGGATCGGGAGTATCTTCAGTTTCGATGACGACTTCCTCCAGGTGGGACTACTGAGAGTGCCGCCGTTGTGAAGTGTGAGCGGGCCGCAGCTTCCCGCTTGGATGACGACGATGACCTCGCGGCGCGGAGGGAGCGACCGGTCGTGCCGCGAGATCCAAGGACGCGGGTGGCCTGAAGGATTTCCTTAGGGGCCGCCTCCTCAGACTCCGTGCCGGATCTCGCCCCGGTGGGGGTCAGGACACGGGCTACACCTATTGCGGACAGCGTGTAGCGGGACGATCAGTATTAGCCACCGCTCCGCCCACGTCGGGGCGGGGCTCCGTCGCCTCCCGGACGCCCATGTGGCTGGACGCAGGAGGACCAAGTGCGCGACCAGCGCGAGCGCTGCTCCTCAGCCCGCACCCGTCGTCGGTTCGGCGGCTTGGAGGGGCATCTTCCCCGCTGGCCTCCGGTCCAGCGACCATCGCGCCGGCCGGGCCACCTCAGCCGTCGGTGGCCTATGTGCTTCTTGAGAATGGCTGAGGGTTCGGACGCTCCGGGGTCTGCTCGGCCACCAGTGAGGGATAGATCTCAGCGGCACTGAGGAGCCGCCACGCGCGCTGGGCAACTCCAAGCGGTTCGCCGAGGTTGTCGTGGCGCCCTCGCCAGCTCGACCAGCGAACGGGTTTGCCGTTCCAGTATTCCCACTCCAGTGCAAGGGATCCGACCGGCCGCTTGCCTCCGGGCGCCGCGGTTTGCCTCGCTGGCGATAGCCCAGTTCGAAGACAAGCCGCTCGACTGCGGCCCTGCCCTTGGCGATGCCGGGCAGGCTGGCCCTGGCCGATCGAGGCTTCACCACGCATCCCCTGTTTGCTGCCATGGCGGCCACAGGGGCGCATCTCTGCTGGAGGGCCACGGGGAATGCGGTGCTGCCAGTGCTGGAACGCCATCCCGACGGGTCGTATCGCTCCGAGATGGTGGCCAGCACCGACAAGCGCCGGCAGAGTGTGGTGCCGGTCAGGGTCATCGAGTACGCGATCGAGGATCCTGGCCGTCCCCCAATAGAGGACCTCACCTACCGACTGGTCACCACTCTGCTCGACCCCGCACGGGCCCCGGCCCGAGACCCGGCCGCCCTGTACTCCGAGCGCTGGGAGTCGGCGCTTGACGAGCTGAAGACCCACCAGAACGGCCTGGAGTGGTGGTGCGCTCCAAGACCTCCGATGGGGTCAACCAGGAGGCCTGGGGTAGGCTCTGCATGAACTACGCCGTCCGCTCCCTGCTGTGCCGAGCTGCCCGCCACGGCGATGTCGACCCCGACCGGGTCAGCTTCACCCGGACCCGGCGCGCTGCTCGCCGCAGCGGGCGGCGGGCAGTCGGCGACGGCGTCAGCCTCTCGCTGGGCGTCGTCCAGGCGATCGCTGAAACCCTGGAGGGCCGGGTGCCTCGACGCCGCCTTCGTGCCAATCTCCGGGTGGTCCGCCGCAAGACGTCCAACTTCCTGGTGAAGCGCGCTGAACATCGCCGCTGGCCCCAACCCACCCTCCTCAGGCTGGAGGCCATCCGCATCCCCTCTCCACCCTAGGTTACTGGTATTGGGTCTAATCCAGATGTGCGGTACTTTTGATCGCGATCAGAAAACGCTGGCCACGTTCCTTCGAGTACCCGCACCACCTGGGTGCGGACCTCGGGGTTCTCGATGGACCCAGAGATGTACGTGATACGGCTACCGTCGACCGACGCTACGATCACTTGGTCGGCGTCGCCCACCACGGCAAGGTTCGGGCTGTGAGTGACCAACAAAACCTGTCGCGATTGCCGCGCGGACCGTATGGCGGGGCGAAGAAGTTCGTAAATCGTGTGCTCGTCTAGGTCTTCGTCCGGCTGGTCCATTGCGATTGGGCGCCCTGACTGGTCGACCAGCAAATAGAACATTAGCAGGAGAGTGCCCTTCTGTCCCGGCGATAGTACGGAAATCGGTTGCCCGCCCGATCGCAGTTCGTACTGGGGCTCAACGTACGTCAGCCCATATAGGAAGTCAAGGAGTTCTTCAAGGCGCATCTCCTTCCGAAGCACGTCCGAGGGAGAGTCCAGCTCAGTCCCCGGATCGGCGATCCTTCGGTCCCGCCTCAGGTCCAATTCACACTCGGACAAGAAGGTCGCCAATGACTGCCACTCCTGCGGGTCGGTGAGTTCCACACGGCGCTCGATGCGTTGTTGGCTAGGATCCACGCCATAGAACGATCCTGCCTTGCCGCGATCAATGTAGCTAAGAAAGCGGCTCGCGAAATCGCGCATCTCCAGGGAGGCCGCAAACTCGAGGGAGAAATGTCGCCTGGCAAGTGCGTTCCGGGCCAAGAAGTCCTGAACAGGCCGAAACAGCTCGCGATAAAGGCCTATTTTAGAGAGCAAAGACTCGTGGATCTGCCGCGCCACAATCTCGCGCCGTTGGCGGTCTTCCCCAAGCCGACTCTGCAGGTGGTCGATCTCCTCGATCTGACCCTTCAAGTACGCTTCTGTCCCCTCGTCTGTAGTGGTTCCTACCAGCCTGTCGCGAGCGCGTGCCCACTCTTGGAGGTCGGACTGTTGCTGCTCGTAGATTCGCTGAGGTAGCGTCAGAGCAGACCTCAGCTCTTCCTCTTTCTCGAGGAGTTGGTGTCGCTTTATCTCCACATCGCCACCGGCTCGTAGTTGTCGGTCGAGATCTTCGACCTTCGCTTCGGCGGATGTATGCACCTCGGCAACCGCTTCGGAGTCCACTTCGAGGCGGACAAACGTGGGAACAGGGATTCCGACGACCTCGGAATGCGACGTCACGCGCTCTACGAACGAAGCAAAGGCGGACCGTACGGTGTCGAGCTCCCGAAGGATATTGGCGCTCGCATTAAGGCGCCCGCTTTCGACCTTGTACTCGGAGGCCAGACGCGTCCGCACCTTCTCGAGCTCCAAGAGCTCGCGGCGCAAGTCCTGCAGCGCCTCGGTCGCGCGGGCTACGGCTGGATCCGGCGTTGGCGGCGGAGCAACTGGTTCGGGCGGCTTAGCAGCGTCGTGGCCTCTCAATTGTTCTTCTAGAGCCGTGAGATTGACACTGAGCTGTCGACGCCTGGATGGCCGCAACCTCTCGTCGAGCCTGGCGAGGCTCCGGTTAATTTCGGCTAGCTCGGCTCGCCTTTGCTCCAGTTCGTGGTCGATAGCCCCACCGCGGGTGCGCAGAAGTTCTTCGAGGCTCTCGCAGCCAAGTCGCTGGTGTTCAGGCACATGGGAGAAGATGATTGCCCGGAGCTGGCTCTCGAACAGATCATCAGGTGTTCCAGGATCGTTATTGCACAGTTCGTCTAGGAGCGCCTGAGGCAGGTACTCAAGCCTCTCCGGCTTGTCGTGGTCGACTGGCGTCGCGAGGGACAGTGGCCCCTCTACCTTGCCGTCCGCCGTCTCCAACTCTACCTGGAAATGTGCTGCTGGGTTGTTGCGTGGATTGCGAAAGCGCCTTGTAGACAGGAAGGAAAAGTGCTTCTCTGCATGCGAGTTGCCCGCGAGAGCAATCGAATCGAGCAATGCACTCTTGCCGGACCCCTTGACTCCAACGATCACCACGAAGCCGCTGTTCAAGGGTAGTTCCACGTCGAGCGAAGGCGAAACGTGTGCCTGCCCGGGCGCCGGTCGGATAGCTACTCTCGAGAGGAAGCGGGTAGGGTCGGCCGTTCTGCGCGTGAGAAGCGGGGGCTTGTCCCCGATGTATATGCGTCCGTCATACTCCAGTAGGGCGTGGCGGAGGCCCGCTAGTGTCGGGTCTGCGCACACCCACGTGCTGCAGTTGCCAATGCGATCCTTCTCGGCAGAGTCCTGGAAGTAGTGAGCGTCACTACAGTCGAGGAGTCGATGGTTCACCTCATGGGCGCGCAGGCGAGCCACTGAGGTCGTGCATGCGGCCGGCGATAGCGACGCCGTGAAGACTAGATCAACCGAGCTAATGATGCTCTTCTTGGAAGCGATGGTGCTATTGCCCCAGGGAATGTCTTCCCACTCTGTCTTCCCAAGGGCCAGAAGTGGCCTCTCACGGAAACTTGTGTCGTTCAGAGCCTCCCGCACCTGACTTAGTGGAACTACCCAGTTGTTGAAGCCCTCCTCGAAGTCACTGCCGTATCTGACCCTCTCGGCGGCCGGGATGGTCGCCTTTATCAGGTTGCCTAGATCGGCGAGGGAGTCCCGGGTCGGGATGGCGTTCCACTGCGTCTGTAGGGGTCGATACGTGTCCGTGAGGCGGAACGATGTTGCCAGTCGAGGGATGAACTGAGTCGTGATCAGAGCCGGATCGGTGCTTGGGCCGAAAATGACGTGTGCGTTCAAGCGCTGAAGCTTTCCGTGCATGCCAATGAAGTCAGCGATCCGTAGCTCAATCACGGGGAAGACCGCCTCGAGGTTTGGCAGCCTCCCGGCTTCCCAAGCCTCCTTGACGACCGCATAACCATCCACCCAGAGGTAGTCGTTGATCCCCAGAACCTTGAAGTCACTAGGGAGAGAGCTGAGCTCGGACAGGAAGCGGTCCCAACTGGTCGACTCGGGCCCGTAGTGAGCCGTGTGGGACTTTGGCGTGTGCACATGAAGGTCCCACTTCCGCCATTCTGAACCAGCAGGGTAGGCCACGACCACATAATGGTAAGCGCTGACCGTCCCGTAGGATTCCCCTGGGGACCGCCTCCTCAACTGCCCTGCCAGATCTCGCGCGGGATGCTGTCCGGGCCGCCTCCATTGCGGACAGCCTGTGGCGACCAGACCAGTATTACCCTCCGCGCGGCCCACGTCGGGGCGGTGGCGGGGCTCCATCGCCTCCTGATCCTCCCGGACCGCCCATAAGGCTGGCCATCAGGAGGACGAAGAGCGCTGCCACCGCTGGCGCCGTTCCTCAGCCCCCACCCATCGGCGATTCGGCGGCTTGGGGGGGCATCCTCATCGCTGGCCTCCGGTCCAGCGACCGTTCCGCCGGCCAGCGGAACCTCGGCCAGCATGGCCCATGCGCTTCTTGAGAAGGGCTGGGGCTTCGGACGCTCCTCCTATGTCCGCTATGTCCGCCCGCTCACCGGTGAGGGATAGCCACTCAGCGGCAATGAGGGGCCGCGACGTGCGCTGGGCAACTCCAAGCGGTTCACCGAGGTTGTCGGAGCTCAATGGCCACCACGACCAGCGAACGGTTCCGCCGTCCCAGTTTTCCCAGACCAGCTCAACGGATCCGACGACCCGCCGCCTTGGTGCGTCGTTGCTCGCCTCGCTGCCGATAGGCAAGTTCGAAGACAAGCCGCTCGACTGCAGCCCGGGCCTCGGCGATGCGGGGCACGCTGGGGTCGCCAATGGCCAGCGCGGTGGCCGCCAGGGTGTCCAGCCGGCGCTGGACAGAGCGGGCGTCGCGAAGCAGTGCTGCGGTTCGCTTGGCAATCGCGGCGGTGGCGGCAGGGGCATCGTTGTCAGTGTCCATCTGCGTCGCAGAATACCGCCCGACTGCTCCTGCGGAGTCGCTGCCGCCGCTCGCAGCTAGTCGGTGAAGGGCTTTGCCCTCTTCGCCTGTCATCGTCCCTATAGCCCACGACGACTGAGGTACCGCTTTCCGGACCGAGTGAGGGACTGACTACACCCGTTCCCCTAGACCATCCGCCCCGCCCGGAAAACAGCCGTCTCCGACCCGCCGAGAGTACCTCTTACCGGCGGCTGGGGGCCGGGATCCAGTGCCCCAGACGCAACCACGATGATGGTGTCTTCCGTTAGGACCTACTGCCACTTCGGCGAAAGTCACACTTGGATGGCCCCAGTTCCAGAGCCGCCAGCCCCCTTGCGTCCTGTGTGAATCGCGTGAAGGAGGCTATCCCGAATGCGACTGCCGACCTTCCGATACCCAAGCTCCTGGGCTGCCTCCCGAATCAGTTCGTCCTCCGTCCTCACCAGGGTGTCGGACTCAATCCACCGGATCAGACGAATCAACTCTGGCTGCGAGTACTCCGTTATCGGCCCCCTCCCAAGATAGGACACCGGGCAGGGGCCTCGATCCACAACTGCCCGCAACCGCCGCGGAGCCGGAGGCTCCGCTCTTGGCAGGTCAGAGTACTCGGGCTCAAGGGCTCGGACGGCGGCCCGATAGGAATCCATGACTTGGGCGACGATCCGCTCGGGGTCGCGCATCCAAGCCTGAGACCATATTCGGTGGAAAGTCCACCCGATCCGCTCGAGGTGCTCTTGGCGAAGGCGATCTCGTTCTCGCGCGCTGTGGGCCGAGTGGTAAGTGGCTCCATCGCACTCAATGGCTAACACCATCCGGCCGGGCTCGGTGGGATGCTGCACCGCCAGGTCGATGTAGTAACCCGATGCCCCGTACTGAGGGATCAGCTTCAACCCCTGGGCCCGAAGCCGGTGTTCCACGTCTAACTCGAAGGCATTGGGAGGGGGGTGGTACGGCGTGGCGACTCCCATCTCGTTGCCGCCTGAGGCGGCATAGCGCAGGTACGCCTGCAGCATCTGCGCACCCTGGGAGCGCAAGCGACTGATCTCCATGTCCTCCGCGCCGAACGACGAGACCACTGTCATTCGCCTTCTCGCCCTGGTAATTGCCACGTTCAGACGCCGCTCGCCACCCTCCTGATTGACCGGCCCAAAGCGGTAGAGCATGCGACCGTCTGGGTTCTTCCCGTATCCCACCGAAAGGAGGATCGCATCGCGTTCGTCTCCCTGGACACGCTCCAGATTCTTGACGAAGAAGCGCTCCAGGCCGCTGCCGTCTGGCCCCCCCTCAAACCAGTCGTCGAGTTCCGGCCGACTGCGCCGGCGTTGGCGGAGGGTCTCCTCGATCCGGTTACTGTGCTTGATTCCCAGAGCTATCACCCCGAGGGATTCGTCGGGCT
>DATKSR010000007.1:0-14599 GCA_035531555.1 Candidatus Dormiibacterota bacterium
GGCCGAGGCCAAGGCGGACCGACGCCTCCGCAGCCTTCAAGTATCCACGTTCTGCCTGCATGCCCTGGCCTGGATCCTGGCCACTTTCTACGCCACCGACTACCTGCCCGCCCTGTTCGTCAAGACCACCGTCGGGGTGAACCAGGCGGCCCTGCCCCAGTACCTGGCCGGCTATCTCATCCTGAGCGTTATCTGCCTGGTCTTGGCGATCGGTTTCGGCTGCTTCTACGGGCCGCGCATCGGCGCCAGCCGCTACTCCTGGCGCTGGTACGTCTTCCCGGTGGCGTTGGCCTTGCTGCTGATCCCCGCCCAAGGGTCAAACGAGCTGCTGACCAGGGCCGTCGAGGCGGTCTGCCTGGTCTCCGGAATCGCGCTGGGCGTCGCCCTCAGCCAGCCGTGGCGGAGGCGGCGACAGCGGCGGCGACCGGCACCAGGTCACGTGGCCTCCCGGTGATCGGGCGGTAGAGGGTGTCCCGTTCCCGGGGAGTCCGACCCACGCTCCTGATCGCGGCCTCGATCTCGGCGGGATCTAGGTTCTGGCCGTGGTCGGCGCCACTCATGCGGGTGATCGACTCCTCCATCAGGGTGCCGCCGAAGTCGTTGGCTCCCCAGCGCAGCGACTCGGCGACTCCGGCCGGCCCCAGCTTGACCCAGCTGGTCTGGATGTTGGGGATGTCGCTGCCGAAATAGAGCCGGCAGAAGGCGGTGAATCGCAGCGAGTCCTCCAGGGTCAGCGGCTGGCGGATGCCGAAGTACTTGCCCAGGGTGTTGTGCTGGACCTGGAACGGCAGCAGCACAAACTCGCTGATCCCGCCCGTCTCCCGCTGCAGGTTGCGGATCACCTCGAGGTGCTGGAGCCGGTGCCAGGGGGTCTCGATATGGCCGTACATGATGGTGGAGGTGGTCGGGATCCCCACCCGGTGAGCGGTCTTGACGATCTCCACCCACTCCTGGCTGGTGAGCTTTTCCGGGCAGAGGATGCGGCGCACCTCCTCGACCAGGATCTCCGCCGCGGTCCCCGGCAGGGTGCCGAGTCCAGCGTCCTTCAGCTGGCGCAGCACATCTTCCACCGATCTCCCGGCGTCCTGGGCGATGTAGCGGATCTCCTCCGGGGAGAGCGCGTGCAGATGCAGGGTGGGCCAGCGGTCCTTGATCTCCCGGAAGAGCTGGTCGTAGAAGGCCAGATTCAGCTCCGGGGTGAGCCCGGACTGCATGCAGATCTCGGTGGCACCGCGGGCGACTGCGTCCTCGAGCTTGGCGAAGACGGTGTCGTGGTCGTGGAAATAGGCGCCCTTGGCGTTGATCGAGCTCCGCCGGAAACCGCAGAAGGAGCAGCTCCCCACGCAGACATTGCTGATGTTGACGTTGCGATTGACGACGTAGGTCACCGTGTCCCCGACCAGTTCCTGGCGGAGCTGGTCGGCGGCGGGCTGAAGCTCGGCCAGCGAGTCCTGGTAGACCGGCAGCCGCTCCTGCAGGTGGAAGCCGAGGGTCTTGGCCTTGGCCGCCAGCTCGCTCTCGCTGGGCCAGTCGAAGTCGGGGCTAACCGAGTCCCCGTCCAGGGAGATGCCGCCCAAGTCGGTGGCCCCCGCCTGGACCAAGGCGGGCCAGTTCTCGAGGTTGAGGTTGGGCGGGACCTGGACCGCGACGTCGCTGGGGAGGATCGCCCGGGCCAGCTCCACGGTCGCCCGCACCGTCTCCGGGTCCGGGGCCGGCTGGGCGGCCATCGGGGTGTTGGGCTTGGGGATGAAGTTCTGGACGATCACCTCTTGGATGTGGTGGTGTCGCGCATGGCAGTCCCGAATCAGTTCCAGGGCGTGCCGTCGATCGGCCTCCGTCTCCCCGATGCCCACCAGGATCCCGGTGGTGAAGGGGATGCCCAGCTCACCGGCGGCGTCCAGGTGAGCCAGCCGCTCTTCGTAGCGCTTGCCACCACCCATGGCATGGGCCCGGATCTGATCGGTGCCGGTCTCGAGCATGAGCCCCATCGAGACATTCCACGGCTGGAGCCTAGCCAGGCTCTTCGGGGAGAGAACACCCACATTGGTGTGGGGCAACAGGCCCCGGCCCATGGCCCGGCGACAGATCTCCTCGACAAGATCGACGAAGGCATCCTCGTCGGCAAGACCCAGGTCCGGCAGCCGCCAGGGCTGTTCTCCCGCCATGATCAAGATCTCCCGACAGTGAGAGCGCCGGGCCTCGTCCAGGTGGTGATCGACCTCGGCCAGGCTGATCAGGCCGCCGTCTTCCTGACGGTACTCACAGTAACCGCACTTCCGAAAGCAGCGGTAGGTAACGTCGACCGTGTAGCTGCGGCTGAAGGTCAGGTAGTCAGCGTGGTACTCCGGCTGGTGCCGGGTGGCGACTCCGGGCTGCACGGGTACGATCGCCTCATAGGCCATGCTCAGATCATAGCCCCCCTTTAGCCGGCATTGCGCAGCTACTTGGGGCTAACCGGCGGTGTAGAGCAACGTTTGAACTCTCCGTGACGCCAGGCGACTCGTTTCGAGTCGGAATCTGTCGACTCACGACACGACCTATCCAGCTTTGCATAAGTCTTGTCCGCGATGCCGTGGCAGCCACCGGCCTCTCGAGGGGCGGCGGTTTGGAGCACCTGCTTGAAGGTAGCGGCAGCGAAGAAGCTCAAAACTTGGGAGGCCCTGCCGACCACGGTGGAGGCGAGAAATTTGTGGGATGGGCTTTCACGCTCCCCAGATCCGCTCCGCCGGGTTCTCGTGCGGGCGGTAGCGAGCTCCGTAGAACATATGCACTTGCGACTGCCTGGGCAGCCATGCTTGCACCATCCGGCAGGAATGGATGTTGACGTTATCCAGGGCCACGGCGATCGCTGGAGCATTCGCGTAGGTATCCAGCGGGCAGTCCAACAAGCGCAGGACCGAGGCGCTGTTGGCCCGGCGGGCTACCTTGACCCACTATTTCCCACTTGCCAGATCCACGGCCCCGAAGAGAGCTGCGCTGGTTCTGCCCGGGGGTCATCACCAGCCGGCACTGCCCCCGCATGCTCGAGGTGGCCCGCATCCCGGGGAGCAGGTCGAGATGACACTGATCCTTGGCGAGTACATAGCGCGCGCACAACTGCCGCGGTGCACATCGTATCGCGGCCCAGCGCATTCATCCCTCCGGATCACGGTTGGCCACGGGGTGAGGGCGACGCACGTGGATAAGACCCCGGAGACGAAGTAGCCGAGGGCTGCGGGGCGCGCCCCGCCTCAGCGGCCGGTGGGGAACGATCGGGGCGGCTGTCCATTCCGTCGACGACGAATCGCTCGATCCAGTGGCGGTCAGTCCGGGGACCGCAGCCCACCAGCTCAAGGACGGAAATAGCGGGTTACCCGGCAGATGAAAGTAAGATCATGTGGGTCCGGATCGCCGTCTGCCAAGAGCGAATGCCATCTCCGAGCTGGCTGCGTTCGAGTGCAAAGATGTTGGCAAAGCTCGAGAAGCGAAGCGTACTGGTACTGGCCTAGCAGGGCGTTGAACTAGGCCCGAAGTCAGTGCGGCGCGTTTCGGAGGCGGTTATTGAGGGGGATTTCGGGGGTTTCGCGTGTCGTAACCGGCGGCAGTGGTCACCTGGCAGCCGGTGGGTGGGGCAGATTTACCATATCCCGCCTGGGTTTCACGTGGACACCACCGAGATCAGCAGGCCAGCCGTGGGCAGAAAGCGCTGCTCCGAAGCGGTCGGCTAGGCGGCCGCCGAAGGGCGCGATGACCCCACCCATCAGGTAACCAGGCACGAGCCACAGTGACCCAGCGAGGGACGGAAGATGGCGGTTCAAACGGCCACAGGGCTCCGTGTAGAGGGCCCCCGTCAGCCGGCGAATGTTCACGTCTGTATACCGTATGTCACGGTCCGCCACCTGAGGGCTCGACTGACGAGCAGGTTTGAGATGGGCACCTGCCAGTCGACGAAGCACCCGGGGCACCCCCGGTCATTTCCGTCCCTATTCAGAACGCGGGGTCCGAAGAACCCAAGTTCTCGTTACGGCGTCTCGCGCCCAACCCTGTGACACCGTCACCTGCTACCTCAACCAACGTCTCCGGGAGAACCGTGCCTCCGCTAGTAGGCCCGGAGATTCCGCGAGCGCCGGGCGTTCCGATCCCCAGCCCGATCACGATCACCACGCCCCCGAGTAGCTGGAGAGGAAGGACCCGCTCGTGGATTAGCAACCCGGCCGCAGCGACGGTGAGAAAGGGTTCGAGGTACGTGTATGTCGCAGTCCGCGCTGGCCCTAACCGACGCACCGCTGCCAAGTATAGCCAGTTGACAACAACGACCGCCGCAATGACGCTGAATCCAAGCAGGCCCAGCCAACCCCAGGTGAGATGTGGACGCCGGATGAAGATCTCCGCCACACCGAACGGGAGAAGCATGGCGCCCCCCACCAAGGTAATGATGGCAGCCAGCGACAGGGGTTGGAAGCGCCGTAGCAATTCGGGCAGTAGGAGTACATAAACAGCGCTACTCACCGGATTGGCCAGCGCCAAAACCACTCCCGGCCAGTTCGATCGACCACCGGCAGCTGTGAGTACCACAAGTGCCACTCCCACGACACCAACCGCCAGCCCTGCCCATACCCTCGCTCCAAAACCATCTGAGGCACGCCAGGCCACCCACCCGGTCACTAAGAGCGGAGTCGCAGCTAGGAACATTGCGACAAAGTCAGCGTTGGTGAGCGCGAGTGCTCCCGTGAAAGCGGCTTGAGTCACCGCGATGCCAGTGCCTGCGGCGGCCACGATGAGCCACCATTCGCGCCCTACCGGCCACTGTACCCGGCCTTCAACCCGAGTTGCAAGCCACAACAGGCCAAGACCACCAACGACGAAACGCAGAGCGGCGTACGTCAGCGGTCCGCTATTCTCGAGCCCGACCTTAACTACAACAATGTTGATGCTCCACAGCACCGTCGCCACGAGGATGAGAGCGTCGCCACTACCCCAGTGGCGCCTCCATCTGTAGAGTCCAGCCGATCCACGCTTCCTCCCGGTACGAAGGCGTGCCCCCGCTTGGCCGCCGTCGCTCGCCGCTTGACCGCGGGAACCTGCAGTCACCTGTCGGAATGCTCGCCGTGCCTCACCAGTCCGGCTAAGGAGCCGCACGGTCGGTGCGCGTTCCGAGCCCTCCCCCTATGCGCGCCCTCTCGATCGGAGGCCGGCGGCGCAGCCAAGTCACGCACCGGCGGATGGTCCGAGGGCATAGCGGTCTCACCCACACGGGAGCCCGAAGCAAAGCGCCGGTCGAGCAAGCGACCTTCCCTCCCTGTCGTGACCGCTCGCGCCACGCACGTCACTGCGTACACGACTCGTCGATCACGGGCCAAGACGTCGACAGGAACCGCAGGATCGTCAACCTCACCCCCACTCCTCGCTCCATGCGACATGATCCAGGCCTCGCCCTCACGCACGTGTGTGCACCGTTTAGGTTGGACGGCGACGCCCGACCAGCCATCGCCGCGCTTAGGCTTCAGGCCGCCGGCTACCCATCAGAGCGTCTTGCGGCATCGCTGACCATCCGCTGAGCCGTTCCGGCCAGAGGCATAGTGCCTTCGTGATAGCGCCGGGGCTTTCGTATTGCGGATAACGGGCAGCTAGCGCTTCGATCGTGGGGCCGAGGCTGGCCGGTGCCAGTACTTCAGCCCGCCCATGCACCCGCACCCACCACAACCGCGTCCAGTCCTCGTCCCAAAACTCAACCAGAAGGACACACCGGGGGTCAGCGGCTACGTTGGCCAGCCGCTGCAGGTCTGTCGTCCGCTTAGCCTTCACCCGGTCCACGGGAATGACAAGTCCGCCGCCATGCACGGCGTACGTCACTGGAACGGCATCTACTCCGCGAAGCACATGACGCGTCGCCAGAACGCCATGCCGGGCACTACATACGCGCTCGCAACAGGCATCTCTGTTTACTAATCCGAGCGTTGATAAGCCGACACACTTGAAGGGCTGCGAAGGGCGGATGGCTGAAAGGATTGCTGGGACCGGTCGGTCTACTAACGCTCGTTTTAGTAGCTGCGCCACCACAACCCTACCTCATGTTCAGTAGCGTCTCGCCAACCGCCATACCTCCTGTCGCGTCGACCGTAACCGCGCCATCGACTCGTCACGAACCCTAACTGCCCTAGCGAATGCTTCATGGCTCCAGGCACCGGCCACGCACTCTCGGGGTCGCTGCCAACGGTCCCCGCTGCTCGACAGGCCTAGCGTCCGGGTACCGCGCCATCGCAGACTTGTTCACCTAGGTCCCCACAGTGGTTCTTCGTCTCGATTCGAGAATGCCTACGAACCGCGCGAGGGGCATGGTAACCACCACATAAATCAAGATTATTATGACCATGACATATACTATTTTTCCTGTCTGATCGATAATATTGCTGCCGTCGTACAGGATCTCCGGCACGCCGACCGCTGAGGCAAGAGTTGCGGTCTTTAGCAGCCCCACGAACGAGTTCAGCCAGGGTGGCACCATGTATGGCACCGCCTGCGGCATGACTACGCGTCGGAATGTTGCGACTCGACTTAGTCCGACGCTGTACCCAGCGTCACGTTGGCTAGCTGAGACCGTGAGAAGGCTTGCACGGTAGTACTCGGCGGAAAACGCTCCGTCGGTAATTCCAAGTCCTACAATGGCCGCCAGCAGCGGGGGCACGTTGATGCCAACGGCGCCTAGCCCAAAGTAGAGAATGTAGAGAACCACTAACTGCGGCACCGAGCGCAGAGCGGTCGTGGTGACAAGGGCGGGCCACCGCATTCCCGGAACCCCAACTTCCCTCAGCATCGCCAGCAGCAGACCGAAGGTTACCGACACCGCCCACGCGCCCGTGGCCACCTCAAGGGTCACCAACCCCCCTGTGAGGAGCTCGCTCACGATCTCCTTGAGGCCCATCTCTAATGAGCCCCGCCCGGGACGGCTGGCTCGAGCGGGACAGCGCCACGGGATGCTGAGGTCCCACTGAAGGCCCGCTCCACGCGGGCGCTTAGGATTGTGAGCGGAACGATCAGAGCCAAGTACATAAGCCCAAGCGTCAGGTACACCTGTAAGGGCAGGAACGTCGCCGACACTAATTGTGTCGCGATTAAAGTCACCTCACTCACGGCGATAATAGACGCGAGCGAACTATCCTTGATAATACCAATGGTAGCGTTGAGCGTTGTCGGGATGGCCGGCGGGATCGCTTGGGGAAGGACGATCAGGATCACAGTCTGCCTCCACTTCAGTCCCAGGCTCCTCGCATCTTCCCACTGAGTTCTCGGAATCGCTTCGAGGCCTGCCCTGTAGTTCTCGCTCAGATATGCTGACTCGCTAAGGGTGAGCGCAAACACTGCGAGCCAAAGGGCCGGAAGGCCCAAGTGGGCGGTAAAAGACCCAAGGCCGAAGTATACGAATGTCAGCAGCGCCAACAGCGGGATGCTGCGAAACAGATCAGCATAACCGCGGGCGATTATCCGCACGACCTTCCACGGATGCACTCCCCCGACGGCCACGGCCGCGGACAGTAGCACGGTGAGAACGACGGTCGCCGCCGTCAACTGTATCGTAACAATGAGCCCGCCCCACAGTATCGCCAACCAAGATAGAAACTCTAGCATCAGCTGCCTGGCTCCGAACTAGTTTTCTCGGCCGCCATCAGACTCATAAGAGCCCAGCCTTCCACCTATTGTCGCCCCGGCGAGTCATCCAAACCAGCTGGCGCCAGATGCAGGGGCATCCCGCCGAGCGAAGCCGTCCGTCCCCGGCGCGAGAGAAGTTCCCACCGGTGCGGCGCGGCCTCACTGCGCGACACTGTATTGCCAACGTCCCGGCAGAGGCGCGCGGTGCCCGGAACTGACCGACCTCCAGAGTACACCGGTATATCGCGACGCAGTCTGACGTACTTCAGACACGGCGTCCACATGGGTGGACGGCACAGTCCATCGCGCTGCTCTGCCCTCCAATCGACTCGCTGCGGCCGACTCCGTCAGGCGCCTAGGGTGCTGGGTTGGGAGGGGCCTGGCAAGTTCAGTCGGCACGGCGACTACTCACTGAGTTCCTGCCTCAGAGGCGAGCGGGCACTGGAGCGGGTTCGCAGAGGCGCGCTGCGCCGCATCGGTGTAAGGCCATCCTCTCTCCCCCTCGTCATGACCGCTGAGGTCGCCACGCTCTCAGCCAAACTCGCGAGCGCACTCACGCGAATTCCTTCACGACTTTCTCGGAAAAAAGCTCCATCTGCTCGTGGGCTCCACGCAGGTCCCGTGAATAGAATATGGCGCACACCTCGGTGACGCCCGCCTCAATATACTCAGCCAAGCGTGCCGAGATTCGTTCCGGGGTCCCGATAAGGGTCATCTCCATCCCGTCGGGAACTGCCCTGGCGGGAACATCAGCCCTTGCGTCGGAAAGTGCAGCCTCGTAGTTGGCCTTCGCCGCGATCTCAGTCTCCGCGATGCTCACGTAAAACTGCCGTGCAATTGCCACACTGTCCTGCTGGCGGCCCTCCGAATCCAGCAGGGCCCGCAGCATGTCGATTTTGTCGCGCATGGCCTCGGGTCGGAGGAATGTGTCAATCCATCCTTGTCCATGTTTCGCGACGCGGCCGAATACCGCATCAACGCTGCCCGCCATATAAAGCGGCAACGGCGACTGAACAGGCTTTGGATAGCTCTCGACATCCTCGAAGCTCACCGTCTTGCCATGATAGGTTGCCCGCTGGCCGGCCATCAGTACGCGCAGCGCCTCGATGTATTCGTCCATCATAAGGCCGCGATTGACACCGCGTAGCTCTCCGTGCAGCTTCCTGAATTCCTCGAGACTGCCCCCGAGACCCAATCCGATAGTTAGACGTCCACCGAGGAGCACGTCGAGTGTCGCGACCTGGCGACTGAACTCTAACGGTTGATGCAGAGGAAGGACGGTTGTACTGGTTACGAACCGTATGCGCTGGGTCTGCGATGCGAGGAAAGCGATAAGGATGTGGGGCTCGAAGAGTTGGGGAGGGGAGCTAAACCTCGCCGCTACGGTGGGCTCCGTAGCCACGAACTCATTTAGCCACAGCGAACTGTAGCCTAACCTCTCCGCGGCCTGCGCTGCACCGCGCAGCCAATCGACATCGACGGAACCGGGCGGGTTGAGCCTGCCCTCCCGGCAGTTCGGCAACCCAGTACTGAAGATGGTTGACATTCACGGATCCTCCATGTGATCGAAATGACATCGGCTCGTAGCTTGGCGGCCCCGTCTAGCGTCCATGGACACGCCGTCGTCGCGAACTAGCTAGGTGGAATCTGCCAAACCGTTTCAGGCCACGTTCCATCCTGGCCCCGTGAGAGAGCCTACCGAGCCTCCTTTGGTCGTGAAGCCGCGACGCGCGGTGCGTGTGCCCTTTGCTAGTTGCTCTCACCGATGCGAGTCCTCACGACGTACCCACGGGCTGCGCCCTGACCTACCGCAGTCGCCCACCCAGAATCTCCCTCGTGCGGGTCAGGCGCGGGCTGTCGAAGATCGTCTCCGTCCGGCCTTCCTCTACAACTACCCCGTGCTCCATGACCACGATTCGGTCCGACACGTCTCTCGCGAACCCGAGTTCATGAGTAACCACGACCATGGTCATGCCCCGGAGCGCCAGCTCTCTCATGAGCCCTAAGACCTCGCCAACCATCTCCGCGTCCAAGGCGGAGGTAGGCTCGTCGAACAAAATTAGCTCCGGCTGCATGGCAAGCGCGCGCACGATTGCGACCCTTTGCTTCTGCCCACCTGACAACGTCTGCGGATGTCGCAGAGCCTGCTCTCGGAGGCCCACAGTCCCTAGCAACTCCATTCCTCGCTCTTCCGCGTCCGCCTTCGACACCTTCAAAACGTGACGTGGACCGAGGGTTATGTTGCCGAGCACAGTCAGGTGAGGGAAAAGCTCAAAGTGCTGGAACACCATGCCGAGGCGCGCCCGGTACTGTGAGATATCGACGTGCATTCTTCGCCGACCGTGATCCCACTCTGCCACCGGATCTCCCGCGAACTCCAGTGAGCCGCTATCTGGCTCGATGAGCAGATTCAAACACCGAAGCAGCGTCGTCTTTCCAGAGCCGCTGGGACCGACGATGCACACCTTTTCCTGCCTCGCAATCTCAAATGTGACATCGCTGAGGGCAACCGAGCCCGCGAAGCGCTTTGATAGACCCGCCGCACGCAGTACGTTCCCGGTGCCAATCATGGTCAGACGCCTACGGCTGAGGCGCGGCTGCCCTGACGTTTGCAGCATAGGATCTCAGCGCCGAGCGGCGAGTAGAGGAACCCGAGCGGTCCGGTGACCTTTATCGGGTGCACGAAGCAGGACAGCGGCGCCGCAAGCGACGGCACCTCCCCCCTCACAGCGGCCGTCAAATCACGGCGAATTGCTACCCACTTTCCCCTCTTGTGGAGAAAGGTCTCATACTTGTCTACCGCGCGCGCTAGCGCAGGGCGGTGGCGGTTCACGAAGTGGTAATCATGCGCCCTTGGTATCGAGTCCGGCATGCTCCGGTCGGCCTTTGTGACGAGGTGCCCGACCGATCTGGTCTTCCCTGCGAGCGGTGCGGCGTCTCCGGACGTGTTGCTGTCTACATAGCGCTGTGTGTCACCGTTCAAAAGCGCCTGAGCCACGTCAGCCGGCGTTTGATAAAGCAGGACGTTCCCCCGTAGTCCCTCCTGTAGGTGGGACGCCCAAACGCACCCAATGACAGTGTCAACTTTATCATTCGCGAGGCTGCTGACTCCATCGTAGTGAAAGCTCTTCAGAGCGAAAGCTTCAGTAGCTTCGTTGTACCAAGGGAATGCGTAATAGTCGTCTTTTGCTCGTCCAGCAGTATAGTCGTGGTATGCACCGAGGTCAGCTTTGCCTTCTTCGCCCGCCAGAATGACCGAGACGCAAGTTGTAGTGTACTCGCGGATGCTTAGGCCGTCGGACTTTGCAAAGTCTGTCAGGAATTCTCCGCCGATGCCTGCCAGGTGACTGCCGAGGTTGACCACGATCGGAGGAGGGGCGGCAGCATAGGTGGCAATAGCCAGGGTGCGAGGGGTGACGCGGCCAACCTTGTTTGAGTTGGATGTCGCCGTGACGGTACTGGCCAAAGGGTTGAACGCTCTGACAGTGGTGAGTGCCGTGACTAGACCATCCACCATCGCCGTTAGCCGCATGACGTGTCGAGTGTCGCTCATGGCGAGCACCTCACCTGGCGCCCATGTAGTTTTGGGTTGCCGGTATCAGCCAGAACACAACTCTGCGACGTTCCCGCGTTCTCGCAGTAAGTGTCGACTGGCCAGCTGTCGTCAGCTGAGCAGTCGGGAGCGTCGACGCGCCGCGGTGACGGCGGTATCGAAGATGGAGCAGCGCTTGAAATCTGTAGCTGTCTCGCCGATCGGGTGAAAGCGGAGTTGGCGTGCCACGACATGGCAGTGCCTCGCTCGCCTTCCCGGCCGACTCACCCGACCGCATCAAACCCAAGCCCTCTCAGCTGCAGTGGCCCCCGACCGCACTGACCAGACGTCCACCGGGGCACCTATGCTTTGGTCCTGCGTTCAGTTTATGTATGCTATCGTATACACTCAGGCTGGGGCTGCTGTCAAGAGGGATCCCCAGCCTGCCGTAGGATGGTAGATCTGGCCGACGTT
Organism: Candidatus Dormiibacterota bacterium; assembly: GCA_035531555.1. Classification (GTDB taxonomy): domain Bacteria; phylum Chloroflexota; class Dormibacteria; order Aeolococcales; family Bog-877; genus Bog-877. The sequence continues at coordinate 11,633 of DATKSR010000007.1, forward strand.
CGGTCTTGCTATCCGGGCGTGGAAAACGGTCCCCCCCCCTATGGCCCAAGTAGAACCGAGGCGGTGGGTGGTGCTGACCCAGCGGGAGGCGGCCATGGAGAGCGCACGCCAAGGGGCGGGGCTCCGGGTTGTGCCGACTGAGGTGGTCACCCAAGTCCTGTTGACGAGAGGGGCGACTTGCGTTAGCCCACAGCAAGCGGGGCCCGTAAGGACCGAGTGGGACGGCTCCAGAGAGCCAGGTGCTGGGGTTGGCCACCACCTACCACGGGTTCATCCAGTACTGAGTGACCGAGATGCGGCCCGACAGCGAGGAGCGGTGCTGCTCGCGGAGCACAGCGCACCGGCCACGGCGCACAGTCAATACGGCGACTGGGAGGGAAACAGGTCCAGGGCGATCCGACCGCCGACGGGATCGGAGTCCGAAGAAGGCCGCCGGCCTCAGGTGAACCGCAGCTGCCACCATCGGCTGGAAGGTCGGGGTCCGTACTTGTCTAAGCAGGTGGTCGGAGGCGCCCGGCGCTGTGTCTCGGTCTCAGTCACCCCTCAGACCCCCATGGCAGACCGGGCCGCTCGCCAGTCGCTGGGACCCCAGTTCGGAGGCGGTTCCGGCCACCTCCCCGGTGGAAGGAGAGCGGCGGTGGAGAGAGCGGCGCCAGCCCTCGCGCACCTGATCGTGGTCGAGCGATGACCCCCTCCGGACGCGCGGTGACGGCGCGGACGTTCGACGCCCTCGGCAACCGCAACTATCGCTTCTTCTTCGGCGGGCAGACGATCTCGGTGACAGGCAGCTGGCTGCAATCCACCGCCCAGGCTTGGCTCATCCTGGAGCTGACCCACTCCCCGCTGGTGCTGGGCCTCTTGCTGACGGTGCAATTCCTACCCAACTCGCTGCTCCAGCCCTTCGGGGGCGTCGTCGGCGACCGCTGGCCGAAACGCCGAGTGCTTATCGTCACCCAAAGCTCCTTCGCGATCACCGCAGCGGTGCTGGGGATCATCGAGGGGCTCCACATGGCCAAGGTGTGGGAGGTATTCGTGGTCGTCGCGGTCTTCGGCGTGATTAGCGTGGTGGACGGTCCGACCCGCCAAGCCTTTGTGCCGGAGATGGTCGGGAAGAGGCGAATGTCTAACGCGGTTGCCCTGAACTCTATGGTCTACAACGGCGCTCGGGTGATCGGTCCGGCGATAGCCGGCGGGTTGATCGCCGCGGTGGGGACGGCCGCCTGCTTCGACCTCAACGCCGTGTCCTACTTGGCAGCGATAGGAGGGCTACTGCTGATGCGACCTGAGGAGCTGCACCCCAACCCACGCTTTGGCGGTGCGGTCTCCGAAGTCCTGACTGAGGTGCGCGAGGCGATTGGCTATGTCCGGCGCTCCCGGGAGGTCGCGCTCGTGATCATCCTGATGGCCATCGTGAGCGTCTTTTCATACAACCTCACGATCATGATCACTGCCCTGGCCCGGACCGACCTGCATTCCGGAGCAGGCGGATTCGGCCTGCTCAGCGCGTCTCTCGGCGCGGGGGCCCTGGTGGGCGCGCTGGGGGTGGCGTACATGAGTCGGGCGTCGGTCGGGACACTCCTGATCGGATGCGGATTTTTCGGCCTCTTCCTGGCGCTGAGCGGTCAGGTCAGCCGGCTCACTTCAGCCATGGCCCTGCTCGCCCTGGCCGGTGGCGGCCTGACCGTCTACAGTGCCATGTCCAACAGTGTGGTGCTCACGTTCACGCCCGGACGTTTGCAGAGCCGGGTGATGTCGCTCTACCTCTGGGTCTTCTTGGGCAGCACCCCGCTCGGCAGCCTCTTCGCCGGCGGGGTCGAACAGGCGTGGGGCGACCGAGTCACCATGGCACTCGGCGGGGCGCTTGCGATCTTGGCGGCTGCCGGGGGCACCTGGTGGTGGACCAGGAGCACCTGGCCAAAGACGGCACATCCGGCTTTACCTTAGGTCTCGCCGGTGACCTTCTTGCCGCCGGGTCTTCCTGAGCCTGGGCGGCCCTGCGCAGCTACTGCTCAAGCGCGGAAGCGGAGGGAAGCGTGTAGGTTGAGCGGACGCGGTGTTGGAAGTAGATGGCACCGATACCGATGAGCGGGGACGGCCCGCCGGCGAGGACGTCGTCGCCATTAAGTAATGAGGAGAGCGAGCCTTGGCTAGCGCAGCCACAACTCCTGGCTCCCCGGGATGCGGCTCGGCGATCGCGCTGGACCGACGGGGGCCGAGGGAGGCCGCACCGTGGCGCCGGACCACTCAATCAGTGTTTCCAAGTCGGGAGCAGGTAAGAGCACCCCCCGCCGAACTCGGGCGTCTCCGACGACAGGCTCGACTCGCTTCCGCCACGGCTGAGGGGACCACTCCAAATGATGCAGCACTGAGACCCGCGTCGGCTCGCCAGCGCCCAAGGTCAGCCACTCTACTTCCATGGGGGCGACCGAGTAGTCAAGTCCCATCGTTGGTGTAATTTCCAGCGGAACTCAGGGATAGATTCATCAGGCCGCTAACCCTGCAGTCAGGGGGTTGGTGAGGCGGTCTTGGTTGGCGGGGTCCAGCCAGGCCATGGACTGTTGGGAGAAGTGGCAGCGTCCGTCTTGCCACTCGTCGTGTTGCTCCTGGAGAACCGCGGTGGAGAGCCGTAACAGGGAAGCGGTGTTGGGGAAGATGCCCACCACTTTGGCCCGTCGGTCAATCTCGGCATTCACTCGCTCCAAGGCGTTGGTGGACCGGATGGAACGCCAGTGCTCAGAGGGGAACGCCAGGTAGGAGAGGATGTCCTGCTCGGCGTCGCGCAGCAGCCTCGCCACCTTGGGGTACCTCGGCTCCAGCAGCTCCAGCGCTTGGGAGATCGCCTGGCTCGCCGCCGGCTGGCTGGGCTGGGCGAACACCGTCTTCACCAGTGCCAGCACCGCCGGGGCGTCCAGGCGGGAACAGGCGGCCACCACGTTGCGCAGGAAATGCACCGTGCAGCGCTGCCAG
>DATKSR010000008.1:0-4845 GCA_035531555.1 Candidatus Dormiibacterota bacterium
ATCGGGCTGGATCCGATGGAAGATCGTCTCAATCCCTTCGGCGGCTCCATCGCACTCGGTCATCCCTTCGGTATGACCGGCGCCCGGATCACCTGCACTTTGCTAAATGGACTCCGGACTCGGGACCGGTCCATCGGATTAGAGACGATGTGTGTCGGCGGGGGGATGGGGATGGCCATGATCCTGGAGCGAATGTCCTAGGAATGGCGATCCCGACCGCCGAAGCCAGCGGCCATAGCCGCCAGGCCACACGCCATCAATCCAAGGCCCATCGCCAAGACTTGCAAGGTTAGGTGATCAGCACCTTCGGTCCAAGAGAGCGTGAGCGCCACAACGAATAAAAGTACGGCGCCGACCACCAGCCGGAGCCTGCGAGTCGATGGCCGACGGGGCACCTTGGTAGCCTACTGGTGTCCGCGCCCGGGCGAGCCGACGACGGCCTCGGGACACGATCCCGGGGATGACGGACGGTCGACGGAGTGTTGCAGAGTGCGCTCCTCGGTCGCCCCAAAGTGGCTCAGTTGGTAAGGGGTGGGTCGGAACCATTGCACCACGGATACTTGCTCGACCCCCGAGCGGTCGGGAAGCGGCGGTTGGAGAGATCGGAGGCTGGGCTGGTCGCGGGAAGTACCGGCCGCCGGGGAGTCAAAGCCTAGGCGGCGAGTCGGGACATGGCATAAGACCAAAGCCCTCAGGCGGTCGGTGGGTCAGTGTCTATCTGCCATCTCCGCTAACTGGAGGAGGCTGTGGCACCCAAGAGCACTGACAATTGTTCCCGGCTCCATCGCAGTTTGACTCGGCTATTACGGTCGCCCGCGAGGACGCGAGCCAGGCTCCAGGGCCGGCCCTCGAGCACGACTCCACCGCGGCTGCCACAGATCCGCCAGATGTAGCAGATGGCCGCGCCCCGCCGCGCCGCCACCCCAGGACCCTCTCCCCCACCCAGCCGCCATCCATCTACAGGATGGTGAAGCGGGCGACCACCCTAAAGATCGGACTGACCGCGAGCGCGTCCAGCCCCTGGTTATACCGGGTTATACTGGGTGCGTGAAGACAGCAATCTCGCTTCCTGACCAAACGTTTGAACGGGTGAACAAGCGTGCTGCCGCGCTCCACCTCAGCCGGTCCGAGTTCTTCGCGAGGGCCGCCGAGCAGTATCTAGAGCGGTTGGAATCGTCGTCGGTCACCGATGAGATTGACGACGCGGTGGGGCAGACCAAGGACGATTCCGGAAGGGCCGCGGTAGCTGCCGGCCTGCGTCGGCTAGCCGAGTCGGACGATGAGTGGTGATCGAGCGCGGTCGAATCTACTGGATTGATCTAGGTGGAGCGGCGGGCAGCCGACCAGCTAAGCGGCGCCCCGTGCTGGCCATCCAGGCCGACTCCTTCAACAAGAGTCGACTAGCCACTGTCCTCGTTGCGGTAATCACATCGAACACCCAACTCGCGGCCATGCCCGGCAACGTCTTCGTGCCGGCCTCCTCCGCAGGGCTCCCGCGCGATTCAGTGGTCAACGTCACTGCGCTTGTCACAGTAGACAAGGTCGACCTTGATGGTCCGGTCGGCAGCCTGCCGTCGGCGCTCCTCCAGAGTGTGGAAGCCGGGGTGCGACGGGTCCTCGAACTCTGATCCAGCTCTGGGACCGAAGGTGGAGCAGAGACCGGAAGCTGAAGGGCGCGGCACTGGACCTTCATTGGTGCCCCAGTGCCGCGCGCGAGGGCGGTCCAGGCATTTGGGATCGTGACAGTCGCTCCCGAGCTCGATCCTTCGGCGACTGATCTGCCGTGCGCTCTCGACAAGGAGCAGTGGAGCGGGCGGCGGAACGGACTAGCACCAGTGCTTTGAGCTTCTCTCCCTTCGCCGACCCAGGAGCAGGCCCCAGCCGCCTGTATCAAAAGAAAATTTGCTCCGCTCATCGCCTCACGCCACCGAACATCTCAGGGAAGTCGCTCTCGGCTGCGGACAGAAGGCCTTCGAGCAAATCTACGGCACCGCCCCCAGAGGAGGCCTCTGGAAACCTCGGGTGATCCGAGGGGATGGGGGGCGTATCCGGATGCCACTAAAATCCCGGCTACGATTTAACCGCTGGCTATGCGTCTCTGGAACCGCGAGCTGCTGCCAAAGGATCTCGAATAGTCCAGAGCCGAAGTAGCTCAGTTGGTAGAGTACAGGTCTGAAAAACCCCTGCGCTTTGTCGAATCTGAGTTCGCTTAAGACCATAGCTCGCCCGCGGGAGCCGATGTGGAACCCATCTCGCGATGGAGGGGCGGCGTTAGGAGGCCGTGTTCATTCGCCCTGCAAGTCTCGTCGTGTGAACGCGACCACCCCCAGCAGAGCAGCCAGGATGCCGACGGAGACCATGACTCCATTTGCTTCCCAGTTGGGACGCACCGCGGGAGCGGACGCCATATCGTGAAACACTGAAGTGTCGAGTACCGAATGGCTAGTGACACCTATACCGCCGATGAGTACGACGAAGAGGGACCACCCCAGCAAGCCGTAGACAAGGATCGAAGCGCCGCGGGGCCATAACCCGAGCGCCAGTACTCCGATGCCCAGGATCGTGATCGCCGGTGGGACGATATTCAGGCCAGCTGCCAGCAATGTCATGAGACTCACGTCAGAATGCTGACTTGCCGCGCCCAACCAGGCGAAAACGCCCGCCGTCAGGCCGTCCACCAATATGACGAGGACGGCCACACGGATCCGTCCCCAGAGCCACGATGAACGAGAGAGCGGGCGGACCAAGAGGTTATCAAGTCGACTTCCAGACTCCTCTGAACGCGCCGCGGTTATCTGGTTAGCGGCGACGAACGCGATCAATGCCGCCAGAAAGAGGAAGGAGATACCGAGTACCGTATCGACGCCCGCCCCGGGTGCCCCGAGCTTGGAAAGCACACCTTCAACTGAGGACTGCGAGATCGTTGCCCCCGTGGCTTTAGCAATGAACCCGTAGAGGAAGCTCGAGAGCACGATCGCCACCCACCACCCAATGACGGTGGGTCGCATCATGCGGATCGCAAGTCCGATAGGGCCGGATAGCAATCGAAGGTGCGGTTGGGTGGCTGACCGATCCGGCACTATGCTCGCCCCGATGTCGCGAGTACCTGCGAGGTGGACTGCACCGGCTGCCATTAGCGCGGTGAACGCGAAGATCGGCAAGAAAGCGAGCGGCTGTGGCGCAGTCAGGGGCTTGAGCTCCTCTACCCAACCAAGCGGTGAAGCCCAAATCAGCCAGTGCAGGCCCACGCCCGCGTCAGCGATCATCCGGACGGCATAGCTCACTCCGAGGAACGCCGCGGCATAAGAGACGGCCTGGCGACGCGTCGCTCCGAGCTGGCTGGTGATAGCGCCGACAGCCAGGAACATCACCGCAGTGGCCACCATGGCTCCGGAGAAATAGAGTGCCGGACCGGCCGCGATTTTCACTTTCGCGTCCAGACCAGTCACGACGGTGATGAGGCCGGTTAATACCCAAAGCGTGAATACCCCAGCCGCGAGGCCGCTGAGCGCTTGGGCGGTAGCACGCCGCCGGGTCGTCTGACCGGCGAGTAGGAGGTCCCAGCGACCGTTCTCCTCCTCGCCACGCAGGAGCCTGGTGCTGGTCAAAAGGCCCCACACTGCGCCGAGGATCATGAGCGCCATGGAAATCTTGAAGGCGGTGAACCCGGCGACCGTCTGGAGTTGCGGGGCGGGCCCAAAGAGGGCGCTCGTCGCATGGTTGGAGCCGTAGGCGGCTGCCAAGGCATCTCTTTGGACCAGAGTTTTGTAGATGCCGGAATAGCTGATAGCCGAAGAGGCGATGGCGATGCCGAAGATGTAGCCCCAGATGACTCCGGAACGGACGGCTCCACGTGCTGTCAGGCGAGCTACGACGGTACCGGGCCATCGACCCACCTGGGCGCGGTCCTCTACCACAATTTCAGCTTGCATCGCTACTCGTGTCAGGCTTCTTGCCGTCCGCTCCGTACTGCGCCAGAAACAGCTCCTCTAACGAGGGTTCGCGGCTCAGCAACTCGGTGACGCCGGCCGCGACCAGGGTCTTCAGCAGCGGTTCTACCGAACCGCGTACCTGGCAGTGAAGAACCCGTCCCTCTACCTGCACTGAACTGACCCCCGGGACTCCAGACAGGTCGGGCGCCCAGCCCTCCGAGAAAGTGGCTTCCACGGTGAGCGCACTGAGGTGGCGCATCTGGGCCAACGTTCCGATCTCGACGAGCTTGCCCCCCCGGAGAATGGCCACCCGCTCGCAGAGCGCTTCTACCTCACTCATACTGTGCGAGGAGAGGAATACGGTTTGACCGCGCTCATGGGCTTCGTGAATGCTCTGTCGAAACGCTTGCTCCATTATCGGGTCGAGTCCGCTAGTCGGCTCGTCGAGGATAAGCAGGTCCGGGCGTGCCATTAGCGCACCGATCAGGATTAGCTTCTGGCGGTTCCCCTTTGAGTAGGCACGGACCTTCTTGGTGGTATCGAGGTCGAACCTGGAGACCAGCTGGTCTCGGTAGGCCTTATCCACCCGTCCCTGGACGCGCCCGAGCAGATGGAGCGTCTCACCTCCGGTGAGCGACGGCCACAAGTTCGCCTCGCCGGCCACGAAGGCTAGACGACGATGGGCCTCGATCGGCTGGCGCTGGCAATCAAGGCCGAAAATCTCTCCGCGTCCCTCTGACGGCTGGATGAGCCCCAACAAAAGTCGGATCGTGGTCGTCTTGCCCGCGCCGTTGGGACCGAGGTAGCCAATCACCTCACCCTGTACGACCTCAAGGTCGAGATGATCGAGGGCCGCGACCTTGCCGTAGCGCTTTGTCAGCGCCTCGGCCCGTATTGCCTTGACTCCCATGTC
>DATKSR010000009.1:0-95621 GCA_035531555.1 Candidatus Dormiibacterota bacterium
CCGAGCTTGGGCTCTCGGCGCCGATGCTGAGAACCCTCGATGAGGTTGGGTACAGCGACCCCACTCCCATCCAGGCCCTGACACTCCCAGTCGCCCTCTCTGGGCGAGACTTCGTGGGCCAGGCGAGGACCGGATCAGGTAAGACCGCCGCCTTCGCCGTCCCCATCTTGGAGCAGCTGGACCGCACTTCGCAAACTGTCCAGGCGCTAGTGCTCTGCCCGACTCGCGAGTTGGCCGCCCAGGTCACCGTGGAGTTCGAGAGCCTGGCCCGGGGCGGCTCGGTGCAGATCCTCACGGTGGTCGGCGGGGACCCGATCCGGCGTCAGCTGGACGGCCTCCTGGCCCATCCCCAGGTGGTGGTCGGAACTCCCGGGCGGGTTTTGGACCACCTGCAGCGGCGGACCCTATCCCTGAGGGCCATCCGCTTTGTGGTCTTGGACGAAGCCGACCGGATGCTGGACATGGGCTTCGCCCCGGACGTCGAGCGGATCCTGCTCCAGACCTCCAAGGAGCGTCAGACCATGCTCTTCTCGGCAACCGTGCCGGAATGGGTTCACCGGCTGGCCGCCCGCCACATGCGCGACGCCGTGACGATCTCGGTCAGCGGCCGGACCGAACTGGTTCCCACCGTCCGCCAGTGGTGCATCGAATGCTCGTGGTCGGAGAAGGAAGAGGCGTTGGGAATGCTGATGGACAGCCCGCTGGTCACCCTGGGGCTCATCTTCAGCAACACCAAGCGCAACGCCGACCACCTGCACACAGCCCTGCTGGGGCGGGGCTACGACGTCACGGTCATTCATGGCGACCTCTCCCAGCGGGAGCGGGACCAGGCGCTGGAGCGCTTCCGGGGCAGCAAGGTGCGCTTTTTGATCGCCACTGACGTGGCCGCCCGGGGCCTCGACATAGACGACATCAGCCACGTGATCAACTACGACATCCCGGCCACCCCCGAGGACTACGTCCACCGGGTGGGGCGGACGGCCAGGGCCGGGCGGGACGGCGTGGCCCTGACCCTGATCACCCCGATCGAGATCCTCAAGATCCGGGACATCGAGCGCCACACCAAGCGCCCGATCGAGCGCCACAAACTGGAGGACGTCAGGCTGCTGGCCGGGACGGCCGACGCGCTCGTCGGCTGAGCGGCCCCTGGACCCCCGGGCAGGGATCGTCGCCGCGCTTGGGAACGACCCGCTGGTGATACTCGGTGGCGGATGTCAGTAGCTGATGGGCTCGCCATCACCACCGGGAGACGGGTTGGCAGCTACGGCCACGGCAGATGATCTGCGAGGTAGCACACCTTCGCCCGGGATTGGATCGCCTTGAGACGGCTCTTCCATCGGGCATCGTTGGTGCCGAGGTACCCTGCCTGCTGCGTCCTCGCGGTCGCCACGATCAGGGCGTCCGGGGTCGCGAGGTTGAAAACGGCGCGGAACATCGCCGCATCTCGAGCGACCGGCAGGTCGACGTTCACCGCCGACAAGTGGGGGGAGTTGGTCAGGAAGTCGAGCAAATCCTGGTATCCCTGAGCCTCATTCTGGCGGGGCTTTACCCGCAGCTCCATCACCGTGACCATCGCCACGAGGGACGGATTACGACCGGGACGAACAAGTTCCTCAACCACGTGGGTCGCGACGGGGCTCACGTGCTCACCGCCGTCTAGGTAGGCAATCAGAGTCGAAGAGTCCAGCAGAATCCGCCCGCCGGTCGGGAGCGCCTGCTCCAGGGTGTGCCGGGTCACTCAGAGTCCCAGCTACCCCGTTCCCGCTCCAAGTAGGTGACAGCCTCCGTCGGGGGTCCGTACACCCCTCGCAGGATGCCGGGATAGCTGTCTCGGAGGGCTCGAAGCCGCACCACGCCTTCCTCAGGATCGAACTGGATCAGGAGACGGCTGCCGGGGCGCACGTCCAACTGTTTGGCAACCTCCACGGGCAGGGTTAGTTGGTTCTTCTTGCGCAACCCCACCTCTAGCTCACTCATCATGGTGGAAGCTTATCCCTGGGTAGAACAACTTCGCAGCAGTCTGGCTGATGATGCCGTGTCCTACTGCAGTCGATCGTCCCACTCTAGCCTGAGACCAGCAGCGCGATCCGACGATCGACCGTTCCCCAGCGGGCGGGCAGCCCGCCTGATAGCTCGACCACAACTGCCGAGTTATCTCGCCGCGACGCTCACCCGGTTCAGTACGGAGCGCGGAGGTCCGGGAACATCGGGAAGTGCCGGACATTGCGGGTCAGCAGCCGCGCTCCGGTTCGTACGGCGGTGGCGGCGATGGCCAAGTCCGCGCCATCAATTGTGCCTTGACTTGGCAGCCAGCGGCGCCCCAGAGCACCCGCGTCCTCGGCAACCTCCGCGTCGACGGGATGCCAGATCAGCGTGGAAAGCAGCAAGCGCGTTGGCACCTCCTCGCCGGCCCGCATCCCGGCCAGAGTCTCCAGCCGGGTGATCTCGCTGGCGTGTAGCGGTGCCTCGGCTCGCTCCCGCTCGAGGAGATCAGCCGCACCTTGGTGGCCGCGCAAGTAGTCGATCAGCACCGACGTGTCAACCAACGCCGTCACAATCCGGGCCCAGCTGCCCGCGAACCCGACCGCAGGTGATCCACCCAAGCTTCTCCGTCCTGGTACCTCTGCTGCCAGGCGCCAAAGGCTCCCCGCATTGCGGCCAGGTCATCTGCCGTGCAACGCTCCACTCCGTACACCGTTTCGACCGCAGCTCGGATCAGCGCCGAGATGGACCTGCCCGTGCGAGTGGACTCAGCGTCCAGGGCGTGGCGCTCCTCTTTGGTAAGTGAGATCTGGGTTCGCTGCATGATGTAAGGTTACATCACTTCGCTGAATCCGGACCGGTCCCTGGCCGAGCGTCTCCCTGTTGTTGAAGAACTACTGCAGTTTGAGTCGACTCATGGCCAGATGGGGGTCTAGCTGACCCTGGTTCGTCGGAATCTCACTCCCGCTACCAGTAACAGTCCCCCCAGGAGCACGGCGAGTAGTCCAGCCAGGCCCGGACCCAGTACCTCAGCTCCGGTAACGGGAACGGAGGTGGTGTTGGATGTGGGCACCACCCCCGCAGGACCCACCTTGGTGATGGCGATCGAGAAGCTGGCGGTGGAAGTCTCGAAAGTGGGACTAGTCGAGTCCGTCACCGTCACCGAAAACGTAGAAGTGCCAGAGGCGGTGGGCTTGCCGCTGATCGTCCCCGTCGTCCGATTCAGTGTCAGGCCAGCCGGAAGGTGTCCAGCGGTTACCGACCAGGTGTAGGGAAGACTTCCTCCGCTCGCTCCCAGGGCATAGGAGTACCTCGACCCCACCTGTCCGTTGGGTAGATTGGAGCTGCCGATCGACAGCGGTTGAGCGACCGTGATCGACGCCGTCTCGGTCATGGCGCTCCCCTCCGGGGCGAAGCCGGTCAGGATGATTGTGTGATCTCCCGGCGGGGTGTCACTGGGGATGGTGACCACGAAGCCGATGGCTCCCGTGTCATCCGCGTCGGTGGTCCCGAGGCTCACTGGCGTCGAGTGAAGGGTGGCGCTCACCTGAGACCCGGGGTCAAAGCCGGATGCCGTCAGGTACAGCTTCTGCCCAGGGCTGATCGGGGAGGAGGACTGGTAGTCCGTCCCGCCCGTGGTCGGCGACATTTCCCGGTAGCCGGTTGTGTTCGAGGTGATCGGCACGTCGGTGAGGTTTTGGAACTCCGGCGTCTGCATCACTCCTCCCAGGCAGTACCCGGTCGGATTTGAGATATCACCCTGGCCCGCCACATTGAGATTGGCTGCTGCGGTGAAGTTGATGCTGGGGCTGGTGGCAATGTATTCGATGCCGCTATGGGGGCCTGAAGCAAAGGGGCTGCTGATGAAGTTCATCCCCTCCACCAGCACGCTGGCACCATATGAAGTGGTCACTCCGTTCACAAAGCTGTCGATATCCTCCTGGCTGGGCTCGGGGGCAGAGGGATTGCCCACCCAGCCCCAGGCGACGGCGACCTGAAAGTTGAAGAGATCGTCCGTGCCCAGCGAGGCAGCGAAGCCGGCCCCGGCGTAGAGGTTGCCGTCGCAGGTCATGGCCACATCCACCGACCCAGCGAACCCCGGGACGCCACCGCTTGCCTGGAGCACGATGTAGTCCGGGGGCCTGGAGGTTCCCCCCAACACCGCGGCAGCCCAATTGAAGTCCTGTCGCCAGCAGGCATTGCTGCCCAGGGCCACGACATCACAATTGCCGGTGTTGATGGCGTAGGAGAAGATGCCCACCAGCGCCGACGCACTGGCGGAGTAGGTGAGCTGCTGGTCGTAGCCCTCTAGGCTGATGGTTGTTTCGTGGTACCCGGTATTCACTGGCAGGTTAAGGGTCACCTCACAGCCGGCGACGTAGCCGCTGTAGCTGGTTCCGGACACAGTCCAGGCAAACTCGGCCACCCCGATCGATTCACTGCAGGCGTCGAGGGTCACAGGTACCGTGGTCGCGGTCCCGGAGGTGGGGGCAATCGACCAGGTGAAGTCAACCGAAGGCAGCAGGTACTCCGTCAGCGTCTGGGTTAACTGTTGCCCGGTTCCGATCACAGTGGCGGTCATGGTCACCGTGTACACCCCCGGCACCAGGTTGTCCGGGTTGTATGAACAGGCGGCGTCCGACGTCGCCACCGAGCTACCGTCGGACGCTGTCATCGACCACTGGCAGATGATGGTGAAGGGAATACCCGTGAACGCCTGAGCCGGGATCAAGAACTGAACCCCTACTTCGGCAGGCGTGGCCCCGGCCGTTTCCGAACTACTGATCGGCATGACCACCGGATCGAAGTAAGCATTCTCTGTAATGCCGCCCTCAGTGGAAGGTATTACCACGGTCATGCTGGTCGTGGTCACTAGCGGCCCCCCGCCCCCGTTGCCGTTCCAGCCCTCGAAGATGGTTCCACTAGTTTGAGCTTCGGTGAGGATGACCTGGGTACCGATCGCAAAGTTGGCAAAGCAGGTTCCCGTATAGACTTCGGTGCCTGGCCCCACTGTGCAGCTGATCCCAGCTGGCTGGGAGGTGACGGTGCCACTGGCGGTGCCGCCGCCTGAGGAGAGATTGACCACGAGCGGCTCCAATCCGGACGGCGGAGGTCCGGCCGTCGGTGGGGTCGCCGGTCCGTTTGGCCCGAAGACGGAAAGGCTCCCTCCCTGAAAGCACGCCCCTTGGCCGCCCTGGGACCAGTTATTGCAGGACGTTTCCGTCCCGAAGTCGGTCACATAAACGCTTCCGGTGGTCGAATTTACGGCGATCGCATCGGGGACGAGGTCCGGGCCAATGGTCACCGTGAGCGGGCTCCCACCACAGCCAGAGGTGTCGGCGCCATCGCAAGTACTGCCGTCGATGGCTGACACCGTGGCCGAGTCCTTGTTTAGAACATAGACCGTGTTGGTTGCCTCGTTGATGGCGACGCCGCTAGGGGTGGTGCCCACAGTGACCGTTGGTGGAGTCAGCGAGCAGCCTGAGTCATCGAAGGCACTGCAGTTCGTGCCATTGATCACTGAAACCGTCGATCCCCCTCCTACCCGGTCGACGATGCCCGTTTCGTAGCCGCTATCGGCGACATAGACCGTGTTAGTTGTTTGGTTGACGGCGACGGCAGTCGGGTAGCTCGAGCTCCCCAAGTCGATCTGACCGACGGTAGGCGGACAGCCGGTGGTGTTCACGCTGGAGCAGTAGACATTATCGGAAGGGCTGCAGCCACCGGTCTGGCCGGCATTACAATTCTCTGCGTCATATACGGATACCAGATCAGTTAGGGAATTAGCCGCGTATAGCGTATCGGTGGCTTGATCGACCGCTATCCCGCTCATCCTGCCTTCAGTCGCCAGCGCACCCACTAGACCGCCGCCATAGGCATCTGGGGGGCCATAGGTGCAGATCGTAGCATTGCATGTTTCTGCGCACCCTGAGGTGACGGCTCCATTGCAGGTGGTGGTGTCAATTACGTCGATGGCATCAGGTCCTACCGCGTACAGGGTGTGAGTGCCCTCATCGAGTGCCAGGGCTGTCACGCTGTTTTGGTCGGCGAAGGTATCTGAGCAATCCGACGCACCACTTCCAAAGCAGGAAGAAGCGAGAACCTGGACCCCAAGGGCATTGGCCTCATAGACAGTGTTGGTCGTAGTGTCCACTACAAGACTGCTCTCATGGAGCGCCCCGACTTGGTCAGATTCAGGCGGGATCGTGCAGCCATTGGTGTCGGTCAAGCCGCACGTCGCGCCGCTCAGTCCAAATAGCGCGCCATCATCGATAAGGACTTGGTCCGTCACCGGATTAACCGCGACGTCTGTCGGCCCCCCCCACGGGATCAAACCCTCTGTCCCCTCCCATCCGGGAATTGTGGTGGCGGTGAACCCGGTGTCGTCCACCAACCGAGCCGGCGCTGACGGCCCGGAACTCGCGGGTGGGTCCTCACTTGCGACTCCTGAGGCCGGATGCGATTGGCTGCTGGGGGTGGTCACCGAACTAGGCGAGGCGGCCAGGAGGACGCCGACGGAATAGGACAGTGACGCGGCCAGCGCCAGCAGCACGACGAAACTCACCCGGCGGAGGTCAAACATGAGCCGTCACCCCGGCTAAAAGCAGGCAAGAGCGGACTCTCAGCGCTCCCACCGGCTGCGCCTCACCGCTTGGCCTAAGTTGCACCAAATGTCCCCCCGCGGTTCGGCCCCCGTGCGCCCAGGCAAGGGACGGCGGCCCCATTCGCTTGGAACTGTAGCGGTGCGCGCTTGGACTTCTCTTGGATCACCGATGGCTGCTCTGGGAGCAGCCGGAGGCGGCACGAATGACAATGGAGCTCCTCCTCCAGAGCCGGACCGTGCGGACAGGCTCCCTATCAGAGCCTGGTCCTGAACCGCCCACTGATCAGTCCGGAATCCCGTGCCCCGAAGGTCGTCGCCATGACCAGGCGGACCCGGCACCGGTGAGTTAGGGGCGACAATACTGGCGCATGGGTGTGAGCCAGGACTCAGATGGCGCAGAGACGGTCGTGGAAGAGGTCGCCACAACCTGGTTCTCGAGGCTTGGCCACCCCCACTGGTTGGTCTGTGTGGGAGCCGTCGTGGCCATACTGCTGGTGGCGTCTGCCGTCGACCTGCCACTGGCTTATCGGGCCTCCAACCATCTGCAGCAGGAGCGGGCCGGGCTCACCAGCACCTGGGATCACGACCAACAATCCGGCGTCTCAGTGACAGCCTTGACCAAGCTGCGCCAAGAGCTGAAGCAGGTCCACCAGCAACCCTGGTGGTCACCTGGGTTCTGGACGCAGTCGCCACAGGCGGCTCTTACCCAGCTCCAGCAGGCCACCACCGCCACCTGGACCAAGGCGGTCGACGCAGGCCGCCATACGGCCGACCTCGACCTCCGCAAATACCAGAAATTCGTGGGCAATAATGCCTCCTGGCTCAGCCCGGAGGAAACGCAACCGGACCCGGACTGGTCGGCGGAGGTGGCCGAGGCGTCGACCCCAGGCAGGATCCAAGCTCTGGCAGCCAAGTGGGTATCCAAGCTGAACCAGGCTCAGCAGGCGGTCAAAGCGTCCCAGGCAGCTGCCACGGCCGCCGTCGCGGCAGCTAAGGGCACGAAGGGGCTGCTGGGGCAGGCGACGGCGCTCGGGGCGACCGCCAAGAGTGACGGCCTCTCGCAGCTAGCGGTGCCGGAGGATGCCAGCCTGCTGCAGCAGGCTCTGGCCAGCGGCAAGTCCGGGCTCGCGGAGAGCGGCGCGCTATCCCAGCAATTGTCGGCACTCCAGGCCGAGATCGGACTCGACCAGCAGGTAGCCGGCATGAAGCAGTCGGTGATGGGACTGGTAGATCAGGCGGCATTCGAAGCGATCCCGGGTTACACCGCCTTCCTCGCACAATACCAGGCGGTCGACGGGGCGTTCAGGGCCTCCCAGACGGCGGCTCAGATGGACGCGGTGCAGGCCAGCCTGACATCGCTCGAGCAGGGGGTTCAGCCCGCCCTGGAGTCCAACTCGTGCGGCCACTCGTCATACAGCGGCAAGTCGATCTACATCTCCTTGACTTGGCAGGAGATGATCTTTTACGACAATGGCTGCGAGGTCAACGCCACTCCTGTCACGACCGGTCGCCCCGGCGAGTCGACCCCGACCGGCACCTTCTCCATCTTTCTCAAAGCGAGCCCGCTTGAGTTCGTCTCCGAATATGGGCCGGGCTCGCCCAACTACTACACCCCGTTCCTGGCGTCCTACGCCATGGAGTTTCTCTCCGGCGGCTACTACATCCACAACGCGCCCTGGGAGCCAGCCGACGCCTTCGGGCCCGGAAGTGAGGACGACCTGGCGGTGGCCAGTCACGGCTGCGTGCACACCCCGATCGCCGCTCTGGCCTGGGCCTACAGCTGGACCAGCACCGGAACTCCGGTCGTAGTCAGCGGTTGAGGTAAGGACGCAGCCGGTCGACTCGGCCTCTTCCCGGTCGCGAACCGGCTCTATCGCCGGGGCACCTCTATCCAGGCCTCCAGTCCGTCTTGAGAATGCCTTAGTGCCTTCCGCTATACTGCGGTGCGCACTATGGCAACTCGCACTTGGAAGCGGCCGAACCGAGATCTCCTGACCCTCGCCGCCCTGGGGCTGCTGGCGGAGCGACCGAGGCACACGTACGAGATCCAGCGGGAGCTCCAGCAGCGCCACAAGGAGTTCGCCGCCGGAACCCCGAGGGCCCTTTACCATGCCGTCGACCGGCTCGCGGCCGGTGGTCTGATTGAGCTGGCCGAGACGGTTCGCGAGGGACATCGGCCCGAGCGCATCGTCTACCGGGCGACGGGGGCCGGCCGGGAGGAGCTCCAGCACTGGCTGATCGATCTGCTGGCTCTGCCCCGCCAGGAGTCGTCCTCCTTTTCAGCGGCGGTCAGCTTGATCGGATACCTGCCGGAACGGGACGCGCTCCGGGCGCTCTCCCAGCGGGTCGCCCAGCTGGAGGGCCGGATCGCGGCGATGGATGCGGTCCTCTCATCACTACTCGACCAGTTCGGCATGCCCCGGCTGTTCCTCTTGGAGCGTGAGTTCGAGCAAAGCCTCTGGCGGGCCGAGCTGGCCTGGGTGACCGAGCTGATCGGAGAGCTTCGATCCGGCGCCCTGGCAGTGGACCAGGACTGGCTCAACCAGCACTTCGGCGACAGCGACCATTCGGATGCCGAGTCGGGGACCCCGCTCGCCGTCCGGGCCCCGACGCCAGGGCACGCCAAGGCCTCCTCCGGGAGCGGCCCGGAACTAAAAGTCCACCAAGGAGGCTCGTCGTGAGTGACCAACCCCAGCCCCGCCAGACGGTGATCAGCGTCCACCAGCTTCGCCGGGTCTTCAAATCCCGCAAGTCGACCGTGGAAGCGGTGGTCGGCATCGATCTGGAGGTCTATGCGGGCGAGATCTTCGGCTTTCTCGGTCCCAACGGAGCCGGCAAGACGACCACCCTGCGGATGCTGGCCACCCTGCTGCCGCCCACCTCGGGCGAGGCGACCGTGGCCGGCCAGGACCTCCTGCGCCATCCCGGCGAGGTGCGCCGGCGGATCGGTTACGTGGGCCAGCGCGGCGGCGCCGACCTGGAGATCACCGGCCGGCACGAGCTGATCTTCGAGGCCAGGCTGTACGGCATGGGCCGCACCGAGGCCCGGGCCCGGGCCGCCGAGCTGATCCTGACCCTGGAGCTGGAGTCCTGCGCGGACCGCAAGGTCTCGACCTACTCCGGCGGCCAGAAGCGCCGGCTCGACGTGGGTGTGGGACTGGTCCACAAACCCCAGCTGCTCTTCCTCGACGAGCCGACCACCGGCCTGGATCCCCAGAGCCGGGCCCGAATGTGGGACGAGGTCCGCAAGCTCCGCGACGAGGGCACGACGGTTTTCATCACCACTCACTACCTGGAGGAGGCGGACGCCCTCTGCAACCGAATCGCCATCATCGACCACGGCAGGATCGTGGCCGAAGGGACCCCCGACGAGCTCAAGCGCGCTGTCGCCGGGGACTTGGTAACGGTCGGGGTCACGGGCGATGTGGAGGCGGCCCTTCGGCTGCTCCAACCTCAGCCGTTCGTCCGCGAGGCCTCGATCGAGGGAAGTGAGCTGCGCCTCTATGTGGACCGCGGGGAGACCGCCACCCCGGACATCCTGCGACTGCTGGACACCGCCGGCCTGGGCCTGACCACCGTGGCCCTCAGTCGGCCCAGCCTGGACGACGTGTTCCTCCGGAGCACCGGGCGCTCGCTGCGCGAGTCGGACGCGGCCTAGCCGGATTCGAGGAGAGAGAACCATGAAGCTCACCCGTGACACGGGGCTGGTCTTCCAGCGCTACTTCAGCCTTTTCATCCACAACCCCGCCTGGGTCGCGGTGGGCGTGCTCCAGCCGGCGTTGTATCTCCTGCTGTTCGCTCCGCTGCTGAAGTCGATCGCCCGCGTCCCCGGGTTTCCCGCGGGTGGCGCCTACAACGTCTTCGTCCCCGGACTGCTGATCCAGCTGGGGCTCTTCGGCGCGGCGGGCGTCGGCTTCAGCCTCATCTCCGAGCTCCGCATCGGAGTGGTGGAACGGCTGCGCGTGACACCAGTCAGCCGGCTCTCGCTGCTGCTGGGAAGGGCGCTCCGCGACGTCCTGACCCTCTTTGTCCAAGCCCTCATCCTGGTGGCCCTGGCGCTTCCCTTCGGGCTCAGCTTCAAGCCGGTGGGCATCCTGATCGGGCTGGGCCTGGTCGCCTTGATCGGCCTGCTGGTGGCCTCGATCTCCTACGCTCTGGCGCTGGCTCTGAAGGACGAGAACTCCTTCGCTCCGATCATCTTCACCGCCAGCTTGCCGCTCTTGCTGCTCTCCGGGGTGCTCTTGCCGATGAGCCTAGCGCCCAGCTGGCTGCGCACCATCTCCACGCTCAATCCCTTCTCCCACGCGGTGAGCGCCAACCGGGCAGTCTTCCTGGGCCATCTGGCCAATCCCAACGTGCTCCAGGGGGTGGCGATCATGGCGGTGCTGGCGGCTCTGGCGGTGTGGTTCGCCGCCCGCTCGTTCGGGCGCGCGATCTCCTAGCCGACGATCTGCTCGGCGCACGCCTTGGCATCGAGGAACGCCCGCATCCGGCTGCGGGGCGACGGCACGTAGTGGGTGAAGTATCGAATCCCCTCAGTCACGGCGCCGAACACCCAGATGGTCCGCTCCGTCTGCAGACCCCGGTTCACCGGATGGAACTCTTGGGTTAGCGCCATACCCCCGAGGATCGGACCGCCATGATGGAACGGCTGGATCCTCCCGCTGGAGTTGAGCCGGGAGAGCAGGTCGGAGGCCGATCGGTGCACCGTCGGGTCATCGAGATGACCCCGCACCAGCAAGCCGGCTCGCTCCCGGTGCGGTCTGGTCAGGTGAGTCGACGTGAGGGCGGGCGCTCCGGTCCGGTCCACGCTGAGCTCCGGGGATGGTCCGAACGGCGTCTCGACCACGCCTGCGTCCATCAGGGCCAGCAGCTGCTGCGATCGCAGCGCCGGGGGACCGGCCACCACTCGGGTGACCCGGGTGCGGATGTTGGCGAAGAAGTCGACGTGCGACTCTGGCGTAAGCCCGCCGAACTCGATCACCGCCCGCATGGGATCACGGAGGAACCTCAGCACCTCGGCGGCTGCCTTCACCGGGCTGCCGCCGCCGGGGCGCAGGGCTTCGGTGAGATCCGCGTCGACCGCGGCGTAGACATGACCCTGATAGTCAGCGGCAGATGCGAATGCCAGGTCGGGGCGGGGGAAGAACTGCTCGACCGGCTCAAACCGCCCGTAATCCTGGGCCATTCGATCGATCTCATCGGGGAACCGACCGTCGGCCCAGGCGCGCACCAGCCGATCGGTAGCTTCGGCGGCCGCCGTGGGCCCCCGGTTCAACGACGCGGAGTGGGAGTAGAAGCGCAGCTGCATCTCCGCGTAGACCAGGGGGAGGATGTCCCGGCGCGCGTCCAGGTTCGCCCGTTGGGTCCCGCCACCCGCGCGTTGGCGAAGTCCCTCGATGGCGGCGGGCGTCCAGATGCCCAGGCGGTAGGAGTCGGAGACGTCGGTCGCTCCGACCGCCTTGGCACAGTGAGGGAGCCCGCCCCGTGAGTAGAGGCGGATGTGCGGCTCGCGCCCACTGGGGAGGTAGCGCTTGCGGTCACCCCGGTCCACAAAACTGCCGCCCCGGCCGACCGTGAGCGCGGTGACCAGATCGGTTGCCACCAACCCCATGCCGGCGATGGTGACCCGTTTCCCGGTCAAAGGGGCGCTTTCAAACCGCTGGACCGGGTATGCGGTTTCGAACGAGATGCCGCCGTCCTGAATCGGCGGATCCTCATTCGCGGTGTGACCGGATGTCAAGACCACATGGTCTGCGTGCACCGTCTGCCCGCTGGCCAGGAACACTCGCTCTGTGCCATCGGGCTGCGCGACCACGTCGACAGCGGCGCTGGCGTGATGGACCACCTCGGCGTTGGGGGGCGCGTCCTGGACGAGTTGCCGGTAGAACCACTGCAGGTACTCGCCCATGGTGCTGCGGGGCAGGAAATCGTGCTTGGAAATCTCCGGCCCCCGTCCACCGACCCGGCAGGCGTCCCCTTCCCAGCGGTAGCCGCGGTGGATCAGCCACTCGTAGAAGCCCATGCCATAGCCGTGGCCCGACGCGTTTTCCTCCCACGGATACAAGGAGATCTCCCCGCAGGGCGTGTTCATGATCAGGTAGTCGGGCTGATCAACCGCGTACACCCCGGACCCCGGGGCCGCCGGTTCAATCACGTGGACTCGGAGCAGCTTTCCGCTCGGGAGGCGCTCCCGAGCCGCCCCGATAAGACTCTCCAGCACGCAGAGACCCCAGGAGCCCAGGCCGACGATGGCCACCTCGGTGGTCCGCACGGAGGCCGCCACCGCCGCGGCGGGTTGACCAGACCGGTCAGGGGCGCTGGCGGCACCACCGGCCAGCTTCCGCGATCGAACACCAGGGCGTTTGCCTGCCTGAAGCCGACGCGCCGGCCCGCGTTGAACCAGGGCCGCGTCCCCCTCTTTGAATTCGGTCACCACGCTCATGCGGAGTGGCTCCCCGCACCGACTGGCGACTTCGAGGTGGCGTAGGCCGCCGCCAGCGCCTGATCCACGTCTTCCAGGATGTCGTCAATGTGCTCCAGCCCGATGGAGAGGCGCACCGCCTCCGGCCTGACCCCGACCTGGAGTTGCTCCGCCTTTGAGAGTTGGCGGTGGGTGGTGGAGGCGGGGTGGGAAACCAGCGACTTGACGTCGCCGAGGTTCACCAGCCGCTTCAGCAATTTGACCGAGTCGAAGAACTCCAGTGCCGCCCGGTAGCCACCGACCGCTCCGAAGGTGAGCACCGAGATGGCATGACCACCCAGATAGCGACGGGAGAGCTCGAAGTACGGATGCTCCGGAAACCCCGAGAAGCTCACCCACTCCACCCGGGGGTCCGCCGCAAGGTAGTCGGCAACCAGGCGGGCGTTCTCCTCATGGCGCTGCAGTCGAACCGCCAGCGACTCCAGGCCCTGCAGCAGCAGGAAGGCATTGAAGGGTGCCAAGGTGGCGCCGAAGTTCCGCATCCCGATGGTGCGGCAGCGCACGATGTAGGCGGTCTCGGGGAACTGCTCCGCGTACACGACGCCGTGGAAGGCGGGCTCCGGTCGGTTGAAGATGGCGAAGCGCTCTGGCTGCTCCTGCCAAGGGAATCTGCCACCGTCAATGATCGCTCCCCCGAGAGTTGTGCCGTGACCGCCTACGAACTTGGTCAGCGAGTGGACCACGACGTCGGCCCCAAACTCGATCGGCTTCAGCCGAAGCGGGGTGGCGATGGTGTTGTCGACGATCAGGGGAACCCCACCGGCGTGGGCGACTGCCGCGACCGCCTCGATGTCGACCACGTTGCCCGCGGGATTGCCGATGCTCTCGCAGAAGACCGCCCGCGTGTTCTGGTCGATCAGCGGCGCGATGGATTCGGCCCGGTCGTCGGCCGCGAACCTCACCTCGATGCCGTGGGTGGGGAGGACGTGGGCGAAGAGGGTGTAGGTGGCTCCGTAGAGCTGGGGCGCGCTCACGACGTTGCAGCCCTGAGAGGCGACGTTCAACACCGACTGCACAACCGCCGCCGACCCTGAGCTTAGGGTCAGGGCGCCCGTACCTCCCTCCAACGCCGAGAGCCGCCGCTCCAGCACGTCGTTGGTGGGGTTGTTGAGGCGGTTGTAATGGAATCCCGGCATCTCCAGGTCAAAGATCGCTCCCGCCTGCTCAGCGTCAGCGAAATCGTGAGCCACGGTTTGGTAGATCGGCACGGCCACCGCCCTGGTGCGGTCCGCGACATATCCCCCGTGGATGGCGATCGTTTCGTCACGCATTGGCGCTCACCTCCCCGTACCGGGGCAGGCCCGCTTTCAGAATCGGATCAGCACTCTTCCTCGCCGCTCGGCGACTTTGGACCTGGGCTAGCCAGTTGCCGTAGAGCGTCTCGGCGACGTGCCGCCAGGTGGGCTGGATGTGCGCCTCGACGGCCTGGGTGGGGAAGGTGGAGAGGCCGGCGGGGTCGCGGGCGATGGTAGTCGGCAGGGCGGCAAAGTCTTCCAGCAGGCGGAGACCGGACTGGTCGAGATACCCCTCGGGCACTGGCGGATACAGAGGGCGCTCGCCGTTCAGGTACCGACGGACGTCACGTCGGTGCTCGCGGAGGAGTGAGTTGCCGGCGTACTCCGGGTGCCCCTGGAAGACCAGGAATCGTGCCTGGGAGCGCTCGAACTCCAGGGCCGTCCAGCTTTCGCCAGCGGTCAGGACCGGTCGGTAGCCGCGGGCGGTCAGGCGCGAGGTGGGAATGTCGTTGGAACGTGAGTGGGGCAGCCAAACGGGCGTCGGCAGCCCCTGCGCGATGGCCCCAGTTCCGGCTCGCTCGGTCCGAAAGACGCCCGAAAGCTTCTGGGGGAGCAGGGTGCGCTCGACCCCCTGGAAGAGTTTGGCCGCGGCGTGCGCAGCCAAGCATGAGAGGAGGACCGACGGCACCGCCTCGGAGGACCACTCGATCAGCTGCGCCAGAGCCGGCCAGAAGGCCTCATCTTCGATCGTCTCGGCTCGGGGTTCGGTCCCGGTCACGATCAGCCCGTCCACCTGACTGCCGATGAGCGTGTCGATCTCCAGGTAGCTCCGGCTGATGCGGCGCATCACGGAGGCGCCCCGGGGGACGCCACGGATCCAGTAGCGGCGCACGCGCAGCGGGGACTGGTGCCGCCGTGCGGCGTCCGACAAGATTCCCAGGAACTGCTCCTCGGTGTCCGAGAACGCGGTGTCCGGCATCAGGTTGACGAAGGCGATCTCCAGCGGCTGCGGGTCCCGCTGGGCAGATTGAACGACGCCGACCGGCGGCCCCGGCACAGTTCCGCAGACGCGCCCGGTGCCGGACCGGAGCCCCGGCTGCCGGGCGACGGGATGGGCCGATGGTGCGTCCAAGGTCAGCCTCGGCCCCCTCCCACCGGAGCCTCATGCATAGCTGCCACCTAACCCCAATCCGTGGGGAGTTACAGAGCCGGCCGCGACGACGGCGCCCGGAAGCAATATTGCCCCACGACCCGCGGTCGCCTTCTCCTTCCGCCGATCTGATTCTCCCTTCGGGTGACGAAGGTGTCAAGGCAGCTCACGGTACTGTCACAGCGGCGTGACCGGATGCCCTCTGCCTGCGGTCCGGAGACCGCGCCCCGCAGAGGGCGCCAGATTCAACCCGTCTGGAAGACCTGGGCCTCAGCTGGCCCCGCCGTCCTCAGGAGCTCCGACCCGCTCGAACCCCTGGGGGACGGGGCCGCGCCAGGCCTCCGGGTGCAGGATCCGGGCCAGCATCTCGATGCCGTCCACCACCCGCGGCCCGGGCCGGTTGAAGTACCACGAGCCGTCCACGGCATACACCTCACCGGACTTCACGGCTGGCAGCTTCTTCCAGCCAGGGAACTCGGCCAGTGCCTGGAGCTGGGCAGCGCTCTCCTCCAGACGGAAGCCGCAGGGCATGCTGAGGATGACCTCCGGCTGGGCCGCGATCACCTCATCGGGGGAGACCACCCGGGAACGGGCGCCCGGCTCCCCCAGCACGTCGATGCCGCCGGCGGCGTCCACCTGATCGGGGACCCAGTGCCCGGCCACCATCAGCGGATCGAGCCACTCCAGGCAAACCACCCGCGGCCGGTCCTTGCCGGCCACCGCCCCCCTCACCGCGTCCAGCCGGGCCCATAGCCCCCGCACCAGCTCCGCCGCCCGCTCCCTGGCGCCGGTCACCTGGCCCACGTCGGCGAAGGAGCGCAGCACGTCAGCCAGGCTGTGGGGCTCCAGGGAGAGGACCTGGGGCCGGCCGGGCAGCACCTTGGCCGCGTCCAGAACCTGGCGATAGGCGACGGCGCAGACCTCGCAGAGCTCCTGGGTGATGATCACGTCGGGGCGAGCGCGCCGGAGCGCCTCCTGGTCCAGGGCGTAGAGGCTGCTGCCCTCGTGGAGGGCCTGGCGCACGTGGCGGTCGATCTCGGATGGGGTGGCTCCCTCCAGCTGGAGGAGGCTGCGGGTCATCACCGTCTTGTAGGTGGCCTGGGGCGGGAAGTCGCACTCGTGGGTGACCCCCACCAGGCTCTGTCCCTGGCCGAGGGCAAAGCAGATCTCGGTCGAGCTCGGCAGCAGGGAGACGATCCTCAACTGGGGCTAACCCTCAGCAGGCGTCGCTTCCTCGGCGGGCGCACTCTCCTGCCCGACCGAGGCGGGCACCAGGGTCATGGTGAGGATGGGGACCTCGCTGCGAGTTGCCCAGGTGCCCACCCTCGATTCGTGGGAGAAGACCACCACCTGGGTGTTCGCGGAGAGCTCCCGGAGGGTGTCCAAGAGGGCGATGTAGCGACCGTCGTCGGCGCTGACGCAGGGGTCGTCGAAGAAGAGCGGCACCGCCTCGCCCTTCGGTGAGAGCGCCTTGGCCAGCACCGTGCGCAGGGCCACGTAGATCTGCTCCCGGGTCCCCTGGGAGAGGTCGCCAACTCTGATCTGGGCTCCTTGGTCCTCGGCGGAGACGTGCATGGAGAGGTCCGATGGGTCCACCCAGGCGTGGTGGTAGCGCTGGCTGGTGATCGCCGGGAGCCAGTCCCGAAGACCCTCGGCCAGGATGGGGGCCAGGTCGTTGTGGACCAGCCCCTCCGCCCGCTGCAGCTCGCTGATGGCCAGCTTCACCGCCTCCTCAGCCCGGGTCAGCCTGGCCACCTCGTCGCTCAGCTCAGCCACCCGCTCCTCGAGGGCGGGCACGTCGCCGGCCTCCTTGAGCTGCTCCTGGAGCCGTCCCTGCAGGGGCAGCAGCTGGCTGCGGATCTCTTCCCGGCGCCGGACTGACTCGTCGTACTTGCGGCGCAGCTCGTCGGAAGGGACCTTCGTGGTGGCCGTCTCCCGGATCGCCTCCAGAGCGACGAGCTCTCGGCTGAGCTGCTCGGCACGCTTCGCGAGACCCTTCAGGTCCCGCCCACCCAGCCGTTCGGTGCGACGGGCCTGAAGTCCGCTCCGCAGGCGCGTTGCATCCTCAGCCTCGTCCAGCTGGCGCAGCCTAGTGGCCAGCTCGGTCGCCAGCTGGATCGGATCTTGGCCGCTGATCCCCACCCGCTTGGCCCGGGCGACCAGTTCGTCCCGGAAGCGCTGGGCGGTGGTGTTCAGGGAGCTGCGCTGCTGGAGCGAGTCCTGAGCAGCGGGAAGCTGTTCCGCCAGCTCCTTGAGGCGACTCACCTCCACCTTTCCGATCCCCAGCTCCGCGAGCCGCTTCTGCGCCTGGGAGCGCTCCGCCTGGACCTTCTCCCGGCCGGCGACCGCCTTGACGAGGTCCGGATCCTGGGCCCGGGAGGCTCGGCGCAGCTGCGCGATGGAGGTGAATCCCCCGACCGCCAGCAGGAGCCTGAGCCGCCGTTGCAGGCCGTAGAAGACGGTCACGGTCACGACCAAGACGACCAATCCCCCGGCGGCGATCGGGATCCCCACTGAGCCACCTCGCAAGAGACCGTAGACGACCAGGAATGCCCCCGCGGCGCCGCCCACCAGGGCCACGACGTCGGAAAACCAGCGCCGGAAGGCGATCCGACGGTGGTCCAGCAGGTCGAGGCGACCCGGGAGTTCGGAGGCGGGCGGCAAGGGCGGCATCGGCTGCTCCAGGGCGCCCGCCAAAAAGGCCAGCTCGCTCTGGGCGGACTGCTGGGAAACCTGCTCCAACTCCTGGCCCAGCGGCGCCAGCTCCTTCAGCGCGGCATCGGCCTCCAGCCACTGCTGGGCTAGGCCCCTGGCCCCGGTGGCGGCTTCCCTCAAGGCGGCCGAGTCCTTGGGCAGGCGAAGGTCGGGAGTCTTCTGCAACTGCTGGTCAATGTCCCCGACCGCGCTGATGTCCTGCTGGATCTCCGCCAGCTCGGCCGTTTTCCAGGCCGCCTCGTGGGTTTTGGTGTTGACCTCCACCACGCCCAGCTCCTCGCGGAGTGTCTCCTGGTTGCCGAGGTCCTCGGTCAGCTGCCGACGCAGGTCCCGGGCCCGGGCCAGCCTCGACTGCGCCTCCTCCAGCTCCTTGGGCCGCTTGTTCTTGTCCAGCGGCTTGGTGGTGGTGCGGTCGCCCCGGATGTGCTCCTGGCGCCAGCGATCCAGTCGGTCGATCGCGGAGCGCGCCGTGCTGTCCCCGCCGGAGGTGGCGCTGGCCCGCTGCAGATCCTCCTGGAGCGACTCACCGGTGAGGCTCAGAATCTGGTCCTGGGCCACGGTGGAGACCGCCAGAAAGGCGTCCCGGCTCATCCCCAGCCCGACCGAGACGTCCACGGTCCGGCCCCGGCGGAACCTGTCGGTCACCTCGCCGCCCTTGACCAGGTCGAACACCTGGGCGCTGTCGGGGTGCTCCAGGTCCCGCACGAAGCGGTACCGGCCGCCCTCCAGCTCGACTTCCGCCTCAACCGCGAACGGGCCGCCCCGCCAGGGTCGGTAGCGGCGGAGCACCTCCTCGGTCTCCTTCAGCATCCGGCCCCGGGCAGGCAGGTCGACGCCGCAGAGAGCCACCCGGATGGCCGTGTGCAGGGTGCTCTTGCCAGACTCGTTAGGACCGCCGATGACGGTGAGCTTCTGGTCCAGCTTGAACCGCCCGCTGAGTGCTCCGAAGCCCTGCAGCGTGACCGACAGCACCTTCACTTGCGCCACCCCCTCCCGGCACCGACGGTCATCACAGGATGGCGGGCTCCTCTCCCTGGAGCGCCTCCACTCCGGCCCTGAGGGCGGATTGGACCAACTCGGAGTCGAAGTCCGGGCGCTCCATCAGGCCTCTCACGAACTGTCCTCTGATGTCCGGCGCCTGCTTGAGCTGCTCCAGGTCAAGTGCGGGCCGAGTTGCGAAGACCACGTCCACGCAGCGGTCCCCCTCCCTCAGCCGCCGGACCAGCTCCGACGGGCCCAGCTGCATCCCGAGCGCCATCTCCCCGACCAGCTTGACCCGGGCGCCCTGGTCGGCTCCCTGGGGCAGGGCCTCGCGCACCCGCTGCAGGACGGCATCCGAATGCTGGCAGTCGGTGACGTCCACCTCCAGCTCGGTGAGGCTGAAGGTGTTGACCGGGTGGATCTTGACACTGGGGGTGCTGGGTGTGAAGTCCACCTCGGCGGCGCCCCGGAGTCCGTCCTCGCCGAAGGTCAGCGGCTCCGGGTTGCCGGGATAGACCAGATGGGCCGTTGTCCTCGGCTTGTGGAAGTGACCAAGCAGCCCGAAGCGGAAACCCGCCTTGGCGATCTCCATCTCGGAGAAGGGCGCGTGGTCCTCCTTGCCCTCCCCCTGGGCCGGCAGCTGACCTCGCTCCGAGCCATGAAACAGCGCGATCGCCGGCAAACCGTCCGGGACCTTGAACCCCGCCAGCAGGTTGCCCGTCCCCTTGGGCTTGTCGTGGGCGACCCCGAAGATCCGGTGGCCGGCCACCTCGACTGCGGAGAACTGGTTGGTGGAGAAGATCAGCACGTTGTCCGGCCAGTCGTTGGTGGCGTAGAGCGAACCCGGGTGCCAGTAGTCGTGATTCCCGGGCGCGATCAACACGGGGAAGGGGAGCTGTCCCAGCTGCTCCGCCAGGAAACGGGCCGCATCCTGGCGGGAGCGGAGGTCCTCATACAGGTCACCACCGATGGTGAGGGCATCCACCTGGAGCTCCAAAGCCAGCTTCACGACGTTCTGAAAAGTCTGCCGCAGAGCCGCCCGGCGGCGCTTGCCCATCGTCTCGCCGAGTCCTTGAAAGGCCGCGTCGATATGCATGTCCGCGCAATGGAGGAGTCTCACCAGGTGCATATGTACCACTTGGCCGCCCCCAGGGCACAACTACTGGGTCTGCGAGGCACGTAAACTCGCGCTTGTGCCACCGATTTTGCCCCCCGGGCCTGTGGGCCAGGCCCAACGGGTCGTGCTCCGGAAGATCAACCGTCGAGCCCCCGGGTTCATCAGCCACTTAGTTCGCTCCCGGCTGGTCGGGCATCAGGTGGAGGTCGGCCAGCGCATCCTGGCTTTTCAGGTTGCCTTCACCGTTCCCGGGGGACTGGTCGAGGTGACCGATGGCACGATCATCGAGTTCATTGAGTGATCTGCCCCTGACCGAACCCTGGCTCCTGGCGACAGGCCTCAGCCGGCGCTATCGCAACGGCCGCGGCGTAGGCCCGGTCAGCCTCGCCGTAGGCCCTGGGGAGGTCCAGGCGCTGGTCGGTCCCAACGGGAGCGGCAAGACGACGCTGCTCCGCTGCCTGGCGACCAGGACGCAGCCCAGCTCGGGTGACCTGACCTGGTTCGGGGCGCCCGACCGCAAGCTGGCGCGAGCGAAACTGGCGGTGGTCTTCGACGCGACTGCGCATGTCGACGAGCTGAGCGCCCGTCAGAACCTGGCCTTCTTCGGCACCGCCCGCCAAGTGGCGAGCGAACTGTGGGAACCGGCTCTGGAGGCAGCGGCGGTGGCCGAGCTCGGGGGCGACCCCCTCGCGCGCCTCTCCTATGGGATGCGGCGTCGGGTGCTGCTGGCGGAGGCGCTGGTCGGCGACCCGCCGCTGCTGCTGCTGGACGAGCCCACGCTGGGGCTGGACGTGAGCGGCTGCCAGTGGCTGGCGGAGACCTTGCGTGCGCGCGCCCAGCTGGGGCTGGCCACCTGCATCTCGACCAACGACACCGACTTCGTCGAGCAGGTCGCGACCAGGGTCTGCTTCCTGGTCGATGGAGAGGCGATCCGGGACGCGCCACTCTCCGACCTGCTGGCTGAGCTGGGTGGCACCAGGGAGATCCAGCTGAGCTATCGGGGTCCATCTCCCCTCGCCTCGGTCATCGCGGTACCTGGGGTAGAGCAGGCGGCGGAAGCCGACGGCGGTCTCTTGATCCTCGCCCGGCAACGTGACGGCCTAATACCGGAGATCCTGGCCACCTTGGGAGACCTCGACCTGCATCTGGTGGACCTGAAGGTGCGCGACCCGGGGCTGGCGGACTGCTTCCTCAGACTTACTGGTCGGGCGCTCCATGACTGAGCGTGGTGAGGTAGCGCTACAGCGGGCGCAGCCCAAAGTGGCCGGGCTGACGCAGCCACGACCAGCTCACCTCTGGCAGCTGGAGCTGCGGGGAACTGTGGCCCGCCGCCGGGCGCTGGTCATCAAGCTGGCATTCCCCTTGGTGCTGGTGATCCCGCTGGTTACGACCGGGGCGCCTCCCTTCTTCGCCGGCATGCTGCTGACGGTCCTGATCGCCATGGTGGGAACGGTCGGGACGGGGGTCACCATCACCCGGGCCCGCGGCGCGGGATGGTTAGACCGATTGGCTGTCCTACCACTGCCCGCTTGGCGGGTGGGCCTGGAGTTGTTCTTCGCCGGGTGGCTGGTGGACGCTGTCCAGGCGACTTTGGTGCTGCTCGTGATCGCGATCGCCGAACGCCCCGACCCAGCCACTCTCGGGACCACCTGGTTGCTGGCGCTGGCCGCGTTGGCTTTTTCCGGCGCCATTGGCCTCGGCATTGCGGCGCTCACCGACCACCCCGGGGAAGCAATGCTATATCTCGTGGTTGTCTTAGCACCCCTGCTTTTCCTCTCCGGTCTCTTCACCGGCGTGCCTGCGGAAGGTGTTCGCTACTGGGTCGCTCAGATCCTGCCGTTCAGCTATTTGGACGAGGGGTTCCAGCTGCTGCTAGGCGGCAACCCCCCCTACGGCAGTCCGCTGAGCTTCCTGATCGCCGCCTTTATATTCCTGGGCGTTGCACTCACTGCTACAGCAGCACTGGGCCGCGCGATCCTAGCCAGGACTGCTTAATCGTCAACACATGACTCCGGCGCCGGGAGATACCGAGTCAGCGAGGCGACGTAGGGGGCAAGGAAGGGCGAGTCCTGCCCCCTCTCATATAGAGGAACATCCCGACCAAAGCGATGAGTACGCCCGCCCCCAGCAGCAGCTGGCCCAGCGTCTCCGGCAATCTCGCTCCGGTCGTTGGGGTACTGGCCGCTAGCGGGCCGCCGTTGGGACCCGTGCTGGCCCCCAGCGTGCCGCCGCCAGAGGAGGCGACGTATACGGTCTGGAGCTGGATCCTGGCCCCTGAGCCCTGATACGGGTTCCCGGATGCCAGGGGAAAGGACCACTTGACGGCGAAGGTATTTCGGAATGTGGCATTGCCCACATTGCTCGCTACCGTCTGCTTCTTCGTGGAGCTGAGGCAGTAGGAGGAATCGGGATAGCTAGCCGGTGCTGACCTGGTGGAATCGGCGTAGCAGGAGAATGGACCCAGCCCGAAGGTACGGCCGGTGGTGGTGTCGGTCACCGACACCTGCAAGCCGCTAAAGCGGCCGTCCAAGACTGCCTCGGTACCAATCTTGCTGCCAAGCGTCCCACCCTCTGAACTGGAGGTGGTATCGATCACCAAGAACACGTTCACCAGACTTGACGCGCTGTTGGAGGTGTCGCTAACCGTCTCCGAACAGGATCCACTCCCACCAGGTTCCAGTGACATCGAGCCACCACAGGCTCCGAGCAAGGCTGCCGAAGCTGGACTTGCTGCCGCCACTCCGATGATGAGCCCGGCTGCTCCTGAGATGAACCCGGCCAAGACTAGGAAAAGCCAAAGGGGTCGCCGCTGGCGGTTCATCCCCAATTGATTGGGCCCGAAAAACTGGCCGGTTGCACGGCGCCTCCGGAGAGGTAGATTGACGTTCCGATCGGAGCCGTTACCGCCAGCCAAATCCCGATGGGGTATGTGCGCATCCAACTGACGTGCACCTTGACCATCACCGGGTCGGCTCGCAGCCCCAGGAAGAGGCCATCGAAAGCGACGCCAGGAGCTCCACAGCGCTGCGCGCCGCTAGGGTCGGAGGCAGCTGCCAGCCAGCCATCAATTCAGAGCTCACTTTGTATGCACCAGGTGGTGGCGTCTTTGTCGCCCGGTCTAGGGGCTGGCGGCCACATGGCCGCCAGCCCCGCCGGTTCTTCTTGTCAGATAGTCGAGCTGCCTAGATGAGCTCTGGGCTCACCCCAATCGTCGGTAGGCGTTCAAATGAGCAGGTAGATACCTCAGGAGTTGAACTCTACAGCCGGAATGTACGGCGCCATCCCGTGAGCGTCCACAAGGGCGGTGCTGACCTGCGCGAATGTCGTGGTTACAGATTGATTTGTGACTTCGCCGGGACCAACATCGTTGCCCGTGGCGTCGGCAGCCAATGCCACGAAAACGTACCCGGGATAGGTATCGGCTCCGACACTTACGTCCGTCGGCTCAGTCGACAGTTGAACATTCACTCCGTCGAGTGTGGAGTTTGCCTTCGGGTCGTAGGAAATCCCATAGATGAGCGTGCCTGGCACCGCGAGCGAGCCAAAGTTGAACGTGATGTTGAAGTTGCCGATGCCACAATAGACATTGCCTGGCTCGTAAGTGCTGCAATAACTGGAACCAGCTCCGTCATCAGGAGCGGCTGGGATGACAAAACTCTGCGTGTCAGTAGCGATCACCTGCAAGCTTGTGTTGTAGATGGTTAGCGTTATGGGCGCCGTGCCGGTCGTGGCGTTGAAGTTCGCCATCCCCACCACAACGTTATTGAGCGTCGCGGCTCCAGGGGCCAGGTTGATCTCGTTACCGAGCTCGCCGGCTCCGGTTGCTTCGTACGAGAGAGACCCGGTGTACGCGGTCGGATCGAGTGTGCTGTTGTAAAGAACCGAAGGACCATTCGCCGGTGCTTGTGTCCAGGAAGCCGGCCCTTGGTAACTGCAGCCTTCGTTGGCGTTGCCCGGGTAGCCGGCAAGGTTATTAGAGCACTGCTCCGCATAGAAGGTGACGGTCACGGTTGCCGATTGGCCCTGGTACGAATTGTCCGCACTACTCGATAGGGTGTAGTCCACAGCAGCTGTGTACGGGCCCCCACCGCTGGCAACGCTATTGCCAATAAGGACGGGCGTGGAGCCCTGCGGAGTGCCGTTGATCGTGAACGACAGCACGTTGGCGAGCTGTCCACTCGCGGTGCCCTCGGCTCCGATGTACGCGGGCAGCGAGCCATTGTAGCGCACCGTGAAGTCGCAGGTTCCTGTGTCCCCGGGCTCGAGATTTCCGGCCGTGCACGTGCCCGTTGAGGCGTTGTACAGGTTTACTGTGCCCGCGGCAAAGGTCTGGCCCGGCGTGGTCGCCTGAGAGCTGAAGAGGGCGAAGGTCGCCCCAATCACTAGGGCAGCTATCGCGCCAACCCCAACCACCCCCCCGAGCACTAGCCCGAAGCGCTTGGTGAATAGATTCATTCGTCGTTTCTCCTGTTTCCTTTGATCGTGATTGATTGCGGGATGCCTATCGTCTCGTCGACGAGGTTGAATTTCGCTTCAACTCATGCAGTGCCTGATTCCTCCCAATGTCGCTGGCCTGTATCCAATTAGGGGTCTTGTGTGGGTCATCAGACCTGGCCCAGGCGGTCGTCGGCGTCCTGCTTGCGCTGAGCGTCCTGCACTCCCAGGGCTATCCACTTCCGCCGGATCAACTCCTCACCCAAATAGACGACCACGATCAAGATTAAGATCACGAAGGTGATCGGTTGGTGCAGCGTGCTGAGGGCATAGCCTCCGAAAGGAACGCGCTCCCCCTGGTACACCCCCAGGATCGCTGTTGGCGCCACCAGCCCCGCGTCGGGGGCGTTGTTAGCGTCGCCCTTCGTCCGATACTCGACCGTGCGGACGCCAGCGACGGATACTCCGCTCACCACCGAATAGATTCGGTGGGTGATCACCAGACCAGCCGCGTTGCCCACTGAGGCGGCCGCCTGGAAGGTGACGATCTGACCTTTGTGGAGATGCTCGGCAGACTTCGCCGAGATCGTCTTGTCAACGATCAGATCGCCGGTGTCGAAGGTAGGCGTCATCGATCCGCTGCCGACCGAGTAGACGGGGCGGCCGAACAAGGTGGTCTGACCGTCGGCACTGTGGCGCAGAGAGACTGCCAGGAAGATGGCCAGCACCACCAGGATGATTACGACCACCGCTACAACCGTCTCAATCAACCGTACGCGCCGGTTACGGCGACTCTTGCTCGGCCGAACGTCTGGTGTTGCCTGCATCCGCTGCCCCTCGATCACGGAGCTGCCGACGGATCGGGAGTCTGGCTCGCCGTGGCAGAGGAGCTCGCTGAGGCAGTGGGCATTGCAGCTGGAGTCGAGGTGGGAGCGGCCGTGGGTGTGGACGTCGGGGTGGACGTGGCGGTGGGTGCCGAGCTCGGGGTTGGGTTCACCGCGGCCGCCGCACGGGGAACGAGATCCGAACTGGGGGTAGGAGCCGGGGTCGAACTGGCCGTGACCGTCAGCGAGGCGGGAGAGAGAGTGGCGCTGAAGAGCGAGAAGCTGGACCCGACGGCTGAGTCGATCGCCAGGATCGGTGCCGCCAGCAGAACCGCGGCTGCTAGAAAGACCATGGGGACGCCGGTCCTTCGACGGCGGGTCTGGACGCGGGGTGGAGGCTGCGGCGTCAACGGGTCGGGCATCCAGCGAGGTCCCTCCTCGAGGCTAGAGGACCGGTTCCACGGTCTTTGCTCGTCCATGGCCCTAGCCAGCCTCCGGGATGCGCGCACCAGCGTCGAGGGAACCAAGTGGCCCTCCACTTACGATGTGCCGACCCCCCCGACCTGCGGCCTTCCCCCACGAGGACTACGACGCAACAGGCTGGTTCTCCCCTGCTTCCGACTCCAAGCTGGCACAGTGTAACAATTCGTCACGTGAAGTAACGTTGGATGTGCACGAACTGACGGATTCGTTACCGACCATGACCTGCCCGTGACTTCAACTGGCATCCCCTCTCCCCAGGTGACCGTGGTCGAGCCCAGGTGCGGCCGCCTCAGTGGCAGGAGGCCTGGGTCCCCACCAGAAAGATTGCCACGACGGCGATTAAGTTAAAAGATGCGTGGAGGACCATGCCCGGAACCAACGAGCGAGAGCGCTCGTAGACCAGGGCCAGGGCCACTCCGGCGATGAACAGGGAGGGGCCAAGAAGCAGGATCGAGCCACCCACGGAGAAGCTGTGGGCCAGAGCGAAGCCCGCGCTGCTGACCACCACCGAGGCCCAAACCCCCCACTTCCGGCGGAGGCCGCCATAGATGAAGCCGCGGAAGACGATCTCCTCGACGATCGGGGCGATCACGGCGATGGAGATCACCGCCAGGTAGGGGTCGGCGCCGAAGGCCTGGGAGATGTCGCAGCCCTGGGGATTCTTCATATTCCCCAGAAGCGGCGAGAGGATCTCGGAGACGATCCCGGTGACAATTTGAAGCAGGAACGCCAGGGGCGGCATCAGGATGGCCACCCAGATCGCGAAACGGCGCCACCCCAGCCGGGCCCAGGCCCCGCCGCCGTTCCGGCTGGCGAAGAACAGCACGATGCCCAGCAGCACCCCGTAGAAGGTGATGGTGGTGGCAAAGCTGTAGTAGGGCGAGATCGCCGCCCAGCTGGGACCCTTCAGAGCTCGGACCACCCCGGCCTGGTGCAGCGCCAGCACCACGATCGTGGGCAGTAAATAGGCGGCCGCCACCCCAGGCAGGGCGATGACCACCGCCAGGATGATCTGACGGGGACCCCACGAGACCCCGGACAGGGGGGGGCTGGGAGCCCGGGGCAGAGGCGGCGGCTGGGAGATCAGAACCCGGGTCCCCGACTGGAGCCCGGGCCGGTGTCTGCTCCCCTCCCGGGAGTGGGATCCTGGTCCCACTTGGTCCCGGGCGATGATGGTGGCGGCGGCGCGCTGCCGACCCAGGGGATGGGGAAGCGGTCGGTGGTCGGCTCCGGCTCAGTTGGGACTGATGCCGGGGGCTCGGCAGCCGGATGGCGGGCAGCCGGCCGCGAGGGCAGCGGCGGGCTGGTGCGAATCCATAGATAGCCGAGACCGGCCAGCAGGAGAACGTAGACCACGGCGAACGTCCAGGAGCTCTCCAACACCCCCACCAGCGCCGACGCCAACAGCTGCATCCCGAGCCCCCAGGTGACCCGCTCGGGGTGACCCGAGAACCTGGTTCCGGGACGGACCACCGCCAGGGACCCGGCCAGGATCAGCCCGTCACCCCCCAGCCCTACGACCGCTCCGATGAACACCAGCGCGAACTCCAGCGGGCCTTGGGGAGCACCGAGATTGGCGATGGCTCCCCCCAGGGCCAGCACCGCGATCACGTTCACCAGAACCGAGCAGGCCGAGACGACCAGCAGGGCGAGCGCCAGGCGCATCCGCCACTCCGGGGAGGGCGACTGGGCGGGAGAGCTCCTCGCGACCGGGGCGGGAGCGGTGCTGCGACGCCGGCGGGGCTGGTTCACCATCTCCTCACCGCAGCTCGAGATCCTCCGCCGCAGGGCGCGCCGGCCGGGAGCTGCCGGTAAGCGGGCACCCGCACATCATGCCTGAAGGAGATGACGCTGGCGTTCGTAGACGAGTCCCCCATTAATAGTGGTGTACGCCAGGGTCCAGTGCCCGCCGGAAGGTCGTCCCTGGTCGCGTCCGAAATACCCAGTCGAGCCCGTTCCAGCTAGGGGTTCGAAGTCACGGCGACCTATAATCCTCGCCATGCCAGCCCCGAGTGGGGATTCCGGGCGGGTGCCAAGCTCGGTGCTCTCGAGAATCCGGTGCGCCGCCGACTGCCGTGACCTCTCCCTGGAGGAGTGCCGTCAACTGGCGTCGGAGATCAGGGAGTTCCTGGTCGAGAAAGTTTCCCTCACCGGCGGTCACCTGGGTCCCAACCTGGGGGTAGTAGAGCTGACCCTGGCGCTCCACCGCACCTACGACAGCCCCACCGACCAGATCGTCTTCGACACCGGCCACCAGGCCTACGTCCACAAGATCCTGACCGGCCGGGGCGACCAGTTCGCCACCCTGCGCCAGGCGGGCGGCCTCTCCGGCTATCCCAGCCGCTCCGAGTCTCCTCATGACCTGGTGGAGAACAGTCACGCATCGACGGGACTCAGCTACGCGCTGGGGCTGGCCCAGGCCAAGCGGCGCCGGGCGGAGCCCGGCAAGGTCGTGGTGGTGGTGGGCGACGGCTCTCTGACCGGGGGCATGGCCTACGAGGCGCTCAACAACATCGGGGCGCTTAGGCCTGACCTGACCATCGTCCTGAACGACAACGGCCGCTCCTATGCCCCGACCGTGGGGGGGCTGGCCGACCACTTCGCCCGCCTCCGCCTGGACCCCCGCTACGAGGCCGCCAAGAGTGGCATCGGCGGCTTCTTGAGCGCCATCCCGGCGGTCGGTGAGCCGGCCCATGAGATGGCCAAGCGGCTCAAGACCGGGATCAAGCAGATGGTCTCCCCTCACGTCTTCTTCGAGGACCTGGGCATCAAGTACTCCGGCCCCATCGATGGCCATGACCTGCGCTCGATCGAAGGGGCGCTTAACCTGGCCAACCGGCTCCCGGGCCCGGTCGTGGTCCATCTGGTCACCGACAAGGGCCACGGCTTCGATATCGCCGAGGCCGACGAGGTCGACAAGTTTCACGGCCCCCCTCCCTTTGACATCAGCACCGGCAAGCCCACCGGACAGAGCCGGGTGAGCTACACCGACGTCTTCGAGGAGGTGCTGCTGCAGCTGGCTGATGCCGACCCCAAGCTGGTGGCGATCACCGCCGCCATGGCCTCCTCCACCGGGCTGCTCAAGTTCGCCGAGCGCTACCCCGACCGCTTCTACGACGTGGGGATCGCCGAGCAGCACGCGGTCACCTTCGCGGCCGGGCTGGCGATGGGCGGGCTGCATCCGGTGGTCTGCATCTACTCCACCTTCCTGCAGCGAGCCTTCGACCAGGTGATCTGCGACGTCGGGCTGCACAACCTGCCGGTGACCTTCATCCTCGATCGGGCCGGGGTCACCGGCCCGGACGGCAGCTCCCACCACGGCATGTTCGATCTCAGCTACCTGCGCATGGTGCCCAACATGGTGGTGTCCACTCCCAGGGACGCCGAGGAGCTGGGCCGGCTGGTCGCGACCGCCACCGCCCACCAGGGCCCCTTCGCGATCCGCTACCCCAGGGGACCGGTCGCCGAGAAGGTGATCGACATCCGGCCCTTGCCTAGCCTCACCTGGGAGGTGATCCAAGACGGAGGCAGCGATGTCCTGATCTGCGCGTCGGGAAAGATGGTGGCGGTGGCGGAGAACGCCGCCGGGCTCCTGGCCGCCAACGGACTCACGGCGTCGGTCGTGAACGCTCGCTTCATCAAGCCCACCGACCGCCGGCTCAGCACCTGGGCCAGGGCCCATCGGGCGGTGGTGACCGTGGAGGACAACACACGCCGGGGGGGTCTGGGTGCCTCCGTTCTGGAGTTCCTGGCCGAGCAGGGGGTGGTGCGGCCATTCCGGCAGGTGGCGCTTCCCGATCACTTCCTCCCCCACGGCGCCCAGGGCGAGCTGCTGGCCGAGTACGGGCTCACGGCCGAAGGGGTGGCCGAGGCGGCGGTTCTGGCGCTGGACATGTCCGGGGAGGCGCCTTCCCAGCAGGCTCGGGCCGTTGGCTGAGGGGCCACCTGGGGAGGGGGATTCCCCGGACCGACTCAGCTCCTTCCTGGCGGCGGTCGTAAAGGACCAGTTCCAGGCCCACCCGGCAGTGGCCCGCGCCACCGGGGACCATTCGGCGGACGGCTTGGTCGCGGCTGCCGGGGCTGGAACCAACCGGGAGCGAATCGCCAAGCTGCAGCAGCTGCAGCGCGGTGCCCCAGAGCTCCAGGACGACCTGGATCCGGACCGCCGCCTGGACCTGGAGACCGCCAGGAGCGTCGTCGACTCCGAGCTCTTCAGCCTCCAGATCAGGCGACGCGCGTTCAGAGACCCGACCAGCCTGCTCGACGACGACTCCCCTTTGGACGTGGGCAGCTATCTACTCCGGGATTACGCGCCCCTGCCGGACCGCATGGGCGCCCTCTGCCGTCAGCTGGAGCAGGCTCGGGATTGGACAGAGCAGGCCCTGGGGACGCTGGAGCCGGAGCTCGCCGCCCCGCTCATCCAGCTGGCCCTCCAGGGCGCCCAGGGCCATCTCAGCTTCTTGGAGGATGAAGTCGCTCCCCTGGGTGAGGAGCTCGACGACCCGGGGCTCCGGCGTCGGTTGGAAGCGGCGGTCCACTCCGGCCAGGAGGCACTCGGCCGGATCAGCGCGGAACTGGGGAGACGGCGTCAGTCGGACTACCGCGAGGTCGCCCTGGGCGAGGACGGGCTCCGAGCGATGCTGCTGGCCCAGGAGGGATTGGACCGCTCCATTCCCGAGCTTCGCCAGGGAGCCGACGAAGAACTCGCCTCGCTCGGGGAGCAGCGGGATCGCCTGCTGCAGGACAGCTTCCACGGCCGGGAGATCGGGGAGGTCCGGCACGAACTGGAGCTGGACCACTTCACCGCCGAGACTCTCATCTCGGGGGCGAGCGGCCTGCTGGCCAAGCTCCGGCGCTTCGCGGAGGAGCACGCCGAGGTGCCGATCCCCGATGGACCGCTTTGCGAGGTGAGGCCCAGCCCCGGATTCCTGACCGCCTGGGTCAGCGCCGCCTACGACGGGGTGGGGCCGCTGGAAGAGAGGCAGCTGCCCTGCATCTACTACGTCACGACCCCCCAAGCCAGCTGGAGTGAGCGAGAGTCCGATGAATGGCTTCGCTACCTCAACCGCGGCACCCTGGAGAACACCAGCGTGCACGAGGTCTACCCCGGGCACCACGTCCAGTACCTCTACTCGAGAGCCCTGCGCTCGGACGTGCGCCGCTTCTTCTGGACCTCCGGCTTCGGCGAGGGCTGGGCCCACTACGCCGAGCAGCTGATGGTCGAGCGCGGGCTGGCAGATCAGGACCCCCTGCTTCAGCTGGCCCAGATCGAGGACGCGCTGCTGCGCGCCTGCCGCTACCGGACCACTTTGGGGATTCACGCCGAGGGCTGGCCGGTCGAGGAGGGGACCCAGCTCTTCATCGACCGGATCGGCCTGGACGAGCATCCCGCCCGGCGCGAGGCGATGCGGTCCACCATCGACCCGCTCTATCTCGTCTACACCCTGGGCAAGCTGGAGATTCTCGGCTGGCGGGAGGAATGGTTGCGCTCCAACCGGGGAGACCTGCGCTCCTTCCACAGCCTGCTGCTCTCGGCCGGCAGCCCGCCGCTGGCGGCCCTGGGGCGGTGGCTGAAGTCTCAGTAATCTGATGTCCGGGCGGCAGCGGGCGCTGCTGGTGCTCGCCGGCGCCAACTGTCTCTGGGCCGGCTCCTACGTGGCGGGCAAGGCGGCGCTCGCGACCTGGCCCTTTGCCAGCGTCAACATGCTGCGCTTCACCATCGCCGCCGCCATACTGCTCCCGGTCCTGTGGAGAGGACGCCACAGTCTGCCGCAGAGCAAAGGAGACCGCTGGCGGCTGGTGGCCATGGTCTGCTTGGGCTTCGTTGGCAACAAGGCGCTCGAGTATTCGGGGCTCAGCCTGACCACCGCCAGTGACACCGCTCTATTGATCGCCGCCGAGGCCCTGGCCACCGTGCTCCTGAGTGTGGCCTTCCTCAGCGAGCGGATCAGCCGACTGGAGGCCGGGGGACTGGTCCTGGGGGGTCTCGGGGTGTACCTGGTCGTGGAGGGTGGGCTCCGTGCCCCGACTTTTCTCACCGGCCACCAGAGCGTGGGGAATCTACTGGTGGTCGCCTCGCTCATCCTGGAGGCCGGCTTCACCGTGATCGGCCGGACCGTGGTCACCCGCTACCCACCCCTGCTCATCACCGCCGCCGCGGTGACCGGCAGCCTCATCGCCTGGTGGCCGGCCGGCATCGCCGCCCTCTGGGTGCGCGGCTGGCCCTCGCTCTCCGTCGCCGGCTGGGTCGGGATCGTCTACCTGGGCGCGGTCACCACGGCGCTCTGCTACTGGGCGTGGCTCTGGGGCCTGAAGCGGGTGATGCCCGGAGCCATGGCGCCGCTGCTCTTCATTCAGCCGCTGCTGGGGACCGCCCTGGCGGTCTGGGTCCGGGGCGAGCACCCCTCGCTGCCGACCCTCCTCGGCGGCCTGCTGATCCTGCTCGGGGTCACCACCGTGGTGATTCGGCGCGAGCCCGCGCCCCAAGCGCCACCGGCTACCGCCGGCTCCGCTTAGGGGTACGTCCCACAAAGCTGGTTGCCACGAGTGACAGCAGCGAGGCCGCCCAGCTTTGCGTGGGCGTCGTAGGAGGCGGAGATGTTCGGACCACTGGACTCGGGACCGCGGCGTCGGCTCGTCCGTGGACTCGCTGGCCCGGACCGGCTTCGAGAAGGAGCCAAGAACCGGCCGGGGAGCGCCGCCAAAGCTCCCCGCGCCAAGGTGCTGGCGGATCTGCATCTGCCCCAGCAGCTAAGAGCCCCGGCCCCCCAAGGGGGACCGGGGCTCCCGCCAAGCCTTCCTTGGAAGGCGTCAATCATTGATCAGCTAGCGATCACCTGGGACGCCAGCGACTCGTAGCCAGTGGCAGACTCCTGCGTGATCAGCAGGGCCTGACCCGAAGTGAAGTCGGTAGTTGTGCCGAAGGTTACCGTCCCACCAACGCCGCAGGTTGCGGTGCCCAACAACACCCCGTCGCTGTTGTAGACATTGACCGAGTCACCTGCCGTACACGCCGTCACGGTGATGGTGTTTACGTTCGCTGCGGTCGCCGTCGGCGCGGCTCCCAGAGAACTGTTGGAGCCATCGAAGATCCGCGAGATACCGGTCGTCGCGGTGCCACCGGTCTCCCTGCCGCTGCCGGGCAAGTTCCACGGCTGGCTGGACGAATTCGTCACACCCGTCTGACTGAGCACCTCCAGGCCGCTGAAGTTGGCAAAGGTGCCGTGACTGATCGTGGGGATCGAGCTGAGCGTGTAGGAAACCACGTTGTGGGTGCCACCCCCGGTATTGCTGACAGTCCCCGTGGCGTCCGAGTTGTTGATCACGTTGACGTTGCCCGTTCCGTCAGCGACGGTGAGGCTCCACGTGCCGGCCAGTTCCACCGTGCCATTGAAGGTGACAGTCAGGGTGTCGCCCGACCCGATGACAGTGGAGCTACAGCCTCCACAGGCCAGGTAGCCGGTCCCGATTGAGAGCGGTGCGCCCCAGACGGTGACCAGCTGCTGCACCTGGGGAGCGGCGTTGTAGTTGGCGGTGCCGGACTGGTTGGCGTCGATCGTGCAGGTGCCCGCCGCATTGAAGGTGACGAGGCCACCGCTGATCGAACAGATTGCGCTGCTGGTCGAGTCAATCGTCAACGTCACTGGCGCGCCGGAGGTCGCGGTTGCCGTCGCAGTGTAGGTCCCGCCGATGCCTGCATTGTTTGGCGGGGTGCTGGTGAAGCTGATGGTTTGCGAGCCCTGCCCCACGGTAAATGTCTGCTGAACCTGGGGAGCGGCGGCGTAGGTGGCGTTCCCCGCCTGGTTGGCGTCGATCGTGCAGGTGCCGGCCCCCTGGAAACTGACGGCCCCACTCGAGATTGAGCAGACTCCGCTGCTGGAGCCGGCAATGGTTATGGTGACGCCCAGGCCGGATGTCGCCGTCGCAGTGGGAGTGTAGGTCGCCCCCCCGACCACGGCATTGGTCGGGGCCGTGCTTGTGAACGTGATGGTCTGCGGATCCAGACTTATTACGAAGGACTGCTGAACCTGCGGAGCAGCACTGTAGGTGCCGTTACCCGCCTGGTTGGCATCGACCTCGCATGTGCCCGCCGTCAGGAAGTGGACGGTCCCCGAAGTGATCGAGCACACCGTGTGGGTACTCGCGTCAATCGTGAACGCCACGGTCAGGCCCGATGATGCCGTCCCTGTGGGCGTGTAGGTTCCGCCGACCTGGGCACCGGTTGGCGCCGTGCTGGTGAAGTTGACGGTTTGGGGCACCAGAGATACCGTGATGGATTGCTGCACCTGGGCAGCCGCGTTGTAGTTGACGCTCCCCGCCTGGTTGGCGTCTACCTTGCAGGTGCCGGCCGCGTTGAAGGTGACGACCCCACCGGAGATCGAGCAGACCGAGCTGCTGGTGGCGTCAATGGCGATGGTCACTGTGAGGCCTGAACTCGATATTGCAGTCGGAGTGTAGTTCCCGCCAACCTCCGCACCGGTCGGCGCCGTGCTGGTGAAGGTGATGGTTTGCGAACCCTTCCCAACGGTGAACGCCTGCTGCCTTTGCGGAGCGGGGCCATAAGTGCTGTTGCCCGACTGATTGCCGTCGATCGTGCAGGTGCCGGCCGCAGTAAAGCTGACGGCCCCACCCGAGATCGAACAGACCCCGCTGCTGGTGGCGTCAATGGTTATGGTGACGGACAGTCCCGAGCTCGCGGACGCAGTCGGGGTATAGGTCGCCCCCCCAACCACGGCGCTGGTCGGGGCCGTGCTGGTGAAGGTGATGGTCTGGGAAACCAGGCCCACCGCGACGGCTTGCTGAACCTGGGAAGCCGCGTTGTAGTTGACGCTCCCTGCCTGGTTGGCGTCGATCGTGCAGGTGCCCGCCGCGTTAAAGGTGACGACCCCACTCCCATTGATGGAACAGACCGAGCTGCTGCCGGCGTCGATGGCAATGGTCACGGTCAGGCCGGAGCTCGAGGTCGCAGTCGGAGTGTAGTTCCCACCAACCTGGGCACCGGTTGGCGCCGTGCTGGTGAAGGTAATGGTTTGCGCACCCTTCGCTACGGTTACCGCCTGCTGCGCCTGGAGAGCCGCGTCATAGTTCGTGTTGCCGGCCTGGTTGGCGTCGATCGTGCAGGTACCGACCGCAGTAAAGCTGACGGCCCCTCCAGTGATCGAACAGATGGAGCTGCTGCCGGCGTCGATCGTAATGGCAACGGTCAGTCCCGAGCTGGCCGTAGCTGCTGGCGTGTACGTCACGCCGCCCACCGTCGCATTGGTGGGTGTGGTAGTGGTGAAGGTGATGGTCTGCGAACCCTTCGCTACGGTTACCGGCTGCTGCACCTGGGGTGCGGGGCCGTAAGTAGCGTTCCCCGACTGATTAGCGTCGATCGTGCAGGTACCTACCGCAGTAAAGCTGACGGCCCCCCCGCTGATCGAACAGACCGCGCTGCTGGTCGAGTCAATCGTAAAGGCGACGGTCAGGCCCGAGCTGGCGGTTCCGGTGGGCGTGTATGTCGCCCCGCCAACTACCGCATTGGTAGGCGCTGCGCTCGTGATTGTGATGGTCTGTGGGACCACGGTCACGGTGACCGCTTGGTGAACCTGAGGAGCCGCGCCGTACGTGGAGTTCCCCGCCTGGTTGGCATCGATGGTGCAGGTGCCCGCCGCATTGAAGGTGACGACCTCACTCACATTGATGGAGCACACCGCGCTGCTGGTCGAGTCGATCGTAAAGGCCACGGTCAGACCCGAACTCGCCGTCGCCGTTGGCGTGTAGTTCTCGCCGACCTCCGCATTGGTTGGCGCAGTGCTGGTGAAGGTGATGGTCTGGGGAGCAAGACCTACTGGAATGACTTGCTGCACCTGGGGGGCTGGGCTGTAAGCGAAGTTCCCCGCCTGGTTGGCATCGACGGTGCAGTTGCCGGTGGCGTTGAAAGTGACGACGCCACCGGTGATCGAACAGACAGCACTGCTGGTCGAGTCAATCGTAATCGCGACGGTCAGGCCCGAGCTGGCCGTCGCCGTTGGCGTGTATGTCCCGTTGACTGCGGCACTGGTGGGCGCAGTGCTGGTGAAGGTGATGGTCTGGGGATTGAGCCCCACTGCAATGACTTGCTGAACCTGGGGAGCAGCGCTGTACGTCGAGTTCCCCGCCTGGTTGGCATCGATTGTGCAGGTGCCGGTGGTGTGGAAGGTGACCACGCCGCCGGTGATCGAACAGACCGCGCTGCTGGTCGAGTCAATCGTAATCGCGACGGTAAGGGCCGAGCTGGCCGTCGCCGTCGGCGTGTAGGTCCCGTTGACCTGCGCACCGGTGGGCGCCGTGCTGGTGAAGGTGATGGTCTGGGCCAGATAGAACGGGCTGAAGTACCCGAAGGCGTCGACCACGAGATCGGCATTGCCAAGGTCGTTAAAAACCTCGATTTGACCACCGGTGCCAAGCGTCGCCACCGTCAGGTTGGGAACGGTCTGGCCCGCAAGCCAGTTCACGTCCGACGTGGCCGGGAGAGGGTCCCCCGTCGGGTAGACGGTGAAGTAGCTGGCATGGGTGGCGTCAGTGGCGGTGACGTTCAGCACCGCCGCCGTCGCGTCGGCAGGAATCGTGGCCTCGCCAGTCACCTGAACGGGAAGGCTCTCGCCCCCCGACAGCGTGTGGCCCTGGTTGGCGTAGCCGCTGCCGGCCCGGGTGTCGGTAATTCGGAGAGGGGCAACCGGGTTGTAGATGGTGGCGTTGCTGGGCAGAGCCGACGTCCCGTTGGTGAAGTAGCCGCTCACGTCGACGATCACATCGGCGCTGCCAAGGGCGTTGTAGATCGAGATTGTCCCTGACGTCGGCAGGGAGGCCAGCACTCGGTTGGCCACGGTACCGCCGGTGAGCCAGTTCAAGTTAGAGGCGAGCGGCCGCGTCGCTCCGGCCGGGAATACCGTCAGGTAGCTGGCCGCCGTGGTGTCTGTCACCGTCACGTTGAGGATCGCTCCCGTGGCACCGGCCGGGACTCCGCCTGACCCGGTTACCTGGAGAGGCACGGTAGCGCCGGCACCCACGGTGGTACCGGTGTCGATGCGAGATGGCGTGAGCGGAACGTAGGCCCCAGCTGTGGCTGCGCCGGTCTCCGGGGCGAAGTAGCCCTCCAGGTCGACCACCACGTCGGTGTGGCCGAGTTGGTTGTAAAGGGTGAT
The DNA here is from genome assembly GCA_035531555.1 of Candidatus Dormiibacterota bacterium. Lineage (GTDB taxonomy): Bacteria > Chloroflexota > Dormibacteria > Aeolococcales > Bog-877 > Bog-877. The sequence goes on from DATKSR010000009.1 coordinate 37,175, forward strand.
CGAGCCAGCATTACTCCCGGTCCCGACCGGCACGATGACGGAGTTGGCAACCGTCTCACCATTGCTCCAGTTGAGGTTGGACACCACAGGCAGCGTGCCGCCCGTCGGGTAGACCGACAGGAAGCTGGCGGCGGTGGTGTCGGTGGCCGTTACGTTCAACGCCACCGCTGTCGCGTTCGTGGGAACCGCGTTGAATCCGGTGACGACCAGACTGACGCTGCCGCCGGGCGCCAGAGTCGATTTGGGGCTGGTTGCTCTCGTGTCGAGAAGTCGGACCGGGGTCAACGCGGTGTAGGCCCCGCCAGGGGCGGAAGTCTGGACGGCCCTGGTGGGGGCGGTGGGGTGGACGCTCGGCGCCGCCATCAGAGTAGCCGCTCCGCCCGCCAGCACGGCCGCCGCCGCCACCAGACCCAGGCCTAGTCGCGGACGCCGGGTTAGTCGCCGGTACCCGGCCCGCAGCCTTAGCGGATTAGCGGAGATTCTCACGACGCTACCCTCCTGTGGCCGACGACCTGAGGTCGCGCGGCGCTCGCAGATCCGGAACCTGGGTGCCCGGAGGGTTCCTCCCGCCCCGATGAACGAGACCTTCAACGCGGATCACCGAGGTGGGCCGCGCGTCTCTTCGAAGCCCCCTCCGTCCTCCTGAGAGTGGGCCGCGACAGCCCTTCCCAGGGCTTAGTTTTATGCTAGCAGAGCCCCGGAGGGGCGTCAAGGAAACCTCCGATGAATGTGTGGAAGCTCAGGGAATCTGTCACCCCATGAGAGAAGAGCGGGTGACCTTGAGCGCCGGTGAGCCAACGCGGGTGCTGGTGCTGAACCAGGTGGAGGCAGGGGTGCTGAGCGCAGCCCAGGCGGGGCAGGTGCTGGGGCTCGGGGCGCGCCAAGTCCGGCGTCTCAGGGCGTGCTATCGGCAAGATGGGGCCAGTCGCCCTGGCGCACGGGCCGGGAGCCACGCGATGCCTGTGCAGGCGTGGCTACCTTCCCTTCAGAGGCCGCGGGTGGAGCGCAGGTAGCCCTCGCCGATCCGCTGGTGATCCCCCATCTGGGACGGCGTGGAAAGTCGTCCTGAGGCTGACTTCGAGCTCCTCTATCAGACGTCCTGGGAAGGCCAGATAGCGCGGTCAGCGCTGGGTCGGCGGCCCGAGCGCTCCCTCCCGGCAAAGCCTGGGCGCGCCCCGGCTGTCGAGGTCGCAGGATGGCTTGCCAGCTTGATCGATTCGGTACCTGGGAACAACGCGGCTCCGAGAAATTCTCCGACCGGGAAGGGGAACGGGCCCGGCACACGATTCGACCACACCGGTCGCGGAACGGTTACGGACGGCCGGAACGGTCGCGACCCGGACTAGATTCGGGCCAAGGTTCCAGGCGGGGCCGACCCTTCATTTGCCCCGCAAGGGGGGCGGAACCTGCTCTCCCCCAGCCGTCGGCATCATTCTGATCCGACGGTCCCGCCGCCTCGGGCCCTCCCGGGGCGGCGGCCCGACCCGTTCAGCAGTCGGCGTACAGCATGAACTCGTAGGGATGCGGGCGGAGCCGGACCGGGTCCACCTCCCGCTCCCTCTTGAGCGCGATCCAGGTGTCGATCAGATCCTCGGTGAAGACATTCCCCTCGTAGAGGAACTGGTGGTCCTGCTCCAGGGCCAAGAGCACCTCCTCCAGGCTGCCGGGCAGGTTCTTGACCGCATCGGCCCGAGCCCCCTCCAGCTCGTACAGGTCCGCCTCGATCGGGGTCGGCGGCTCGATCTGGTTGCGGATCCCGTCCAGTCCCGCCATCAGCATCGCCGAGAAGGCCAGGTAGGGATTGCAGGTCGGGTCGGGGGAACGGAACTCCAGGCGGCGCAGCTGGGGCCGCTCGCTGTAGGTCGGGATTCTGATGCAGGCGCTGCGGTTGCGAGCGCTGTAGGCCAGCTTGATCGGAGCCTCGTAGCCCGGCACCAGCCGCCGGTAGCTGTTGGTCGTGGGGGCGGCGAAGGCCAGCACCGCCGGGGCGTGGGCCAGAAGACCCCCGATGTACCAGCGGGCCAGGTCACTCAGCAGCGCGTAGCCGTCCTTGTCGAAGAAGAGGGGGACTCCCTCCTTCCAGAGCGACTGGTGGGTATGCATGCCGCTGCCGTTGTCTCCGAAGAGCGGCTTGGGCATGAAGTTGGCGACCAGCCCCTCCCGACGGCAGACGTTCTTGATGATGTACTTGAAGACCAGCACCTTGTCGGCCATCGAGACCATCGAGTCGTAGCGCATGTCGATCTCAGCCTGGCCGGCGGTGCCCACCTCGTGGTGGTGGACCTCCACTTCGATGCCCGCTTCCGCGAGCGCCAAGGAGATCCGGCTACGCACGTCCTGGAGTTGGTCCACCGGGGGGGTGGGGAAGTACCCCTCCTTCAACTTGGGCCGGAAGCCCAAGTTGGGGGCGCCGTTCTGGCCACTGTTCCAGATCCCCTCCGCGGAGTCGATGTGATAGAAGCCCTCGTTCACCGACTGGCCGTAGCGAATGGAGTTAAAGATGTAGAACTCCATCTCCGGCCCCCAGTAGCTGGTGTCGGCGATGCCGCTCTCCCGGAGGTGGGCCTCGGCCTTGCGGGCCACGTACCTGGGGTCCCGGCTGTAGCGCCCCTTGGTGACCGGGTCCCCGATGTCGCAGATCAAAGAGAGGGTGGGGACCTCGAGTACCGGGTCGACGAAGGCGGTCCTGGGGTCGGGGAAGAGCAGCATGTCGCTCTCGTGGATGTGCTGGAAGCCCTTGACGCTGCTGCCGTCGAAGCCGACTCCTTCGGCGAAGAGCCGCTCGGTCAGCTCCGAGATCGGCACGCTGAAGTGCTGCCACTGGCCCAGGAGGTCGCTGAAGCGAAAGTCGGCGAACTTGATCCCCTGGTCCATCGCGAAGGCGATCACCGCAGCGGGATCTTCCTTGGCGGTCGGCTCTAGCTTTCCCTCGACGGCCATGACCATATGCATCCTCCGCTGCCCTGGCGGACTCTCTCCGCTGATCCTGCGGTCAGAGTAACAGTCGATGGCGGCCCCACCATCGTGCCCCTAGCACGAAGATGGTGACTTGATAGTTGTGTGTTAGACCCCAACCCGAACTCGAGGTCAGCCCGGCTTCGCGACCTCTGGGGTCTTGGCGTTCACCTGGGCCCGGGCCTCGTCGGCGCTGGCGAAGTAGAGCTTGTTGATGGCGGTCCACTCGTTCCAGTCCGGAGGAAGGTCCTCCTCGGCGTAGATGGCGTCGACCGGGCAGGGATCGACGCAGGCCCCACAGTCGATGCACTCCTGGGGGTCGATGAAGAGCATCCGGTCTTCGTCGGCCCCGATGATGCAGTCCACCGGGCACACCTCGACGCAGGACTTGTCCTTGACGTCGACACAGGTCTCGCCGATCACGTAGGTCATTGCGCTCTGAACTCCTAGCGCCGCTCTCCCGGCCACTCGGGGCAGGCCTCCGCAAGGGAGCCTGAGTTCAGGATAGCAGAGGCCCGGAGGGCCCCCCGAGTCCGGTTAGCCGGATGATGCGAACCCGTTGTTGATGTTGGAGTAGATATCGGACACCCGGTGCCCGACCACCACGAAGATGACGATAACCACGATCGCGATCAACATCAGAATCAACGAGTATTCGACCATCCACTGCCCGGGGGAACCGCTCCGGAGGCGCCGAGAGAGCCAGATCCCGGTCACGCGCCGGCCCAAGCTCTTCGCTCGCCGCTTTAGCCCCGTATCGGGCTTCTGCATAGCCCCAAGATAGTGGGAATCCGCTCTCATGAGAGCCTTCGTCCCCGAACTGTTACGCGATCAACAGAGACGTGCGCCAGCCGGAGCGCGCCGCCGCCTAGAATTCGGGCGGGGAGCCAGGCTGCCCAGCCGGCGCAGCCACCCCAGGGAGATGCCACCATGAGCAAGCCGTGATCGCCAATCCCAACTCGTCGCCGATCCGAAGCAGCCCTTTGCCGTCCTGGGAGAGGCTGGGAGCCGGGGTGATCGACTTCCTGGTGCTCTTCGTGATCCAGTTGATCGTGGCCATCCCCATCGTGGGGCACCAGTTCTCCCGCATCGTCAAGTTCGAAAAGTCGTACACCGGCAAGCGCTCCGCTTTGACCAACAATCCGCATTTCGTCTCTCTGGCCCACCAGTTCGGGGTCCAGCTGCTGCACTTTGGGATCGTGGCCGCGGCACTAACGGCGGTTTATTTGATAGGAATGTACCTGGCTACCGGAGCCACGCTGGGCAAGTTGGCCCTGGGGCTGCGCATCACCCGAGTTGATGGTCGCCCCATGACCATCCGGGACGCCGTGTTGCGTTCGCTCGTGTTCTGGGTCGGCAACCCGTTTCTTCCGGTGATCGGAGTATGGATCTGGCTCCTGCAGTACGTCGGCGGGACTTTGGTTCTCCTCTTTCGCCCCGACCACCGGGCCCCGGAGGATCTGCTGGGCGGCACCATGGTGGTGCGCAAGGTCGACCAGGGGCGATCGCTGGCGGACGTGGCCGGCTACGGTCCCCCTTCGGTGCCCCCTTCCTCTCCACCGGACGCCCAGGTGCTCCGGGGCGGTCATCTGCCGGGCTGGGGCCCCGTCGGCGACCAACCGCCGCCCCCACCCGCGGGTGGAACGGAAGAGGCTCGTAGTTGACCCTGATTGAGACGGTGAAGCTGCCCGGGACCGCGGCCCAGGCCTGGGAGCTGCTGGCTACTCGCCACGGCGCACTGCGGCTGGCCCCGGGGCTGACCGTGGGCGAGGACGGCCGGGGCACCCTGCGAGTGGTGATCAGCGGCCACTCGGTCACCTACCGTGGCTACGCCCGCCAGCACGTGGAGGAGGAGGGCCGGCACCTCACCTGGACGCTGAGCGGCAAGGAGGTCAGGGGCACGGGGCGAGCTCACGCCGAAGTGCGGGCCCGCTTCCGCGACGATCCCGGCGGTGGCAGCGACCTGCGGCTTACCGTGCTGGTCGAGGGTCGTGGTCGGCTGGGAGAGATCTCCGAGGCCGACCTGGACCGGGCGGTGGGTTCGGTGATCGCCCGGTTCAGACGAGCGGTGGCCAAGGATCTCGGGCCAGCCGCCCGAGCATTCCGGGCAGCCCCATCGGGAGCCAGACCGGCGGCGGGCACCGCCCCGGAGCGGGCTTTGCACGGTGCGGCGGCTCCGCCCCACCGACCGGCGACGCGGATCGAGGTGATGCCTCCCAGTCCACCCGCGCGAAGGTGGGTCGTGCCCGGCGGGGCCGCCGCGGTGGGGGCCCTGGCCGTCGGGGTGGCAGCGCTGATCTTCTGGCGTTCACGCCGGGGTGGTTGACTCGTCGCTCGGTCGATCTGGCGCCCGGCCGGACCTACTCCAGGCAGCCGGAGGTGACTTCTGGGGAGTGAGTTTTCGCCAGTCCAGGTGACCGTCGCACAGCTGCTTCGCCCGACCTAGACTCTTTGGGTGGTGGAGCCGCCCACGCGGGGTCAGAGCTGGTACCGCCGTCGGCTGTGGCACTGGCCTCGTTGGTGGCCGAGACGGATTCAAGGCTGCTGCAGCTGCTGCTCCGGTTGCCTGGTCATCTTCCTGGTGGTCAGCCTGGCCCTGATCGTCTTCGCCATCACCCCCAACTTCTACCCTGCCTACCCGAGCTCGGCCCGGACCCTGGCCCCAGAGTCCAGCACCGTCTCCGGCCACGGGCTGCCGTGGCTCCACAGCAACGGCACCGAGATCCTCGACAGCCAGGGACGCCAGGTGTTGTTGCGGGGGATGAACGTGACCGGGCTGGAGGAGGCCAAGGACATGCGGCCCGGACCGGTGCCCACCAGCCAGGACTTCGCCGAGATGGCGGCGGACGGCTTCGACGTGGTGCGGCTGCCGATCAACTGGTCCCGGCTGGAGCCGAAGCCCGGGCAGTTGTCCCGGAGCTACCTGGATCAGATTCGCTCGGTGGTGAACGACGCCGCCGCCCACGGGATCTACACCATCCTCGATCTCCACAACATCGACTGGAGCATCTACTACGACGGCGACGGAGCCCCCAGCTGGGCGGTCGCGGGAGGGCTTCCCCGGAGCTTTCCCCTGGGGTCGCCCTGGAACCGGCACCTGGCCCCCGGGGTGCTGGCCAGCTACGGGATCTTCTGGGCTGACCTAGGCGGCTGGCAGCAGGACGTAACCGAGGTCTGGAGCTTTGTCGCCCGGGCCTTCCGCAACGACTCGGCGGTGGCCGGGTTCGACCTCTGGAACGAGCCCCATCCCTTCCCCGCTCTCCCGGGAATCTTCGAGAAGAAATACCTGCTGCCCTTCGAGGCGGACGTGATCACCCACCTGGCGGCGATCGCCCCCCACCAGATGTGGATCACCGAGCAGACCCTGGATTTCGGACTGCCAACCTATGTCGGCCCGCTCCCCTACCCCAACCAGGTCTACTCCAGCCACGTCTTCGCCACCCTGCTCGAGCCTCCCTGGCAGAAGCCGACGCCTCAGTACGCCATCCCGCTGACCCTGCTCGAGGATCAGGCAAAGGAGGCGGGCGCCGCCCCCTGGGTGGGAGAGATCGGCGCCGGAAAGGGTCAGTCCAACCAGGCCTGGGTGGCCAGGGAGATGAACGAGCTCGACAAATACAAGCTGGGCTGGGCCTACTGGGACTGGGACGAGGGGGGCAGCTGGGCCTTCAAGCGGATGGCCTCCCGGCTCCGGGTCGTGGCCCGCGCCTACCCGCGAGCGACCCCCGGCACGCTGGACACCCTGAGCTACGACTACCAGGACGGACGGCTGGTGGTGGAGTTCACCGGCGATGCCTCCAGCCACCAGCTTCAGGTCGAGGTGCCCTCCTTCTTCAAGAGCTTCAGCCTGACCTCCTCCGATCCAGCCCAAGCCGTCTCATCCCATCTCGACGCCTCGGACCACATCCTGACCGTCCGGATCGCCGACCAGGATGCGCGGCACCGCCTGGTGATCCAACTCAGCGCCTGACTGGTCGCTTCGGTCCCGGGCTCTTTGGGAAGCCTCAGGTCGGCTGGGTGATCCGGGCCTGGTCAGGCGCTCTGACCGACCAGACCAGCCACCCACCCAGGAAGAGCGCCAAGGCAAAGAACGCGAAGATCATGGGGAAGCCGGCGTTGTGATGCAGCCCGTTGCCGAAATCCAGCAGCGGACCGGCGATCACGGTGGCCAGGATCCCCGACCCGGCGGTGGCCAGGTTGGAGATCCCCATGAACCGTCCGGCTGCTTCTGGCGGCACCAGGTCGACGACGAAGGCCCAGTCCACCGAGAGCAGCATCCCGAAGGCACAGCCGATCAGCACCCCGACCGCGTAGACGTAGACGAGGCTGAACGAGCTGGCAAAGATCAGCAGCAGGGTCCCGAAGCCGCCCAGCCAGGAGGCGGCTCTGATGATGGTCTTGCGCCCAACCCGCTGGGAGAGCCGGGCCGCGGGCAGGGTCACCACGATCGCCAACAGCACCACCACCGCCAGCAAAGTGGAGGTCGCTCCGGAGGCCCGGTTGGCGATCGCGCTCCCGGATCCCGGGTAGAACGTCGCCTTGATGAACAGGAGCGCGAAGTCGGTCAGCCCGGTGATCCCCATCAAGGAGAGCAGCCTCGACGCCAAGAGCCTGGTGAAGTCGGGATTCTCCCGGGGCCGGAAGCTGAAGACGCCCATGATCGCCAGCCGGCGGCTGGGGAGCGGGTCCTTAGCCGGGGAGTCCGGGACGAAGAGCTGGGTAACCAGAAGGGCCAGGACCAGCACCACCCCGACACTCAGCAAGGCCAGCCGGATGTGGCCGATGGAGATCAGCATCCCGGTCAAGAGGAATCCGATCGCGGTGCCGATGAACACCGCCAGCCCGTAGTAGCCCGAAGCGCGACCGCGGTCGGAGCTGGGCACCTGATCCGGAAGCAAGCCCTGGTAGGCGCCCTCAGCGGTGTTGGAGCAGATCTGGAGCGCGCAGTAGGGGATGATCAGCGCCCCGTAGCTTCCGGCCAAGGCGAGCCCCAAGAGGCAGACCAGGTCGCCCAGAGTTCCCGCCACCATGAAGGGCTTGCGCTTGCCCCAGCGGATCCGGCAGCGGTCCGAGAGGGCGCCGGCGGCGGGCTGAACCAGGATCGCCACCACCGCACCCAGCGCCGAGAGCACTGCGAGAGCGGTGCCTCGATGCCCCTCGGGGACCAGACCCAGGATCAGACGGGGCAGGATCAGTGCGCCCATTCCCTGCCAGAGGTAGTTGATCGCCAGCCAGTAGACGGAGAGGGCCGCCATCCGGGAGGGGGAGAAGCGGAGCGACAGTTGTGGACGGGCCGCCGCGGCAGTGCTCATAACGGCAAGCTCACTCACCGCACCCCGTGAGGGCCCCACCTGAGCGGGACCCACCGCCTCAAGACCCGGTGGAGTCTACGCCCGGAATTCGGCTGACCGGTGGCGAATGGTCCGGGGGCAGACGGCTCCCAGCCGGACCGGCGCGGCTAGTTCCGCCGGAATTTGTGGCTTCGCCGGGTCGATCTGGGAGCGGCTAGCTGCTAACCGTTCCGGGCGGCCGGGACCGACGCCGCTTGGGGCCGCCTGCGCCTTCGGTTCTCGCCCGTGGTTCCTGCAGGAGACCGGCGGCGGGAACCGCCACCACCGTGCCGGACTCGGTCATGGTCACCAGCACCTGCTCCCGGACCACGCTGATCTCCGTCACCGTGGCCGGCAGTCCCTCCACGTCGAGTGAGGTGCCGGGAATCGGAAGCCGGAGCTTGAGATCCACGTACTGTTCGTTCTCGTACTGCAGGCAGCACTTGAGCTTGCCGCACATCCCGTTGAGCCGGGTCGGGTTCAGCGGCAGTCCCTGCTCCTTGGCCATCTTGATCGTGACCGGCACGAACTCCTTGAGCCAGGAGGAGCAGCAGAGCCGCCGGCCGCAGGGGCCGTAACCGTCCTTCTCCTTGGCTTCGTCGCGAGCCCCCACCTGGCGCAGCTCGACCCGGCACCGGAGCCTCGAGGCCAGCTCCTTGGCCATGTCCTGGTAGTCGGTCTGGCGCTCGGCGGTGAAGTCGAAGAGGATCCGGGACTCGTCGAAGCTGATCTCCGCCCGGGAGACCTTGATCGGTAGGTCCCGCTCCTGGACCAGGTCCCGCGCCTGCCGCACCACGTCAGGGATCCGGCCGTCGACCTCCGCCCGGTGCTCAAGGTCCGCGTGGCTGGCCCGGCGCAGCACCGGGGGCATGGGGTCGGGAACCATGCGTTGATCCATCTCAGTGGCCTCCATGACCACCTCGCCGATCTCCGCGCCGCGGGCTGTCTCCGCCACGACCTGGGTGCCCGGCACCAACTCCTCGTCCAACGGGGCGTAGTAGTTCAAGGGTCCGTGGCGGCGGAATTTGACCCCCACCGCTAAGGGCATTTGCTCACCTCTTGTCGGTTGCGCTGAGGACCGGTCGCCAATCGCCTCCTGAGGGGCCATGGGGGCCGTCCCCCCCGTGCCCGAAGGCGAGGAGCAGGAACCGATCCAGGACGAGCCGCGGCGTCGCCATCTCGTCGAGCCGCGCGAGCGCGTCCAGGGCCAGATCGTAACGCCTGGAGCACCCCTCAGGCCCGAGCCGGCTGGCCCACTCGGAGGCGAGTTGGGCCTGGTCCGGCCAGCGGGAGAGCTCCGGGACGCCGATCGCCAGACAGCAGCAGTCCCGCAGGAAGCTAGCCCAGACCCGGAGTGCCGCCCGGGCCACCCCTCGATCGGTGCCGCGCTCGGCCAGCTGGCGACTCAACTCCAGCCACTGCCGGGGGCCGGCGCCCGCGCAGCTGATCAGTCGCTCGAGCTGCTCAGCGGAGCGTCGCCCCAGCTCCCGGTCCTGGACCATCTCCAGCCCCAAGCCTGGCCGTCCCAGGCAGATCGCCGCCGCTACCCTAGCCGCCTCAGCCGGGAACTGGTGGACTCCTATGAGCCACGCTGAGATGGTGTCGGGCTCGACTGGGCCTAAGAGGAGCTGCTGGCAGCGGCTGCGGAGGGTGCTCGGGAGATGCTCTGAGTCGGGACGCGAAGTACAGAGCCAGATGGTGGTGTTGGGGGGCGGCTCCTCCAGAAGCCGAAGCAGGCTGTTGGCTGCTGGGAGGGTGAGCCGCTCCGCGTTGCCGATGATCGCCACCTTGCCGGCTCCGGCGAAGGCCGAGAGGCTGAGGAAGTGCTGCAGGGTCGGTCCCTCTTCTGCCTCCAGGTCGGAGTCATGGGCGCGGACCCGGTCGATCGAAATCGAGCCTTCGCTGTCCTCGAGCCAGAGATCAGGGTGGGAGACGAGCCCCCCGGGCCAGTCGGCAGCCGATAGGAGCTCGGCTGCTACCGATAGAGCGATGGAGGTCTTGCCCACCTGAGGTGGCCCGGATAGCCAGTAGGCGTGCGAGAGGGTTCTGGTCGAAAGTTGGTGTCGCAGCGACGCCACTGCCGGTAGGTGCCCGATGACGTCGGCCAATCCCCGGTGGGACTGCGTCGTCACACGAGGCCGCCCCTCCCCGCCCTCCAGCTGCGCCTTACGTCGGGTGGCCAACTTCTGTGGTCCACCTTATCAAGCACCGCGGCCCAGCTACCCACCGCGTCGAAACGGTTCCCCGGTAAACCCGGACAGGTAGACACGCAAGGGACCTTGGCCAACACTCACGACGGTGGCGTTTCAGGACTAGCGCCCAGCGCCTGGATTTCGTCATTAATGGCGAAGAGGACCGCTATCACCTGGAGCAGGGTTCGCCCCAGGACCATGGCCAAGAGATCCGGGAAAAACCAAAGAAAACCTCGGCCAATCCGGCAATCGGAGAAACATGGGTGCAGTCGTCACTGGCTGTGGGAACGCACTTATTAGCAGCACTACCGCTGTTTGCGTAGGTCGTGAGCGGTCCGACAGCGCACGGATTGGTAATGGCGGGCGGGATCGAGGATTGATTCGCCGATAAGCTTGGCGAGTACCACTGGCAACCGGAGCCGGATTGCCGCGATGGCCGGGCGCCTACCCGTCAATGCCACCAAGCGCGCCTTTGGCGCGAGCGCACGTGGTCTGCTGCGGTACGGATCTGCGATTCGTCCAGAGTCAAGTGGCGGAGGTGCTGGGCTACGGAGATTACGCAGTAGCTGCCGCCGGGATCAGCCGATTCCAAGTCGGTCGCCGTGAGCTTGACCAAGCCCTGCCCGACGGGGGCCGCCGCGCCACCGTGACTGGGGGTCAAGCTGTCCGCCAGCTGCTGATACCACGCAGCGATCACCTCAGCGGACCGAGTGAGTGCGCTCACCGCTTCGGCAGGGCTATCCAGGTTGGAAGGCAGCCCGGAGAGCGCCTGAGCGGTGAGGCGCAGACGGGTGGCGGCGCCAACCAGCGTCCAGACATCCTCCTTGGCCATGCGCTTCGACCCCTGCTCGCCGAGGTAGCCACGGAGTGCCTCCTCCAGCCGCAGCACAGCATCAAGACTGACGCGGCCGGCGTCGCGGGGGCGGTCATGGCTGCCGAGCGCAAAGGCCGTGCTCTGGCGCAGGTACTTCGCCCCGGCGCGATAGGCGTCGCCTAGGTCGCGCAACACCACCGCTGAGGCACCGCGGGGCCAGAACAGCACACCGACGATGAAACTTACCGCGCAGCCCAGGGCGATATCCTCCACCCGCACCACCCCCACCTTCCAGCCGATGGGAACCAGGATGTTGAAGAGGATGTAGAGCAGCACCGTGAAGGCAGCCTGCCCGGCTATGAACGAAACTACCCCAGGGGTGTAGGCGGTGACCAGGACCGCCAGCGGCAGGCAGAGCCAGAGCGCGGTGGTGTTTGCCCCGATGGCAAGGATCAGTCCAGCGCCGAGGACGAAGCCGACGAGCGTCCCGGCGAGGACCCGCAGCGCTGTCGCGCCAGTCCCCATGGCCGTGGAGCGGAGGACCGAAATGGTGCCCAGCACGACCCAGAAGCCGTGCTGTACGTTGATGACGTCGGCAACGGAGACGGCGGCGGCTATCGCTAGCGCGCCGCGCGCGCTGTTGAGCGTCCATACCGAGCGGAAGGTGGCATGCCGACGTGCTGCGCTGGCCAGGCGTTGGTGCAACCACCGGTCCGTAGGCGCCGCCGGTCGCCCGTCTCCAGCCCAGGCACGGCGCTGCCGGGCAATGGTCGCCGGGTCGGCATGCCGGGTGGCCACCAGCGCATCCGCGCCGATGGTGCGCGCCGCCAGGGCGATCGTGGCGGCGTGCCAGGAGAGGTGCTGGGAATCCTGCGGAGTCGCCGTCTCCGCCGACGGCCGCGAGGCGGCTTCTCGGGCCGCCAGACGCTGCCGCTCCAGGCCGTCCAGGTCAGGGGGTGAGTTCTGGCCGCGGGTCAGGTCGGCGACGGCACCCAAGACGTCAGCAGCCTGGCGCAGAAGCTCGCGATCGGTAGAGCTCCACGCGCTCAGCTCCGTTCCCGAGGCCAAGGCGTCCTCCACCAGTCGCGACTCCCACTCCAGCCCCTGGACCAGACTCCCGGCGGCCTGGTCCGGCACCGCAAGCCCAGTCGGCCGGTAGGGAGCGGCGGTATACGCGGCGGAGAGCTCAGCGGCCGCGGCCGTCGAGGCGGCCCGAGCGCTCCCGCCGTCGCTGCTACCCAGGCCCTTATTCAGTTCTGCAGCCAGCCGGGAGGACAGGTCCGCTACGGCGCGCCGCAAACGGCTGGCGGGTGGGGGTCTAGCGGTGACCAAGACCGCGATCCCGCCAGAAAGCGAGGCCAGCCACCAGCCGGCGAGGCGGAGGGGGATCGTGGCCGGGTCTCCGGGGCTGGCGGCTGCCAGTACATAGACCAGCATGGCGGCGTTGGTCCCGCTGGCCCCGTTAGGCCCGGCCATCCCCGCGAAGAGGACGATGAAGGCGACCAGGACCGTGAGGGGAGCCAACGCCGCCAGCGATGAGCTGAGCAGGGTACCCACGACGATCAGCGCGGACCCCCCGAGCGCAAGCGCGAGGTGCGCTCGAGCCTTCTCTTGCCACCCCCCGCCAAAGTTGGGCAGCACCAGGGTGGCAAAGCCGCCGAAGGCCGCGAACAGCGCGATCTGCTCATTGGCGATTACCTGGGTGGTTACCGCGAACAGAGCTGGGATCACGACTGCCGCCCGCACCGCTCGCAGACCTGCCTGCGGCGACCAAGCGACTTTGGGCACGACCGCCAAGCGGCGCCGGGATGCTGCTGGGGCGCCGATCCCGCTCATGGTCGTTTCACCCCCTGTGAGAGGCCTCGTGACCTACGCCCGGTTTTCGAACCCGGACGACGAGAAGCGGCACGGCCACCTGATGCGCAACCGAAGTCCTTGCATACTCTAGCCTCAAAATCTCAGTAAGGGTCTGGGAATCCTGGTGAGTGAGCTGTCCGCCTGGGTGGGAGGGTTGGGGAGCTCGGATGGAGACGCCAGGCAAAGCTTCATGCCAGTGAACGGGGCTGGGACCGCTCCAGGATCGTGGTGGTGGGATGCCTAGTAGTTTTGGACCTGCCGGCACGCGGCACCGAGACCGGATCACTCGCCGTGGTTGTGTCAGGTGTTCAGCGGTGGCGAGCGCAGGCGCAGGAAGTACGCGCTGCTGATGGGAATCTGTACACATGATCGAGCCGACCTCAGCTCGAGAGCGACGCCGGTAGCCGGGGTGAACGTTCAGACCCTCGCTACTACACACGTCGAGGACTCCTCCCTGCGGCCGAGCACGCGACCGCCGGCTGTGCCCCTTGCTGGAAGCCATCGAAGAGCACGACCATCGAGGAGAGATTGCAAATTAGTGAGTGCCGCGCCTGCAGCGACGCGTCCATCTGCTCCGCTCACTGCAGCGCACGGCCAAACATACCGTCGCGCGACGGTGGCGTCAGGACGGACTCCTCGCGCGCACCCGCGCACGGTTAGCACCTGGCCCCGACGAACTCGGCGGCGTATTCATACCTAGATGCGGCCCGCATCCCGTGGGGAAGGCGGCGGGTCCGGCGACTCGCGTGCTAAATGACCTGCACCCCAAAAGGAGTCGACTTCCCCTGGCTGGGGGAGCTCCAGGTGCAGCACCGAGGCGACCGCCTGCAGCTGCGCCGTGACCTGCCCGGGATCCTCACCCACGATGTTGAGGTGGCCCAGCTTGCGGCGGGGCCGTGGCTCCTTCCCGTACAGGTGAAGGTGGGCGCTGGGCAGGGTCAGCAGCTCGCTGGGATCAGGCTCCTCCCCGAGCAGGTTGAGCATCGCCGTGTAGCCCCTGTTCTTGGTCCCCCCTAGAGGCCAGCCCAGGCCGGCGCGAAGGTGGTTCTCGAATTGACTGCACGCAGACCCGTCCATGGTCCAGTGACCCGAGTTGTGGACCCGAGGGGCGATCTCGTTGGCGAGCAACTGGCCCTCCGATTGGAAAAGCTCCACCGCCAGTACCCCGACGTACTCGAGCTCCTCCAGGATTCTGGCCCCGATGGTGGCCGCCTCCTGCTCTAGTTCGGTGGTCAGATTGGGCGCCGGGGCCAGAGTCAGCCGCAGGATCCCCTCCTGGTGATGGTTCTCGACCAGCGGATAGGCAGCGGTTTCGCCGTCTTGCGCCCGGACGCAGAGGATCGATAGCTCGCGGTCGAAGGGGACCAACCGCTCGAGGATCGAGGGCACTCGGCCCAGCTCCTGCCAGGCCATCTCCAGCTGGGAGCGCTCCTCCACCAGGCGCTGTCCGTGGCCGTCGTAGCCGAGGCGCCGGGTCTTCAGAAGTGCGGGAAACCCCACTTCGGCGGCCGCATCGAGCTCGGCCATTGAGCCCACCTCGCGGTAGCTCGCGGTCTCGATCCCGAGGCCCTGGAAGAGCTGCTTCTCAAGCAGCCGGTCCTGCCCCACAGCAAGGGCCCGAGGCGGCGGGAAGACCCTGCCGGACTCCGCCAGCAGGGCGGCAGAACCCTCCGGCACCGACTCAAACTCGAAGGTGACGAGATCAGATTCCTCCCCCAGCTGGCGGAGCAACCCCGGATCGTCGTAAGGCCCCACAAGTTGTCGCCCGACGTCGGCCGCCGCCGCATCCGCTTGCGGCTCCAGGAAGGTGAACCGCAGCCCCAGCGGCAGGCCCGCCAACGCCAGCATCCGGCCCAGCTGGCCGCCTCCCAAGCAGCCGATCCGCAGCCCCACCTAAGGCTGGGAGGGGTCGGGTCGTGGATCCGGCCGGCTCAGGACGGCCTTGGTCTGGCGGGACCGGTAGCTGATCAGCGCGGCCCGGATCAAGGGATCGCTGAGCGCCAGGATGGAGGCCGCCAGCAGCGCCGCATTGATGGCTCCGGCCCGCCCGATCGCCAGAGTGCCCACGGGAACTCCGGCCGGCATCTGGGCGATCGAGAGCAGCGAATCAACCCCGTGCAGGGCCTGACTCTCCACCGGCACTCCCAGCACCGGCAGATGGGTCTTGGAGGCCAGCATCCCCGGCAGGTGGGCGGCGCCACCTGCCCCGGCGATGATCACCCGGAGCCCCCGGCCCTCGGCGGAAGCGGCGTACTCGAACAGCAGGTCAGGGGTCCGGTGGGCGGAAACCACCTTGGTCTCATGGGGGATCTCCAGCTCGCCGAGGGTCTCCGCTGCGTGGCGGAGCGTCTCCCAGTCGGAGCTGGAGCCCATCACCACCCCCACCTGGGCCAGGAGTTCCTGGCTCGCGCTCACTGCCAGCTCGTTGGGGGGGTCACAGCCGAAGGTTAGCTGGGCGCGGCGCCCCGGCGGGGCTTGGCAGGGGGCAGTTGGGGCGTGGGCTCAGCTGCCTCTGCCGAGGCTGACTCCTGACGAAGCTGGGCGCGGTACTGGCCCCAGACCAGGTAGATCCGCTGGATGGCGGTCACGTTGGTGGCGATGGCCAGGATCCAGAGCACGATGGTCAGCTGCCCCAACATCAGCCCCAGGGCGGTCACCACCACCCGCTCCGGCCTGGCGAACCAGCCCCCATCGCAGGTGAAGCCGAGCGACTGGGCCCGGGCCCGCACGTAGCTGACCAGGAGCGAGCCCAAGAGCGCCGCCGCGATCAGGAAGACCTGGGGATCCTCGTGGAGCCGAACCAAGAAGAGGTAGAGCATGCCCAGGTAGATCGCACCCTCGCCGTAGCGGTCGGCGGTGCTGTCGAGAAAAGCCCCGTAGCGGTGGACCCGCCCTGAGACCCGGGCGACCGCCCCGTCCAGGATGTCCATGGAGCCGGCCAGGAGCAGCACCAGACCGGCCGGCAGCAGCAGGTTGAGACCGATCAGGACGGCCGCCACCAGGGTGAGCGCCAGTCCCACCATGGTGATCACGTTGGGGCTGACCTTGACCAGGCGCGCGGCGGACGCCAGCCGCTGAGCGCCGGCTCTAACGGACGCTTGCAGCAGACGGCTGAACAAAGGAATTCACCTCAGGTTGGCTCCGCGCCCGGAGCGCGGACTCGTAAACGGAAAGCACTCGGTCGGCGACCAGCGGCCAGGCGTACCCCTCGGCGGCCCGGCGACCTCGCTCGGCCATCTGCTGGCGGAGCGGCGGATTGTCCAAGAGACGCGCCAGGGCGACTGCCATCTGAGCCTCGTCACGCGGGGGAGTGAGCAGCCCCTCCTCGCCGTCGGTGATCACCTGGCGGAAGCCGTCGATGGCGGTGGCCACCACCGGCCGGCCGCTGGCCATCGCCTCTAGAAGGATCACCCCGAAGGACTCCTTGCCTGTGTTGGGGGCGCAGTAGATGTCGGCCGCCGTGAAGTAGCTGGCCTTCTCTCCCTCCGGGACGAACCCGCAGAAGCGCACGTCGGGGATCCCCTCCTCCTCCACCCGCCGCTCGTAGCCACGCCGGAGTGGTCCCTCTCCCACCACCACCAGCTGGCAGTCATCCCGCACCTGGCGCAGGAGCGAGTAGGCCTCCAGCAGGGTGCCCAGCCCCTTGCGCTCCTCCAGCCTCCCCAAGAAGAGGATGGTCTGGCGGCGCTGGTGGCCGATTCCCGGGGCGGGGGGAACCGAGGGGTTGAAGGTCTCGGGATCGATCCCATTGGGAATCACCGTGTAGTCAGCCGGGAAGTACCTTGAGACGAAGGTCTTGGCCGGCTCCGAGACGGCGATGCAGGAGTCCAGCTTCCGGAACTGCCGACGCAGCAGGGGACGACCGTAGTAGTAGCCCAGGTTCTGGCGGGCATAGGCGTGGAAGGTGCCGACGTTGACCCCCTCGCTGTTGATTCTCAGGACCGTCACCGGCAGCGCCGGCATCAGGGGCTCGTGCAGGTGGACCACATCGAAGCGCTCCCGCTCCAAGATCTCCCGGATCTTGCGGGAGAGGTGAAAGGAGAGGGAGATCCGGGCCACCGAGCCGTTGGCGGGAATCGGGATCGGCCGTCCCAGCGGATAGAGACCCTCGACCGGTGGCTGGCGACCCCCGGCGGAGGGCGCCAGGATCTTCACCTCCGAGCCTTGGCGCCGGAGCTCGGTCGCCAGGTGGCGGACATGCTCGCCGACGCCGCCCGGCCTTCCGTAGTCGTAGGGCGAGACCATCCCCACCTTCACGACAGCTGCGCTCCGGACTGGGCTACGGCCCTGGTCTCGGTCATCGGCTCGAGGTCAGCCATCGGCTCTCCGAACATGGGCGTCATGACGTGCCACTGGTCAGGGTGAGCGCGCAGCTCCGGCTCCAGGATGCGGAGCAGCTGACGTGCCGCCCGGCGAAAGCTCTCCTGGGGGTTCTCGCCGGCGGTGACCCAGATCGGGGCGAACCCCCGGCCCACGTAGCTGTCGTCAGGTTCCCGCAACAGGCAGACGGGCAGGATCGCCGCCCCGGTCCGGGCCGCGATCTCCACCGCCCCCAAGGGGATCGAGGCCCGCCGGCCGCAGAAGGGCAAAGGCTCGCCGGTCCTGAGCAGGTCGCGATCTATCGCGATCACCACCACCCCATCTCTGGACAGCACCTTGTAGATCTGGCGAACCGCGGACGCCCCGGAGCGGCTGACCGCCTCCTGGTCACCCCGTCGGACGGCGTCGACGTTGAGGGGGATCACCTGGCAGCCCACCTTGGTGCGAGCTCTCACCAGCCAGTTGAAGCAGCGGATCGGGCGCACCTGCTCGGCCAGCAGCGCCAGCCCTCCCTCGGTGAAGGTGAAGTGGTCGCGAAGGGCGGCAATCGCCGCCTCCCAGGAGCCTAGGTGCAAGCTGACGATGATCACCCCGTGACCTCCCTGGCGAGCCTCGTCGAGGAAGTGCCCGTCTTCCAGACGGATCAGCTTCCGCCAGCTCTCCAGCGGCCGGTGGGACATCTGGAGCAGGTCGATCCAGGCCTTGAAGAAGTTGCGCACGTTCTGGCGGAGCAGCCGCCGCATCTGCCGCCGGCTGAGGCCGGGAGAGATCACCGCCAGGTTGGCCCTGAGGCCCCGCCAGTGCGACGGCCAGCAGGTCGTCAGGAGGTTGGCCACCGGACCGGCCAGCAGGTAGGCCGTTTTGCGGTCGACCGTGCGCAGCGCCAGCTCAGCAGCCCTCAGTCCCAAGTAGGGAAGGAGCGGCTCGGACTCGACCAGCGCTGCGGGGCTGAGCTTGGCGTCCTCGACCGTCCTCACGTGCACTCGCGGGACCAGGATGCGGGGCACGGTCAGCTTCCTGAGCCGGGACTCCCGGCTCCGGGGCGGGTCAATGAATGAAATGCGAACCACTGCGCGGGGTCGGAGCGGATCATCGACTCGAAGGAGCTGGCGATCGCCTGGGTCAGCTCCGCCGTCTGGGCGGAGGCGTCACCGGGTCCCGGTCGGGGCAAAGGCTCCTGCAGTCGCGATTCGTGGCGCCCATCGGCCCCGCGCTTCATGTAACCCGGAATCACTGGGGCGCCAGTCCGAAGTGCCAGCGTGGCCGGGCCAGCCGGCAGCACCACCCGACGTCCCAGGAAGGAGACCGGGACCCCCGGCCCGCCGTGGTCGATATCGCAGGCCAGCAGGAGCACCTCGTTGCGGCGGAGCGCCCGGAGCGCCTGCCGGGCGCTGGCTGGTCCGACCGGGATGACCCCGACCCCGAGCCGCTCCCTGGTCCCCCGGACCAGGCCGTCCACCAACGGCGGCCCGAAGGGGTCGGTGACGGCGTGAACCGGACTGCCACAGGTGGCGATCGCGGCCGCGCCGAGGTCCCAGTTACCCAAGTGGGGGGTAACCACGATCGCACCCCGGCCCTCGGCCAGCGCCCGGAGCAGGGGCTCCAGAGCAATGGCGCCCGGAGTGCGCTTCAGCTCCTCCAGCAGCTTCTCCAGAATGAGGAAGTCGAGGACGGTGCGGGCGTAGTTCTGGAAGGCGCCCCGGGCCAGTTTGGAGCTGGCGGCACGGTCGCCAGGAGCAAAGGCCGAATAGTTGACCCGGGCCCGACGGGCTCTCGAGGAGAGCAGCCCGAAGGCGGCCGACCCGCCGATGTCCGCCAGGCGGTACCGCAGGGCTCGCGGCATAGGCCCGACCAGGACCGTGGCGACCCGGAAGCCGAGAGCCTGAGGTCCGCCCTGGGCAACCCAGCCGGGACCGGCGTCAGCTACCGGTGAAGTCGGCTTGAGGGTGGCCGGAGCCGGAAGTGGCTCCACCAACCGCGGAGTCGGTTCGGAGCTGCTGACCGCGCTCATAGCCATTTCACCCTTGCCCACAAGGAGCCCGCCCCGGCCGAGCCGGAGGTATGGACACTCCTAGGATTCGCTCCCCACCGGCGAGGCGTCCAGCTCTTGGGCGTGGCTGGCGACCCCGTTGCCGGCCTGGCCTAGCGGCCGAGCGGTGACCGTTTCCTCGGGGTCGCTGATGCAGGCGGCCCCGACCCGGCCGGCGATGAAGGCCTCGGTGAGCTCGTGAGCCCGCTCGTCGGAGACCTGGAACGGAGGCGACTTCATGAAGTACGAGGCCGGGCCTTCGAGGGCCCCGCTCAGGCCTCGATCCAGACCCAGCTTGCAGCAGCGCACGGCGTCGATAACGATCCCTGCTGAGTTGGGGGAGTCGTGCACCTCCAGCTTGAGGTCGACCGTCAGTGGAACGTCGCCGAAGGCCTTGCCTTCCATCCGGATATGCGCCCACTTACGATCTTTGAGCCAGGGCACGTAGTCGCTGGGACCGATGTGCACGTCTTCCTTGGCCAGGGGGTGCTTCATCTGCGAAAGCACCGAGTTGGTCTTGCTGATCTTCTTGCTTTCCAACCGCTCCCGCTCCAGCATGTTGAGGAAGTCAGTGTTGCCGCCGAAATTAAGTTGATATGTGTGGTCCAGCTGCACGCCGCGCTCCTGGAAGAGACGCGTGAGCACCCGATGGATGATGGTCGCTCCCACTTGCGACTTGATGTCGTCGCCGATGATCGGCAGGTTGCGCTCCTCGAATCGCCTGCGCCAGTAGTCCTCGCGGGCAATGAACACCGGCATGCAATTGACCATCGCGCAGCCCGCTTCCAGGATCTGCTCGGCGTACCACTTGGTGGCCGCCTCGGAGCCGACCGGCAGATAGTTCACCACCACGTCCGTCTTGGTTTCCTTGAGGATCTTGACAATGTCCGCCGTCGGCCCCGGCGCCTTGATGATGACCTCCGAGAGGTACTTGCCCAGACCGTCGTGCGTCATGCCGCGATGCACCGGCACCCCCATCTTCCCCACCTTGGCGAAGGTGACAGTGTTGTTCTGGCCGCGGAAGATGGCCTCCCCTAGGTCGTAGCCGACCTTCTCGCGGTCGACGTCAAACGCCGCGGAAAACTCGATGTCGCTGACGTGGTAGCCGCCCAGATCAACGTGCATCAGCCCAGGAACAAATTCGTCGGTGCTGGCGTTGCGATAAAACTCCACACCCTGGATCAGAGAGGAGGCGCAGTTGCCCACACCGATGATGGCGACACGAACCTTCTTGGTCATCGAACTACCTCTGGAAGCGAGCGCTCGGCCCCGGCGTGGGAGAGCGGCTGACTGACAATTTCGGTCGACTCGGACTGGCTTCCCCCAGTCGGACCCAAGCTGGGGTCGGGCGCCTCCTCCATCAGGCGGGAGAAGCGCTGAAAACTGGCGTGGATGGACTCGCGGTCGAGACGGCAGAAAACCTCGCGGCCGTCTCGCCTGGTGGTGACGATCCGGGCCCGGCGTAGGAGCCGGAGATGCCACGACATCCGGGGCTGACTGATCCCTAGGAGCAGGGCTACGTCTGAGACACGGGCCTCCTTGACCTCAGCCAGCCGCTGCATGATCCGGAGTCGGGTCGGGTTGGCGAGTCCCTCGAAGTAGGCTGCCAAATCCCCCTCGGGAGCTCCCGCGAGAGCGCGGGGGAGGACCCTTCGGTGGGGTGGGGTGCCGGCCGGGATGCTGGGGTTCAAATAAACAACTCTTTCATAAAGGTGACGTTATGTATCTTAGCTGTCGGGTCACCTGGAGTCAACCCAAGAGGGTGGTGTCAAGTCGCGTGGACGTGTCACGGGAAGTCGCGGCCAAACGGCGGCCGAATTGCCTCGACTTGTCCGTGAAGGGTCGTTGGGGCGTGGACCTGGAGAGATCCTTTCGAGAGATTAGGGACGATGTAACGAGATCGCAGGCTGATCCTGGGGATGGTCCGTGACGGCCAACCCGCGCGACGGCTCAGATCTTGGAACTCCCCCGACGCTCATCGGAAGCTGACGAGCGAAGCGAAAGGTGGTGAAGGGACCGAGCTTCGAGGCGATCTGATTCCCCGAAGGCGGGGGTTGACTCCCAGCCTGAACAGTGCACGGGATCTGTAGACACCTGTGGCCCTGGAGGGGACGTGCAGGAATAAGGGAAGGCGGCCCACCCGAAGCGGCCTCTACCGCCCGCTCCGGTTCCTGGCCACGGCGCCTCGAATCCGCGAAACCTCTTCAGCGGCTAGAAAGAGCAGGGAGAAGAGCGTCCGGGCGGATCTCGGACACTCCTCTCCCTCCCAGGCACTCGGAGCGCGATCTGAGGCTTTCGAGGCGGGCCACAGCGATCTCACCGGAGCAAAAAAGGCTAACCCGGACGGTGCGGGACCCGAGGGAGCGGGGACTAGCCAGCGATCACTACTACTGGCGCTTATGGCGTTCTGGCCGGCGCGGCAGGGGCAGGAGCCGCACTCTCCGCGGAGCGGACTGCGTGAATGTCGATCCGGTTTTGGCTGTCCTCACAGAGACTGACACCAATACCCCCGAATCTCCAGCTTTCCCCGGATGGTTCCCCTCCGTCGGCCGCTGTGGCGCGGCTCTCTCAAACCTCATCTAGCTGACAGGGATTGGCCGACGAGGGCTCCGTAGCTGCTCGCAGCGACGCTTCTCGGACTCGGTTGGCGCAGGCTCCATGGTGAACTGCTCGATCCGCCCTCCGAGCGGAATGACCAGTCCGTTGCGCAGTCTCAGGAATGTGTCGGCAACGGCCCGAGTGAGGAAGTGGTTTGGCATAGCGGTAAGCGAGCCCCGTCACTCCGGACAATGATCCCTGTCGCCTGGCAGCTGGGTCCGGAGAGCGGCCGAGGGAGGACTTGGTCCGTCAGACCACATTTGGGAGTCCGTTCCAAGGGCTCTGACCTTTTCAGGGCCCCGCCCAGCCGACCACGTCCACCACCAAGTCGGCCTGGCCGCTCGGAATGTAGAAGGCGATCTCCCCGTCCGAGCCCAGCGTCGCGGTCACCCCGCTGGCCACCGTCTCCCCGGACCCCCAGTTCAGACTCGAAACCTCCGGCCTGAGTGTGCCGTCCGGATAGATGGTCAGGTAGTCAGGCGCCGTGGTGTCCGTAACCGTCACGTTCAAAACCACCGCGGTCACCCCGGTGGGGATGCCACCTTCTCCGGCTACCTGCAGCGTCAGAGTTCCCCCCGAGCCGCCTTCTCCCAGGGTCAGCCCAGTGCAGGCGTCGTCGAGCCCCGAGACGGAGCTGGCTCGGGTGTCGCAGATCCGGTAGGGCACCATCGGCGTGAAGTCGGCACCTCCGCCAGTCGTCCCGTAGTAGCCCGACACGTCTACGACCACGTCGCTGGTGCCGTTGGCGTTGTAGATGCTCACCTCCCCGGCATTCGGGCCGCTTGTGGGCACCGCCACCACCACGTTGTTGGCGACCGTCTCCCCAGCTGAGAAGTTCAGGTTGGAGGCCGTCGGCTGAGCCTCCCCCGCCGGCCACACGGTCAGGTACGACGCCTGGCTCGGGTCGGTCGCCGTCACCGTCAGGTCAACCGCCAGCGTCCCCGACAAGGGAACCCCACCGAGGCTGGTTCCGCTCGGGTTGGTCCCAGCGGCCTGGATGGTCAGGGTCTGGGCTGCCCCCAGCGGCTGGCTCTGGCACTGGCTGAAGTTCACCCCAGACAGATTGGACGGATTGCCCGTCCTGGTGTCACAGATCCGGTAGGGGGACAGGAGGGACACGTAGGGAGCCCCACTTGTACCTGTGGAGTCCATCCACCCTTCCACGTCCACGACCACGTCCGCATTCCCGTTGGCGTTGTACAGGCTCACCTGGCCCGAGCTGCCGAGACCCACCGTCACCAGGTTGGGAACCGACTGACCCGCCTCAAAGTTCACGGTCGACGACAAGGGGCGTGCCCCCCCCGCCGGCCACACCGTCAGGTACGACGACGCGGTGGTGTCCGTCACCGTCACGTTCAGCACCACCGACGTCGCCGTGCTCGGCACCCCACCGAGGCTGGTCCCGCTCGGGTTGGTACCCGCCACCTGGATGGTCATCGTACCGCCCAAACCCATCGTGTCCCCCTCACACTGGCTGAGGTCCAGACCAGACAGAGCGGACGGGTTACCCGACCGGGTGTCGCAGATCCGATAGGGCGTCACTGGGTTGTACGTTGCCGGCGGCGGTGCCGCGGGCACTATTGGGGCAGAAACGACCGACGGCGGGCTGCTTCCCTGCGCGTTCACCGCCGCCACGGAAAACGTGTAAGCCTCTCCGTTGGTCAGGCCGGTGACCGTGTACGCCGGATCGGCAGAACCAGTGCTCACCGGGGGGCCGGTCGGCGTACCTGCCAGGTAAGTGGTGACGAGGTAGGAAGTAGCAGCGGACGCCGTCGTCGGGTCAGCCGACAAGGTCTGATTGGCAGGCAGTGGCCAACTCAGGCTCACCGCTGACGGCTCTGGGGTGCCGGTGGGCGCACCCGCCGGTGCCAAGGGAGTACTAGTGTTGAATTGGTACGTCTGGACATCAAACGTTTGGCCAGCCGCGTTATATGGAGTGACAGTAACAGTGTCGCCCGTGACCTGAACCTCGAGAAAATTGTAGACCTGAGCCAGCGATGTTGGTACCGGCACGCTCGTGGCCAGGCCGCCGCTCACCCCGCAGCTCGATCCCACACTAGCCGCTGGGTCCCATCCCAACGCATAGGCCGATGCCACCCCCGTCACGTTTGAGCACGACACCGAACCGAGGACCCCGCCCCCTCCGCCCGTGACGTAGTTGACGATCTGACCGGAGCCGTCGGGAGAAATGCGCTGGTACGTGTGGGCGTGAGCATTGAAGGCCATATACACGCCGTTCTGGGCAAGCAGTGACTCGAGACTGGTCTGAGCGGCCTGGGCAGATACGTTGGAGGAACTGTTCTGGAGGAAGGCGTCGGACGGTTGTGATGATGAGTATGAGCGCAGCGGATAATGCCAAACCGCGAATTTTATCCCCCCGGGATGCTCGGCCAGATCACGCTGCAGCCACTCGTACTCGGCCGAGATCGTCTGCCAGTGGAAGTCGGAGTCCACCTGATAAGCGGCACACGTGGTGCCACAGGTTCCTCCGGAAGCGGTCCCAACGTTGCCATCGGCCCAGGCCGCTTGGAGCACATAAATTCGCACGTTTCCCGAGGAGAATGCGTACCAGTCTCCGGGGTAACTCGCGGCCAGTGTGCCGTCCGTAGCGGAGGCCGGGTAGGAGACGTCACCGTAGAGTCCATCGCTAGCTGCCGCGGTTGCACTTTCCGGCCAGACCCTCAGAGATGTGATGTCCAATCCGTGATTTCCATCTGCGTAGTAAGTGGGCAATCCACCCGTCTGCGGCCAATAGTTCGGCCCGAAAATGTTGCTCACCTCTTCGGAGTCGGGATTGGAGTCGGGAGTCGGCGTGTTAATGGTCGCGACGCCCTGCTGCTGCAAGTCGCCGTATCGGGTCTGCAGCCCACTGGGATACCCAACGTCGCCCGCTTGGACCGCGAACTGGGCGCCAGACTCGCCTATGAGTTTGTCAATCGACGCCTCGTACGGATTGATCAGGTCGGGGGTGCTGCCGGTACAGGGCAGGACCGTTACGCAGGCCTCGCCCGTGTCACCCAGGACGTCAAACGTGAGCGGGGCGGTGGAGGCGGTACTGACCGGATCGAGGGTGGTGAACTGAGGCGACGGATTCAGGTGGAGGAGGTCCACAGACTCCTTGGTGATCCCAACGTAATCGTACCCGTAGACGCGGTAGCAGTAACTCGCACCAGGCGAGAGCCCGGTAAGCTCGACCGATGACTGATACTCAGTCACCGGAGGCGTGCCCACCGTGAACTCGCGACCCGTGACACTCGGTGGGGTATCGCTAGCTGGCACCAAAGTGGGCAGAGAGTTCGGCACCGGGGTCCGATATGTAGCACAGCTCGACCCCGCAGGTCCCCACGTCACATAACCGAGCAACGACGCGTACTGTCCGAGGTTGGGATCGCTCGTGGTCTCCGCCCAGTTGACCTCGACCGAAGTCTGGGTCAGGTCGGAGAGGTAGGGCGCTCGACTGAGCAAGGGGCTGAAGCCGGAATAGGGGGTTACAGGGACTGGAGGAGGGCCTGCCGCACCCACGACCGGAGCCTGGATCCACACCCCCACTAGGGCAAGCACCAAGGCTGCACAGACAGTCCACGCTGTTCGCGACGCGATCCTACCCGCTATCGGTTCATACGAGCGGGCGCCCCCGCGGAAAATTCTTCCCTTGCTCATAAAGCTCTCCGCCCGTCCCGCCGATATCTTAGCCCGTCTGCGGGCCAATGTCAAGGCTCGTGGCACCTTGAATGACTCAAGTGAAGTTGCTCGGATTTCTGGTCAAATCCAGGGCCTCCAACACCGCCCCGAAATAAGCGCAACCTGGTCCGACGACGGGAGTATCGCACCGTCAGAAAACGTCGCCGCGGCGTCGGTCAATTCCCTGCCGGCAAGGCCCGCGGCCCACCCTCTCCCCTCACAGCGTCCGGGGGCACCTCTGGCCACTGGAGCCCGAGCTCGTCTGTCGGACCCTTAATCCCTTCATTACTCCGACATCACGAGTCCTTAGGGTTCTCTCGATAGGATCGACCTATGCGTTATCACTGGAGATTCGAGCCGAGCCCAATCTCCAAGGACACAATCAGCAGCTTGTACGAGTTTTTGCGTCGACCATCCCAGACGGAGTGCCGAAGCGAAGGCCAAGCCGGGTCGCTCGGTCGAGCCACGAATCTCCTGGGGCGACTGCCCTGGTGCACGGCGAACGTGCTGGCGCTGACGAATCGGGCCCGTGAGCTCCAGACCGGGCCGTCACCCTGTTTCCCCACTAGGCCCGCTCCACTCGTGACCTCTACGTCACTTGATCGTGGGCCGATCGTCGCCCAAGCAAGGCCGGCGCAAGCCCAAGCTGAGCATGTGAACCTGAACTGGTACGTTCGAGGCTCGAGCGTCGCCCATCTCTCTGACGGCATCTGCGACAACCGGAGGAATTGAATCTTGGAGATCACCAAGCGGTGGGGATCCTCGTTACAGTTTCGTCAGCTCGCCGGAGTGGAGCAATGCTCCGTCTGCCGGGCGGCTGCGGTCGACGGCATCGTCCGTGGCGGTGATGGCTCGGTCACCTGCCTCGGGTGCGCGATTCTTCAAAGTGTGGGGCTCAGCGAGTGGCGACCTGTCTCGCGAGTCGTCAACGACCTGACTTCCGTCCCAGCCTAGCGGCTGACGCTGCTCCATCTTGAATTAGCCACCGAGATCACCGCGGCAGCCCGCGGAAACAGGTGCTGGAGCGAGCTTGGAGCCATGCCGGCCAGGTCCGCCATTCGCGTCGTCTGTCCCGCGACCCGACCCTGCTGAAAACCTTGCCCCTCAACTTGAGTCGGGTCCCCCTCATAGCTGCTTGCCAGCCTAGCGCACAGCAGAGTTTGCTCATACTCTGGGCCTGAATTGAGCCGAAGGAGGGTTCCTGCCGATCGGCTAGACTGCTTCAATGCGGAAGCGCCTGCTGCTGGCCCTGACCGCTCTGATTTGTATCACGGTCGCGAGTATCGCTGTCCTGGTCGGACTGCGAGTCTCGTCGGTCAAGAGTCCCACAAGGCCCGCTAGTTCTGCTACCTCGTCGCCGTCGGTGCGACAAGCAATCTCTCCGCTGCCACCAGTCTCCGCGAAGAAGGCGATCGTGTATCTCTACTACTACCTGTGGTGGACCCCGGGGCACTGGGCAGCGAAATTAGGCCCGGAGTACCCGCTCGCCAAATCTGTCCCGCCCATACCGGGGACCTCCGACGCTACCGGCTGCAACCCCAAGGTCAACTACTCAGGCGCCACTATTGTCGATTTGCCCGCGGCAGGACTCTACAACCAGAACGACGCTGCAACCTATGCAGCTCAGATTGCCGAGGCAGCGCAAGCCGGCGTCACCGGGTTTCTGGTGAGTTGGCAGGGAACGGGGCTAACCAGCCAATCGATCGGCTCTTCGGGGTACGATCAGCGACTGGCACTTTTGGTAGCTGCAGTGGATACGTACAATCGCAGTAGTCCAGCGGATCCGTTTCATCTGGCTCTGGCACTATCCGCATTCGGAGACTACACGCGTCCCGCGAACGCCATCGTCGCCGACCTCAGCTACTTCGCCAAGACCTATGGGACCAATCCGGCATTCCAGAACATCTATAGTTCGCACCCCGTGGTAATTCTGATGGACAGTCGAAAGTACTCGGTCGCGACCGTCAAGGCGGTGTGGACTGCGGAAAGCGCTGCCATCTACCTCATCGGAGACGAGACGCCCCAATCCTGGATCCGAGATGCTCCGTACCTCGATGGGTCCTCTTATTACTGGTCCTCGGAGAACCCGGCCACCAACGATCGGGCGGGGTCGGACCTCGTGGCCCTGGCCGACCAGGTTCACGGCGACGGTAAGACCTGGTTCGCGCCTTTCATCCCTGGCTACGACACGCAACTCGTGGGTGGGACTTGCGTGCCGCGGAATGGACTGCAGACTCTGACCGAAACCTGGAACACCAATGCGGTCAGCCAGCCCAATGGGTGGTTCGGGATCAGTTGGAATGAGTTTGTAGAGAATACCTATCTGCAGCCAAGCGAGGCATATGGGTCGCGCTACCTAGCTCAGTTGCAACGACTCATCGAGGGCCGTGCCTGAGCCTGACCACTTTCGGGACCGCGAACCGTTAGGCGCAGCTCTAGGTCTCATCCAGCGCAACAGTTCGCGGCGGGCTCCGCCTCAGTCGCCGCCATGGTCGAAGCACAATCAGCCCAGCCAAAATCAAGAGACCGAGAATCAACCCGATGATGATGTCTAGCGACGTAAGTACCGGAATCGGGACGCTAGCTTCCCTCGAGACTCGCATTCCCAGGGATGGACCAATCCCGCCTTGGACTAGCTTTATCTTGTAGCGGCCGGTTGGCAACAGCAGAGTGGTTCGCTTCCCCGCAGGAAGCGACACCCGCCGCGAGCCAGTGCCAGGTCCAGTCAGCGCGATGGTTACTCCAGCTCGACCTCCGAGGGCGACGTTCTTGCCGAACAGACTGACGGGGTACACCTTCAGCCGGACCGTCCAGACTCCTCCCTGGCGCGGGAGGAAGCGGTCGAGACCTTGGTCCGCGACGTTAACTCCCCCGAAGCGGGCCGACGTCACCGTGTACACGTCGGCCCCGACCGCCAGCGCTCCGGTGCTGGTCTTCCGTGGCACCGGGGTGTTGAGCCACACCGAAGACTGAGCGCCCGGGGCCAGGGTTTGGCCGTCCGGGCCGCTCAAGTGGATCCCCTTCACTTGAGCGTCGGTGAGTACCTTACCGGTGGCATCCTCGAATCGAAGCTTGGTCAGGTATGAGGCCTGTACGGCAAGCTGGGTGTAGGTCTGCCTTCGCACATCTATCGTCCTCACTGGTGAGAGGTCGTTGTTGGACCAGGACACGAATCGGACTCGAACGTTGGGGGCAGGATTCTGAAGAACCGCGTCGAGAGTTAGCTTTCCTCCAGTCGTAAGGTTAGTCACGACAAAGCCCTCCGCATTGGGTACGAGTGGCGTCCCGCCGTCGACGGTGATCGTGACTGAGTTAGGAATGAAGGGTACGATCCGAATGCTGAGTGGCGCCGCCGACTCCACGATGGTGCGCGAGACGCGGGCTGGCTGGATTCGACCCCCGCCGTGGTAGGTGGCCGTGATTGTGTGCGGCCCTGCATTCAAGGCGGTTCGGACACTGAGGGTACCGTCTCCCGCGGAGTTGGTCTTGATTCCCCCGATCTCAACTCCATCAGCATAGATTCGAATGAGCCTCGCGACGACTGGAACACCGCTCGACGAGACAGCCACCGAGACCGAAAACGGATCGCCGGTTGTCGCCGTCGCGGGGACGGCCAGAGAGATGTTGACGTAGATCTTCAGTGGGGGAGCATGGGTACGCGTCGCCGCCTGTGCCCCGGTTGCCGCGAGTAGGATCACCATCGCCACTCCGGCACCAAGCCGCGCCGCCACCCGGCCCAGTGCGAGTGGCTTC
The DNA here is from genome assembly GCA_035531555.1 of Candidatus Dormiibacterota bacterium. Lineage (GTDB taxonomy): Bacteria > Chloroflexota > Dormibacteria > Aeolococcales > Bog-877 > Bog-877. Next base: position 66,701 of record DATKSR010000009.1, read on the forward strand.
GTAGCAAGCGCGAAACGAATCGCGTGGAACGCGACCCACTTCCGACTGTGCACGCTCATGGTCGGGCCCGCCATCGACGGCGACGCTCCGCCGTCAACTTGAGCGCGAAGAGGGCGAGGATCGTCGCAATCCCCACCACCGGCAGCCCGTAGACCAGGAGAATTACGGGCACAGAACCTTGAGTGAGGGCCGGTGCCGGCAGCACACCCATCGCGACCGGTCGAGTGGGACGTTGGCTGCCAAAGTTGAACGCCGCAGCCAAACTCGGCGCATTCTGGTCTCGGCTAGTGAGGGGGCGCAGTCCATACACGCTCTCGATGAACTGAAGGATTGAGGTGAAGTCCGCCGTCTGGTGCAGCACCAGTCCGTGCCGCGCGAAGGGCGAGATGATTAGTGCTGGCACCCGGAATCCATCTCCCTCAGAGTCAACGCGCGGAGGCGGGACACTGTCATACCAGCCGCCCCAGTCGGACCACGTCAGGAAGATCGCAGAAGACTTCCAATATCGACTGCGTTCGATCGCGTCGATCAAGCCCACTGTTGAGATCTGCCCCGCCGCCAAGTTCCCGGGCGCATGCTCCGATTGGCCCGGTCGGACAACGTAGCTCACGGTCGGCAGGCCCCCGTCGACCAAGTCGCGGTTAAGGCTGTTGATGTCCTGAATCCGAGCCATGTCCTTCGCATTGTCGGTGATGTTGCTCAGTCCCAAGAGGGGGATTTGCGACTCCAAGTTGCCCTGTTCTCCGCTGGCTACGTGACTCTGGTAGGTGGCGGCGAAGTATCCCCAGCTGACGCCCGCCGCATCGAGTCGATTGAAGATCGTGGGAACGTTGACCTGCGCGCCGGGACCAGAGCCGGTGGTCCAGGTCTGGCCCGCCACCAGGAATTGGAAATTCGGGGTGCTTCCGCCCACAGCCGATGAGAAGAAGTGGTCGGCCAGAACGTACTGATGCGCCAACGCCCAGTAGTACGGGATAGTGGTGCCGTTGTAGTAGCCCAGTGACAGGGCGCCCTCCCGATCGGCAGCACTCTGGGCGGCAACGAATCCATCCATCGTTCCCCCGTCCAGCGCCGTATCCGCGGCGCGCAGCGAGTTATCGAGCGGGATAGTGCGGACGGCCTTCAGATGATGGGGGTACACCGCTCCCGCCACCACGCTCCGCGGATTGTTCGGCACCGCGGTGCGCGGGTTCAGCCCGAGGGCGCCCGGGAAAGTCCCAAAGTAGTTGTCGAAGGAATGCCCCTCTTGGACAATTACGAAGATGTGTTTGATCTTCGCCGCGGCCGGCTTATCGACCGTCACGGGTCCCGCAATTGACGCCTGCGGTGGCCGCAGGGGTGAGGTCGACGCAAGTGCTGCTCCGGGCAAGAGCAGGCAAGCTCCTAGGATCGCGCCAGAAGCCGCCGCCACCACGCGAATCACGGCTGGACCTCGTAGACCCTGACCAGGGCACGGTGGCGGCCAGTGGAAGAAGTTTGGTCGTACTGGTAGACGAGTACACCGTGAAACTTCCGGGCCAGAGCGAGCACCCGATCCGCGAAGTGGGCAGAGCGCGCGGCCGAGTACGCGTCGTAAACGAGGTACTGGATCGCCCCCGAGCGAATGAGGAGGTCCGCGTTGTCGACTGGAGAGTACGAGGGGTTCCGATGCAGCGGATTAGGACTGACACTGAGGGCGAGGGCCCGATCCTGACTGTAGAACTCGAGAATGTTGGCGAACGTGGGTCCGATGGTGAGAAATTCCGAGCCTGCGAGAATGTGAGACTTCACCCACAGCCCCGTCGGCCGTCCGGCCAGAAGGCCGCCCGACCCGGCCAGCACGGTGACTCGAGCCACGGCGGGCTGGCCACTGTCCGTTCCCACTAGGTTAGAGGCACCCTGCTGGGCGTTCACGATTGGACTCGCGGTCAGAAATATCGTCCCGGCCGCAACCACCGCCAGACCGGCTGGAACCCACATGCCCCGGTGCCGCTCCGGGTGAGCGGACCGACGCCGAAATAGTCGGGCCAGGGCGGTGCCCATCTGAAGCGCCCCGGACACGGCAAGCAAAGCCAGCGGCGCAATCAGTGGCAGCAAGTACTCATATCCCTTGGTCGGCCAGGCTTCCAGGAATCCGAAGATCACCAGGATCACGGTCAGGAGCAGAATGTCGACCGGGCTTCGCCTGAGGAAGGCCACGATGCCCCCGATCAGCGCCAGGCCCACGATCGCCCAGCCGATCGCGCCCAAGATCCCGAAGTAGAAGTCCAGCGGGTGATTGGCTGGTCGCAGAACCTGCCAGACCAGATAATCCGCGCCCGTACTGACTTTCCCGGCGCTCAACTCCGCAAGTGGATACGGGAGGATCGTGAGCACGTAGATCGCTCCGGCGATCACAAGGTCTCGGTAGCGCGGGAGGGTTTTGGGTGACACGATGAAGAAGACCAGCACGGCCGGCACCAGCAGGATCGCCGACTCCTTGGACAGGAATGCGAGTCCACCGGCAAACGCCGCTGCCCAGAGGAGCTCCCGGCGGGGCCGTTTGACGTACACGCAAAGCAACAGCACGGTGAGCGCCACGAAGAACGCCTCCGGGCCGTCCAGAAGCATCTGCCTTGACACCGCGATCGGATAGGGGGAGACCGCCACGAATAGCATTCCGATTAGGGCCGCGAGCCGACCCCAAAGTACCCGCCCGGCGATCCCCACCACGAGGATCAGGGCGACTCCGAATCCGGCGCAAACGTCCCGAGCGACGAGGCCACTGACACCCGTCAGTCGGTAGGCGAACGAGACCAGTAGCTGAACCAGCAGCGGGTGAGCTCGAAAGAGACCGAAGAGCTGGCTGTAGTGGGTGAATCCGGCGAGCCCCGCAGCCTGTCCCGCGTAGACGGCCTCGTCCGAATTGAGCCCATACTGGTTGATGCCGTGGAGTCTCAGTAATGCCCCGCCACCGAGAATGGCGGCAGCCCCAACCACGGTCAGCGCGTTCCGCCAACCGCCGCAACGGTCGACTAGATATCTCATCTTCAGTCCGCCTCGGTCACGGCCTCGGTCCCCGGGCCTCGGCCGCCGCGGCGGGCCGGGTCAGGCACCGCTCGGCCAGCCCAGCGGAAGCTGTCTGAGGATCGGGGCAAGCCGATCGGTGACCGACTGGGGACGGGACCCTCGCCGAGGTTCGCCAACGGGCCGACCCCCGGCGACGACCACCTCCCGAACGGACGGTGAGAGCACGGCAAACCTACGCTTCTCGGGCCACAACTCGCGGGCCAGGCGCCGCAGCGACCGGCACCTCTGGGATCCTCGCCGGACCACCAATGGCGCCGACCAGCTCCGCTGAATCGTCCAACGAAGCCTTGACCAAGACCGGCCAGCTGAAGTCAGCTACCCGCATGCGAACAATCTCTATCTTGCTCAGAGCGGAGCGGAGCACCTCCCGCTCTACCTGCTGTACTTGAGTAAAGTCCAGACCGGCCACGCGAAGCTGGGGAGCCATCGTTCGGAACGGAGGGAATTCGTAGGCGTCGGCGGTGTTGGAAATGAGTTGCGCGATCGCCTCCTCCTGTCCGACTGGAGCCGTCGCGGCCGGAAGGCCGCGCTCGATCAGGAAGAGCCGCTCGATCACTTGCTCTCGCCCAAACTCGCAGGGGACCAGGCGGTCGACCATGTACTTCGGAGGCGGGATCACCGCTTGCACGAGACTGTTGAGTGCCATGATCGGGACCGGTTGCTGTCCAAGCCATTTACCCACGCCTCGGCCAGAGCGGGAGTGCAGGCGGCTCTGGACGGAGAGGGCAGCTCTTTCGGTCAGCCGCAGACGCTGGTGAGGCACTGCTCGCAAGGTGTGGGCGCTAATGGTCATGGGCTTCGGGTAGCGCGTGGCGACCCCCTCGGCCGAGATGATCGTCATGTCATCGGAGAGAAAGGTGCCTCCACAGTCGCGGAGCAACCGCAAGATCGTCGCCGTCTTGCCGGTGTCGGTCTTGGCGGACATCAGTACGCCGTGCCCGAACAGTGAGATGCAACCGGCGTGGAGCAACATGCGGCCACGACTGGCGATGACGAACCGCAGCAGTGGCTCGACCACATTTGTGTACAGAACGTGCCGCGAGAGAGCTAGGAGAGGAGCGGCGACCACCTGGGTCGGACTTCCCAGCTCGATGTCGAAATTCGCGGTGACCGACCCGCCCCACTCGCGATACGAGTATCTCGGTCCCACCATCGCCGAGGATGCTCGGCCACTGACCCGCGGTCGCACGGTGATCAAGATGTCCGGCTTCTCGATGTGGGGCACCCGGAAGAGCTCCAGTTCAGGCAAACGCACCCGTGACCTGAGCCCGGCCAGTCCGTCGACATCGTAGTGGTACCAGCGACCGGAATCGTCCGTGACCATTTATAGCCTCCCGAATAGATCGTTTTGTCCCGGCACGGAGTCGCTGGAAGCCACGGGGGCGTGCCAAATCCATCCGTCGGCTACGAGGAATCGGACCAACAGGAAGAGCGCGACCGCGGCCAAGTTGCTGAGCAGGTAGTTAATGTGAGCAACGCTGGTGAGTACGTAGAGCACCGGCAACCTCAGCAGCAAAGACACCACGTTGAGGGCGTCGAACACGAGGAGCCGGCGGAACACCGAGCGCAAGTCGCGCCTCACGGTTTGCCGACGGAACACCCAGGCCTCGTTGATCGCGAAGGAAGCCGCCGTCGACGCCTGACTCCCCACGACGGCTGCGAGCAGATAGTTGATGCCAAGGGTGCTGACCAGGAGCCAGAGCACTAACTGGTTGACCGCCAGACCCAGCAGCCCAACCAACCCAAACTGACTCCCCCGGGCGACGCGCGCCCACTGTGAGCTGCCCACGGCACGCGGTGGCGGCGCGGGGGCCCAAGGCGCCCGTGGAGCGGTAGTGGTGTTCAATTGATTCCCGCGGGTCCCCACTCGCGCTGGGCGTTCCCGCTGGCCGGGAAGGTTCTCGCCTGCCGGCGACTGAACCACTCCAGGGCCACATGAAGGTCGCGCGTGGAGAACGGGGTGCGGTCGAGCCGCACCAGCACGGCGATCCGCGCCACCCGGGAGCCGGCTTCGAAGTGAGGGACCAGCATCACGCTGAAACTCTCTACGTTCACCCGGACCTGAGGACGCGATGAGGGCAGCTCGACCGTTAGGAGGGGCTGGGCGGTTCGGGTGACGTGGTCGATGATCTCGGGAGTGACCAGCTTCTCCAGCCGGCCCGGCACAGTCGTGGTCTGCACCGGATCCGCCCACCAGGCCCGCTGGGCACCCAGCCGGTTCGCCAAGGCCTGGAGCGAGAGCTCGTCAGCGGGAGACGGCAGCGGCATCGCGCGCCGCTCCCGGTGCCGCACGTACGTGGCAAACGAGAACCCGGCCAGGAGCGCCACTAGTTGGGCAACAACCGCCACCACGATGGTGTCCAATCGGGCTCTGGCGGTGAGCACAGCGAAGCTGAGGATTCCTCCGGTCACGCTGGACAAGCCGACCGCCCACATCAGGCGCTGACCTCCCAGGCCGGTCCGCCACAGGGCGCTGCGGAACGTCATGAGGCTGTACGACGTCACGCTCGCCAGCAAGCTGGCGACCGATCCCACCACCCACGGCAGGAGGCCGTGGAAGGAGATGCTCTTGAGTAAGGCGATGCTGAGGACGAAAACGACCATGCCGGCACCCGCCGAAAAGGCCACTTTGCCGAGCAAGGCGGTCAAGGGGACGTAAACAAACAGGGACAGGATGTGTTTCCCGAACTGGATCCCTTGCGCCAGGGTCGCCTTGCTCTCGCCCGAGTAGCGGGGGCCAAAGTCGTAGGGGACATCGGCGATCCGGATCTCCGGGAGGCACACCAAGAGCTCCAGCAGGATCTTGAATCCGATCGGTCGAAGCTCCAGGCCAGCGATGCACTCACGACGAATGCAAAAGAACCCGCTGAGCGGGTCGGTCGTGCGCCGGGTCTCAGCAAACGATGCCTGGGCCACCCACGAGACCATGCGGCTGACGGCCTTCCGGTAGGGGCCGGACAAGCCTCGGGCGCTGCCTCCACCTGTGTAGCGCGACGCGACCGCGAGGTCAGCGCCGCCAACAACCGCCGCCAGCAGGCTGGGGATGACGGAGGGAGGATGCTGCAGATCGGCGTCCATCACGCAGATGGCAGCGCCCCGGGCCAGGACCAGTCCCTGGGAAACCGCGGTGCCCAGCCCCTTGGGCTCGGAGGAGTCACGCTCGAGGATTCGCCATCGGTTGTCGGCCGCCGAGATCTGGCGAAGCATGGGGCGGGTGATCTCATCCGTGCTGTCGTCCACCACGACTACTTCGTAGTCGATACCGGCTAGGGACTTCGCCAGCTCTCGATGCATCTCCCCGAGGTTGTCCACCTCATCGCGGGTGGGAATGACAACCGTCAGTTCAGGCCCCTCGCTGATGGCACCTCCACCTACCCATGGGGCGTCAACTCGCATCCCGACCTCCGTCCGAGTATGAGCAAGGTCGGAGCGCACCCCCACTCTGGGCACCGCTCAGAGCGACCATCTGCCCGGTCCAGGCGAGCGGATCAAGTCCACCAGCGGAATCGGCCAGCCGGCGCTCCCCCTCTCCACGGGCTCCGCGCGTTGTGCGCAGTTGCAATGGTTCTCTCCCAACCAGCGTGTCCACTCTTGTTCCGACTGACCGCCCCTGTTCGCCGGCCGACCTCGCCCAGAGTCCGCGTACCAGTCGCTGACTTCTCTTCGACCCTCGCCGGGTTAGTGGTGATCGCGTCGAATGTCGGCCACTACCCCCCTTCCCGAGGTGTGGTCCCGAGCCGGGCTCCCTCCGCACCGCTGTCGACGCCACCCCGATGGCCACCGGATGCCTTGGAAACCGGCTCTATCCAAGCAGATCCGTTACACGGAATGGGCCGATTGGCATACGTCCTTCTCAAACTGTAACCGGACCGCGACACGTTAGTCACCTTTGACCTCCGTCCCGAGCTGGCGCGGCGAAACCTCCACGGTTGCCCATGGCTTACCCCCGCAGCGCGAGGACTCCGCTCTCGGGCTGGGTCTCTGGCCACCGCAGCAGCCCAGACCCGGCCCGGACAATCGGAGTTCCTGGCTGCCCCGCTGCAGGCGGAGGTGCTACTGGCGGCGGATCCGCCCGGGACCGAGAGGTTCCATATCGGCGCTGCCCTGGCGGTGGCGGCCGGCCGTCAGAGCAGGGGTTTGGCTCGTGGCCGTGGCCGAGCTTTTGGCCGACCTGGGCGGGGCCAAGGCCCCGAAGCGGCTGTCCCGCTTGGAGGAGCAGCTGGAACGGCTCGACCATTTGATCTGCGGCAAGCTGGGCTTCGTGAGCCGCGACGCCGGCCTAGCTCATCTGCTCTTTGGCCTGCTCGCGCAGCGCTACTCCAGGGCCGCCCTGGCGATTACCTCCACGCTGGAGTACGCCGACTGGCCCAAGGCCTTGAAGGGTGACTCCCGCCCGGTGGCGGCTCTGCTCGACCGCCTGACCCCCGCCGCCATCTGCCGGAGTTCTGAGGACTCCCCCCTTCCGGTTCGGCCACAGCATGGCTGCCCGCCAAGGCAATGCCCAGCCCTGGCTGATCTCAACGGCGCCACTTCGCGACCGGAGGCGTACTAAGCAGTGCCCACAGGAAGGCCCAAGAGCTCCGAAACAACTCGCGCCCGATTCCGCGACCTCGACCTCTGACCTATGCCAGCCACACTCCCGCCCGCCGACTCCGGGGTGGATCACCTTCGGACGATCGAGGTGGGTCCATTTTGGGTTGAGAGTTGCAAGGAGTACAGATCAAAGTGCTGGTCAGTGCCTGCGGCGCCCTGGGGCTCGGAACATCACTGACAGTACGCGCCACTTGGACCAACACGAGACGAGATTTGACAGGTGGTTTTCGAGGCCTAGCCCATCTTCAGCCGAGATCGCTGGTCGAGCTCGGTCAGGAGGCAGATGATGTTGATAAGATCGGCCGAGATCGTCGGAGGACCGGACCGGATCCGATGGCAACGCTCCCCGGCGACGTAGCGGCCGCGGACGATCCAGGCGCGATCTCTGCCCCACCGGTTACCGAGAGCGTGTGGCTGGAGCCCTACCCCGATCACCAGCGGCCGCTGGGTAGTAGGTTTGCTTCCCCAGAGTCGCACTACGAGTTGCGAGAAGGCGTGGAACTTGACTTCGTTTTGGCCCGGTAGCTTCTTCGGCAGGCCGGCGCCTGCGAGCGTGACCCATCCCTGGCTATCGCGGCAGAACTTCCTCATCACGGAGCATCCAGTTCCCCGCTCAAGCTAGCCCGGAGCGCCTCGGCGAAGCCTGGCTCAAGAGCGGCAGACGGTACTTCGGAGACGACCTCTGAGCACCTCCTGGCCTCAGCAGGCGCCGCCGGTCAGGGTCAAGGAGATGGTCGGGGATGGAGCGCCGCTGGAGCAGACGTAACGGTCTTCGTTGGCGACCAGGGCGTTCAGGATCACGGTCGCCAAGGTGTGCTCGGTGGTCGGAAGTGACAGGTCGAGCTCTTCGAAGATCGGGTCGGCGGTCGAACCCGGCAGGTTGGTGTAGGCGACGCCGTTCAGCTGATACCCGGGGGTCGAGCCGGGCAGGCTGAAGCCGATGAGTCCGGTGGCCAGCGGCTCGGTCTGGAGTCCGATGGGGGGCGGTGAGGCTGGGCCCGCCCCCGCCGAGAGAGCCGCGGCGGCCACCGCCGGGAAAAAGGCGCTGGCATCACTCCAGGCACACCCCACACAGGCCCCGTCGAACTGGTAGACCATCTCCGCCCCAGTTCCCGGTGAGGCTCCCTGGGGAGCGAGGGTGAAGCCAACGCTTCCGTCGGCCCCCACCAGGCCACTTCCGGTCCAGCTGGCCGGTCCCACCACCACGGTCCCCGCGACTCCGTATGCCGCGATCTCCCCCGAGATCAAGTGCGGCACCGTCACCCGGATTGTGGCTGGGTAGGTATTGGTATCACCCGGACCCCCGAAGGTCGTCGGTAGGGTGCTCACGGTCAGGACCACGGTGGTGGTCGTCGCAGTGCTTGGAGACGGGCTCGGGCTGGCCGTCCGAGAGCTCGTGGGGTGCTCACTGGGAGAGGTGTGAGCACTGGGGCTGCTGGAGCACCCAGCCAGCAAACCGACGACGACCGCCACCGCCGCGGCGGTGGCGACTACGCTGAGAGTCCGGACCATCCTCATTGGATGCTAGCTAATGAACCCCCGGCGACGGGATGCCTACGACCGGTGCCCGTCGTGGATGTCCACTCCCCCAGCGTCGGACGCGCCCGCGACCGCGTCCGACGCTGGCGGCGCCGACAAACCCCCTGACGAACCGGGGTAAGGAGGAGAGCAGATGCGAGCTGACTATGTTCACGAGCTGCCCGGGCTGATGGAGGCCATGCAACAGCTGACCGCGGTCGCGGCAACTGCTGGACTGGAGCCGCTCCTGTTGGAGCTGGTCAAGGTCCGGGCCTCTCAGATCAACAGGTGCGCGTACTGCCTGGATATGCACACCAAGGACGCCCTGGCGCTCGGCGAAACCCTCCAGCGGCTGGCTCTGGTCTCCGCTTGGCCGGAGGCTCCCTGCTATTCGAAGAGGGAGCGGGCCGCGATCCAGTGGTGCGAGAGCCTCACCCGCCTGCCTGAGACGGGCGCACCGGACTCCGACTTTCAGGAGTTGGCGGCGAACTTCAGCGAGAAGGAAGTGGTGGCGATCACCCTGACCGTGGTCGCGATCAACGGGTGGAATCGCCTAGCGGTCGGGCTGAGGACGAAGGTCGGGAGCTACGTCTCCCGCCGGACGCCGGTGACCTCCCAGGCGGAGGGCGAATGAGGCTCAGCCGGAGATCAGCACCAGCTTGCCGGTGACCTCGCCCGAGTCGAGCAGCTGAAAGGCCGCCCTGGCCTCAGCCAGCGGATAGGTCCTGTCGATAAGAGGCCGGACTCCGGTGGCCCGTACGGTGTTGAGGAGCGCCGAGAACTCAGCCCAGGTGCCCATCGTCGACCCCAAGATCCGGAGTTGGCGCCAGAATACTCGGCGCAGGTCGGCGGGCGGATCCGCCCCCGTGGTGGCACCGGCCACCACCACTGCTCCCCCGCGGCGGAGCACGCGCAGGCTGGTGGCCCAGGTGGCTTCTCCGACGGACTCGATCACCGCGTCCACCCCTTCGCCGGCGGTCAGACCCAATACCTCTCCTGCCGACTCCCGGCCGGTGGCCACGGCATGGTGGGCTCCCCGGAGCAGGGCCGCTGAGCGTTTGGCGGGATCCCGGCTGGTGACGATCACCCGCAACCCCCCAGCCAGGGCCAGTGCCTCGGCCGCCGTCGAGAGGCCGCCCCCGGCTCCTTGAATCAGAACGGTGTCCCCGGGGCGCAGGCCGGCCTTGGTGAAGAGCATCCGATAGGCGGTCAGATAGGCGGTCGGCAGGCACGCGGCCTGCTCGAAACTTAGATCGGCAGGCAGCGCGAAGAGGTTCACCGCCGGGACCACGCAGTACTCGCCGAAGGTGCCCTCCCAGCTGCCTTCGCTGAGCATGGCGAACTTTCGACAGGAGGTCTCGTCGGGTCCCAGACAGGCTTCGCAGACTCCGCAGGTGATGACCGCATGCGCCACGACGGGGGTCCCGACCGGAATCTGCTCCGGGGTCTCCGGACCGTAGGCGTCGACCGTGCCGGCGACATCACACCCCAAGGTCCAGGGGAGGGCCGGGGGCGCCCCGACCCCAGCCAGGGTCCAGAGATCGTGGCGGTTGAGGGACGCGGCCCGGGTCCGGAGTCGGACGGCGCCACGCTGGGGAGCGGGTATCTCCCGCTCGCCGACCGTCAGGTTGTCGAGCAGCTGAGGACCGCCGGTGGCGGTCGCGAACGCGGCTAGCACTGAGGGAGACCTCCTGACTCTCGCCCCTTTCTCGGAAGCTGCCTGCGACTTTAGTTGCCGGACGCAGTGGCCGTAGGCGAGGTCGAGCCCGGCGCGCTGAGCACATACACGGCGTCGACCGCGTCCGCGCCCGAAACCACGGTCGAGGTGCTGGTTCCGGTCACCTTCTTAGCACCAACCCGCCAACCATGAAAGGGCCAGCTGTTGGAGTCGGTGGGAAGCTCGGTGAGCTTGACGGTGGCTCCGCAGGGGATGCCGATCGTCCTGGTCGCCTGGCCGAAGGTGAAGCTGGCTCCTCCCGAGGTGGCCGTGACGGTACCCCAGGTCGTGCCCGAGGTGGTGGTGATGGTCACGGTCAAGCGACAGCTGGTGCCGGCGCTAGCCTGGGGTGGCGCTCCGGGGCGGATGGCTGAGCTGGAGGCACAACCCTGGGTCGTGATAGCCAGCCCGAGGGCCACTGCCAGGAGCAATGCGCGGAACGGCAGTGAGCGAGAGTCGTGTGCTCTTGGGAGGGCGTCCGCCGCAGGCCAGTTCATCGTGTCGCGTCCCCCGGTCCGCTGAGGAAGGTCGGCCCCTCTCGGCCGCCGTCCCGGATGAGCTGATCTATTCTGGGCGAGAGATGTCCTCCGAAGTTGGGAGCCGGCGCGCCGGCAAGCGCGACCGCCGCGGGTACTCGGCGACGCCCTCGGTGAGCCCGATCATCATCCAGTCGCTGCGTCGCAGGGTCGACCGGGTAGCGCGGCGGATGGCCATCGAGATGGCTCGGACGATTCCCCTGGCAGACGGGTTTGGCGGTGGCTCCGCCTTCGGCAGCGAGGTGCTCGCTGCCTGCCGGGAGGGGGTGGGGACGATGCTGTCGCTCTGGGACGAGTCACGGCCGCCCTCCCACGCCGAGTTGCAGCAGCTGTCGCGGATGGGCGGTCGGCTGGCCAGCACCGGTGTTCCCCTGGACGCCATCCTGCGGGCCTACCGGGTCGCCGCGTTGGTCATCTGGCAGCATGTCATTGACGCCGTCCGGATTCATCCTGAGATCGAGGCGCAGTCGGTTTTGACCGCCGTGGGACCGCTCTTCGACTACCTCGACGCCATCAGCGTCGCGGTCAGCACCAGCTACCTGGAGACCAGGGAGAGGGTGCGCCGAGAGCAGGATCGTCAGTACGACCAGTTCTTCAGCGACGTTCTGGGCGGCACCGCGGATTTGGACATGGTGGCCAAGGCCGCCGAGGGCGGGACGGTGCTGGAGTTCCCCTACCGCCTAGTGGTGGTCGGCGCGGATGACGCCTCGGCCGAGGCGACCATCGCGACCGCCTGGATGGTGGTGGGTGCACACGTCGCCCTCTACCAGTCAAGCGTGGTGGCCCTGGTTCCGACCCCGGCGCGGATCGGGACCTTGGAGCGGCTGCTGCAGGTGGCAGTCGGATCGGATCGGGCTCCGTGGCAGATGGCCCTCGGTCCCACCGTCGCGACCCTCAGCGAGGTGCCGGCAGCGGTGCGGGCGGCCCGAGACACCTTGACCGTGGGCCAGATCCTGCTGCCCCACCAGCAGGTGTACGACTCGGCCAAGCTTCATCCCTACTTAGCCTGGGTCCACGACCTCGAGGGCTTACGGGAATTCGTCGAGGGTGCGCTCGGGCCCCTCCTGGAGCGAGAGCGAACCCGCAGATTGCCACTTCGGCAGACCCTGGAGGCCGTACTCAGCCATGAAGGGCTAAGCGCCGCTGCGCGTGCACTCGGGGTCCACCGTCACACCCTTCTCTACCGGATGGAGCGGATCGAGGACCTGGTCGGAAGTTGGAACGATGCCGAGGACCGGCTCCGGCTGGAGCTGGCCCTCCGCGGCTCGCGACTCCTGGATGGGTTGGCCCCGTTGGAGCCGACCAAGCCCCTGGCGCGCCTCACCGCGGACAGTCGTCGCTAACCGCTCCTCTCATTGGAGAGGCTCGAGTCCAGCTCAGACGCCAGGGAACATCGTGCGTAGATCGTCGAGGGTTATCTCCGACGAGACGAGTTCTACCGACGGAGAGGGGTTCAAGTCGAGCCGTCCGTAGACGAGCCGGACCAGGGCTTCCGCCGGCAGTTGCACCGTGCCGCTGGCGGATTGCCCCGCCCAGGGCTCCAGGCGGACGCCATCCGTCACCAGGGCGAACTCCCGCTCCGGTTCAGTGGTCGACACGTGCAGGGTCGTCGCTGGACCGGTCGGTTTGCCGACCCGGGCCACCAGGTTGGACAGATTGTCGACCAGGAGCGCCACCGAGTCCGAGCTGACCACGGCAGTCGGGTCGAAGGAGACTTCGATGTCCCAGCTGTGGATGGCGTGCTCGGGAAGTCGAAGCCGGAGCACTCCGACCAGGTCCAGCTCCATTCCGAAGGCGGCTACGTGGAAGGAGCGCACCTGGTCTTGGTCGAGCGATTCCAGCTGGCTGACCAGCCGCTCGTTGAAGGCCAGGCTGTCGGTGGCTTTGGCTTCTGGAGTGCGGGCGTTCCAGGCGTCCCAGATGGGTGGCCAGCCGTCCTGCCCGGGTGCGGCCTCGCCGGTGAGGCCAGCGTCGACGATCAGGGCGAACATTTCCGCCTGGCTTCCGAGGTGTGAGAGCACCTGGGCGATGTCCCAGCCGGTGCAGTACGAGTTCATCCGCAGGGAATCGCTGTCCAGCGTCTCGATCAGGGCGGCAACCCGGTCCTGGCACCCTCTAAGAGCGGTCACCCATTCGGAGGCTTCGGTCGGCACGGTCACTTCCTCCCTGCAGAGCACTGTCGTCCGGTCATTTGGGTCGTCACTGCTGGCAGCGGATGCCCGGCACCAAGCCAAGATCACGGGAATCCGGTCGGCACAAAACTGCGGCCGACCCAGGCCTACTGCGGCGAGCGCCACTCGATCATACGGCGGCCGACAGCCCGGCTAGAGACTGTCCCCCGGAGAGATGATCTCGCCTAGGGCAGAAGCCGGCACCGACTTGGCCCGATAGACGTAGCGCTTGCCGCGAGACCACGAGGCCGCCGCCGCAATCAAACAGCAGCCGATCGAGAAGTCGAAGGCGGCGTGCAGACCGGCGCCGAACGGTTTTGAGATCAGATGGGGAAAGAAGCTGCGCCCCGTCAGCAGGGCGGCGGTGCTGTGGGGGAGGGACCCCAAAGTTTGTGCGCCCAGCAGATGCAGCATCGGGTTGTAGCCCAAAAAGGCGGCGAACAGGGTCGAGACCGGTGGTAGCGAAGCCGCCCGGACGGCGGCCGCCCGGGGCACCCCATGCAGGATCAAACCGTGTTCCAAGCTCGTCGAGAGGGTGCCCGACAAGCCCACGATCACCAGCGTGAAGAAGATCCCGATGGAGAGCACCTGGGCCGAACTCTGGAAGGTGGCATTCATACCACCGCCAGCGCCGCGATGCTCGGGAGGGAGGCTGTTCATCACAGCCGCCCGATTGGGTGAGGCGAAGGCGCCCATCCCCAGTCCGTTGAGCAGCAGCAAGGGCGCGAAGAGCCCATACGAGAAGCTGATCGGCAGCAGTTCCAAGAGCAGGAAGCTGGCCGCCGCCGCCAGCATCCCACCGGTGGCGAAAGGACGGGCCCCGAAGCGGTCGGAAAGGGCCCCGGAGAGAGGTCCGGCCAGGAGGAATCCCACCGTCAGCGGCATCATGTAGATCCCGGCCCAGAGCGGGGTGGTGGCGAAGCTGTACCCATGCAACGGCAGCCAGATCCCCTGCAGCCAGATGACCATCATGAACATCAGGCCGCCCCGGCCCAGCGCCGCCAGGAAGCTGGAGATGGTCCCGAAGACGTAGGCCCGGATCCGGAAGAGGCTGAGCCGGAACATGGGCGCCTTGGTCCTCAGTTCAATGAGGCAGAAGACGGTCAGCAGGACCACCCCGAGAACCAGCTCGAGGAGGACGGTGGGGCTGGTCCAGGCCATGGACTGGTGGCCGTACGGCTCGATCCCGTAGGTGACCCCGATCATCACCAGGATCAGACCTGTAGCAAAGGTGAGATTGCCCCACCAGTCGATCGGCGTCCGGCGGCGCATCCCCAGGTCCCTCAGCTTGAGGTAAGACCAGATGGTCCCGGCCACCCCCACCGGGACCGAGACCAGGAAGACCAACCGCCAGTCGATGGCTCCCAGGATCCCCCCCAGGACCAGCCCAATGAAGGAACCGCTGATTCCGGCCACGTTGTTGATCCCGAGCGCCAGTCCGCGCTGGTGCTCGGGGAAGGCGTCGGTGAGGATCGCCGCCGAGTTGGCGATCAGGAAGGCCCCTCCCACCCCCTGAACCACCCGCATCAACACCAGCCACAAGGCCCCTGACTGACCGGTCATCCAGGTGATCGTGAGCAGAACGGACCCAATGGTGTAGATGACGAAGCCGAGGTTGTAGATCCGTACCCGACCGAAGATGTCGCCCAGTCGGCCGAAGCTCACCACCAGGACACTGGAGACGATCAGGTAGGAGAGGATCATCCACAACAGGTAGAAGCTGTTGCCGGGGAGTAGCGGATTGAGCCGAATACCCCGAAAGATGTCCGGCATGGCGATGATCATGATGGTGGCATCGATCGTCACCACCATCACCCCGAGCGTGGTGTTGGAGAGGGCCACCCACTTGTAGCCGGCGCTGGGAGGATTGCCCGGCGAGCTCTCCGGTCGCCGCGGTCGCCACCCTCCCCGCGCGCCCGCCATGTTCACCGCGCTACCTCCGATGACACCCCCGCTACCAGACCGACCCCAACGGAAGGTTCATGCCGGTATCACGCAGGGTTTGCAGCTGCCCCTCAACCGGCGCCGCGGAATCAATTCCGGTTGAGCTGGGCTGCCACGCCGGCCGCACGGGGCGTCCTCTCCAATATAGCCGCCGGAACCGATCTGTCTTGGGCTGTTTGACATGTGACCCACTGGGGCAACTATACCCTCACTGTATAAGTTGTGATATACTGTCCGCATGACGGCGAGAGACCGGAACAATCCGACAAGGGCCAAGTCCTCCGAACCTCGGTACTCCCTCATGGAGTTCACCCGCGAGTTCCCGGACGATATCGCCTGCCTCAACTTCCTCTGGCGCACCCGCTACTCCGAGGACGGGCAGCATGCCGAGTGCCCGAAGTGCGAGGCCGTCCGATCCTTACGTCGCTACGAGACCACCCAGCGCCGCCAGTCGTGGACTTGCATCGCTTGCGGGCATCATCTTCACCCTACTGCCGCGACGATCTTCCACAAGTCGGCCACTTCGCTCCATCTCTGGTTCTACGCGATGTACCTCATGACAAGCACCCGCTGCGGTATCTCCGCTAAGCAGTTGGAGCGCGAGCTTGGGGTCACCTACAAGACCGCGTGGCGCATCTTCCATCTCATCCGGAACGAACTCCTGGTTCAGACCCCCGAGCCGATGAAGGGTGCCGTTGAGATGGACGAGATGTACGTCGGCGGGAAGCCCCGCCAGTCGGACGTTGCCAAGTGGGAAACGGAGCCGAACTAGACCGCTCGCCGTCAGGCCGCTCAGAGTTGGTCCAACGAGTCGAAGACGACGGTCTTCGGACTCGTAGAGCGGAAGGGCCGGGTCGCGGCTCATGTCGTCTCTCGCAAGGCCCAGGCTGAGATCATGGGCCACATCACGGCGACGGTCGATCCGACCTCCATCGTCTACACCAACGACGCCCGGACCTATGACGGGCTGCCTCGGGACGGATGGGATCACCGGACGATCAAGCACTCCGCGAGGGTCTACGTCCAGGGCGACGTTCACACCCAGACCTCCGAGGGGTTCTGGTCCCTAGTGAAGCGAGGGATCGGCGGAACTCACCATGCTGTGTCCCCGAAGCACCTCCAGGGCTACCTCAACGAGTACGCCTAGCGGTACAACCACCGGGCCGATCTCATGTCTCAGTTTGAAACGCTGCTTGAGCGGGCCGCGGGTGGACGGTAGGACAGCCTACTTGCCGCTTTCCTCCTCGTCGTAGGCAACCCTGGGCGGTCGAGCATCGACCTCGGCATGCCACC
This sequence comes from Candidatus Dormiibacterota bacterium, assembly GCA_035531555.1. Taxonomy (GTDB): domain Bacteria; phylum Chloroflexota; class Dormibacteria; order Aeolococcales; family Bog-877; genus Bog-877. Next base: position 83,521 of record DATKSR010000009.1, read on the forward strand.
TAGTCCGAGACTCGTAGGCGTGAATTGCCTCCGCTTCCGTGTCCGCCCTGACGGCCCAACCGTCGCCTAACGCTAGCCATCCGTTCCTGATCCGGCGAATTGCGGGAATGGTGGTTTCCATAACGCGCATCGTCGCCCAGTTGCATGGTAGGCGTCCAGTGCCAGACAATATTCCCGCCTACCTTGACAATCCCTACCGAGCGGCTATTATGTAGGGGATGGCTCTTTCAGCGAACTACATGCCTTATGCTCCGGCTGCGCCGGTCCTCACTTTGATCCGCCGGGCTAGGGACGGGAAGTTGCAGGATGCTTACACGACCGACCAGCTGACCCGACTGGGGATCGCGGAAGGGAACGCTGACCGTGTTCAGAAGGCCCTTACGTTTCTGGGTCTGATCGACGACGACACGGCAGTGAAGACTCCGACCTTTGACCGTCTGAGCCGCGTGACCACCGAGGAGTACCCAAGCGCGATGGCGGAGGTGATTCAGAACGGCTACGCGCCGGTACTGGCGGTGATCGACCCTCAGGAAGCCAACGACATCGCGATCCACGATGCCTTTCGAGGTTACGACCCCGCCGCTCAGCGCGCCCGAATGGTAGGACTCTTTCTGGCCTTGTGCCGCGAAGCCGGCTTGGTTGAGGGTGGCCCGATCGAAGGACGGCGGGCACATGTAAGACCGCGGGCCAGGTCCAAAGCTGCGGGCACTCCTCGGCCTCAACCAACTCCCACAGGTAGGACCTCGGTCGAGGAGCATGCCCCTATGCCCGAAGCGAACGGGAATAGGCAAGAAGCCGGAGGCCAAGACTATCGCATGCTGGGCGAACTCATCCGCCAACTGCCCCGTGATGGCCGGTGGACGACCGGGAAGCGGGACCGCTGGATTCAGGCGGTGACTGCCACCGTCGACCTGCTGGTGACCCAGGTGGCAGACCATGAGGTTGGGCCGTCCTGATGAGTCGACAGGCTCCTTTTGAACTCAGTTTGCCCTATAACGTCACATCTCTGGTTCACCTCACGAACACCCTTTCGTTTGACTTTAGCGGCGGGCAAAGACATAATCGCGTTATTGCTACCCGCCGTCCGTCCCTTAGGGGCGCACTGGCGGGCTTTTTTGATTCACGGGCTATCCCCCGGCTGGCATAACCAGGGATGATCCCAGCCAAAGTAGCGGTCGTTATCGACTGGCAGAACGCATATCGATCTGCGCGGGATGCGTTCGGCGCTGGCGCTAACGGAAACGTCGTCCCTTTGGGACTCGCACGCTATCTAGCGAAGGCTCGCGTGGCCGGCCGAGCGCCCGGAGAGTTGGTGTGCGTAGATGTCCACACGGGCATTCCGAGCCAAAAACAATCCGCCGTGACATACGCTGCCAGAAGGCGGCAGATAGCGGCGTGGACAGCGGCCGATCCTTGTGTCAACGTCTACCCAAGGACGCTCGCGGTTCGGAACGGCGTCATGGTGGAGAAGGGCGTCGACGTGGCCGTCGCTATCGGTCTAGTTCGCCATCTCCTATTTGACAAGGACTGCGAGGTAGCCGTGTTGGTTTCTGCGGATACCGATCTGCTTCCGGCGATAGAACTCATCGTCGCGCAGCTCGGACCCGACTCGATCGAAGTCGCTATGTGGGAGGGGCCTGGTCGCGGGCCGGCTCCTCTCGCCAGACAAGGACACGCCATCCGCCAGCACAAGCTGGACGAGAAGCTCTATCGGAGCCTCGAGGACCTAACTCCGTACGGACACCCCTAGACGTCGGCCTTTCAGCTGATGACCAGCCTTCCCTTGCGCCTCCGGCGCTTGGACTTGGCGGGCAGCGGAGTAGCGACCTTCGCCAGTTCCCCCAGAGCGGCATAGACCTCCCGCCGGGTAGGGACGGGGATCTCGTACCCTTTCGCGGTCGTCTGAATCTTGGGGGTTCTAGGCATGGGTCAAGCGTAGCCATTGGCGAGAGCCTGCGCCCTCTGCGGGACGAAGGGACCCATGAGTGGGGAGGATGTGCTTCCGCGATGGCTTCGCAAGGCAGCTGGCCTTAGGAAGGAACGACCCGGACAAAACGTGGTGAGCAAGGATGGAGTGGTCATGAGGCAGTGGCGTGGGCGCGCCTTTACCGCGAGGTCCAGCTGGGTATGCGTGCCCTGCAATACCGGGTGGATGTCCCGCCTTGAGAATCGGACCATCCCGATACTGAGGCCAATGGTGCAGGGAGCCGTTGCCGCCACGCTCACGGTCGAGGACCAAGCCACGTTGACCCTGTGGGCTTTGAAGACGGCGATGTGTGTTCAACTCATCGAGAGCGGCGGGGATGCATGGCAACCGATCCCGCAAGAACACTTTCAGTACGTCTACGCTGGCGGTGAGAATGGCCCCCCGCTTCCTGGTTGCCATGCTTGGCTCGGGCGCTACATTCCCTCAATTGCACACTCGCGCCACGGGAACCAGCCTCTAGAAATAAAAGTCAACGCCAAACCCCTGCCCCAGCGGTTCCAGCCGTACGTCGCGACCTTCGCCGCCGGACACGTAGCAATACAGACCCTGGTCGTCGATGAGGCCACGGCTGGATTCGCGCTCAACTACCCCGGCGGTCCGTCCAGGGCGCGGGCCATGATCGAGATCTGGCCGACCAAGGGAGAGATCGCTTGGGCACCCGACCTGCCCATCCCCGACGCCGCGTGGCAGGAACTCGCCGTGTTCCGAACGATGCCGAAGCCGTAATCGCGCTGCCCTCGCACGGATTCTCACTGTAGTGACCTTATACAGAGAGGGTATAGTTACCCCCACTGGTCACATAACCTGGCCCGGTGACCGAAGACCACCTGGTATTCAAGGCGCTCGCCGACTCCACGCGACGCTTCCTGCTCGACCTGCTCTTCGAGCGTGACGGCCGCACGCTTACCGAGTTGGAGTCGGAGCTCGAGATGACGCGCTTCGGCGTAATGAAGCATCTGCACGTGCTGGAAGCTGCGGGCCTGGTCGTCGCTCGGCGTTCAGGCCGCGAGAAGTTGCACTTTTTGAATCCGGTGCCGATTCGGCTGGTCCACGACCGGTGGATCGACAAGTACACAGAGCGCCAGGTCTCGGCGCTCACCGAGCTCAAAGATCACTTGGAGGAAACGGCATGACAACTGCAGACCCGACGACGGCTACCACCCAGGTGTACCGGGTGTACATCAAGGCAACTCCGCAGGCCATCTGGGACGCGATCACCCAGCCGGAGTGGACCGAACGGTACGGCTACGGGGGTCGGGGAGAATACGACCTACGCCCGGGCGGGGCCTACCGGGGTTACACCAGTCAGGGGATGCGCTCAGCGGGCGCACCGGACCTGGCCATCGATGGGGAGATCGTCGAGGCCGACCCCCCCTGGCGCCTTGTGCAGACCTGGCGCATGGTGATGGACGAGGTGATGGCCGCAGAAGGGTTCACGCGCCTCACCTACGAGATCAAGGAGGGGAGAGCAGGGGTCACCCGACTCACCGTGACCCATGAACTCGCCGGCACGCCGCAGCTCGCCGTGCTGATGTCCGGTGGGCGAGAGGACGAAGGCGCAGGCGGCGGCTGGAGCTGGGTGCTAAGCAGCCTCAAGACGTTGCTGGAGACCGGATCCGAGATCGAGTTCCAGCCTGGCGCCCCAGAGTGACCTAGTCAGGTGGGGCCGCGCCGAGTCGGGGCCTCACCTGACGGCTCGCAGCTGCCCACGAACGGAGGCCGTCGGCAGGCGGCTGACACCGGGATAGAGTTGCCGAAATGATCTCCCGAGCGAGTCGATCGTGACCAAGTTCGCCGGGCGGGCGGGAACCAGGGTTGGGTGTCAGCCGCCAGCGCAACTCCCGCTCCTGGACGGTCTTTCAGAGTGATTGCCGTCGATGGGCAATCAACGATGCGGAAGCTCCTGCCCTAGTCGACGGTCGGCGCCGAACCATCCTTAGAGGAGGCACATGAGCGACATCAGCTATCCCGCTCCGGCCGGAGCGACCCGTGGGTACCTGGCAGTGCCCGCGGGCGATGGTCCCTGGCCAGCAGTGGTCGTCATCATGGATGCCTTCGGAATGAGTGGCGATTTACGCCAGCAGTGCGATCGACTGGCTACCAACGGCTACCTGGCTCTGGCACCGGACTTGTACTCGTGGGGGTCCAAGATAAACTGCATTCGAGCAACCTTCCTCGCGCTTCGGCGCGGCAGCGGACGGGCGTTCCAGGACATCGACGCGGCTCGAATCTGGCTCGCGAGTCGGAAGGACTGCACCGCTCACGTGGGAGTCATCGGATTCTGCATGGGCGGCGGCTTTGCGCTGCTAGTCGCTCCTCGGGGAGGATTTGCCGCGTCCAGCGTCAACTACGGGCAGGTGCCCAAAGACGCCGAGGAAAAGCTGCTGGGTAGCTGTCCTGTGGTGGCCAGCTACGGCGCTCGGGATCGTAGCCTCAAAGGTCATGCCCAGCGCCTGGAAGAGTCTCTTCAGAATCTCGGAGTTGACCATGACATCAAGGAGTACTCGACTGTCGGGCATGGGTTCATGAATCATCACGGAGGTGCGCTAGGGGCGCTGACGAGCTCCTTCGATATGCGTTACGACTCGGCGTCTGCAGAGGATTCGTGGCGTCGCATCCTCGCGTTTTTCGAGGAACACCTGGGGGCCGACGCTCCGGCCAGATGGAATGCCCAGCCGGCGCCGCCTGGTGACGAGGTCGGGCACGGACGTGCTTAGTCAGCCACGGACCCGCATCCCACTAGCGCACGCGGCATCGCGGTGCCAGTCATCCACGCGCCCGCTGTAGATTGGTGCGGCTACAGTTCCGCAGGTTGAGTCACAGCGGCGCGAGGAGCATGGACCGTCTTGCGCAACGGCACCTCCTTCAGTAGCCAGGTGATGGCGAAGGCGAGGATGGCGAACGGCACCGCCCACAGAAACACAGGATGCAAGGATGCGTTGACCGCCTGAATGTACCCGGAGTGCACCGCCGGGGGTAGCTTGGCGAGAGCAGCGGGGCTGGCTCCTGCGGCACCGTTGAATCCGGCAGGGAGCTTGGTGCCAGCCAGGTAGCGCGCCAGGTTGCCAGTCAGCACATTCGCGAAGATGGCGCCGAAGATCGCCGTCCCGAAGGAGCCGCCGATCGAGCGGAAGAAGGTGGCACCGGAGGTGGCGACGCCCAGGTCGCTGTGAGGCACGGCGTTCTGCACTGCGATCACCAGTACCTGCATCACTCCCCCTAGGCCCAAGCCGAGCACGACCATGAATAAGGAGATGGTCAAGGTGCTGGTGGAGACCCCCAGCAGGGAAAAGAGGAAGAGGCCGACGATCATGACCGCAGTGCCCATGATCGGGAAGATCTTGTAGCGCCCCCAACGGCTGATCAAGAGCCCGGACCCGATCGATGTGACCAGGAGCCCGGCCATCAGGGGCAACAGCTCAAGCCCTGACCCGGTGGGACTGGCACCCCGGACCACCTGCAGATAGGTCGGCAGGTAGGTGATGGCCCCGAACATGGAAAACCCCACGATGAAGCCGATCGCACTGGTGGCCGCGAATACCCGGTTCCGGAACAGGTGAAGCGGCAGGATGGGTTCGGCAGCGCGCCGTTCGACCAGGACGAAAAAGGTCAGCAGAACGCCGCCCAGCACCGCCAGGATCACGATCGGCGCAGAGCCCCAGGGATAGGTGGTGCCGCCCAGCGTGGTCAGCAGAACCAAGCAGGTGACGCCCAGCGCCAGCACGATGGCGCCGATGTAGTCGATCACGTGCTTCACCCGCTTCAACGCGCTGGGCAAGGCGCCCGTGGTCACGACCAGGGCGACGGCGCCCAGGGGCAAGTTGATGTAAAAGATCCAGTGCCAGGAAAGGTTCTGCACGAAGAAGCCCCCGAGCAGAGGGCCGGCGACGCTGGAAAGACCGAAGACTGCGCCGAAGATTCCCTGGTATTTGCCCCGCTCGCGAGGTGGCACAACGTCGCCGATGATGGCCTGCGCGCCCACCATCAGCCCGCCTGCCCCGAGTCCCTGCAGGGCTCGGAGCGCGATGAGCTCGATCATCGAGCCACTCAGTCCCGAGAGGGCGGAGCCGACCAGGAAGATGACGATGGCCGATTGGAAGAAGATCTTCCGGCCGTACATGTCACCGAGCTTTCCCCAGAGCGGGGTGGACACGGTGGCCGCCAGCAGGTAACCGGTGACCACCCAGGAGAGATGGGACAGCCCGTGCAGGTCGCCCGCGATAGTGGGCAGAGCCGTGGCCACGATGGTCTGGTCCAAGGCGGCCAGGAGCATGCCCAGCATCAGCGCCCCGATGATCAAAAGTACCCGCCGGTGGGTCAGAATGGGCACGTCGGCTTTTTCGATTCGGTCAGTCATGCGATTCCTTTGGTAAGGGGCGTCGAGGGTGGTGCTGCGTAAGACGCGGTCCGGGAGGTGACGCCGCGCCGCCGCGATTCGGGCTGCCTTTTCCCGGTCCGTGCGATCATGACCGGGGGCGGCATTCCGGCCTGAACCATCGCCATGGCCGCCTCCACCAAATGCGGTAGCGACCGCTCACCCTCCAGACTGCGCCACTGCGTCATGGCCACTCGGAAAGCTGCAATTGCCGCAGCCGCGACCAGCGCGGGGTAGAGATCGCGGTCGGGGTGGGTACCGGTGCGCTCCGCCACGGCTTCAATCAGGCTCCGTTCTTGGGCGGCGAAGGAGGCGAGCATGCTGGGGAGAAGGCTCGGCTCTTGCCGGACCACCTGCATGTGCAGCAGCCACTCGTCCTGGCGGTCGGCATAGGGGACAGCCAGATCGATTAGTACGGACTGCAGGGCCACCAGGGGCGGCTCGTCAGCAGGTCTGGCGAGCAGGGCCTGCCGTAGTTCGGCTGCCACCTCAGGAGACGGTCCGACGATCGCTTCCTCCTTTGAATGGTAGTAGTTGAAAAAGGTGCGAACGGAGACATCCGCTTCCTGGGCAATGTCCTCGACCGTCACGTTCTTCAGGCCCCGCTGGGCAACCAGCCGCACGGCCGCCGCTCTCAGGGCCCGCCTTGCGGCAAGCTTCTTGCGGTCCCTGAGCCCCAGGATCTCTTCCACCAGAGCAGTGTGCCACAAAACTGCACAGCGCGCAAATCTGCAGTGACTGCAACCATCAAGGCGGTCACTCAGTTGCCGTCCAACTTGGTCGTCAGCGGAGAAGCGGGGCGGCGCCTCGCGGGGCCTGTGGGTGATTTGTCAGGACACCATCGCAAACGGTGGCGGCGCGGTCCCAGAGCAGCTTTCCAGCCGAGCTCGATCCGGCTTGAGTTAGCTTTACCGAACCGAGTGGTCGACGGGTATCCCAAGCCGCGGTGGGCGAACCCAAAGAGCCGGGTCTTCGCAAGCAGTCGGATCGGTGCTCTGCAACCTCATGGTCTGGTGCTCGCCGGGAAGTTCGTCCAACGGGAGGGGCGGGACTCCAATCCGAGTTGGACAGGAGGGTGGCAGAGGAGGTCGCTTCTGCCAGATTGGTCGGGACGCCGGGGTAGGACATCTGATCTGGTCCCCGATGAGCAAGCCACTTCGCGATGCGCTCCGCGGCCAGTGGGTCACCCCATCGGTCGGCTGAGAAGCTGTCTCAGTCCTTCCTCGGTCGACGCAACTTGGAGACTGGGCGTGGCAGTAGATGATCGGCCATCGGACACGTTCATTCGCGACCGTCGTTCGGAGTGATCTCGCGACTGTGCTAGGGATTCGTCGGTGGTGCGGGCCCGGAGTCGATCCATTACTAGGTCCGGTGCGAGGCTGCTGAGTCGCAATCGAGGCTCAGTGGGCAGACTTTGCCCAAAACCGTGTACAGGCGGCTGGGTGCGCCCTATCCTTCGCCGAGGGGATGAATGAACCCCGCCTGAGCTGGACCATTCAGCACCTGAGGTCACCATGCGGATTGAGTCGTCGGTCACTTCCTTGTCATGGATCCCGTCGGAGGCGATTGGCGCTCTGGTCAGGCTGCCGTTCGACAGTGGCATCACCCACTACGACCAGGCTCCTCCCGACGCCATTGAAGACCTACAAGCGCTTCGCCAGGCAGATCGCTTCCGATTCGCCAATGAGCTTCGAGCCTGGATCGAGGTTGAAGGCGGCGAGATCGTCGACTGCGGCTATTCCGGAAGCGGCCATATGGGCTCGACTACGGTCCGCCTGGTCAAGTCGATCACCCTGCCTGGGGTGATGCTTCCCGACCGCCAACGCTCCCCTGCGATCAGCGAGGGTGCGGTCCAGTTCGTCCAGACTTCCGGCGGCCGCACCGGGCTCCCGGCGCCGCGTCCGGTGCCGCTGCGTCCCTTCTTCCAGATCGCCTCTCCGATCGTGTGGACCACCCTTGGACTCACGATCAACGTCGATGGGAGTAGCGCCGCTGAGGTCCTAGGCGCCAGCACCTTCCCCCGGCACTGGGTCTACGACCGGGACGGAAAGCTGGTCAAGAAGTCGGGCCTAATGGACTTCCGGACTTGGTGGAACCACGCCTTCGGAGAGCGCACCCCGTGGGGTGACCAGGACTCCCCGGCGCTGATGACTGAGGTCGAGACGGCCCTGGAGCGCGAACTCTCACCGCTCATCATGAAGAGTGAACGTTCGATCCGGTCGGTCGCCAAGGGCGCGACCCTGGTGGAGCAGGGAGACCTCGGCGACCAGGTTTTCCTCCTCCTCGATGGGACACTGGCCGCTGAGGTGGATGGCAAGGTAGTGGCGGAGATCGGTCCCGGCGCCATCCTGGGCGAGCGTGCCGCCTTCGAGGGAGGTCGGCGGACTGCCACGCTTCGGGCGGTTACGCCATGCCGGGTCGCGATTGCAGATGCTGATCGTCTGGCGGAGGCCGACCGGCTAGAACTCAGCCGGGAGCACCGCCGTGAGGAGGCGTCCCCGAGCGCCTAATGGCTTCGGAGCCTCGGAGCAAGATCCCGCCCAGGTGCCCAGGGGGTAGACAACGTAGGCAGTCTTCCCGGGTTCAGCGCATCTCGATGTAGGGTGGGGGAGCCCCGCTGCCCTAGTTGGGGCCACTAACCCACATTCCGGGACGCTCTATCAACTGACCGACGTCTTCTAGAAGGCTCAAACTGGAGTCCAGAGACACCCAGGCGCCAACTTTGCAACTCGCGCTGCAAGCACCCCGCTAGGGTTGTTGCAAGGTTCTACTCAGCACCCCTGGCAGATTCGGCCCCGCTGCCATCGCCCGCCCAGCTGGCAGGTCTTGTACAACCTGCAGGCGGTGGTTTGTACACCACTCGGCTCGATCTCAGCGCGAGATGATGCCGCCCCTGGTCAGGACGAGAAATGAGCAGTGTTGGCGAACCTCATTTCCGCGTTCGTCCCGCGGCGCAGGTAGCTTAGACGCCGACCTGGACGAGACGCCTGATCTCCTAAGGCGGTGCCATCAGCAGGCCGAATTGGCAGAAGATCTTCGGGGTGCCGCGCGTCGGAATCCGGGGGGACGCCACAATCTGATAAGAACTGGGTCTCAGCACATTCTGAGTCGGGCGGACTAGGCTCGGACATCCGGGTCAGACGGAGCAACTTCGCTGCGAGTCTTGGCCGGGCTGAGACCCGTGATGGCCGACCAAGATTGCGAAGTCGGAGGAAGAGCTTGAAGTCCGAAGTGGTCCCAGGGTCCGAAGAGAAACTCCCTGTCCCCAGGACTCACCTGGCGGAAGTGGACCTGCTCCGAGTGGTTGGAGTCCTGCTCGTGCTCCTCGTTCATACCGACTACTGGCCTTCGCAGGGGAACGGCCTTGACCAGCTGGTCTACGGGAATATGGACCTGGCCGCGCGGATCTCGTTGCCGATCTTTGTGATGGTCAGTGGGCTGGTTTTGGCCCGTACTTACAGCGGCCGAACGCGCACTGGTGAATTCTTTGGCAGACGCCTAGCCCGCACTGCAGTCCCTTGGCTGTTCTGGGCGCTGTTCCTCTACGTGGCTACCCAATGGAACGGGGAGTTCAGCCTGCCGCCCAACAGCCACGCGGTGGAGTGGTGGCTGGGCGGTCCGCAATATCTGTATTTTCTCGTGCTGCTCGTTCAGCTCAACTTGCTTTTCGCCTTCTGGCCTCTAACGCGCCGGGGCAGTGGGTGGTTGGTAGTGATCTGTGTGCCACTTCAGATTGCCCTTCAGTTGCTGCGCGTCCTACTGGTCCTTCACCCGGGGCTGCTTCGCTCGATGCTTCTCGTCCACGCCTTCGAAGAGTCTCCCTTTTGGCTGGGATATTTCGCTTTGGGCGTGTACGCCGGACTTCGCCTGGACCTACTCGACCGACTTCGCCGTTATCGGTGGCTCACCCTCGCGCTGGCGGTTGTTGGCGGCGTCTTGACCGCGACCGGGCTGCTGGGACGGATCGCCGCCAACTGGGCCGGCGGCTGGGTGGCCGGGACGGGTGCGTTCCTGCGCCCGGAGCTACTCATATCGTCGACGGCGACCGCTTTGATCCTGTGGTGGTCGGCCCCTTGGGTACTAAATCACATCGGATCGGCTGGGCGGCGGGCGGTTCAATCCGTCAGCCGACTCGCGATGGGCATCTACCTCATCCAGCAGCTGATCATCTGGCAGGTCGGGCCTTACCTGCACCACGTGCCCCGGCCGTTCAATCTTCGCGAGCCCTTGCCTTACTCACTGACTCCATTCTTGATCCTTTTTGGAGTGGCCTTCCTGGGCTCTTGGTGTCTCAGCGGTCTCATGGCCCGTTGGCGGGTGACGGGGTGGGTGTTGGGGATGGGTCGTATGCAGACGTCGGCGCCAACTCTCCAAGCCTGACGAAACGGCACCTCGGGCATCGGGCACCTACATATGTTTCGCCTCCTCCGCCTTCGATCGGCAGCTGGTTGGGTCGAGGCTGTCTGGTCGCATCCCTCGCATTGGTGTAAGTAACTGGCCGTAACCGTGGACGATCAGAACGGAGGCGTTCTGCGCACTCGCTTGGGTGACGTGGGCAGACCGGGCGACGTCAGACGCCGTCGAGACTGGCCTTCCGCGCCGCCTCAGCTGGTAAAGGAGGTTGGCGTGGACCGGCGATGGGCCACTTCTGATTTCTACTGGCTGCTAGGTCGTCAATACACGCCGAATGGCAGCGCTACTCCCGCCTTCGGAATCCTTACCTGGAGCATCGTGACTCCACAACTCCTCGCACTCATGGAGCGACAGCACTGGCGCTCCTGCCACAGTGTGTCCTTCGCTAAGGACTACTTTGACGAACAGGTAGAGGCGCGCTACTAAGCGAGGACTTCGCTGGATGCTATCGATCCGATTCCGCTGCGATCGCCTGGAGCGGGGATGAATTCTCGTAACGACGAAGTCCGTAGAGCGCTGCTCTGGTGGCTCGCACGAGAGCAACGGCGCCAGCCGAATCCGGGGGAATTCGTCGATTCATCCGATGCGATGGTGAATGGCAGGCGGGCCACGCTCGACGAGACCCTGGCAGCGGACCGGAACCTCGCTGCTCACTTACTTGTGACAGGGGTCCCGGTCAATGAATTCGAGTACCCGGTCAGACCCCAACTCACGGACACCAGCGGAATCGTGGTTGACGACTACGACTGCGACGTCGCGCGATGGCTCAGGTCCCGTGTTGGGGGCTACTCTGATCAGTCCGTGCACGTGTCAAATGCTGGCCATGTCGCTGTCAATAGCACCAGTGTCGTGGAGAGCGGTGACGTCACTGAGAAAGTTCCTAATATCGAGGCGCTCGTGTCGGCCACCCATGCCGTCCAGAGCTTGCTCCCACAGCTCGGCATCACTGACGATGAAGCCATCCAGGCGAGAAACGCTCCTGCCGACATACTGTCGGGACCTGAGGATGACGTGGCCGACCATGGGCGTCTGAAAGCGGCTCGGGGTCGGCTCGTTTCGATTCTCAGTCCGGCCACCGCGGCTGCGGTAAGCACAGCACTCGGTGACGGCCTCATCCAGACACTTAATTTGCCAGGGATATAGCTGACCCGGTCATGGAATGCTCGCTCCGGATCGAAGAGAGAAACCCCTGGCTCCCACCAGCGGGCTAGCCGATGGTGGCGCCCAGCGGGGTGACATGACGGAACAAGCCCTAATGACAGTGAAGGAAGTGGCGACTGAGCTCCGTCTCGGGCACACCAAGACTTACGAGTTGATCGCTTCGGG
>DATKSR010000010.1:0-19009 GCA_035531555.1 Candidatus Dormiibacterota bacterium
GACAAGGGCAGGATCCCCGCCCACACTCCAGCGCCTCCAGTAGCTCCCCAGAGTTGACGGGAGTGAACGATCGCTGAAGTGCCATACGGGAAATATGACACGCGAACGATGACAAATTAGAGACAGTGCGCCACTGAGCTATCACTTATGGGAAGCGTGGGAGTAGGCTAGTCGTAGCTAACTGGTTGTCGAGATCAACCCGAGAGGAGTCCGCATGAGGATCTTGGCCGCGTTTGGGGACTTCTTCGTCCGACTCACGGACCTCCCTATTTTGGAACTTCCCTAAACCCAGGGTGTCTGGCAGGGATCCGCCTCGGGCGTGCGGTCGGATCCCGGGGGGAAGCCCATCTTGGCGTCAGTGGTAGTCGACGGGACACAGGCGTAGAGTCGACCCCGGTAGTGCTGAAGCGGTGCTCAAGCCGCAGACTCCCCGGGGCGATAGACTCTCCAACCGAAAGACTGATAGTGAGCTCTCCTAGGCCTGAAGCTGCCCGTAGGGCCACTCTATGCTCCCTGCTACCGGCAGCAAACTGATTACTCTCTTGTAAAGCCTGTGCGAAGGCGGCCTTCAGAGGCCTTGTCAGCGAGGCTCCTGACCTTGTCACTTCCGTCCTCGGTCTTGAGATAAGGCCGAAGTACGCGCCGGGCATCGCGAGGGCTCAGCCCGGGAAGGTCGAGATTCGTAACCGCCCGGGTGACCTCCACCACGTGCTCGTCCGGGAGCATGTCCTGGGTGAGCAGGTAGCGAGGACGGCCGAGCTTGGCGTTCCGGACCGGCCCGAACGCCCCTGTCAGTAGGTCGCCCTGGGCCGTCCCCTCGGTTACCCGCCGAACCCGGTGCTGGCGCTCGCGGATGACCTCAGCCGGCTCCTGGAGCTCGTCCACGATGTCGACCACGTCGGGGATCCGACGAGCGCTGCGAATCTCAGCCTGGCAAGCTCCCATCGCGGCGAACAGCGCGTCTTGGACGTTGCGGCTATCCGGCTTGGCTATCGCCTTCTTCAAGACCCGGCCATACTCGGCGAGAGACGGCACTGGCAGCTCGCGCAACTTGTCAAGGAACACTGGGGTCTGGTCGTCTCTCTCTTCGAGGCGAACCTGCTCCTCAAACGCGCCGAGCATCGCATCCAGAGTTGGGAGAAGCCCGATCCCCCTAATCGAGGCACCCACCTCCTTTCGGGTAATCGAACGCCCATCGGGGGCACCGGCAGTATCGGTGAGTTCCGGCTCGCTATGCTCCAGAGCCTCGATGACTTCCTCCGCATCCCGGTGCAGCTCTTGACGAGCGGCCCGGAGGCCCTCGGCTCGCTCTGCCGAAAGCCCGGCCCTCGCACGGGTCAACTCAGTCCATTGAATGGGTGGCTTACCCAGAGCCTCACGGGTCAAATTGATCTGCTGGCGAACAGAGGCCCCGCTGACCCATGAGGAACTTGCGGCCCGAGCCTCCTCGGACCCCACGTCTCCCGCCGTACCGAGCCGATGGACCGCGACCTCGACATAGGTGTCGGTGACGGTGACGACCCGGCCCACGGCTCCTCGCCTGGAGTCCGTGAAGTACCACTGGTCCTTGAGGTAGCCCAGGGCGGGGCCGGTTGCAGCGGCGCGAGTTACAACTGGCACGGGGCCACCATAGCCCGAAATCGGTGACATGGATGCGTCAATCCGATGGATAGGGCATAGCGAACGCGCAGCTAGGGGGTAGCGATCAGGCCAGGCTTGAGGCGACCCGGGCCCGAGGCCCGCGGGGCCTCAGCCGAAGGCCGGCGCTCGGCACCTCGCTTTGCATCAGGCGCCGCAGCTCCACACCGCCTTCCTCTCGCTTCTCGGCGCGCTCCAGGACCGCCTCAGCGACGGGCCTGGTCAGTCTCGTGACGTGGGGCTGCATCAGCCGCTCCCAGTCCACCTTGCCCAGGGGCTCGTCGTTCGCGTCGAGCCCGTACTGGTCGACCATGTTTCTGACCCAGGTCGCTGTGGCATGGCGGCAGAGCCGACTCGAGACGTCTCGCAGGAGAACTTCGGAGCTAGACCAAACGCCTACTACCTCCAGCCGCCGCCGGCGCTGGCTGTCCGCGTAGAAGCGCTGACCGACCAGATAGGCCAGGGGATGCCACGTGGCGGCGATGAGTTCAGGCTCCCGAACCGGGTTGACCGGGAGGGGAGCCGGCTCTAGATGGTGCCTTACCGCACGGGGCATGTCGGACCTCCTCCGGCTACGGGCTTCATGGTCCTGATTCCTACACCAGCCCCCGCTTCGGAAAAATGATCGGTTTGATCCCGCCCGCCCTTCGCCGCCTCGGTAAGCAGGGGAACCACTCCAGAGAGCGTGCCGTCGTCTGTGAGCGCGACCGCGGGCATCCCCAACTCCTAGACGTGCCCGACGAGCTGAGCTACACGAGAGAGCCCGCCGCGCAAGGAGTGGTCCGAGTGCGTGTGTAGGTGCACAAATTCGGACATGCCACTTTTGAGCCTAGGTCAGATTCCGTGACATAGACGTGTCAATCCGGCCCGTCCCGAGGGAAGAGGCGCGAGGCCTCCTCTCAGAACGGGATGTCGTCTGGGTCAACGTCCCCTGCGGCATCGTCCCCAGTACCGGTGGGTGCGCGAGCCACCGCTGCGCCGGCTTGGGCCTTGCCGTTCCCTCCCGGTCCGCTAGGCAATCCCTGGGCGAACGCCTGCGATGAAGATGGAGCCCGGCGAGTAGCGGGCTGATCGGCTGGCTGGCCCTCCGCAGCCCCTCCAGCGTTCTTGGAGTCGAGGAACTGGATGTCGGTGCAGTTCACCTCGGTCCGGTAGCGCTTCTGTCCGTCCTGGCCATCCCAGGATCGGGTCTGGAGCCTTCCCTCGATGTAGGCCAAAGACCCCTTCCGAAGGTACTGTCCGGCGAGTTCAGCCAGCTTGCGCTGCCCGATGTTCCAAACGACCACGTCGTGGTAGTCAGTGAACTCGCGCCGCTCGCCGTCCGGAGAGGTCCCATATCGATTGGTCGCGATCCGAAGTTGGGTCACCGGCTGCCCGCTTGGGAGGTAGCGCATCTCGGGGTCGGCCGTGCAGCGCCCAATGAGCATCACCCGGTTCAAACTGCCAGCCATCGTGTCCTCCTTCAAAAGGTGGTTTCTCTGCCGCCTAAGAGAGACGGTACGGCAGGGTGCGCCAAGCTAGAATTCGCCCTTCTTTAGTTTACTGCCACCTATCCCTAGCTAACGAGAAAGTCAGTGGCCTGGTGCAGGAGGCGGTATCTCCATCCATTCAGGGAGCTGAGCCCAGGAGCAGCCCGGGCAACCTGCGGCTGGATGCGTCTTGTGCTCCCCGACGAGGTGGTCCAGCGCCAGTTCGCCGGTCCGCAAGCATCGAGAAGCCTGCGAGCCCTGACGACCCACCATTGGCTTCCCAGGAAGAGGCCAACTAGAGTAACTCCCGGCTCGGCGAGCCACGGCCGGAAGTTCCCGTGGCACCAGTCCCCTAGCGATGCCCTCTACGATCCGACGCTGGCCCTGCACGGCCAGTACCCAGAGGTGATGGTGAATGGTGGACGTAGCGGTCAGCCCGAGAGCCTTGGCGAGTTCCTGCCTGGTTGGCGGATACCCCTTCGACCTCTGATCGGCCTCGATCTCGGCGAGGAGCCGCGTCCACACCACCGTGCCGCTCCGCCGCCTGGTTGGTGCGTTCGCTGCCATTAGGGTATAGCCTAGCGCCCTATGTAGCCTTAGTGAATGGAGGTCTTGACCCCGTGACATGGATAGCGCCGGCGAGGCTCACCCTGGTGGTGCTCGCCGCGGGACTGGTCGCTGGCTGTGGCCAGATCGTCAACCCTCCGGGCGGGCACCCGACACCCGCGGTCACCAGCCCATCCTCAACGAGACCGTCTCCTACGCCGAGTGCCCCACCCCTACTCGCCACGCCTCGATGGGTTCCGGCCGGTCAGGTGCCCAGCCTGGCCCTCAGCCAGCTTTCCGATCTCACACCACCATGCCGGGTTCAGCTTGAGATGTACGAGCTGGGCAACTCGTCCCTTGTCCAAGGACTGATCGAAGCTCACCAGCGGGGGTGCCAGGAACAGGTCATGCTGGACGCGACAGAGAGTCAGTCCGCCTCCTCGGCCACCCAGCTAACCAAGGCCGGCGTTGCGGTCGAGATGGCCCATATCGCCAACGACGGCTTGGACCATGTGAAGGCGTTGGTCCTCAACGGCGGCGCCGAGGCCTTGATCGGAGGGGTCAACTGGGGCTCCGGATCCGCCGACACTGGCGATGCCGACGTTCTCCTCCCTGGAGACCCCGCGGCCTCTGCCCGTCTGACGGAGGACTGGGGCAACACCTCTTCCTCCTGGGTGCCAGGCCCGACCAGTTCAGGGGCTCTGGAGGGTCCGTCGATCAGCCAGGCGATGCTCAGCGCCATCGGAGCCCCCCAGAGCAAGGTGCTGGTGCTCACCAACTACCTGACCTCCTACGCAGTCCAAGATGCCCTCGCAGCTGCTGTGATCCGCGGAGTGACCGTCGATGTGCTTCTCAATCCGGAGGGCTATGGGGCCAAGTCCGCGGCCTCCTGGCTGACCGGCCACGGGGTCCACGTGCGATACGCCCCGGACAGCCCCTACCTGCACGCGAAGGTGATCCTGACTCCTGCTGAGGGGATAGTCGGTAGTGCCAACCTCACCGAGGACGGCGCATCGGTCAACCGTGAGCTGGACGTGTTGATCCCAACGGGCCTCCTGCCTGAAGCCTGGGCATGGGGCATAGCGCTCTGGGCCACGGGAAGGACCGTCTCCTAGAAGACGAAGCCGTGCTCTACGCCCTGCCCGTGCGTTGCGAGGACCTTGTCCAAGCTGTTCATGCGCCGGCCGCCGCCCCTGCCCCGCGGCAGGCGACCGGTCGCAAGAGGGCAGCGCGCCTCCGGCCCCTTCTCGCCAACGGTGACCCGCTCCCCCTCTCCGCTCCCCCTGCGTAATGTGGCGGCCCGGTCCCGGCCGGGTCGCCCCAAGCGCGAGGTTGGGGCGGGTGAGGCGGGGGCGGGAGCGGGGGTGATTGGGAAGTGGGATTGGAGGGTGGGAGGCGGAGGGCGCCACTTCGTGGGAGGGTGCGGCAGGTGGAGGGGGAGATAGGAAATCTAGATCGGACGCCGCGATTCTGGAAAGCGGTGCCTTCCCACGCGCGCGACACGCGGTTTAGGAATCCGCGTGCATCCGTCCATCTGGTGCTATCCAGTGCCATTTCGTACTTCAGAGTAGGTAGCTCAGTCCGTCTAGTAGCCTCCTGTGGGAATGAGTTATGGGCGTTTGATTCCCATTTGATTCCCAAACAGTGGCAGTCCGGACCTACCCGGTCGGCTCACCCCCAAGATCGCGCGAGCCATGAACCGCAGCGTTCCGGAGCCTCTCCAGATACTCCAACGCTTCGCGCTGGGCTACTGGATCGAGTTCGACGAATAGCCGAAGCGCCAACCCGGCAAGTCCACTTGAACTCCGAGCAACTTCGCTGTCGAGGTACCCCGACCACGTAGCAATCGACTCGTAGTTGAGGCCATACAGCTCGGCAAGGTTCATCAAAATCGCCGGGTCCGGTCGCCGGATCGACCCCCGTTCGATTTGGGAGAGGTGGGCATTCGAGACTCCGATGCGATGTTCGACCTGCCGCAGGCTTAGTCGTTGGTGTTGCCGTGCACGTCGAAGGATCTCCCCGAGCACAGGTTCGCTGTCTCCGGCTAGCTGGCGTTCTAGCCCAGCCCCTCCTGGCTCTGGCCAGTCGGCCTCAACGTGTGCAGATCCAGAAGCCTGTCTGATCGCTCTCACGACGGTTCCACGGTAATCGCTTTCGGTAGCCTCCATGTGCTAATCTTACACGCAGAGAAGCGTATGAGTTGAGCAGAGAGGGTCAGGGTGCAAGTCGCTGAGTGCGTAACGATCAATGAGGTCCTGCCACAAGCCAGGTATTCCGGGCTGTGGAGGTCGATCGTGACCACGCCCTCCGTGAAAGACCGCCTCCTGCATAACGCCCTGCTCGGGCTTCAGCTCCGGGCAAAGCTCTCCTTCGAGGTAACGGCGCTTCATGGTCTGGTTCTGCTTTACGGGTCGCCCGGTACCGGCAAGACCACGCTTGCTCGTGGAGTAGCCCAGGAAATGGCGCCCTTGGTGTCGGGCGGCAAGGTTCGCCTCATCGAGATAAACCCACACGGGCTCATGAGCGCTGAGCACGGCCAGAGCCAGCAGAAGGTCTACGAACTCCTGTGTGACCACATCCCCATGCTGGCGGAGGACGGCATCCCCACCGTGGTGCTCCTCGACGAGGTGGAGTCGATGGCGGTTGCTCGGAGTGCCGCCTCCCTATCGGCCAATCCAGCCGATGTTCATCGAGCAACGGATGCCGTCCTGGAGTCGCTGGACCGGAACGCAGCCGACCATCCCAATCTTGTTGTGGTGGCCACGTCCAACTTCGCCGAGGCGTTGGATGAGGCGTTCAAATCGCGGGCGGACGCAAGCATCGAGGTACCAATGCCAGACGCGAAGGCGATCACCACCATCTTGAAGCAGACCTTGACGGACTTCGGGGTGGCATACGCGGAGCTGGTCACGCTGGCCGGGGACAAGCGATTGCCTGCCGTAGCAAAGCTGCTTGCTGGAGCCGACGGACGCCAGGTTCGAAAGGTCATCGCTGACGCCATGAGCAGACAAATCGAGACCGTCCTCAACCCTGGAAGCCTGACGCTGGCGCAGCTACAGGAGGCTGCAGGCAGTCTAGTCATCACCACATCACAAGGGGGCCGAGATGCAACGGCATAGGCAGGTAGCCGCTGCTCCGCACCGGAAAGCCTCCGAGACCTGGGAAGCAATCGAGAAGCTCGTAACTTCAACTCTTGAACGGTCACCGCGTATTACTGGGAAGGACGTCGCAGCGGCATTGAAGGCCGCGAGCCCTGTTGGCATCATGCTCGTCGCCGGAGGCCACCTGGATAAGCACCCGGTTGTTGTTGTAGCCGATCCGGTGTACCTAACGATATCCACCGTGTCAGGCGACGCTGCCCTGAGCTTGGACGAGGACCTCGGTCCAGTTCCTGGGGGCACAACCGTAACTGAGTGGACCGTGTATCTCCCAACGCCTGACCCTGTGGGAGACGCTGTCCGATCGGCGATCACGGGTGCAGCGCACTTGAGCGCAGACGAACCACCTGGAGAATCCACCACCAAGGCTGCCCGCCTCAGCGAAGGAAGTGTCCTGGATCTTGATGCACTCGCAAACCGAGCACGGGAGTCCAAGTGAGCCCGACATCGACCTCCACCAGCACGTACACCAGAACAAAGACAGCCGTTTACCTGACTGACGTGGTCATGGGGACCATCGCTGACATCTTGGCGGAGCTGAAGATCGACATCACCAGCCTGTACCGGGATTGGAAGCAGGATGAGTCTGCTATCGCCGCCTGGATCGAAGAAGAGTCTCTCCTGCAGGTCGTATTGGAGTGTCACCAACCGAATGGCACGACGGCTCCAATCATTGAGTTTCCAGTTGCCTATAGGTCGAGTGGAGAAGGTGACGCCACATTCACTGCTGACCGTGCCTCCCTGGCCCGGTATCGAGCCAAGCTCGTACGCGTTCCCGCTGGCACCACCTACGGGATCATATGCACTTTCAAGGTAACTCCCACGCCGCAGCCAGGCTGGGGACCGGGCCATCGGGCCTCCACCGAAGGGTTGAAGTCTCTTACATTCGGGACACTGGCGTCCGCTCCCCATGCAGCCCTCGCCTTGAGGTACCTGCGTTGAAGCGATCGGAAATGTCTTGCTGGTCGTCTGCCTTACTAGGAGAGGAGCCCGATGGGATACGTTGATGATGCCTTTTTGAATCTCAAGGGCAAGTTGGAGGTGACTGCCACTGAGTCGGATTTAGCGAAACGAAAGCACCATGAGATCCGCGACCACGTCCGCGAGTCCTGGGTTCTGGAGGCCGATTTTCTGACCGGCAGCTATCGACGCTGGACTAAAACAAAGCCCCTGCGGGACGTGGACATTTTTGTCGTGATCGACCGGAATGGTCCCCAGGCCCAGCTCCGCCAATCAGGTCCTAACTCTATCCTGGACAAGCTGGCAACCGTACTAAAAAAGAAGTACGACAGTGTTGTCATAGATCGGATGGCCTGCACGGTCAACTTTGGATCGGGCGAGGAGATCACATCGTTCGACGTCGTGCCAGCGTTTGAGCGAGCTACGGACGAGTTTGAGATTCCGGACACGAGGAGCGGCGGGTGGATTGCGACAAATCCTAAGCGCCATCACGAGATGAGCACGGAGAAGAATGATAAGTGCGATGGGAAGTACGTCCCATTCGTGAAGATGGTAAAGTCCATCAACCGCGAACTGGGAGAGCCAGTGACGCCATCTTTCCTGATCGAAGTGATGGCTCAAGAACTCGTCACCGAACCTTTCGGGCGCTATCAGGACGAGGTTCGGTGGTTCTTGGCAAGCGCCTCTGAGGGCGTGGCTAGCAGTTGGCCAGACCCTGCTGGCCTCGGACCCGATGTTAACACGATGAGTTCTGGTGAGCGCATTGAGGCAGCAACGGCCCTTGCCGATGCGCAGGCGATCGCCGAACGAGCGATTTTGCTCGAAGACGACAGTCAGGAACGGGCTGCCGTGGAGGAGTGGAGGAGGCTCTTTAGCTGGAGGATGCCTCGTCCGTGACCCCGCTCCTTCCCTCCAAGAACCATAGAAGCCATCGCGCCGAGGTAGATCGGTGATCGAGAATCCAGTCACGGTAGTGCACCGGCCCATCTCGGAGCGCCAGAACAGTGATGAGAGCATGGAATTGCTCCGGGCAGACAGTTGGTTCTACCTTCGTGCAAAGTTCTGGCACGCGGTCAGGCTGGCCGGCACGCTGATTCTGGCCCTTCTTGTCCCGGTGATTGTGTTCTATAAGCCGGGCTGGGGAGACCTACTTGGAGCTCTTGCCGGTGTGTGGGTGCTGGTGGGCAGAACCATCCTGATCTGGTTAGAGGACCGCTCGGTACGGATGGCGGTCACGATTCAGGAGCAGTTCGATACCGAGCTATTTGATCTTGAGTGGAACTCCAGCCTTGCGGGACGGCGGGCGGCGCGAGAAGATATTCATACAGCCGCAGAGAAAGTCCGTTGGAAACGGAGACTGAAGAAGCTGCGCGATTGGTATGCAGATGCCGATAGCGTCGCGTGGCCGCTGAACGTTCTTCTCTGCCAGCGCTCCAGTGCCGTATGGGGCAGACGCAGTCATTACGGCTATGCGATGTTCGTTCTAAGTCTTGGAATCCTTTGGTTCATGGCCGGTGTCGTTATGGCTGTCGTCGCGAATGCAACGCTGGGTGCCTATCTAATTACGGTGTTCCTTCCATCTCAACCGGCATTCCTTGACACCATTGACCTCGTTCGCGGCCATCTGCAGCAATCGAAGGCCAAGGCAGCCCTCGAAGAGAAGACAACTGACCTCTGGAACAGAGGCGCTGAGCAGGCAGCCTCTGTAACAGAACAGGGCTGCAGGGAAGTTCAAGACCAGGCATACACGCTACGACGGAAGGGGATTCAGATTCCGCAGTTAGTCTATTGGTTCCGCCGGAAGCAGGATGAGGAAGCGATGAGAGCAGCAGTGGCCCATTTGGTGAAACAGCAAGTGGGCGGTAGTAGTGGCGGCGTGTAGAGGGGGAGTGGCACCCCTGTGACTCGCGTAGTGGTCACGCAGAAAATCATGAACGGTATGGTGCCGCGGGACCGTACCTCCCACAAGCCTCCGCTGTCGTACGATCATTGCATGGCACATAATTGTCATCCGTCCCAACGTGACAGCCTGGTCGCCTGATGGCCCGTCAGCCTCAGAACGGCGAGCCGCTCGGCTTCGAAGACATCCTTTGGAAGGCAGCGGACAAGCTCCGGGGTTCCATGGACTCCAGCGAGTACAAGCACATTGTCCTCGGCCTCGTCTTCTTGAAGTATGTCGATGACGCCTTCGGCGAGCGTCGAGCGCAGCTCGCCGCCGACCTGGCGGGCGAGGGCATTACCGGCGAGCAGGCTGGGGAGCTACTGGAGTCACGCGACGAGTACACGGCTGAAGGCGTCTTCTGGGTGCCGCCGGAAGCTCGCTGGGAGTTCCTTCAGTCGAAGGCCAAGCAGCCGGATATCGGGAGGCTCATTGACGCTGCTATGGATGCTGTCGAGGTCGAGAACCCGACCTTGCGAGGAGTGCTCCCCAAGAACTTCGCCCGGCCGAGTCTGGACGTTCGACGACTCGGCGAACTGGTTGACCTGATTGCTGGACTTGGTCTCGGTGCTTCTGAGCACCGGGAGAAGGACCTCCTCGGTCGGGTGTACGAGTACTTTCTGGGCAAGTTTGCCTCTCAGGAAGGCAAAGGGGGCGGCGAGTACTACACACCACGGAGCGTCGTCAAGCTCCTTGTCGAGATGATCGAGCCATACAAAGGGAGGGTGTACGACCCTTGCTTCGGCTCCGGAGGAATGTTTGTCCAGTCCGAGAACTTCGTCGAAGCCCACGGCGGTCAACGCAACGACATCGCTGTCTACGGCGAGGAACTGAACGACACGACGTGGCGCCTCGGAAAGATGAACCTAGCGATTCGAGGCATCGAAGCTGACCTCGGTCCGCGATGGGGTGACACGTTCCACGAGGATCTCCACCCGGACCTCAAGGCGGACTTCATTCTCGCCAATCCGCCCTTCAATATCTCTGACTGGGGCGGGGACCAGCTTCGAGACGATCCCCGTTGGCAATTCGGAACTCCACCCGCAAGCAACGCTAACTTCGCATGGCTCCAGCACATGGCATCGAAACTCGCCCCACAAGGTGTCGCCGGGGTCGTCCTAGCAAACGGGTCGCTCTCCACACACCAGTCAGGCGAAGGCGAGATTCGCCAAAGGATGATTGAGGCAGATCTTGTTGAATGTGTGGTAGCCCTTCCGGTACAGCTCTTCTACACCACGCAGATTCCAGTATCCCTGTGGTTCCTGAATCGGGATAAGAGTTCGGGTGGTACTCGTAACTGGAGGGACCGTCGAGGAGAAGTGCTCTTCATTGATGCCCGTAAGATGGGGAACTTGGTCGATAGGACCCACCGAGAGCTATCTGACGGAGACACAGCGGCTATCACCGAGGCATTCCACTCATGGCGGGGTGAGCCTGGTGCGCCGCCATACGAAGCGGTCGTGGGGTTCTGCGCTTCGGCAACCACGGAGGAGATTTCGGAACATCGCTTCGCACTCACTCCGGGGCGGTATGTGGGATCAGAAGAAGCTGCAGACGATGGTGAGCCGATTGGCCACAAAATTGAGCGGTTGAAGCGAGAGTTACTTCTTTCCTTTGCAGAGAGTAACCGCCTTGAGGCGGAGATACGTGAATCACTGGGGCGGCTAGATGCCTCCTAAAGACGGTGAATCATTTCCCCTCGACGAGGTTGCCGACATAACAGTTGGATTTGTCGGACCAATGAAGTCTGAGTACGTAGAGGAAGGCATACCGTTTCTTCGTTCTCAGAACGTCAAGCCGTTTCGTATTGACCTGGCCGACGTCAAGTACATCAACGACTCCTTTCACAATCGTCTGTCGAAATCATCCCTACGCCCAGGCGACGTAGTAGTTGTCAGGACGGGAACGCCCGGAACTGCGGCTGTAATTCCAGCGACGTTGCCAATTGCTAACTGCTCAGATTTGGTTGTAATCAGACCCCATGGCAACCTCGACCCCTGGTACTTGAGCTACTTCATTAACGGTGCGGCCAAGGGATTTGTCTCCTCACGTCTCGTCGGGGCGGTTCAGCAACACTTCAATGTCGGCTCTGCAAGGGAGCTGAAACTTCCAAACCTGCAACTTGCTGAACAACAGGCCATTGCATCGGTACTTCGTCCACTTGATGCGAAGGCCGAAGCGAATCGACGTACCGTAAGCATTCTGTCTGAGCTTCTGTCGGCAACTTGGACCGAGTCATTTGAGACAGCCGAGTCCCTTGAATGGCCGATATATCCAATTGGTGAAGTGGCATCGGTTGTTGGAGGTTCAACGCCAAAGACTGCTATCCGAGATTTCTGGGGAGGAACCATATCCTGGGCAACGCCCAAGGATCTTTCTCGGCTACCTTCCGCTCCGCTTCTAGGTACGGAGCGGCGGATTACAGAGTTGGGACTCCGGCAAATTAGTTCTGGTCTCCTTCCCAAGGGGACCGTGCTGCTGTCATCGAGGGCACCCATAGGGTACTTGGCGATCGCTGAGGTTCCGGTCGCCATAAATCAGGGCTTCATAGCCATCATCGCCAAAGAACGACTGTCGAACCTCTACTTATGGCAGTGGATGCAGGCGCATATGGAGGAGATCAAATCTCGGGCGAATGGGACGACTTTTCTCGAAGTCAGCAAGGCGAGCTTCCGACCCGTGCTCATTTCAATTCCGCCGAGTGGTGCGATGCAGTCGTGGACGAACTGGGCCGCGCCGCAGTATCGGCTCATCGTCGAAAGGGAGAAAGAGTCTCGGATTCTCGCGCGGTCACGAGACGCACTCCTGCCAAAGCTTCTCAGTGGCGAGCTTCGTGTTCGTGAAGCTAAGTCCCTTGTAGAGGATGCGGTATGAGGTCCTTTATTGCCGAGTCCGGAGTGGAGGAGGTCTGCCTTGACTACTTTGCCGACCTTCGCTGGGCTGTTCTCTATGGCCCCGAGATTGCCCCGGACGAAGCTCGGGCGGAGCGTGCCAGCTATCGGGATGTCCTGCTGGAGGATCGTCTCCGGCGTGCTATCGCCAGCCTGAACCCGTCGCTCTCGCCTTCGGTCATCGATGAGGTCGTCGCCACGGTCCGGCGACCGGAGAGCGTGGATGTGCTTGCCGAGAACTGGCGTATCTACAGACTTCTGACATCTGGCGTGCCTATCGAGCGCCGGGACGAGAAGGGTGAACCCCTACACGACATCGCCTGGCTGGTGGACTTTGACCACCCGGACCGGAACGAATTCCTTGCAGTCAACCAGTACACGGTAGAGGGAGATCAGAGCACCCGGCGTCCGGACATCGTGCTATTCGTTAACGGACTTCCTTTGGGAGTTCTGGAGCTAAAGGTTCCCGGCGAGGAGCGTGCAACGCTTCGAGGTGCCTACGACCAGCTCCGCACGTACGCAGCCGAGATTCCAGCGCTTCTCGCGTATAACGCTGTGTGCGTCATCTCAACTGGAACGCAGGCTCGGATGGGACCACTTTCCGGCGGGTTCGAGCACTACGCCCCGTGGAAGACGATCGATGGCAAGAGGCTAGCTGCGCCCGGTACTCCTGAGATGGAGGTGCTCGTGCGAGGGGTGTTCGAGCCTGCTCGCTTCCTGGACCTCGTTCGGAGCTTTATCAGCTTCTCTGACGAGCGCAGCGGCGTCATCAAGCGTCTTGCCAAGTACCATCAGTTTCACGCTGTCAACAAGGCAGTGGATACGACCCTCTCGGCGATGGAACGGGGAGATGGTCGGGCTGGTGTCGTGTGGCACACGCAAGGGAGCGGTAAGAGCCTGGAGATGCTCTTCTATGTCGGCAAGGTGATGCGCCATCCTGGGATGGCGAACCCAACCGTCGTCATGCTGACGGATCGCAACGACCTCGACGATCAGCTATTCGACGAGGTCTTTGCTCCGGCTCGGACTCTTCCAGAGACGCCGGTACAGGCCGAATCCAGGGAGCATATTCGCGAGCTGCTGCGATCGAAGGCTTCAGGGGGCATCGTCTTCTCGACAATGCAGAAATTCGGACTGAGCAAGGAAGACCGGGAGGCCAACCGGAATTTCCCGGTACTCTCGGATCGACGGAACATCGTGGTGGTGGCCGACGAGGCCCACCGAACACAGTACGACCTCATCGACGGGCTCGCCCGCAATCTTCGCGATGCGCTGCCCAATGCTGCCTTCATGGGATTCACTGGAACCCCGATCGAGACTGCCGACAAGGACACACGAGCCATCTTCGGTGAGTACGTGGACGTCTACGACCTAACTCAGGCTGTCGAAGATCAGGCGACGGTGAAGGTCTTCTACGAAGCCCGCCTGGCTCGGGTCGAGCTGCCAGACGAAGTCCGCGCGAGTCTGGATGAAGAATTCGACGAGGTCACTGAACTGACAGAGGTGGATACTCGGGAACGGCTGAAGACCCGGTGGGCTCGGGTCGAAGCGATCGTAGGAGCTGAGAAACGTATTGCTGAAGTTGCCCACGACATCGTCGATCACTGGGAGAAGCGCCGCTCCGCAGAGATTGGCAAGGGCCTCATCGTCTGCATGAGTCGTCGAATCTGCGTCAGCCTCTACGACGAGATCACCAAGCTCCGCCCGGCATGGCACTCCGACGGGGATGCCGACGGCAAGATCAAGGTCGTCATCACCGGATCGGCGTCAGATGGTCCAGAGATGAACCGTCACGTGAGAAGCAAGGATCGTCTCAGGGCGCTCAAGGAACGGGCTAAGGACCCAGACGATGCGCTTGAACTCGTCATCGTCCGGGATATGTGGCTGACGGGATTCGACTCCCCATCGCTCCACACGATGTACGTCGATAAGCCCATGCGAGGGGCTGGACTAATGCAGGCCATCGCCCGAGTCAATCGGACCTTCCTAGACAAGCCGGGTGGTCTCGTCGTTGATTACATCGGTATTGCCGAGAGCCTGCGTGCGGCGCTCGCTGACTACACGGACCGAGACCGTGCCCGGCAAGAGGTGGGGGCACCGATCGATGAGGCGCTCGCTCTACTCCAGGAGAACCACGAGGTCTGCTGCGAGCTGCTTTATGGCTGCCCATGGCGGGAAGCACTGGAATCTGGGAGTGACCGGGCCAGGATCGAGGCGATCATGGCCGCGCTAGAACATCTACTCGGCGGAGAGGAGATGGACCTGCCAGATCGATTCCTGCAGCACGTCCGAGTGGCCTCGCAAAGCTTCACCCTCGTCGTCTCGTCTCCCGAGGCGATGGGGTATCGCGATGACCTCTCGTTCTTCCAGGCAGTCGCAGTTGAACTGCGAAGGGCGAGGGCTGAGGACCATCCCGGTACGACCGATGACGTTGAACTGGAAACGGCTATTCGGCAGGTTGTCTCGGACGCAGTGACAGCCTCCGGAGTTATCGACATCTACGCAGCATCTGGCATAGGGCGGCCTGACCTCAGCATCATCGACGACGACTTCGCCAAGCGGCTCACGACAAACCCGCATCCGAACGTCCAGATAGAGCTGCTGAGACGCCTCCTAGCCTCCGAAGTCAAGTCGATGTCGAGGCGCAACGTCGTGGCCGAACGGAAATTCTCAGAGATGCTGGAGCGGGCGATGCGGGCCTATAACAACCGCTCGCTGACTGCTGCCGAGGTCATCGCCGAACTGGTGGAGCTGGCGAAGGAGATGAAGACCGAAAACGGTCGCGGTACAACGCTTGGCCTTCGAGATGACGAACTCGCCTTCTACGATGCCGTCTGCCAAAATGACTCCGCAGTAATGGAGCTTGGCGACGAGGCGCTGAAGCGCATCGCCCAGGAGTTGGTCGATGTTGTGCGAGCCAACGCGACAGTGGACTGGGATAAGAAGGAGCAGGTTCGGGCATCGCTGCGTCGGAACATCCGTAGGCTCCTGACCAAGTACCGCTACCCGCCGGACAAGCAAGAGGCCGCCGTCCAGCTCGTCATGCAGCAGGCAGAGCTTCTGGCGGCTGGAGTCGCGAGATGATCGAGCAGGGGCAGTTACCGCGAGACGAGGTAATCAAACTCATCGAATCTCAAGAAGCGTTGTGGACTCGAATTGCGGCCTCTCGAATCGGCGACGAGTGGCACGAGTCTTTGATGGAGGTGACGAGCGCTCCGATGCCGCCTCGATGGACACCGAAGCGCTGGGACTACGAGCAGGCGGTGTTTGTATCATCTGAAACGACCGGAGCCGAGGTCGCAGACTGGCTTCGTAAGGACGCTGCACTCCTACACGACATAGAGGTAAAGCTACCGACGGTCCAACAGGGACAAACAGTACAGTGGTGGCAATGGGCTGGGGCAGCTACAAACGCCGCATACGAAACGCTGGCTTGGCCGTGCAAGTCGTACCAACTCGTACCTCAGTCGCTGGCAGCCGGCGTAGGGTCGGGTGCCCTCATCGGCCAGGGGCCGTCATTTGTACGCTTTGCTGACGCGGCGGCGAGGTTCTTTGAGATGGCGCTTGGTGTCGGCGCGTCGGTCGATCACCTCCCGCCGACCTTCCGGCTGCAGGACGTGGCAGGGCGGATTGCGAAGATACTTCTTGGGGCAACGGAGATTCAAGTTACCGTCGAGGGGGACTCTCTCGGGGGTATGGCTCTGGAGCTGGCCTCGGACGCTGTAGGGCCGATCGAGACTCTGTCGGGCGAAAGGAACCAGACCGTGCGATTTCCACTTCCTAACGGCGTACCGGCTGGTGCCTGGGTAGTGCTAAAGCAGGACTTCTGCTGGATAGACCGGAAGTTCATCAACTACCCATACACGGCTGCTGACCCTGGCGTCGAGGTCGTCGTGGAGCCGATGACCGAGCTTCAGGCACTGGTGTCAGGAGGTGAGGGCGACGCGGTCGAGTTCAAGAGCGACGTGCCGGTGCAGGGAAGCGACACGAGACGTAATGTCTGCCGAACCGTAGCCGCCTTCGCCAATGGGTCGTCAGGAGGACAGGTACTCTTCGGAGTGCGCGACGACGGCACGATCATCGGGCTTCCCGGAGGAAGCAATGTGAAGGAAGCATGTGACACCGTAACGAGGTTCGTGACTTCGATGGTTACTCCGCTTCCGGACTTCTCGATACAAGCTGTTCAGATAGAGGCTGACCCTCCGGCCGCGGTAATTGTCCTCACGGTGGAGTCCGGCAGCGAGCCACCATACGGTGTGCAACCCGCAAATCCCCAGTACTACGTTAGGCGAGGGGCGACGACGTTCCCAGCGTCTGCGGACCAGGTTCGCGCCTTGGCCAGATCGAGACCCCCCGCCGACCAAGGGCATGGATCGCCATACGGCCCCCTTCACCTCTTGAGGTAGAGCCCAAGAGGGATCTGACTAGGAGGGATCTGACTAGGAAGTCTAGGGAGCTGGAGCCCCGAGCGTTGGTGGTGCGCCAGCATCCTGCCAGAACTGCACCGTCAGCGACGTGGCGAGCATGACTGCTATCAGAGCATTCTCACGCGTGAACACTCCAGGCTGGCCAACCGCGTGTGCCGTGGCATGCCGAGCAAAGTGGCCGGGAATTGGGTCCCCATGCGCTGGCCACCATTGGGCAAACCCGAGAAAGAGAGGTCTCAGTACTAGGTTCTCGACCGCGACCCGCAAGGGAAGGTCGTCGTAGGGAGCAGACGCCCGTCGGGCTGCTTCATCGCGCCCTTTGCCACCGAGAGTGGCCAAAACGATGCTGTCGAGTATGTTGCCAGCGTGGGACTGAGCTGGTGCTTCAAGGCCAGGTTGACGTAAGACAACAATCGCGCTCCGGCACTGGCTCGCCCAGTCGTGATCAATACTATTGAGAACAGCGTCGCAATCGTCGAGGATCTCCGCTAGGTGTTCCGACAGGATTCGTGAGCGCTCTTCCTTTGACTTAGCATTCACGAGACTATGGACGAACTCTGCTCGTGGCACCCATGCCAGCGGCAAGCCTTCCTCAAGAGCCAGTCGGGCAACCTCCTCCAGCTCATCACCCTCTCGCAGGTTCTCAGGTAGCCAATTGTCGAGGTCACCAGTAAGCATCCCCCAGTCGATTCCCTGGAGGACCGAAGAAAGTTGCTCGGTTAGTGCCGAATAGTCCAAGGTCCTTGAGATTGAGGCGAAAGTCTCGCGTTGGATCTGGCTTGCTGCCGAGAACGCTGCGTTATTGAGGATGAGTTCGTTCGCGCGAGTGATCGCCGAGAAGTCGAGAGACTTGGAGAGTTGCTCCAACCAAGTGTTGTCGATCCGAGCGATTGGAGCCAGGCTTGCCGCTGCTGTAATCGCGCGAGTGGTTTCTTGAAGGTGTCCAAAGTTGACTGATGAGAGGACCGTTTTGGCGAGATCGTTGTGCATTTTGGCGATATCAGCCATGACACTCTGCGCAGCGCTCAGAGCGCTGAAGTCAAAGCTGGCCAATAACCGTTGTTGCTGGCTGAACGCGTCGAGCGCCGCCTCTAGCGGGTTAGTCGGCTCTCCGTCGTCAGAGGGAACGTATTCAAACCCGCCACCGGTTGGTTGCGTTTCGTCTTCGGGATCAGTCATTCGTCTCTAGTATGGGCCGATTCCAAAGGGTACGGAAGACCGTAGGAAGCGGGCAGGGAGGGGCGGCTCAGGCCGCCGCCGCCTGCTCTCCAGCCTCGAAAGGCCGGAGGATGGTTGATGCAGCCTTCTGGATGCGGTCGCACGATCCCTTGATCCCGGCGATGGCTTGGTTACCACCACCGGCCCAGGTCGCGACGTACCCGAATGAGTAGTCGCTCGTATCGAGCCCGAGTGCCTGGCAGACAACGTAGGCAGTGGACTCAGCTTCCAGCTCGGCAAGCGCTCGGTTGTCGCACTCCTCGTGGAGTAGCGCATGGCCGATCTCGTGAGCGAGGGTCTTCACCCGCTATGCGGGTGAGTTGGTGATCTCGACCCTAATGCGGTGCAGCGTATGAGTGCAGTCTCCGTTGACAGTGCCGGGAAGCTCTGCGTTCTCGACAGCGAAGCCGATGGAGTGGGCGACGTCGGCAAGTCTGGAGTAGAGTCCAGCAGGATCGTCACCTGTGAGCTTCTGGCAGACGGTTGGAAGGTCTGCGCCGTCCGTGGAGGCGATATCGAACACCGGGACCCACTTGAATCCTCGGATCACTCGCTCGTTCTCTTCGGACGTCTCGTCATCTGACGCCTTGTAGACCATGGGGTCCCCGCCTCCCTTCCTCAGACCCGCCGCAACTGACGGGATGGGGCAGGCGGGAGTGCATGGTGCGGCTATCGTGGCTCGGTGAAGGCCCAGCCGGCGAGGCTTGAAGTCGGAGGCCCCCGCCCGGTCGGGGTAAGCAGCGCTGAACCAGGCGGAACTTCG
>DATKSR010000011.1:0-4132 GCA_035531555.1 Candidatus Dormiibacterota bacterium
CGTAGCCCGGCTCTACACCGCGATGGGAGCGGCAGCCCACGTCCGCCACGAAAAGCTGGCCGACTCGGGAGTGCTCGACCGCGCTTGGGCAGAGGCCGGGATGGATCCGAACCGTCGGGATT
This sequence comes from Candidatus Dormiibacterota bacterium, assembly GCA_035531555.1. Taxonomy (GTDB): domain Bacteria; phylum Chloroflexota; class Dormibacteria; order Aeolococcales; family Bog-877; genus Bog-877. Next base: position 123 of record DATKSR010000011.1, read on the forward strand.
CCGCGCCAGCCGATCCCACGCTCTGGCAGGAGGTACTCACCGACCACCGAGCGGCGGTGGCAGCATGCCAGGCATTCGGGGTGCCGACTCTGATTTTGGATGACGGCAAGGGAGCAGGAATCTTCGGTCCCGTGATCACCGAGGTCCCCGGAGACGAGGAGTCCCGAGAGCTACTCCGGGATGTCTTACGCCTGGTCCGCAGAAGCTACTTCTTCGAGCTCAAACGAGATCGCGAGGGCCACCCGCCGCAAACCGGCGGGTGACTGCTGTGCCCGACTAGATCCGACCGGTCCGGATCGCCTCCCGGATCCAGGGGATTACTTCGTCGAGCATGGCGTCGAGTGAGGTGGTGGCCTCGAAGCCCAGCACCCGCTTGGCCTTCTCCGTGGCCGGTACCCGCCGCTGGACGTCGTACTCGAACGGCGGATCGGAGACGTAGCGCAGAGGCTCTGAGTCGCCGCGAATCTTGCGCCACACAAGCTCCGCCAGCTCCAACACTGTCGTGGACTGGGCCGTGGAGAAGTTGAAGTCCTCGTTGAGCGCCAGGGGGCTCTCCATTGCAAGGATGATTCCCTGGGCAAGGTCAGCGCCGTAGGTGTAGTGGCGGATCTGTGTCCCGTCGCCGAGAATGTGCAGGGGATCCTGGCCCTTCAGTACCTTCTGGACCAGGTCCGGCACCACGTGGCTCATAGCCAGCTTGACGTTGCCGCTATCGATCTCGACGTCGCCCAAGGCCCGCTGCTCCCCGATACCGACGCAGTTGAAAGGGCGCACGATCGTGTAGGGCAGGCCGTACTGGTCCTGGGCAGCTCTGGCGAAAAACTCCACCGCCAACTTCTGGAAGCCGTAGGACGAGTGGGGCGGGGGCATCTCCAGCTCCTGGCCCTCAGTGGACGGCCAAGCCGTCGTCCCCTCGTACACCATGGAGGAGCTGAGGTAGGTGACCTTCTCGAGGGTTCCCTCCCGGTGAGCCGCGATGGCAGAGTCGCAGGAGGCCGCGATGATCCGCTCATTGGCCGCCAGCAGGTCGTACGCGTAGGTGTGGAAGTAGGAAATCCCGCCGATCATGGCGGCTCCGGCAATGAAGTGCTGGCAGCCGCGCAGCAGCTCGGTCACCAGCTCCACATCTCGGGCGTCACCGTCAACTAGGCGGTAGCCAGGATGGTTGTCGTAGGAGCGGGCCACTTTGCCGTATTTAGAGTGGTTGTCGAGACCGACGACTTCGTGGCCCGCCGCCAGCAACGCTTCGACGACATAGCCACCGATGAAGCCAGCGGACCCCGTGATCAAGACCTTGGACATCTGCGCTCAGCTCCTAGTAGGCCGCTTGGCCCGATAAAAAGGCAGCAGCGCAACCAGATACCAGCGCAGGTACCTGGGGATCCACTGCCGTACTTTGAAATTGGACTCGCCGACTGTGCGGTCGTGCCACACCGTCGGGATCTCCACCACCCGCCGTCGCCCTCGCCTGGCCTTGGCCACCATCTCGATGCCCATCTCGAAGCCAGCATCTGAATCCACTCCGACCTCCTCCAGGAAGGCTCGGGAGTAGGCCTTGAACGAGTTCGTGGGGTCGTGGGTCCCCACCCGCCCGAGCAAGTAGAGGGATACGCCCGCCGTCCGCGAGACCAGTCCCTTAAGCCATGGCCCCCCCACCTGGCGCCCACCGCGCATGTATCGGGAGGCCGCCGCTACCACCGCGCCGCTCTCGACCAGACTCGTCAACTCCTCGATCTGGGACGGCTGATCGCTGCCGTCGGCCATGGTCACAACCACCACCGGGGCCCGGGCGCTCTTGATCCCGGCCAGGATCGCCCCTGCCGGCCCCGCGGGGCCAGGGTTGAGCATCGGTCGCACCCGAGCGTCGGCCGCCGCGTAGCGCTGGGCAGGGGCCGCGGTGGTGTCGGTGGGCCGGTCGTAGACAACCAGCAGCTCGCAGGGAAAGCCGACCGCCTCGACGATCCGATCCAGGCATTTGACGATCTCCTCGCCCTCGTTGTAGGCGGGGATCACCACCGAGACCCGGGGGTCGCTCAAACCAAGCTGCCTTGGCCCCGCAGGTTGGTGAGGTCGACTACCGGCAAGTCGGTCGCGACCTGGCGGTACACCTCGTGGGGCGCCCCGATCACGAGCAGATCCGCTTCGCGTAGCACCTGCTCGAGGGGCACCAGATCGGGGTCGCTGAGCACGTATGGGTCGGTGCAGAGCACCCGCTTGGCCTTGAAGGCGAGGATCCGCTTCAGCCGATAGCTGAGACTGGACCGGATGTCGTCCGAGTCCGCCTTGAAAGCCATCCCCAGAACTCCGACGGTGAGTTCGCTGAGTCGGAAGCGGCGCTCCAGCTTGGCCACCGTGTAGAGCGGTAGTCCCTCGTTGATCAGCATGGCGGAGTGACCGAGGGTGAACTGGTTGTTGTTGAAGGCGGCCAGCTGCATGGTGTCCTTGAGCAGGCAGGGCCCGGCGGCCAGACCTGCCGAGGGCATGTCGTGGGCCCTCGGGTAGTTGCGGGCCAGCGCCTCGCGGATCTTGGAGTAGTCGAGGCCGAAGTCGTTGGCGATCATGAAGAGCTGATTGGCGGTGGCGAACTTGATGTAGCGCCAGGTGTTGGTGAAGAGCTTGGCCAGCTCCGCCTCCTCGGGCGTCAGCTCGACCACTTCAGCGGTGAGCTGGAGAAACAGCTTTCCGGCCCGCTCGCGGGCGGCCGCCGTGCGGCCGGAGACCAGCTGGGGCAGGGAGAAGAGTTCCACCATGGCCTTGCCCTCGGCGATGCGCTCCGGGCAGAATGCGACATCGATCTCGCGGCCATCGGCGGCAAGTTTCTGCTCCACCAGTGCGGTCACCCCCGGATAGAGGGTGCTGCGCAGGACCAGCAGCTGCCCGTCGACGAAATGGCGGCTCAGCTTGGCGATCTCGCCGGGCACCTCGAGGGCTTCCGGATTGAGGTGCTTGTCGATTGGGGTTCCGATCACCACCACCACCGACTCCGCCTCGGACAGAATCTGAGGATCCGAGGTGGCCCGAAAGGTCCCCTGTTCGAGAACCTGGCGGAGCACCTCCGGCGCTCCCGGCTCGTTGAACGGCATCGTCCCTGCTGAGACGGTCTCCACCGATACCTGGTTGATGTCGTAGACGGCGGTTCGAAGGCCGCGGCTGGCAAACGCCAGGCCGAGCGGAAGCCCGACATGACCACAGCCGCCCACCACCACCACGTCGAGACTTGCCACGGCGGATCGGATGTTATCCGATGGCCCCGAGCGGCCCACCGATTGTCCCGGACCACCACGGTCAGTCCACACCTGCGTCGGCAATGATCAGCCGCCCGGTACTTCCCGTCCCCGGCGCCGCGCCACCGTCGGTGCCGCTCAAGGGGAGGGGCTTCGGCTAGGTCAGTCGAGACCAGAACCGTGCTCAGCCGGCCGATTTTGCCTCCGCCCCTCTCAGATCAATAAGAGGCATCCCGCGCTGGCGGCGCAGCGGTCGGCTCCCGATGCCCGTGTGGGGGGCTCGCCGCCCGCCCGGGAGGGCTTGTTCGATCCCGGTGCCCGAAACTGCTCGCATCCTGGCACGCCGCGACGCGGTCAGCTCAAGGCACACAGACGGTAAGGCCCCCGGGGCGAATCCGGACGTTGAGTGTTTGTCCCGAAGGAAGCGCGTCCCCATCGATCTCCCTCGGCCGGGGCTGATCAGCGGTGATCTCGACTTGACGTACCCGGAAGCTCTCCAGCCGGCTTGCCTTGGAGGAGCTGGCGACTAGGCTGGCCAGCAGCAACAGCCAATCGGGAAGCCGGTGTGGTGCGATCAGCACCACGTCTAGCAGCCCGTCGTCCGGTCGGGAGTCAGAGAGCAGCTTGATCCCCCCGGGGAGTCGGCCCACGTTGGCGACCACGACCGACCGCACCTGGCGCACGATTGGCTCGCCCCCGTCCAAGCGGACCGCGACCGGGAACCGTGGCTCGGCCAGGTGGCGCAGGACGGTAGCGGCGTAGGCGACCCAGCCCAGTCGGTTCTTG
>DATKSR010000012.1:0-8369 GCA_035531555.1 Candidatus Dormiibacterota bacterium
TGACTCTGGATCAGGTAATCGGAGGTTCGAATCCTCCCGCCCCAGCCAGTGTCGTGTCTCAGGACATCGTGGACAACTCTAGGCCGGTCAGAGGGGGTCGCTACGTGTCACCTCATTCGAACAAGGTGTCCCGACCGCCGGGTAGCTGTGTCACATAACGATCCATCCGCCAATTAGCGTCGTAGCAACTACCATCATCGGATGGTCGCAGCTGAGTTCGCAGTACCTGTCGGATTCTGCGCGATATCCCACGTTGGATCCCCATCTACCGGCTTATCTGGCGAGAGCATTACCAATTCTCGCGACCCTCCGGTCGGGTTGGCAAGTGAAGGTGTGACTCGAACCCAAGTGTTGTTCACCTCAGAGGTGGGGCAACCGCTGCAGGAGATGATGCTGTGTCTCAGCGCACGATACTAGGCTGGCGGAGACGCGGTTTCCGACTTGAGCACCTCGACACCCGGGCCACAATTCCGCCCGGCGCACGGGGTGCCGGTAGGCGCCACGGGAGACGCTGTGAGCCTGCGTGATGACCTGCCTCAGCCACCGGCGTCGCAGTTCTCCCTGGAAACTTGGTCCCGGGTGGCAGAGGAAATATCCGGCACGGGCGACCCCTTCGACTCGGCAGCCTGGCTGCGGCGGTAGTCCTTCGAGAGGGGCGGGCGCTCATAGGGCCGGACGGGCTCTTCCCCGATTAGGACGACGCGACCGTCAAAGCCCCAGGCTCGCAGCGACTCCACCACCAACGCCCTGGCCTGACCGGCTCCCACGACTACGAAGGCTGAATTGCCTGGCACCTACCCTGACCCCGCATCCATCCACGTCGATCGGGTCCCTTTTGAATGCTCAGAGGAAGCGAGACCGGCGATGAGACCGACCGCGCGGCACGCTGCCACCCCTACTTTCAGACTACTCCTTTCACCGAGTTACTCTTAACCGGCTCTGGCGTGCGGATTACCTTCAACAGGTGCGGGGCGGCGGTCATGCGTGCCCTTGCGAAATACACAGCTCACGGGGCGGCCCTTCCCGGGATGTCGGAGGAGAGCTGATCTGAACTGTCCTCTGTCCCTGCCGCGACTCGGCCACCACAGTCGAAGGTGCACCCGACCCAGGCGGCCTCACCTTGGGCCAGCCGCAGGTGCGCCTGCTGTGGGCCGGCGAAATCGGAGACGCCGCCGGAGTTAGAGGTACGCGCCTTCCGGCTGCCACACGGCCAGCGAACCGCGATCATGATGGAGATTGGGTCGACCCCGGAAATGTCCCGCATCATTCCGATGAGGAGGCTGACGATGGCGGAGAAGGCGGAGGTTCAGGTACGCCGGGTCTACGACGCGCCCTTGCGCGGTGACGGAGCCCGGGTGCTAGTGGACCGGATCTGGCCGCGCGGGCTGACCAAGGCCAAGGCCGAACTCGACGAGTGGTGCAAGGGTGTCGCTCCTTCGACGGAGCTGCGCAAGTGGTACAGCCACGACCCGGCTCGGTTCGAGGAGTTCAGCCGCCGTTATCACCTCGAACTGAAACAGCGGGAGCCCTCTACCGCGCTGGCTCACCTGCGGGAGCTGGCGAAGGCACGGACGTTGACCTTGCTCACCGCCACCAAGCAGCCCGAGCTCAGCGAGGCGGAGGTGCTTGCCAAGTTGCTCCGCGGCTGACGTCAGGAGGAGAGACGCGAGGCCCTTGGACGTCCTATCTCGGTGGTGCTAGCATGGGTATTAGAGTTGGCTGGCGGCGTTTGCCGAGGAGCGGAGCTTCCCGCCTAGCTTTTGGGTTTCGACCATCCCCGTGAAGCCCAGGTAGATTCGAGGACGGGCGCGTTAGCCCCGAGGCCAGCGCAGCATGGCGAGCGACAGCTTTGGAGCCAGATCCCAGTTGGCGATCGGAGGTCGCCAAGTCGAGATCTTTCGTCTTGACGTGTTTCCCAATGTGGCGCGCCTGCCGTACTCGATAAAGGTCCTCCTCGAAAATCTCCTGCGTCACGAGGACGGCCTAGCGGTCAGTGCTAAGGATGTGAGCTCATTGGCCGCCTGGGTACCGGAATCGGCCGGGCGCCGGGAGCTGATGTTCTTCCCCGAGCGAGTGTTGATGCAGGATTTCACCGGTGTTCCCGCGGCGGTTGATCTCGCCGCCATGCGCGACGCTGTGGTGCGGCTCGGTGGCGACCCCGCCAGTATCAACCCGAGGATTCCCGTGGAACTGGTGATCGATCATTCAGTCATTGTCGAGGTGTCGGGACGTTCCGATGCGTTCGCGCGGAACGCCACGGTAGAGGCGACCCGCAACCTCGAGCGCTATAAGCTCCTCCGCTGGGCTCAGCAGAGCTTCGACAACTTCTCCGTGATCCCGCCCGACACGGGAATCTGCCACCAGGTCAACCTGGAGTACCTGGCGCGGGTGATCTTCGACGATCGCGGCAGAGCCTACCCCGACACGCTGGTCGGTACCGATTCCCACACGCCGATGGTCAATGGTCTCGGGGTGCTGGGCTGGGGGGTGGGTGGTATCGAGGCCGAGGCCGCGATGCTGGGGCAGCCCATCTCCATGCTGGTACCGGCCGTGGTGGGGCTACGTCTGGTTGGTGAGCTCCCTGAGGGGGCGACCGCTACCGATCTGGTTCTCACCATCGCCGAGTTGCTCCGGAAGGTGGGTGTGGTAGGCAAGCTCGTGGAGTGCCACGGCCCCGCCTTAGCCACGATCCCAGTGGAGACCAGGGCCACCATCGGCAACATGTCACCTGAGTACGGGGCGATCGCGACCATGAGCCCCATCGACGACGCGACCCTCGCTTATCTGCGGATGACCGGTCGCGACCCCGCCCATGTCGCCCTGGTTGAGGCGTACGCAAAGGAGCAGGGTCTCTTCCACAACTCCGACGATGACGACCCAACGTACTCCGAGGCCGTCGTGCTCGACCTGAACCAGATCGTCCCCAGCCTCGCCGGTCCGGCGCGCCCTCAGGACCGGATCCCACTGGCCCGGGCGAAGCAGTCCTTGCGGGCAGCCTTGGCAAATCAGGTCCCATCCTCGACAAAGGGGCAGCCGGTCCGCCTAAACCACCTCGACGAGGCGTCAGCCGAGTCCTTCCCCGCCAGCGATTCCCCAACAGCGATCGCCCTTGGACTACCGAAGGACCCCTCTCATGACGGTGGAGGCAGCTGGCAGATAGCAGAGGAGGATCGGGGCGAGCCTGCCTACCCCTCCCATCCCACCTTAGCTCGACTGGAAGGCGGGACGGAAGTGGCCTTGGACCACGGAGCGATCGTGATCGCCGCTATTACCAGCTGCACCAACACCTCCAATCCGCAGGTGATGGTCGCGGCCGGACTGGTGGCGCGCCGGGCCGTCGAGCTGGGACTCCGATCCAAGCCCTGGGTGAAAACTTCGCTGGCGCCAGGCTCACGGGTCGTCATCGACTACTTCCGGAAGGCAGGGCTCCTCGAGCCGCTTGAGACCCTCGGATTCAACCTGGTCGGTTATGGCTGCACCACCTGTATCGGCAACTCCGGTCCCTTGCTGGAAGGGGTCTCCACCGCAGTGACCGATGGGGAATTGGCCGTGTGCGCGGTCTTGTCGGGCAACCGAAACTTCGAGGGACGAATCCATTCCGAAGTGCGGCTGAACTACCTAGCATCACCCCCGCTGGTGGTGGCGTACGCGTTGGCGGGCACCATGGACATCGATCTCACCACCGAGTCACTAGGGGTGGCGACCGACGGTCATCCAGTGCACCTGGCCGACCTGTGGCCGAGCATGAGTGAGATCGACCATGTCGTTCGGGAGGCCGTTGGTGCCGGAATGTTCCACTCCGCCTACGCGTCGATCTTCGAGGGTGATAAGCGCTGGCGGGCGCTGAAGATTGCGGCTGGGACTACCTTCGCTTGGGATGCCACATCTACCTACATCAGCGCCCCACCGTTCTTCGAGGGCATGCCCGCAGAGCCAGGGCCGCCGCACGACATTGTGGGGGCGCGAGTGCTCGCTTTGCTCGGGGACTCGGTCACCACCGATCACATTTCCCCCGCTGGCGCGATCGGGCCGGAGAGCCCCGCTGGGAGATGGCTCACCGAGCACGAGGTTGCCGTAACCGACTTCAACTCATATGGTGCTCGCCGGGGCAACCATCACGTGATGCTGCGCGGAACCTTCTCCAACCCCAGGCTCCGCAACCTGCTAACACCGGAGACCGAAGGCGGTGTCACGCTGCACCTGCCCAGCAATGAGAAGGGCTCGATTTTTGCTGTGGCCGAGCGCTACCGGGCCGAAGGGGTGCCGTTGATCGTGGTGGCGGGCAGAGACTACGGGGCGGGATCCTCTCGAGACTGGGCAGCGAAGGGAACGCTCCTGCTGGGGGTGAGGGCGGTACTGGCGGAGAGCTTCGAGCGTATCCACCGCTCCAACCTGATCGGTATGGGCGTCTTACCCCTGGAGCTTCCCGCCAGCGCCGCCGCCCTCGGCCTGAGCGGCCAGGAGACCTATGAAATACTCGGCCTCGGTTCTCTCGCCGAGCGCTCGGTCCCCGAGAAGGTCGAGGTGCGCGCCGACGGGGTAAGGTTCCAAGCTCGGGTACGCCTAGACACCCCGATGGAGCAGGCCTACTACCTCCACGGGGGGATCCTCCCTTTCATGCTGCGGCGACTGCCACCGCCGTGACGATGAGCCTCTCACTTCAATAAGCCCTCAACCGGGGTGCCGCGGGGCGGCCGTCAACCGCTGGTCCCAACCGACGCTCCGCGTCGGAAAGCGTGCTGGCACCTCTGTTCACCTTCGCCTCGTCGTGACTTGGAGTGTTGCACTGGGGGATCGCCCCGGTGGTTTCCATAACGACGATCGTTGCCCTCCTTCCGCTCCCCACCGGTGTGGACACAGCCAGCACCGGAACGAGCCAAACCCGATGGCGGCGGGTGAAGACGAAGCGTATCGGACCGCCATGCCGGTAGAGAATTTAAGGGTTGGCGGATCGGGATAAGCTCGGGAGCCGGAGCTGCTCGACGGCATCTGGGTGTCCGTGATCGAGGAGGGGATCTTTCTGGCCCCTGCGCGGCGTGCTCAGGAATGTCTTCGCGCACGACTGGGGCGTCGCCAAGCGGCCACGGTTCCAGGAGAATCGGTCTAGGCCTGAGTGTGTCAGTCCGCTCAGAGGTGGCTTGCCATCTCCTCGCTGCCCGCCGCAGCCCACCTCGCCAGCACATAGACGAGGTCGGAAGCCCGGTTCAGGTAGGTGACGACGAGCGGATTGATGCCCCCACGCAACTGTTGCACCTGGATCGTCTCTCGCTCCGCACGCCTCACTATGGTGCGGGCCAGGTCGAGAGCTGCCGACGCACTGTTGGCTCCGGATACCACGAAGACCGGCCGTAATGGATGCTCAGCCACCACGGTATCTATGGTCCGTTCCAACCCGGTGATCATTTCCGACACCACCAGCGAAACCCGGGGCCTCAACCGCTGCCGCTGTCGCATGTTGCACGCTAGGTCGGCAGCCACTACGAAGAGATCGCGCTGGAGGCTGAGGATGATCTGCGCAAGTTCGGGCACCCCACAGTCAGCGCGCGCGACTCCGAGCGCGGCCCCGGCTTCATCTACCGATCCGTACGCGCCCACCGTGAGATCTGCCTTGGAGAGTCGGCCGCCGAAGAGCATCCCGGTGGTTCCGTCGTCGCCGAGTCGCGTGTACACCCGAGAGCCCTCGGGTGCATCCCTACCAGGGCTGCGGTTCACTGAAGAAGGCCTCCGTGTGGACCCGTGCTGGCGCGGCGCCAAGTCGGGTAGCGGTCTCCGCGCAGGCATCCACGAAGCCAGGGCCGCCCGCGCTGAAGACAGAGTAGCCGTCCAGGCTGGGGAAGAGACTCGGCAAGATGATCGGAATCCGACCCAGCGGCGGCACGCCGTCGGCCCTGGTCAGAGTGCGCAGGAAGTGGAATCGAGGGAGTCGGTTCTGCCACTCGAGGAGCCGGACCTGGCAGGCAACATCCGGGTCGGTCCGCGCGGAAATGATGAGACAGGTTTCCACTTCACTGGCATCGAGGCTGTCCTCGAGCAAGGCTAGGATGGGGCCGAGCCCAGCACCGCCGGCAAGGTAGAGGCGTGGCCCAGAGTCCCCGGGACCAGGGATGAAGCTGCCATACGGTCCGGTGACGGAAACAGTCTCTCCAAGGGTGAGGTCCTTAAGAATCCACGAGCTGGTTTCCCCACCGGGGACGGTGCTGACGAGCACGTCCAGGTTGCCGTCAGGGCGGGGCGCGTTGGCGATCGAATAGGCGCGGGGCGCCACCCCCTCGTCCGCGTCTGTGAGCACGACGTACTGCCCTGACTGAAAGGACATGCTCGGGCCCAGTGGACTCAGCCGGAGCCACACCATCCGTGGGGTGGCCATGGTCTTCTCCGCGACCTTAAACGCCAGTGCCTCCGTGGCGTCAAGCATAGTTGTGATCCACTCCAGACTGGGCATCCCGAGCCTGAGCACCCGGAGGCTGGTCCTGCGCCTGCCCAACTGTTTTACCGGCCAACTCGATGCCGGCAGCCGGTTCGGGCGGGCCATTGCTACCGCCACAAGTATGCCGGATCGTCAACTACATCTGCTCCCCTGTTCCCACCTCGCATCCTAGCCCGGGCGGCTGTCCCGAAGAGAGGAGCATGACCCTGTCCGCGCAAGTTGTGTACGAAACGTCACGGGGGCACCCTTGAACATCATCTTGCCCCGGTCAGCACGGGCCAGCTGGCAGCGTCGTCAACAGGTGCTCTGCTGCGTGTCGCGGTAAGGGACTCCACGCCGAGGTGCCGGCCGGCCCCCACGGGCTACTCGCCCGTCTGCTCGGCGAGGACCGTTCACACCCAGCGGATCACGGATTGGGGGTTGAGGAAGATGCTCACCACATCGGTGCAGCGGCGGATCTCTCAGTTGAGTCGCTCCTGGGGGTGGTTGGACCGGATTTGGCGCCAGTGCTGCTTGGAAAAGCCGGCGAAGGCCAGCACCTCGGCCCGGTCCGGCCTGGCGAAGGCCGAGCGCGCCAGAGTGGCCACCATGGTCTGCGTGGAGCTGGGCACCCGGGTCATCAGGTTGCGCAAAAAGTGAAGTCGGCAATGCTATTAGGAAGTACCGGGGCAGGGTGGGCGCCAGGGATCCCTTGAGGCCTAGATGGTCGACCGCGATCGCCAGCAGCACACCGGTCAGCCCCCGCGGCACCAAGGAGCGCGGGAACGTCAGCCAGGCGGCCCCGTACTCGGTCGTGAAGGCGGCCATCCCGAGCACCTCCTGGTGACGATCCCGGTTCACCACGGTGGCGGCGTTCACAATCCGGCCCCCTCCCGGCAGCGCTGGGAGAGAAGGTTAGCGGCCCGATAAATCTAGCTCTGAGTTCCAGCTGCTTACGCCATAGATGCGACTTGGCTACTGGTCGGGACAGCCATGGACGGGGTGGTTGGGTAGACCACATCGTCACTCGCCACCCCTGGCATCTCAGTTCACTCCCTCACGTGTGCCTGCTGCTACTAGGGCGTCTCAGTCAAGGGTGACGAGACTCGTCCGACAAACTCTCTTGGGGCCGGGAGCGCTCCAGAGCGTTCCCCAGGCCCAACTCCGCAGCGATGGTTGCCCACTCCGTCTCCGGTACCTGCGCTAGGTCACGAGATATTACCTGGATCGCCACGTGATCGGCTCCAGCTTGCAGCTGTTCCAGGACTCTTCCCACCACGCGCCCGACATCACCCCAGGCAACCACGGCATCCACCAACCGATCGCTTCCCCCGCCCTGGAAGTCCTCAGACCCGAAGCCCAGCCGCTCCAGATTGTTTCGGTAATTGGGCAGGCGAATGTAGGACCTGGTGTGATGACGTGCGGTAGCGCGAGCTTCGTGTGGGTCCAACTCCAGTACCACTGCCTGCTCTGGGCAGAGTAGCTTGCTCCTGCCTAGCGCGACGCGGGCTTGCGCCGTATGCTCCACCGGCACGAAGTACGGATGCGCTCCGTCCGCCTTCTCCGCAGCCAGTTCGAGCATGCGCGGCCCCAGAGCAGCCAGCACGCGGAGAGGCCGGTGAGCGGGCATCGGCGCATCGTACTGAGCCGCGTCCATTGCGTCTAGATACGCCCGCATGGCTGAGTAGGGCCGGTCGTAGGCGTGTCCACGGGGATTGACCAGTGGCACATGGCTGACTCCCAGCCCTAGTAGGAAGCGTCCCTCGTACGCCTCATCCAGGGTGAGCTGGCCCGCCTTCATCGCCTGCGCATCCCGGGCCCAAATGTTGGCAATGCCCGATCCGACTACCATGCTGTTCGAGGACGCTAGCAGGGTGTTGAACTAGGCCCGAAGTCAGCCCGTCGCGTTTTGGTGGCGGTTTTTGAGGGGATTCCGGGTGGTTTGGGGTGCGGAAACCAGCGG
>DATKSR010000013.1:0-9223 GCA_035531555.1 Candidatus Dormiibacterota bacterium
CCCGGCTCGGCCCGGCGGCGCTTGGCCTGGGCCAGCCCAAGGGCGTAGCTGAGGCCGGTCGAGGCGTGGCTGTTCTCGACCAGGTCGTGGGGGGACTCGGCTCGGCTGGGATAGCCGGAGAGGCCGCCCGCCTGGCGCAGGGTGGCGAACTGGTCGCCTCGCCCGGTCAGGATCTTGTGCACGTAGGCCTGGTGGCCGGTGTCGAAGACGATCTGGTCGGTCGGGCTGTCGTAGGTGCGGTGGATCGCCAGCGTCAGCTCCACCACCCCCAGGTTGGGCCCTAGGTGCCCCCCGGTCAGAGAGACCTTCTCGACCAGGAACTCCCTGATCTCCGACGCCAGCTGACGGCACTCCTCCAGGGAGAGGTCGCGGCAGTCGGCGGCGCACCGGATTCTTGAGAGCACCGAGCTTGGTACCCGCCCGGAATCCCCACTCGGGGCTGGCATGCTGAGAATTATAGGTCGCTCTCGACTTCGAACCACCCGCTGGAACGGGCACTGCAAGTGATTGCCCCCACCTTGCGGTGACCGTCAACCTTGAGCAGCTTCGTCGCCTTGTCAAAGTGAGCCGGGACTCGGAGCTGCTGGTTGATGACGCTTTGCGGGCACGCTCCGCGTCGCGCTGACCCGACTATCGCTGGCCAGGACAATCCCATCGGGGCCTTGACCGCGATCCCTAGCGTCCCGACGCTAGATGCCGCTGTGTGACTGTGACCGCGCCGTCAGGCACACCACCGGCCGCTGCCCCACGCCCGGACTCCCATTTCGGAGGCATCCCCACCCCGTAGAGCGCCCCTCTCTGCCACGGGCACCGCAGCCGGTGAGACGGGGGTTCGGCTGATGCGACGAGAGTGCTCGGAGGACCCTCTTAACAGCCCGTCAGGCTGATCTCAAAGCAAGTCGCGAAGCTGGTCGACCGTCATCCCGAATGCCTTGGCCACCACTTCGAGATGGGACTTGCCGAGATCAAGGGAGTCGTGGAAGCTAAAGGTAGCTCGCAACTCCCCTTTCTGGAAGTGATGATGGGACCCTCTGCAGCGGACCTCTGTCCATCCTGCCTTCTCAAGAGCCCGTCGCACCTGGGGTCCCTTGGTCACCTCCGCCCTCCGTCGTTTCGGACTTGGTCAGGCGATAGAGAGTGAAAGTTCCGCCTTTCGGTAACCCCGAGGCGTGGCTTGGTGAGCATCGTCAGATTTTGCTGACGCATCTTCGAGGGCGAAGTCGACAGCCTCTACCGCCAGGGAGAGAGCCTCGGGCAGTGTTGCGGCTCCTCCAGCGATATTCAACTTTCGCACCAAGAAGGCGTAACTCCGAGTTTCCTCATCCAAAGCAACCTCGACCACGATCGGTTCGGATCTTGGTGAAGTTCTAACTCGCGCAGACATGGCAGGACTCCTCTCTCCAGGACAGACTGAAGCATAGCAACGCTGTCAATTGGGGGGAGGAATGGCGATCGATCTGCGACAGGTGCGTCACTATCGATAGCAGTCATTCATTAAGGAAGAGCCAGCCACGAGCTCAGCGTGCGGGGCCTTCAGGCATGATGTGCTGGTGCCCGCTCTCCGGCAACGCACTGCTGCCGCGCCTGGGCGTGGCAGCTTTCGATTTATGGTGACGGAATGGTGAACGAGCCTCGCCGGCGGCGCAGCACCGCTCTGGCTCCCACCCCAATCGATCGGAGCCTGCCGGCTCGGTCGCCATCTCCCGAGTGGCGGATCCGACTGGCCCTCGGTTTGCTCTTCGTTTCGGCCTGCTCGGTGCTGTTCAACGTGATCGCGGTGCTGGCCCTGGGAGGTGCCATCGCCAACCTGGGCGCACCGCAGGGGCCTCTGGACTTCGCTCTGGTATTCATCGGGGCGGTGGTGGGGCTGGGTGGCGACGCCATGATCCTGGCCGGCACCTTGGGGGTGCTCCGTCCCGGGACCAGGTTCACCGGCCATCCGGAGAGGGTCAGCTGGGGGCTCGGGCTCCAGCTGCTGGCCTCGGCCCTGGTCGGGGTTCTGGAGAGCTCATGGACGTTCGCTGTGGTCTATGTCCTCTTATTGGGCGGACTCGCCTACCTCTGGATCCGCACCAGCCCCACCGGGCCTACCCGCCCCGCCGCCCGCCATCCGGTGGCTGAGGCGCCAGTCCTGGCCGAGCCGGCGCCGGTCAGCGAGCGCTTCCCCATCCCCTGGGTGGGCAACGCGCCTCCGCCACCCTCGTCGCCGGGGACCAGGTGGGGCGAGGATCCCAGCTCCGAGAGCGGTCCGAGTTCGGGAAGCGGTGCTCGCCGGGGGCCGGGGTTCTGATCGAGGCACCTCCGCCAGCTCCCACTTCTCCCAGCCCCCCATTACCCGGGGCCTCGTGGGGGATCCGCCAGATCGTACTGGCCGTGCTGATCTCGATACCGGGAGTGGCCGCCGCCTACTTCGTGCCGGCGGTGGTGGTGCTGACCCTGCACCAGATGGGGGTGGTCCGAGCCCTCTCGGGACCCAAGTGGGCGCCCATCTCCCCCTACTACAGCTTCGCCACCACCATCACCTTCTACGGGGTGCTGCTGGGGATCGTGCTCTTCTTCGCCAGCCGCAACGGTGGTGGGGCCTGGGTCAGGCTCGGGCTTAGGCGCTTACCGGTCTGGGTGGTGATCCTGATGCCGCCCTTGGCGCTCTTCCTCCAGGTGCTGACCGGGATCATCTCCGAGATCCTCTCCCCGCTCCTGGGGGGGATGAAGAATCCCCAGGGCTGCGACATCTCCCAGGCCTTCGGACCCGATCCCCTTCTGGGGGTGATCGGGATCGCCGTGATCGCCCCGATCGTCGAGGAGATCGCCTTCCGCGGCTTCATCTACGGCGGGCTCCGCCGGAGGTGGGGGGTGACCGTCTCGGTTCTGGTCAGCAGTCTGGTCTTCGCTCTGGCCCACACCTTCTCGGTGGGCGGCTCGATCCTGCTCCTGGGCCCCTCCCTCTTCATCGCCGGGGCGGCCCTGGCCCTGGTCTACGAGCGGTCTCGCTCCCTGGTCCCGGGCATGGTCCTGCACGCCTCCTTCAACCTGATCGCGGTGATAGCGATCTTCCTGGTGGGCACCCAGGCTTCCTGCCACTGAGGCGCCCGTAGCCCGTCTCGGGAAGGGATCATTGGGGGGAGGGGATGCCAGATCAAGTCACGGGCAGAGCAGCGGCGGTAACGAATCCGTCAATCCGTGCACCTTAATCGTCTCTTCGCATATTGAATTGTTACACTGCGTCAGCTTGGAGTCGGAAGCAGTGGAGAAGCAGCCTGTTGGGTCGTAGTCCTCGCGGGGGAAGGCCGCAGGTCGGGGGGGGGCGGCAGGTCGGTAGTGGAGGACCGCGTTGTTCCCTCGTCGTTGATGCGTGCTGTGGGGAGGCTGGCTAGCACCTTGGGCGAGCACACCCCTTGGAATCGGTCCAGCAGCCTCGAGGACGGACCAAGCTGGATGCCCGATCCGCTGACACCCCAGCCCGCGCCCTCACTTCCCCGGGTCCGACGACGGGCAGGCATTCCGATGGCCGTCTTGGCGGTCGTGGTCCTGCTGGCCGCACCAGTCCTGGTGATCCACTCTGCGCTTGGCTCCAGCAACTCCTTGTTCAGCTCCACGGCCGCGCCGCTGACCGCCTCAGCCAGCTCGCGGACCGACTCCGACTCCAAGCTCACCCAGGGCTCGATTCGGGTCGCGATCGCAACCCCCACCCCCACTTGGTGGGCCTCGGCGACGCCGACGCCTTCTCCACGTCAGACGGCGACAGCAACCCCAACGTCGACACCCAGTTCGACCGACACGCCGACGCCCAGTCCGACTGCAACGGCGACGCCCAGTCCGACTGCAACGGCGACGCCCAGCCCAAGTGCCGCCTCCAGCCCGTCTCCCAGTCCATCGGTTAGTCCCTGATGGGGACGCAGATCGACCGCCAGCAGGTCAAGAGCCGCGGCAACCCTGTCGTGCGGGCGGTCGAGTCGCTGTTGGCTGCGGTGGTGATCGTGCTGGTGGTCTTCGCCATCTTCCTAGCGGTGTCCCTCCGCCACAGTTCCACCGGGCAGACCACCTTCTTCGGTCGGCCGGTTTACTCGGTGGCCAGCGGCTCGATGACCCCCACCTTCGACACCGGGGATCTGATCGCCGACAAAGCAATCACAACTTCCGCTGCGGAGCACCTGCACAAGGGACAGATCATCACCTTTAGCACCACGCCAGCTGTTGCCGGTAGCACCTCATTAGTGATAACCCACCGCATCTATGCTGTGGTCAAGGGACCGGAAGCGAACGGTGTGCAGATCGTGGAGTACCGCACAAAGGGGGACAGCAACAACGCCCCGGACTTGGCGCTGGTGGCACCATCAGCGATCCTGGGCCTCTACCAGGGGCAGCGAATCCCGTTCGGAGGTTATGTCCTCAGCACGCTGCACCAGCCGGGGACCTTCGTGATTTTGGTCATGATCCCGCTGGTGTACCTGGTCGAGGAGGAGATCCGGAGGCGGTGGGTAAGGCTCGGTGAGCAGGAGGTGCAGCGCCGAAGCGCCGCCGCCGGTCACCAGGGAGACCCCCGGTGAATAACACATTGCTACTTATTGGGTGCAGGCACGGCGAAAAGGAGGAGGAGTCGATAGAGCGAGAACTGACTACTTTCGATCGCTTCGTGAGCGCGTTTCACGCGCAATCAATTTCGGATCAACTCAGGGGAGACTTCGGATGAATCTAGCAACCAAGCGCTTCGGGCTGGTGCTCGCAGGCGTAGTTGGCGTGGGCGCGATCGCCGCCATGGCGATGGGGGCGAGCTTTGCCCTGTTCACGTCCTCGGCTACGGGGATATCAGACACAGTTACCGCTGGAACTGTGACGCTTAGCAACTCGGCGTCGACCTCGTGTACGTTCACCAACATCGCCCCCGGCGATGCGCCGACGACCTGTCAATACAAGGTCGACTACACCGGAAGTCTCACGGCATGGATGCTGCTTTCCGCGTCTATTACTTCGACCACGGGGCTAAGTGCATCTCCTTCGGTCCCGGTTGGGACCAGCGACCTCTATGACGGAACGACGACCGGGTTGCAGGTGGCCATTGTGGGAGACTCGTCGGAAGGAGCGAGGTTTTCAAACCCAGGGCAATCCTTCTCGCCGACCGGTACTAATCAGGTCGTGTACCCTCTCGCACGCTGTGTGAACTGCACAGGAGTCGAGTTTCAGCCGAACACCACTGAGACGTTCACTCTCTATGCTGCCCTTCCTTCGTGGGCGGGCGATGTTTACCAGGGCGGATCAGCGACCATAACGCTCACGGCAAGCGCAGTGCAGTACCCGAACAACAACGGCAACGACTGCTACCTGGGACCGTGCAGCATTCCGGGCACCACCGGCCCAGATCCGTTCATAGTCGGCGCGAGTGCAGTTAGTGCTTCGCCCGCAATCACGCTCACCTACAACGAAGATGTGACGTGGGGTGGCAGCAACCTTCTCAACCCAGCTGACTTCACGGTGACCGATCTCACCCAGAGCGGGGCCAGCCCCGTTACATGTCCGGTCATTACATCACCAGGGGGAAATGGGGACGGGACGTCGACTATCGGTTTGCCGTTGGGCACCTGCTCGAATGGGAAGGCAGTCAACTCCGGAGACTATCTCGACTTTTCCTACAACAGCGGAGCTGGGAGCAGTTCTCCTTACATCCATGCGACTGCGAGCGATGCAAATCCCACCGGAATTCAGTCGAGCCAGAGCATTTCTCTGATCTCGGTCAGCTGAGGCAGAGCGAAACCTAGAAGTTATTGAGGTGGGGATCGGCGGGTGTTCGACCCGCCGATCCCCCGGCGACGAAACCAATTCAAACCCGCCGGTTCTTGGAGAGTTTGCTAAAGTGATCACGCAGTGGCGACGCCTTCTGGCTCTCGTGGCCATCGCTGCGGTGGGCGGGCTGGCGGCGCTATCGATCTCGACGAGCCTAGCCCTGTTTGCGCTACGGGCTCCCAGCAGGTGAGTACCTTCACCGCCGGGACCGTCACGTTGACCAGCGCCTCCGGATCCTCGTGCGTGGCTTCGAAGGCCAGTTCCTGCAAGTACGTCATCTCGTATGCAGGAACCCTTTCGTCCTGGATCGGCTTGACCGTGACGAGTTTCGCTATATTAGCCACAAACTACCAGGTAGTGGACTCAGATAAAAACCACACTTTTCTTGCTGACGAGGACGAGATTGTTGGTGGTGGGGTCGTCACCACGGGCTTCTCTGACACCTTCACGATCACGTTTAGTGCCAATCCGCCCCGCGGCGCCCACGTCACACTCACGGCGGTAGCGGTTCAGCCCGCACATAACACAAAGTACCTCAGGACGGTTGCGATCGGACCGATCAGCTGGACGTGAGAATCTTGTCGCACTTGCGTCCGCGCCGTCTCTGGTCTGTGCTGGTCGCGGTCGGGTTGGTAATGGGAGCCGCCGGCATCGTCATCGCGGTGGCGGCAGCCAGTCCCGCCTCGGCAGCTTCGCTCGGTGTCTGCGGCGCCTCGATCGCGCTTGCTCCCGGCGACACCGGCTCCTGCTTGGAGACGGTCAGCGACACGTCGAACAGCACGTCTACCCCGGTCAAGGTCACTCTAGTGATCAACACCGTCTCCACGTCGGGAGGGGGGGCACCGGGTAGTGGGGTCGGCACTGAGGCGGTCCTGGACGGTCAGTCCACTGGCCTGCAAGTATTGGTCAAGGACGTGACCACGGGTCGCAACTTCAACTTGGGAACAGTCTCCTGTCCCAACGCGGCCTACTGTGCCAGCACTTCACGTGCGCAGACGGTAGCCACGAATGTGGACAACTCCAGCTTCGGCGACTCCTTCGAGATCATCTGGTCATTCCCGATTGCCGCTGGCAACCCTTATCAAGGCGCTGCCGCCACGATCCAGCTCGCGTCCACCTACACGGGAACCGGAGGGAGCGGGGTCCTGGGGGCCAGTACCGGTCCAAACGGAGGCGTGTTGGCGGCCAGTACCCCCACGACCGGGGCCAGGTTGCCGGAGACGGTCGGCCAGCTGCTGGTGGGAGCCGGCGTCCTGCTGGCGCTGATCGGAATGTTCCTCTACATGAGAGGTCAGCGGAACCGTCCCTTCCAGCCTCCCAACTCCACTATCTGACCGGACGCCCCCGGAGAGAAGCCGCTGCCTCCTTCCGGTTTAGGCAGTCCGGGCCAGGATTGCCCTGCCTAGCGCTGCCGTAGCCACCAGTGAGACGGATAGGAAGATGATGGCGGCGATCAGAAAGCTCAGGGGGTCGCCGTAGGGAGGGTTACCTCCCAATAGCAGCTGGAAGCCCTCGTCCAGATAGCTGAAGGGCAGGATTTGCGCCACCCAGTAGCGCAGACCGCCCGCTGGGACACCTGTGAAGAGTCCTGAGAGAAAGAGCAGAGGAGCCAGTACCACTGACAAGTAGACCATGGCTTCCCCAGCGTGGTCGGTGAGGGCGGCGATACCCAGGCCGATGGCCCCGGAGAAGGACAGTGCCGAGAGAGCCAGCAGCCAGGTGGTCGCCAGGGTGGCCGGGTCAGGACGCTCGGCGATGGCGATGACCACCAGCACCAAAGTCGCCTGGAGAGCGTCCACCAACCAGCCTGCGAAGAAGAGTTCCAGACCCACCCGCCAGGCGGGCAGCGGCAGGACCGCCAACCGGTCCAGCCAACCCGAACCTCGGGCCCGAGTGATGGTCACCCCGGTGCCGACAGTTCCCACCATGGCGATCAGAACCGTCAGCAGCATGCCGGCGAAGAAGGGAGGGGCCCCGGTCGTCACCAGTGGGATCACCAGCACTAAGGGGAAGGCCAGCTTGATAACCAGCGCCCGGCGCCGGGCTAGCGTTCCCCGCAGCTCCAGCTGCCAGAGCTGGGTCGGACGCGGAAGAGCCAGTCCAGCCATCCGGGGTTGCGATCGGTCCATGACCACTTGACTGCGCTCAGTCATGGAGCGCCCGGCCGGTCAACCGAAGAAAACAGTCCGCCAGCCCCGGATCGCGCACCTTGAGGTCAACCAGGTGCAGGTCGAGGTCTCCCAAGGTGGCCAGGATGTCGGGGAGGAGGCCATCGCGCTGCCTAGCCAGGATCAGCAGGCCACCTTCCGCTTCGGCGGCGCGGTCGACTCCTTCGATCACCCGAACAGCGGAGATAGGAGAGGGTCCCCGGTAGCTCAGCTGGACCTCTCTGGTGCCGCCCAGCTCGGCCAGCAGCTCACTTAGCGGAGCGTCCCGGACGGCCTCCCCGTCGACCAGGAAGCAGACTCTTGTCGCCACCTGCTCCACGAAGTCGGTGTCGTTGGTGGAGATGCAGGTGGCCAGACCAGTCCGTGCCCGGATGCGCAGCGCCTCCGCCAGCCACTGGCAGCCGCTCACGTCCAGGCCCAGGGTGGGCTCGTCCAGGAGCAGGAGCGGTGGGTCGCCCACCAGAGCCTCGGCCAGCAGCACCCGGCGGCGCATCCCATAGGAAAGTCGGGCGAGGGGGTCACCCCCGAGCTCGGCGACCGCCGCCTCCTCTAAGGCGGGCTCCCAGAGGTCACTCCGCGCCTTGCGGGCGGTGCCGAAGAAGGCCAGGTTCTGCCTGGCGCTCAGCTCGTCGGCGTGGGCGGTGGCGTCGAAGACCACCGCCAATTTTGCCCGAGCCGCCTGGCGATCGCCATCCCCGAACCAGGTCAGCTCTCCCGAGTTGGGGCGAGTCCTGGTCGCCAAACACCGCAGGAGCGTCGTCTTGCCGCTGCCATTGGGACCGACCAGGGCCTGGACTTCCCCGGGGCCGACCGTGAGGTTGACCGGGCCCACCCCGCGGCCGTTGCGGTAGCGGCGGCTGAGTCCGGCCGCCGCCAGCCACGGTTTGGTCAGGGAGAGGTCATTCAATGAACTCGATCATCGTGCCATCGGTGACCTCGACCAGCCCTGCGGGAACGGTGAACGCCACTTGGTAGGCCAGGATGCGCTGGCCTACCTCCACCTGGTGGCCGATCAGGCGACTGCGAACCAGGTGGCTGATGAATCCGGGAGCCCGATGGTTGACCTTCCGGAGCACGACCCGCTGGGCTTGATCCACAGGCCCGGGGGGTAGAATCGGTGGCACAAGCGCGATTTTACGTGCCCCGCGCACCCGGTCGGCGTGACCTGGGGGCGGCCAAGTGGTACATATTGCACCGGTGAGACTGCTCCATTGCGCTGACGTGCACCTCGACGCGGCCTTTCAAGGGCTAGGCGAGGCGATGGGCAAGCGCCGCCG
>DATKSR010000014.1:0-3798 GCA_035531555.1 Candidatus Dormiibacterota bacterium
GAGTAGCTGGGCGGCAGCCGAGGCAGCGGTCCCAAAGGAAATCCTTAGGGACTGCAACAGGACTCTGGGGCTAGCCCGCGAAACGGTCTCAAAAACCGTTGAGCGCAAGCTCGTGTGGGTTCGACTCCCACTGCTGGCACCACCTTTTTGAGATCAGATCCGAGCTTTAGCGCTCAGGCCGCTGACGTACCCAGCGGAAATTGACTGCCATTCTGACTGCCAGTGGTCCTGGAGCGACCAGCGACCGAGACCGCGGGCGGCCCCCCTCTTCGCGAGAAAGGGCCGCGACATGGGGATGCCCGGCCCCGGTGACCGCAGCGGAGGTACCTTCCGCGCGATAGGTCGAGTCTACTAGCCCGCAGCGGCCGGAATAAGCTCTGCCCATGATGGGCTCGGCGTGGCGGCAGATGGATCCCGCCGCCTATGAGCCTGACCCGCCAGTTCGTCGCGAGCTTTGGTCCGGGTCGGTCTGGGTGATAGGGCCTTTGATGCTCGGCCTAGTGGCGGCGCTCTCGGCCCTCGGGTCAGTACCCAGGAGCGTGGTTGCAGTCCTCATCGGCGTGGCCCTGCTGGTCGCGCTCACGCATTACTTAAAGGCAGAATCCTGGTACTGGCAGGCAAGCCACCTTTACGAGTTGAAGCGAATGTCCTTCTGGACTGGACGCGCTCCCCGTGTGGCCGGGGTGTCCTTCGAGCCAGATTTCCGTCAGCTAGACAGGCACTTCCCTGACGCCTCGACCGTCCACCACCTTTCATGGGACCTATACCGTCCCGGCCAGTCAGAGACAAGCGAGGCAGATCGGCTGACGTGGCAGAAGTCCTTGCCTGCTCTGGAGGCCGTCAGAACCTCACAGCGACTTCGCGGCACGTGTTATCGGTGCCGGTGGTGGTTGTGGTTGGCCAATGACCTGGCGCTCCTGCGAGCACCCTGGCGGCCTCGCTAAGCCGCCGTGGCCATATGGGCTTCGCGCCATCTCCGACCCGGCTAGGCTCCTGGGTGGCCCCAGATGACTCCACAGCGACCGCGACCATGATCAGCAACACCCACGCAAGAACGAACTAAAGTAGGAGTGTTAGGGGCCGCCGCTCCGAGCGTTGCAGCTTCGGCAGCCGCCACCGCTACCTCAACCTTCGTACCACCCCGACCCTAGCCGCCAAGTCAAACTGGGCTTGCAAACGCTGCGGCGTTGCAATCCCAAAGGAGACCCTGTGAGTAGGCGACAACGCATTTGGAGAGGGAACACCTACCGACCGATGGACAAGAAGACCGGCGAGGTCCTCCTATGGATCGTTGCCATTGGCATGGTCCGCGTCGGGGTAGTCGAGTTGTGGAAGATCACTGTTCCGGTAGTCGCGGTTGCCGGCCTGCTGACCTGGGCAATTCGCCGGGGCCGCGCCACGAAGGCGGCAGCGCTACCTCTGAAGCCGACTCAGGCGGTCAAGCCCGCTCCCGCCGTCGCTCCCTACGAGTTCAAAGCAGATCCCAATGCATGGTACCGTCGCTATCCTGATCCTACGAAGCGGAAGCCGTGACCACCACCCGCCGAAGTGGTCATTCGGACCTAGCGCCCCGCCTGCCACTCCCGGCGTGGAAGAACAGAGTCCTCGCGATCGCTGGGGGCGCCATCGTGGCTGCGCTGGTTGGCGTGGGACTGACGATGCCTGCGGCAGCGGCCCACTCGAAGCACCACTCGAAGGCCCATACGGTGACGGCGGCCCCAGTCTACAAGGAGTTCGCCAAGGCCGGTCTCCCGGTCAGCGGGCTGATCGTCTACACGGCTGCCACTGACCCTAACCACCTGCTCGGGCGCCCCAACGGCTACACCTCCAAGTGCGCTTGGGTGGACAGCCGGGTTCCGACGTCGGACACCTCCGGCGATCCTGCAGGCGATGTGGACTTCGGCGGAAGCGTTGAGGTGTTCCCGACCGCGGCTGGAGCGAAGGCCCGCGCCAAGGAGATCCTGACCGACGAGAAGGCTGAGCCGATCCTCGGCTCGGAGTACGACTACCTAGCCGGCGGGGTGCTCGTGCGGATCTCCCAGTACCTCACGCCGACCCAGGCAGCCAGCTATGGCAAGGCAGAGAAGGCCAAGCTCTACAAGGGATGACTAGCCCGTGCCGCCTGGGCTGCGGCCAGAGGACGCAGGCCAGAGCTAGGGTCTACTTCTCGACGATGTACGAGCCCCCGCCGGCGCCCTTCTCTACCATGAAGCGCTTGCCGCCGACTGGCTGAAGGGTACGCGGAAGCAGAGGGAGCCGCTCCGGCGCCTTGGGCGCGGGGGTAGGCCGCTGAGCCGCCTGGCGTGGGGTCGGAGGGTTCGGAGTCATCACGGGAATGGTACCCCCTGAGACACCCAGAGAATCACTGGCCCGAGCAGAATGGTGCCGGCTAGAACGTACTCCGCGAGCCGCAGCCACTTGAAGCGCCCAACGAGGAGGGGGCGGTTGAAGCCCTGAGCCTCGTCGAGCATGCTGAGAATCTTGTAGTAGGCCTCGGCCTCTTGGAGCCCGGCAACCAGCTCGAAGGCCTCCTGCGGAGGGCGCCCGGTATCCATGCGAAAGGGCCGGAGAGAGACGCCAAGCAACACGCTGCCGCCAGCAAGTCCGAGTGCTGGGACCCACCACCATGGGGTCAGGTGAACGCTGGCTAATCTGGCTGCGCACAGAACGGCCAGAAGCGCGCCCGCCAGCCCGAGTTCGGCGAGGGCGCGAGTGGCCGCGGTGTCCGCGTCTGCCAGCTGGGCCGCGATCTGGCTCTGAGCAACTGGCAACAGAGCAAGGACCGCCTGGGGCGAGGCCCCGACCTGCTGCGGGCCCTCGAGCACGGCTTGCCCTCCCGTCGACACTCCGGGAAGCCTACGCCCCCTCTTGCCGGTCCGGAACCACCTTGAGCCCCGGGATCTGCGGGAACAGCGCGAGCGCGCCGCCCTGGCGAGTTCCCGGTTGACTGCCAAAGTGACTGCCACGCGGACTAAATCAGTCTCGACGCTACCTAACCAAACCGCACCGATTTGAGATCGAAAGGCACTGCGGCCATGAATCCCGATCTGCCAGTGGACGAACTCAAAAACCGTTGAGCGCAAGCTCGTGAGGGTTCGACTCCCACTGCTGGCACGCCGATTTCGAGATCAGATCCAAGCTATAGCCACAGCCCTATGTGTCAACCTTGGGTGAGAGAAGCATGCCTCGGCAATTACCCACTGCAGGGCGGAACTGGAGGACACCCAAGGCGGGCGCCCACCCCAATGTGAAAGGTTTCACGGTGACGGGACACTAGGTCGACTGTCGCACGAGCTCGTCGATGAGCGCACTGGCTTCGCGCTTGGTCAAGCCTTCCGGAGTTGGCACCCCTGAATTTCGCAGCCGCCAGATCTGGGCTGGGGTAGCCCCTGCCAGATGACGGTTGGCTTGAGCGCCGGCGATGAGGTCTGAAGCCTGACCACGGGTCGCACCGTTATCGACCCGAATTCCTAACCGGGTGAGCTGGGCGAGTTGGCCCTTGGTGGCCGACTGGCCGCGCCAAGTCGCGTTCTTGGACGTCAGCCGCTCAAGCCTGTGGAACCGCACATAGTCCTCGGCCGCTCCGTAGGCGTATCCGCGATCGGGCGTCTCGGCAAGGACCTCCGGGTTGGCATTCCGGCGGTAGGGGATGAGAGTCGCGGTCCACCTCTCACCGGCAGGACGGACGAGGATCACGCCGCCATCGACGTTGAGGGAAGCGGCGCCTGTCTCCAGGACCTGCCACCGGAGCTCGCTGCGCCGGAATAGATCCACGTCGACCGCGACCAAGTCGCCCGT
>DATKSR010000015.1:0-4174 GCA_035531555.1 Candidatus Dormiibacterota bacterium
ACCTGCCGGCGTGGGCATCGAGTCGGCCCGCTGGGCGCTGAAGGAGCTACGGGCCATCTGAGAAGCCGAAAACGGCCCCGGCTCCCCCGATGAAGGGCGGCCGGGGCCGTGTCGCGTACTGATCCCATCAGGTAGCCCACCCAGTCGCGGGGCAAGACGGCGGATGAGATGCACGCCGAGCTTCACCGCCAGCTTGTCGGCCTGGTCCGGAACTCAACCCGCCATCTTGTCGAGACTCCGACCGGGAGTCGTAACGTTACCTTTATCATCAGAGATGCAGAGGTGTGCGGGAACTTTGGGGGGGCCTTGGCCAGAGAGCGGGTCTACGCCAGCAACGCCGAGCGCCAGGGTGCCTACCGGGGCCGCCTGGCCGCCCGTCAGCGAGCCCTAGCCACTGATGGAGCGCTCGAGACGATCCACAAGCTCGAGGTGGCCCTGGCCAAGGCCGAGCGCAGGGCGACCAAGGCAGAGGAGCGGGCCCGGGCCGCCGAAGTCGAGGCTCAGCTCGCTCTCAGCCGGCTGAACGTCGGAGACCCTCGACCGGCCGCGGCCCGGAGCACCAACGTCGAGATACTGCGGGAGCGGATCCGCCGCCTCGAAGCGATCGTGACCAACCAAGCGGCCGAGCTCGAACGCCGGCGCTCCGCCCGTCCGGCTCCCGGTCCCAACCGTGCCGAGCGCCGGGCCGCGGCCAAAGAGGTCCGCCACCAGTCCCGGTAGGGACGGTCAAGGGACGGCGGGCCGCCGAGGCCGGCTCTGGCCGGCCGTGCCCTTGAGGGTCCCGGTCAGTTGGGCACCACAGAATGGGAAGCGCCCTCCGCCCGGCGGAGGGCTTGGCTGCCTGATGCAAGTGTGGACCTGGTTGTGGACCGTGCCGAGAGGCGGCCCCATCGACCCATCCGCCCGTCCGTCACAGGCTGCTGGCGCCCTCTGAGTGACCCATTTCCGCCACTCAGACAAGGGCCACGGTCCCCGGAGTGACAGCCACGCCACCCACCGAGGAAGGTGGCGGCCACGTCCGACCTCACGCGTTCTGGTTCCGTCAGCCCCCGCTGGGAGGCTGGATACCCGGCTTAAACGTGAAGCTTGCTTACTTGGCTGTCGTCGGCGGCTTCGAAGGTGCTGCCTTCAAGAGCCAGATCAACGACTCCGCTGGCAATCCCCACCACCTGGGCCCGACATCGGTTCCCCTCGTCGTCGCCGACGAACAGGATCCCACCTACCCGGACCGCGACGCCAGGACGGGCGTGGGACAGCAGGGAAGAGACGTGCGCCGTGGCGTCCACGTCGTTGAAGTCGATCCAGAGGTCACGGGCGATCATTTGTTCCCCTCCTTTCCTACCCAAGATATTACGCAGATTTCTTGCCGAGTCATCGGCCAGGCGGTCATCGCCCCTTAGTACCTCGGCGCGGAAACTTCGGTTTCCCCCGGAACCGAGGGTTGGGTTCGATGGTCAAAACGGTCCGGAGGATCGCAAAGGTGCCCGGATCGAGGTCCGGCAGGACAATGGTGTAGTGAGGGGCATGGAAGCTCGGCAGCAGGTCGAAGTGCTGCCGCACCTGCCCAACGCTTGAGACACCCAGGAACTCATGGCGAAGCGCCTCAGGAACCAAGTCCACCAGGGAGGCCACGTCGTCAACTTCCGCCACGAAGGCGCTGACGCCGAGGACCCCGTGCTTGGCTTCACACAGCTCGGCAGCCTTCTGGAGGTCTCCGTTCACCTGGCGGCCTCCCCGGACGACCAGAGCGTCGTCTGGCGGGCGATAGCCCTTTCGCAGCGGCAAGGGCATCCCTTGACCGTACCGTCCTGCCCCTATCCGGCAGGTCGCCGTCGATCTGGATCTCATACTCCCGGTGTCCGTCCGGATCGGCGCAGGCGCTAACGCACTCCACCAGCGGTGAGGACCGTTCCTGTCCGGCTGGCGAACCTCCGGGCCAACCAGAAGGGCGCCTACGGTCCGAGAACGCCCGCGGAGGCCGGAACTACCGCCTGGGCGGGGTGCGAGAGCCCCTGGGGCCGTCCGGAGGGCGGCGGAGGTTACTGCGATGAGCAGGAGAGGATCTGTGTGCTTGCTACTCAGGGTGGGGATCGAGGCGGAGCGTGAGGGCGGGGGTCACGCAGGGCGGTGAGTCGGGGCGCAACAGCATGGGCAGAGTCATCGGCCAGAAGAAATTCAGGGATCAGCAGGATTTTTTTTGACGATGGGCCCCTAAGAGGTCCGGATAGGGAGTGAGGGCGACGACTCGTCGCCCGCTGCGGACGGAGGCCAGGAGATGGGAGATGGGCTGGGGAACACGACGGGCGCTGGGCAGGTCGAGGGGGAAGGCCGGGAGGTGGCCACCTACCTGGCCAAGCACTCGACCAAGTCAACCGACGAGGGCGGCGTCCTCGACCACCGGATCACCGAGGAGGCGAAGTCCCATCTTGGGTTGTCCGAGCACCTAGATCCGCAAACCCCTGGAGCCAGCGACGGTGGCATTGGGGCGCCACACAACGGGGCCGTCCACGATCGTACGGGCGGCACCCGCCGTAGTCGCCGGTCGACGAGCGGGCTGACCCCTTCTGAACGCTCGATGCGCGCCCGAGTTGCCGCCTACAGGATGCACGCGACCCACGACCCGCGCCAGACCACCAGCAAGGCGAGGGCGACGTTCCTCAGCAGCTTCGAGCGGGGTGTTGATCCCACCGGGTGCCTGTCCGCCGAGGAACGGCAGCGTCGGGCGGACGCTGCCCGTAGGGCCCACTTCACGGCCCTGGCGCTCAAGTCGGCACAGGCCCGGCGGAAGCGCTCCGGGCGCGGTCATTGCGGATGATCGGGGCGACGCTCCAGCGCTCCAAGGGGGAGCCGCCACGCGACATCTTGGACAACCTGTACGTCCCTCTCAACCTTCGGGAGATAACGCCCGAAGGTGGCTGGTCAAAGTTCGGACCAGATGACCGACTTATGCCACGGTCCCTGCTGCGGAGCTACGAAAGTCATGTCCGCATTTTCCGCAAGACACAAGCCCCCGGCGGACGCTGCGTCCGCATGCGGGACACGAGCGACCGCGCGTCACGAGCCAAAGAATGCCCAAAATGATGTCGCCCAATACCCACAAGACAATCAGGGCGGCAATGGCGATACCCGCACCCGTGGCGGTGGCGTCGTTGCATACCCTCTGACTGAGTTGTCCGCAGTTTGAGGCATGTGTACCTGCCGCCCCCGCGATGATCCATATCAGCATTATGAGGTTGAAAATGACCACAACCCAGGTCATTTTCCGCCAATGCGGTCGAATGCTGGCCATGCTCGCTCCCCACTTATGCAATCTGTATCCGTGTGAACCGTAGTTCACGATTCCACGCAATGCGAGGTTGTCCCGCTGAGCGTGGATCTTTGAGATGACGGTCCCCCTCCTGACAGCGTGGCCGCCAACACCGGGTCATCGGGAGGCTCGGGCACTGGCAAGGTGGGTCTTGGCCATCTCAGCGACGGCTAGGGCCGCAGTGAGTTCCTGCTGAGCAGCGATGGCTCCGGCCGGATCGTTGCCGTTGAGCGCGCCGGCCACTCGGTTTCTAAGCAGGGCGACTTCGTTGGCGGCAGCAGCGGCTGCTGCCGCGGCAACCTGCACCTTCCGGCCCCGGGCGGCTTCGTCCTGGGCGAGCCGTTCGGCCTTCGCCCGCTTAGTGGCTTCGTGGCGTGCTGTTTCGAGCCGCTCCTGCTCCACAGCGGCCTCATGCTGGGCGGCGACCACAGAGGGCTCCGGGAACATGCGTCGATGCTGACCGGGAGGGATTGCCACCTGTCTCGTGGCTTGCGGGCCGAGAGGATGCGGCGGATCGGGCACCGGGGCGGTGATCGGGGCCGGAGTGGGATTGCGACGGAACATGGGCATCAGATGCGCTCTCTCGCTGCGGTCAGCCGTGCAAGCGTTAACCTCTGAGACGCTTCGTCCAGGCGCAGGGGGTCTCCGCTCTTCTTGGCCTCGGCAAAGTCGTTCTCAAGCGCTTGAAGTTGGGAACGGGCCGACCGCGTACCAGGAGCGGAAGTTGACCATCCGGTGGTCCGGCCGATCTCCTGGGACTCGGTCAAGTAGCCACGGTTGCCGAAGCGGCCAGTAATCAGGGCGACAGCATCCTGGCTGTCCTGAGCGGCTTTGCGTAGTGCCTCGTAGCTGAGACTTTGACCGAGC
>DATKSR010000016.1:0-31886 GCA_035531555.1 Candidatus Dormiibacterota bacterium
GACCCGGTCCGACTCCGGGCGGTGCTCGAAGTCCTGGAGGCGCAGCGCATCCTGGGTGACGTATTGGCCCAACTGGCTCCGCAGGCCGGTATGCAGGTACTCATCGGCCACGAGAACAGCGTCGCAGAGTTGCGCGAGTGCAGCTTGGTGCTGACCAGCTACCAGGCTGGTGACCAGCTCTGGGGCACGATTGGAGTGGTCGGGCCCACCCGGATCCGATACGGTCAGGTCGCGGCCCGACTGCAGCTGGTATCCCAGGCGACCGGCGACGCCTTGACCCGGCTCCTCGCATGAGCTGTGCCGCGGCCATGGGGAGCAGATGAGCCCGCCCAAGGGTCCAGCTGGGCCGAAGCCTCAGCCAGCTCCGGAGCCCGAGGCTGGCGATCCTCTGGCAGCGGCCCGGGTCACCGAGTTGGAGGCCGAGCTGGCCAAGCTCAACAACACTTATCTGCGCTTGGCGGCTGACTTCGAGAACCACCGCCGCCGCAAGGCCCAGGAGAGCGAGGAGCAGGCGCGATACGGCTCACTCGCCCTGCTTCAAGCGCTGATGCCGGGTCTCGACAACCTGATCCGTGCCGTCTCCCATATCCCCGAAGAAGCCAAGGACGGCCTTGCGGAGGGGCTGCGGCTGACCCTAAAGCAGCTCGAGGACGCGCTTGCCTCTCAGGGAATCAGGCGGATCGAATCCGTCGGGGTGGCCTTCGACCCGCGGCTCCACGACGCGGTCCTGACGGTTCCGGCCGGCGGCGTCCCCCCGGGCACGGTGGTAGCCGTGCTTGCCCCGGGGTATCAAATCTTCGACCGCGTGGTGCGCCCCGCGCAGGTCAGTGTGGCCGAGGCCCGCCCGGAGGCGGAGTCGGCGCAGGGGACTGGGCGCCCCGGCGCTCCGGCCGCCGACCCGCGCGACCTCTCGGACGAGAGATCCCCCAACTAGTCGATGCCCCAGACCAAACGTGACTACTACGAAGTTCTTGGCGTGGACCGCCAAGCCACCCCAGCCGAGCTGAAGCGCGCCTACCGGGCCCTGGCGATGCGCTACCACCCTGATCGCAACCCCGGCGACCACGATTCGGAAGACCACTTCAAGGAGATCGGCGAGGCGTACCAGGTGCTCTCTGACCCCGACCGACGCCAACGCTACGACGCCTTCGGCCATGCCGGCGAGTCCATGGGCGGCAGCGCGGGATTCAACTTCCAGTCCGCCTTCGACCTCTTCGACATGTTCTTCGCCGGTGGGGCCTCCAGCCAGCGCCGTCGCGGCGGCCCCAGGCGGGGCGGCGATCTGCAACTCCAGGTGACCATCGAATTCGAAGAGGCGATCCGAGGGGTGACCCGCACCTTCGACATCACCCGCCACGCCGCCTGCCCCGACTGCCGAGGAACCGGCGCGAAGGCGGGAACTGGGTCCATCTCCTGTCCGGACTGCGGCGGACAGGGGCAGGTGCAGCGGGCGCGCCAGACTTTGCTCGGTCAGATGGTCACGGTCGAACCGTGCCCTCGCTGCCAAGGCGAGGGCACGATGATCGAGTCGCCCTGTCCTAGCTGCCACGGCCAGGGTCTGGTGGAGGCCCCCAAGGAGATCGAGGTCCAGATTCCTCCCGGTGTCGACAACGAGATGCGGGTCCGAGTCCCCGGGGAGGGCGCAGCCGGTCCGCGAGGCGGGCCGCCGGGCGACCTCTACCTACTGATCACGGTCAGGCCCCACGAGGAGCTGCAGCGCCGCGGGATGACCATCGTCTACGAGTGCCCGATCACCTTCTCTCAGGCGGCGCTGGGAGACACCATTCAGGTCCCCACCGTGGATGGCCCGGTCCCCCTGGTGGTCAAGGCGGGAAGTCAGTACGGCCAGCAGGTAAGGATCCCAGGCAAGGGCGCTCCCGATCCTAGGACCGGTCGCCGTGGCGACCAGGTGGTCCGGCTCCGGGTGGTAATTCCGACCCGGCTCACCGAACGGGAGCGCGAATTGCTGCACGAGCTCTCGCCCCCCGACGGCAAGCCGCATCCTGTGCGCCGGGGTTTCTTCGAGAATCTGAAGGACGCCATCGGGCTTTAGGGGCGCTCCAGGTTTGGCTCCAGAGAGCGCGGGG
Source organism: Candidatus Dormiibacterota bacterium (assembly GCA_035531555.1). Lineage (GTDB taxonomy): Bacteria > Chloroflexota > Dormibacteria > Aeolococcales > Bog-877 > Bog-877. The sequence continues at coordinate 2,088 of DATKSR010000016.1, forward strand.
TATCTCTTCTCCATGGGTTAGAAACCCAGCAGAAGATGCAGTTTCTTCGAATGGAGGATGACGACCATGACTCGTTGGGACCCTTGGCGCGACCTGTTTGTGGTGCCGCGTGAGATCAACCAATTCTTGAGCGACGGTGCCAGCGGGGAGCCAACCCATGACACCGCGCCCGCCGTGTATTTGCCGCTCGATATTCGGCAGACCGACAAGGAGTTCATCCTGGAGGCATCGGTCCCGGGTTTCGGGCCGGAGGAGATAGAGGTGGTGTCGGACCAGGGCACTCTGACCATCTGCGGCAAGCGGACGGTCGACAACCACGGGGAGGGCCGCTACCTGCGCCGCGAGCGACGCCAGCTCCCCTTCTTCCGGCAGATCTCGCTACCAGTGGACGTCCGCGAGAGTGAGATCAGAGCGAATTATGAGAACGGTGTTCTGCGCGTCAGGATCCCCCGGGAGGAGGCGCCGGCCCCCACCAGGATCAAGATCGAGCTGGCCTCGTCCAGCTCAGCACCGGATGCCGCGACCGAGCCGGCCGCTCCCCTGACGGCCACCAGCCCCGCCTGATCCCGCGCCCGCGCCGGGCCAACTGTGGCTGACCGACCGGGGTTTGCGGCACTCGGTCACGTTGGCTTGGGGGCGGACTTCTCCGGGGGCGGGAAGGGTGGGAACTTCGCTCGGAGCCGCTCTGCCAACGCCTCCGGGCTGCGCACCATGAACGGCTCGTCCAAGAGGTGCTGCCAAGAGGTAGCGTCGGAACCCTCGATGGCGGGGTTGAAGTAGATGCGCGGCGAGACCCGCGCGTGCAGCCAGAAATGGGGGGTGCGCTCTTGGGTCGGAGCGGCGTACAGCGCCAGGTTGAAGGCGCGCACGCCTTCTTCGTGAAAGGCCGCCAGGGCGACCTTGAGCCCGGCGGCGAACTCGCCGACCGCGGCTTCGGATAGCCCCTCCAGGTAGGCCTCCCCGGGAAATAGAGTTAAGAGGTCCGAGACGACGCTCCGGGAGACGAACGCCGTGAGCCAGACGGTGTGGCGACCCTGAGCCACGAATCGCTCGCCGGAAGCCTTCTCCGCATCGGCCAGCTCCGCCCAGTAGGGATGTTGATGCCGGCGCCAGAACCGACGGCTCCGGCGCACCTCCTCCTCCAGGAGCGATCCGGGGCGGTTGGTCGAAAAAGCCTGGAGGTGGGCGTGCACCTGGGTCGCGCCTGCTGGCGGCATGTAGTTCCAGGTGACCACGGAATGGTTGCCCCGGCCCACCCGAGGCAGGGAGCGGAAATACTGGATCGCCGCCATCAGACCGTCCGCCAGCTGCTCCTCTCTGAACTGGTCGGCGGGGACGAAATGCGCTCGGGTGAGGGCTACCACCACGCTGTGCCGGTCATATGGGGAGAGATTCGGGAAGACCGTGGCTTCACCCCTCTGAATCCGGCCCGCGGCGGCGACCGCGCGCGGCAGCAAGGGAGTCACCTGCAAGAGGCGGTCGGGGCAGAACGGACAGTCCGCCCGCGAGGACTCCACGGCGCGGGAGAGATCAGCCGGCACCAGCTCGAATCCCACGAAATGGGCAATCCGGCCGCTCCGGCCGGTCAGGGGGTCACGTCGCAGTTCCGAGTAGCGGCGGACCAGCTGGCGGTCGGAGGCATCAGCCGTCGGCCGGAAGGTCGAGAACCGGCGCTCGCTGACGAACCGCACTGTCAAGGGCGGCGGTCCGACCGGGCCATCAGCCCCCCTGGGCCTCCAGATCCCCGGCACGGGCCAGCAGGACGGTGAGGGCCACCGCCGCCGCCAAGGTGGTGCGCAGGTTACGCGGGCCCAGGGATACCGGCCTAGAACCGTGGCTGGCCAGCTCTTGCACTTCGGCCGGGGTGAAGCCGCCCTCTGGTCCGATCAGTACCGCGGTGGGCCGGCGGCTGTCCCACGCCACCGAATTGAGTCCCTGGCGCATCTCTCCGTCGTGGCACGTGAACGCTTGGAGTTGGGGCTCGGCCCCGAGGAGGTCCTGCAGGGAGTCCAGAATCGGAGCGATCGGACGCACCTCGGGGATTCGGTGACGGCCCGCCAGCTGGGCCGCCTCGCGGCTGATCGTTCGCCAGCGCTCCGTCCTCTGGGCGGCCTGCTCCGGCTCCGGCCTGGGCACGGTGCGCTCGGTCAGGACCGGCCAAATGGTGGTCGCCCCCAACTCAGCGACCTGTTCGCAGACAGCGGACATGCCCTGGCCCTTCGGCAGAGCCTGGAGCAGGTGTAGCTGAGCCGTGGCCTCTCGGCGGGTGCGCCTGGTGGCCACGATCACCCCGGTCACCTGATCGGCTCGCAACGTCTCCAGCCGGACGTCGTGCTCAGTCCCGTCCTCCACGACCACGGTCACCAGCTCTCCCTGACGCGAGCGCAGCACCCGGCTGATGTGCCAGGCATCGCGATCGAGAATCTGGACCTCACCGGTGGGGCTGACCTGACCCGCCGGAACGAAAAAGAGCGGCATGGGCGGAGTGTACCCAGCCTGGTGACACTGGCCCCCGCCGATACCATGACCGGGTGGAGTGGCCCGCCGCTGGAGAGCTCCGGCGCATCAAAGCCGGCGACGGCACCAAACTCGCAGTCCACGCGCTCGGCGAGGGCCCGCCGCTCCTCCTGATCCCGGGACTGGGCACAGATCACCATGCCTTCGTCTGGAACGTAGCCGAGCTGGCAGAGCGCTTTGAGTGCCTGGTGCTGGATCAGCGGGGAGTCGGGCTTTCCGAAGCCACCCCAGGTCCCTACACGATGGAGCTGCTGGCCGACGACGCCGCCAGCGTGCTCCGCCAGCTCACCCCCAGCGGCGCCTTCGTGTTCGGGGTCTCGATGGGCGGCATGGTCGCCCAGCACTTAGCCATTCGGCACCCACGACTGGTGGAGTTGCTGGTCCTCGGCTGCACGGGGCCGGGGGGCCGGATGGCGGTTCGGGCAGATCCAGAGGTGACGCGCCGGCTCCTAGGCGCTGATGCCAAGGATCCCGCGTCGGCCTACCGAATGGCCTGCTCGGTACTCTATGAAGCTGGCTGGGCGGCGACCCACCCTGAGGTCATTGAGGACGCGGTCGAGTGGCGCTCCAGCCATCCCGTGCGCCCGGGGGTGTTTCAGGCCCATTGGCAGGCGATTCGACACCACGACTCGGGAGCCCTGCTCGGGCAGATCACGGCACCCACGCTGATCCTCCAGGGCACCGCCGACGTGGTCATGCTGCCCGGCAATGCCGAGGCGCTGCGGGGCGGGATCGGCGGCTCGGATCTGGCTTGGCTAGAGGGCCGCGGCCACATGTTCTTCCAGGAGGACCCGGCTCAGACGCTCAGCCTGCTCCAGCGGGAACTGCTGCCCGCAGTGCCTGAACACCGCGCTCGGTAATCCCCACTGCGGTCCGTTCCCGATACAATCGCCACCCGCAAAGGTGCGGACCGAGGGTCCGTGCCGGGGCTGGGGTAGGCTGGCTTGAGGAGGTGACTTTCGCTGTCGGAGGTAAAGCTGCGGGAAGGCGAGTCGTTCGAGAGCGCGCTGCGCCGCTTCAACAAAAAGATCAAGCAGAACGGAGTCCTCACCGAAGTGCGGCGCCGGGAGTTCTACGAGAAGCCCAGCGTCCGTCGCAAGAAGAAGATCATGGCGGCGCGCAAGCGCCGGGCCAAGCAAGCTTAGCGCCTGATCTCGCGAAGCTCCCGCTGGTTGCGGTGAGCGTGCTCTACTCGCGGAGACTCTCCAAGCCAGACCGTCAGCTCGCCGTGGCCACGGCTCTGGAACAGCTGATGATCGGGGCGCTCGAAGACTTGGGGCTGGGCTCGGTCAGTGTCACCTGCCGACTGACCACGCCACTCGAGGTTCGCCAGCTCAATCGTGAATTCGCCGGATCAGATCACAACACTGACGTATTGGCCTTTCCGGCGGCTTCCAGCGCGGGGAGCGACTTCCTGCTCCCTCCCTCCAACTTGGCGTTTCTGGGTGACATAGCGATCTCGGTCAGGACCGCCGCCACCCAGGCGGAGCTGACCGGCGACGACCCTGAGTCGGAGTTGCGACTGCTGGCGGTGCACGGTCTGCTCCATCTGCTCGGTCACGATCACGGGGAAGAGGAGCCGGCAGCCCGCATGACCCAGGCTACCGAGATGCTGCTGGGGCGAGACGCCGCCCGCCGCGGGGTGAAGGCACCCCGGGTACCAGTGCTGCGGCCGCGAGGTTGACCGCCGACCCCTTGTTGGTGATCGGCTTGGGCAACCCGGGTGGTGAGTACCAGGGAACCCGCCACAACGTGGGGGCAGAAGCCGTGGTCATCCTCGCCCACCGGCTCCAGATCAAGCTCGGGGCCTACCGCGGCCCCGCCTGGGTGGCTCGCAAGACGGTCGAAGAGCGGGAGCTGATCTTGGCCCGGCCCAAGACCTTCATGAATGAATCAGGGGTCGCCGGCGCTAGGCTGGCCCGGGACTTCAACGTGCCCCTGGAATCAGTCGTAGTCGTCTTCGACGAGCTGGATTTGAAGCTGGGTCGGCTGCGGATCCGCTCTCGCGGAGGCACCGCCGGACACAACGGGCTCCGTTCGCTGCAGGCCCACTGGCGCTCTCAGGAGTTTCCCCGCGTCCGGATCGGGATCGGGAGACCGCCGGCAGGACAGGATCCGATCGACTACGTTCTTGGCAGACCGGCCGGGTGGGAACGGGAGGTTTTGGACCGGGCCAGCGCCCGGGCGGCGGACGCGATCCTGGCGATCGCCAGCGTTGGCGTGGAGCAGGCCATGACCGAGTACAACCGGGTCGACCCGGAGGACTTGACCGATGACGGCTGAGCCAGGCCCCAGGAAGGCCACGGCGGGAGCAACCCTGACCCCGCTTCGGACCTTGCTGGCCCGCATGGCGGGACTGCCTCTTGGGCAAGGACTCCTAGCCTGGCTGGCGGCGGACGCGCCGCCTGGCTCCGTCGGGGGGGTCGTCCACGCCGCCACGCCCTTGCTGGCTGCGCTCGTCCGAGACCTGCTCCAGCGGCCCGTCTGCCTGCTGGTGGCAGAGCCCGAGCCGGTGTGGCAGGAGATTTCCACCTGGACCTCGGACACCGACGTGCTGCTCTTCCCCGCCGCGGACGTGCTGCCCTTCGACCGGATCGCCCCGTCAGGCGAGGTTGTGCGGCACCGGCTGGCAACCTTGCGCGGGCTGCGCTCCCCGACGCCGCAGATCGTGGTGACCTCGCTGCCAGCGATCCTCCGCCCGACGCTTTCGCCCGAGCGAATCGGTAGCTGGCGCAGCTCGTTGGAGTCCGGGGCGAGGATCGCGCCCGGGGAGCTGGCCCGACTGCTCCTGGAGTCCGGATATCGGCAGGAGTCGATCGTCTCGTTCCCTGGGGAGTTCTCCCGCCGCGGGGGGATCATCGACTGCTTTCCCACCGAGGGTCGACCTTGGCGCGTGGAGTGGGAAGGCGACGTCGTGGCCGGATTGTGGCGTCTGGACCCTGAGACCCAGGGCTCGAAGGCGGGTCTGGACTCGGTCGCACTCACCCAGGCGAGGGAGTTCTCCCTGGACCGGACCTCACTGGAGCTCGCGGCCACTCGACTCGCAGGGCTCGACCTGGCCTCTCTGCGGGACGATGTTCGCGAACGTTGGGAGTCCGACCTCGAGCTGCTTCGAGAGGGTGCGCTGCCTGACCCGGCCGACGCCTTGGGTCCGCTACTGGCAGATCCCGAACAGACTCTGCTGCGACATCTCCAGCCCGGCACGATCTTCCTCACCGAGCATCGCGACCGGCTGAACCAGGTGGCTCGCTCCTGGCTCGATGAGGTGGATTCGATCCACGAGGCGGAGGTCAGCCGGTCGGAGCTCCCGCACGACCTTCCATCCACGGTTGCCTCCTTGGAGGCGGTGCAGGCGGTGCTGGCCGGCGCCCGCTGTCTCGACCTGCGGCGGGAGCCAGTCGAAGACTCTTTGGTCTGCGTCGATGTGGAGATCGCTGGCGCCCCGACCTTCGCCGGAGACATTGACCAGTTCGCCCTCCAGGTGCGCGAGCTGCGCCGAGCCACCGGCACGGTCTTGGTCTTGGGCATGCAAGAGGACCGGGTTCTGGAGCTCACCGAGGAGCGGGGATTGGAGCCGGTCCGGCTGGAGGACTTCTCCATCTCCAGGACCGAGCTGCCGGACACTTCCCTGCTGATTGCCCCAGGCGATCTAGAGGTCGGGCTGGTGGTCAGCGGGCTGCGCCTCGCGGTGTTCTCCGACGCTGATATCTTCGGCCTCCAGAAGCGCCGGGCCTCCTCGTTGCTGCGCACGGTGCGGCGAGCTGAGTCCAGTGCCGCAGGACGGCTCCGCCACGCGACCGGGTCCGGGGTCGACGTCGCGGCCTTTCGGTTCAAGCTGGAGCCCGGGGACGTGGTCGTCCATCGAGACCACGGCATCGGACGGTTCCTCACGATGAGTCGAGTCGCCGACGGCGACGGCGAGCGCGAGTACATGCAGCTGGAGTACGCCGACGGCCACAAGCTGTACGTGCCCGCCGAGCACCTGGACCGGATCGAGCGGTACGCCGGCGGGGGCGGCGAGCATCCGCAGCTCTCGCGCCTGGGCACCGGCGAGTGGGAGCGCACCCGGCGGTCGGTGCGGCACCGGGTCGACCAGATCGCCGAGGAGCTGGTCGAGCTGTACTCCCGTCGGTTGGAGGCACAGGGCCACGCCTTCGCGCCGGACTCCCGCTGGCAGCAGGAGCTGGAGTCGTCTTTTCCCTACCAGGAGACCCGGGACCAACTGCTGGTCCTGGACGACATCAAGCGCGACATGGAGTCGCCTCGCCCCATGGACCGGCTGCTGTGCGGGGACGTGGGGTTCGGCAAGACCGAGATCGCGCTGCGGGCCGCCTTCAAGGCGGTAGAGGGCGGCTTCCAGGTGGCGGTGCTGGTGCCCACCACGGTGCTGGCCCAACAGCACCATCTGACCTTCATCGAGCGGTTGGCGGCCTTCCCGATCGCGGTCGAGCAACTCTCCCGAATGCGCTCCGACGAGGAAGCTCAGGCAGTGCTGGGGGGCTTGGCGGCGGGCACGGTGGACATCGTGATCGGCACCCATCGCCTGCTCCAGCGCGACGTGCGTTTCAAGAATCTGGGGCTGGTGGTGCTGGACGAGGAGCAGCGTTTCGGGGTGCTCCAGAAGGAGAGGCTGAAGCAACTGCGCACCGCGGTGGACGTGCTCTCGCTCTCGGCCACCCCCATCCCCAGGACTCTGCACATGGCGCTGGCGGGAATCCGGGACCTCTCGGTCGTCCGCACCCCCCCGGAGGGCCGGCTGCCGATCCGCACCTATGTCACCGCCAAGGAGGAGGGGCTGGTCCAGGACGTGATCCGCCGGGAGCTGGCCCGCCGGGGCCAGGTGTACTACGTCCACAATCGGGTGCAGACCATTCAGCGCGAGGTGGACTGGCTGCGGCAGTTGGTGCCCGACGCCCGGTTCGCGGTCGCTCACGGCCAGATGGACGAGGGGGCCCTGGCCAAAGTGATGGTGGCGTTCATGGCGGGGGAGGTGGACGTGCTCTGCTGCAGCACCATCATCGAGAACGGTCTGGACATCGCCAACGCCAACACCCTGGTGGTAGACGACGCCTCCCGGATGGGGCTATCTCAGCTCTATCAACTGAGGGGCCGGGTCGGCCGCTCCGGGCAGCGGGCCTACGCCTACTTCCTTTATGACCCGGAGAAGTCGCTGACCGAGCGCGCCGACAAGCGGCTCGACGTGGTCGCGGACCTGCAGGACCTCGGTTCGGGATTTGCCTTGGCTCTCAAGGATCTGGAGATCCGTGGAGCCGGGAACGTGCTGGGCGAGGCCCAGCACGGCGACATCGCAGCAGTGGGCCTCGAGACCTACAACCACCTGCTGCGGCAGGCGGTGCTCCAGGCGCGTGGTGAGGAGCTGGCTGAGTCGCCGGCTCAGGTGGCGGTGAATCTGCCGTTTCATGCCCTGCTGCCGCCGGAGTACGTTCCCGATGAGCGTTTGCGCTTGCGGATCTACCAGCAGCTGGCGGGCGCCACCACCGAGAGTGAGCTGGACCAGAGCGCCCGTAATCTCCGCCAGCGCTTCGGGCCCCGGCCCGAGGAATTGGAGAATCTGATCTTGGCGCTGCGCATTCGACTGCTGGCTGCGGAGGTGGGAGCTCGGTCGGTCGAGACCGACCACGACGACGTGGTCCTCAGCTTCGAGCCGGGACACGGCCTGCCCCTGCGAGAGGTCGCCGGCCAGGGTCATGGTCAGCTGCTGGACGCCAGCAGCAACCGCCTGCGCCTTCGGTTCGAGCGGGTCGGCGAAAGCTGGCCGGAGCTGCTGATCGGAGTACTTCGGAAGCTGGAACGGGCCCGGTCGGACCGGATCGCCGAGTTGGCGAAGGCGTGACCGACGACGACCTGCTGCAGCTCCGCCGGCTGTTCGAGGTGATGGAGCAGCTCCGAGCACCCGGGGGGTGCCCCTGGGACCGGGCCCAGACCCACCAGACACTGCTTCCCTTCCTGCTGGAGGAAACCTACGAGGCGATGCAGGCGGCGGAAGAGAGCCGCCCGGATGAGCTGGCCGAGGAGTTGGGCGACCTTTTGGTGGAGGTGGCGATGCACTGCGCGATCGCGGCGGAGGCGCATACCTTCGACATCGGGACGGTGGCTAAGAGCGCCACCGCAAAGATGATCGGCCGCCATCCCCATGTCTTCGGAGATCTCCAGGTGGCGGGAGTGGCCCAGGTCCTCAGCAACTGGGAGGAGCTGAAGCGGCGGGAGAAGCCTGACCGAGAGTCGGCGCTCGACGGGATTCCGGATTCGCTGCCGGCCCTGGCGCTCGCCGCCGCCGTCCAACGCCGCCGGCCGCGTGGCCTGCCGCCGGACGGTCCCGCCGGAGCTGACTTCGATCCGGTGGCGTCCGCCCAGGGTGCATTGAGCAAGCTGGCCGCTGGGGAGGAGGAGGGACGCTCGGCTCAGGAGCTGGTCGGCGAGCTCCTTTACTCGGTGGTCGCCCTGGCCCGCGCCCGGGATGTCGATGCCGAGGGCGCCCTCAGGCGATACAGTTCCGGGCGGCGCGCGGCGTTGCGCCGCGGGGAACTGGACGACCGGGCTAAGGCTGCCGCCCGAGCCTCGGACGACGTGAACTAGAGCCGAATTCGGCGGAGCTCTTCCCGAGCCTATCTCCTCGACGTATACTCACCCGGACGAGCGGGCCTTGGCGCCTGCTGTCTGCCGAATCACATCCACCCCACGTTGAACCAGGATCGAGCGGACGGCTACGGGCCCCTCGCTGGGCTGATCCGAGAGTTACGCATCCGCTGGCGGCTTTTCCGGCGGGGCCACTCCCTGGGGCATCGTCACGTGGTGTTGCTGATCGTGACGGTCGCCGGCTTCTGGATCGCCGTCAGTCTCTATCACGGCCTGGGAACCGACGCCAGCCTGCAGCGCCAGTTGAGCCAGCTGCAGTCCCAGTCTCAGAGCCTGTCACGCCAGGTCCAGGCCCAGCGGCAGGAGCTGAAGACGGCATCATCGTCGGCCTCCCAGGCGGAGATCGCCCGCTCTGAGGGGCTGGCCGGGCCGACCGACAAGGTCTACGCTGTGGAGAACCCGGTCGAGGCGGCGGGCCCGGTAGCGATTCAGCAGGGGGCGGCCGAAGTTGGCCAGACCGCCCAGGGCCTGATCCAGGCGCTCTTGGGGATCAGCCCGCCGAGTGCGTGAACTGCCCGACCTGATCGGGTCGACTCTCCGTCAGCGCGACCTCGATGAACTTTTGACGTTCTGGGCTGGGTCGCGTACAATCTCGGCGCGGCGTGGAGCAGTGGCAGCTCGTCGGGCTCATAACCCGAAGGTCCCAAGTTCGAATCTTGGCGCCGCAACGCTCACCCATCCGAGGCCGCGGGCAACGGCGGTATAGCTCAGGGGTTAGAGCGCTCGGCTCATAACCGAGGTGTCCCTGGTTCAAATCCAGGTACCGCCACATCTGCCGCGGGACGCCCTCCGGAGGCGCTGCCTGCGCCAGTTCGAAGCCAAGGATGTCGCCAGACGACTGCGTACAATCGGCCGGATGCCACGCCAGCGCCGGACGATTGCCTACGCGGTTCTGTTCATCGCCCTGCTGGCGATCGCGGTCCTGGCTTGGCGGGAGTCGCCGAGCAAGACTATCCCGGTCCGTTCCACCGGAAGGCTTCAGCAGGCGCTGGCCAACTACCAGCTCAAGGCCGAGGGCAAGCCGGTCCCAGCGGGCGAGCCGATCATCTCTACCACGAAAGAGGCGCAGGTGGTCAACTCCAATGAATCGGTCGATTGGTACACCACCGATGGGCACGAGTACCAGTCATTCGTAGAAGCTAGTGATCCGTCGGAGATTTTCCAGCCGTACGGCTACACCAAATACACAATTCAGGCGCCTAGTTCAGACAACGTGTTTCTTACCTACATCCTCCCCAACGTGATCATCGTTCTGGTGATCTTGGCCTTCATCTGGTTCATGCTCCGCCAGAGTCAGAGTGGCAACAATCAGGCGATGTCCTTCGGCCGCAGCCGGGCGCGGCTGATAGCCGGGGACAAGCCGGAGGTCACCTTTGCTGACGTGGCCGGGGTGGACGAGGCCAAACAGGAACTGAGCGAGATCGTGGAGTTCTTGAAGTACCCGGAGCGCTTCACCGCGCTGGGCGCGCGCATCCCTAAGGGAGTGCTTATGGTGGGCCCGCCGGGAGCTGGCAAGACCCTCCTCAGCAAGGCGGTGGCGGGCGAGGCCGGCGTGCCTTTCTTCAGCATCTCGGGATCCGAGTTCGTCGAGATGTTCGTGGGAGTCGGCGCCAGCCGGGTCCGTGACCTCTTCGACCAGGCCAAGAAGAACAGTCCCTGCATCGTCTTCGTCGACGAGATCGACGCCGTCGGCCGCCAGCGCGGGGCCGGATTGGGGGGTGGCCACGACGAGCGCGAGCAGACCCTCAACCAGCTGTTGGTCGAGATGGACGGTTTCGAGACCAACACCCACGTGATCGTGATCGCGGCCACCAACCGGCCTGACGTGCTGGACCCGGCGCTGCTGCGCCCGGGTCGCTTCGATCGCCACGTCACCTTGGACAACCCCGACATCAGGGGCCGGGACGCCATCCTCAAGGTCCACGCGCGCAACAAGCCGCTGGACACTTCGGTCGACCTGGAAGTCCTGGCCAAGCAGACCGTGGGCTTCAGCGGAGCCGACCTGGCGAACTTGATCAACGAGGCGGCGATCCTCTCAGCGCGCCAGAACAAGAAGGTGATCGGCATGCCGGAGCTGGAGGAATCGATCGCCCGGGTCATCGCCGGCCCGGAGCGCAAGTCCCGGCGGATCACCGACGAGGAGAAGGCGACCATCGCCTACCACGAGATGGGGCACGCCCTGGTGATGTACAGCTTGCCCAACTGCGATCCGCCATACAAGATCAGCATCGTCAGCCGCGGCATGGCATTGGGCTGGACCATGGCCCTGCCGGATCACGACCGGGTGCTGGTCAGCAAGGCCCAGCTCACCGACCAGCTGGCGGGGATCCTGGGGGGACGGGTGGCCGAGGAAATTCTGCTCGGCGACGCCAACATCACCACCGGTGCCTCGGACGACATCGGCAAGGCCACCAAGCTGGCTCGGCGAATGGTGACCGAATGGGGGATGAGTGCCAAGTTGGGCCCCCTCGCATTCGGGACCAAGGAGGAACTGGTCTTCTTGGGCCGGGACCTAGGTGAGCAGCGCAACTACTCCGACGAGACTGCCGGGGAGATCGACCAGGAGGTGCACTCCCTGGTCGACAACGCCTACCTCACCGCCAAGAAGGTGCTGACCGTGCGCCGCCACACGCTGCAGTCCCTGGCCGATCACCTGATCCAGGTCGAGTCGATGGATCGCAAGGAGATGGAAGAAGTGATCCAGCAGGTCGAGGAAGAGCAGCCGGCCGCCAGCTGAGCTTGGCCGCCCAGGGGCGGGGAGCGACCCTGGGCTGCGGCGCTTACCATGGACCGAGGCCCGTGGGGCCTGTGAGGAACGACCTCAATCCGCTTGGATCCCTGAGGTGACCGAGACGGAAGTGGGTTACGGAATTGTCGGCGCGGGGCGCTTGGCCCAGGCGGTCGCTCGTCGTTTGGCGCAGGCCGGGGTGCCGCCGGGTTTGATCTCCTCGAGGAGCGCTGAGCGGGCGCAGGCCCTGGCCACCGAGCTCGGATGGGAGGTCGGCCGCGGCCCGGAGGAGGTTCTGGCCGGTTCGCGGCTCACCCTGCTCTGCGCACCCGATGGGCTGCTCGGTCCCTTAGCCGAGGGGCTGGGATCGGGCCGGCCACTGGGCGCCCGAGTCGTCGCCCACTGCGCGGGAATCCAAGGTATCGGTCCGCTCGCCCCCCTTCGGGAGCGGGGCTGTGCGCTGGGCGTCTTCCACCCGCTGGCTCCGTTCCCGGACGGCGACCCGGCATCCTTCGACCACACCTTCATCTCGATTGAGGCAGAACCCGGGGCGCGGACCGACCTCCTGGAGCTGGCGCGGCTTCTGGGCTGCCGGGTGCTGGAGATGGAGGGGGTGGATCGTCCCCTCTACCACGCCGCCGCCGTGTTCGCGGCGGTGCTGCCGGTCCTGCTCGAGCGGATCGCGGAGCGTCTCGGTCGCGCCGCAGGCGGAGGTGCCGACCTGGCGGAGGCCCTCCGGGCCTTGCATGTGGCGAGCGCGCGTAACGTCCATCGTCTGGGCCCAGAGCTGGGGCTGAGCGGTCCCCAGCAGCGCCACGATGGCGGGACGGTACTTGCGCATCTCGCAGCTCTGAGTGAAGTTGATCCGGCTTTGGCCCAGCTCTATGCGTCCATCCAGGAGGCGGCCAGGCCAGCGCCGGCCGACCGAACTGGCACAGGAGATTGACAAGTGGATGACGATTCGAGAGCCCGCAAGCCCATCCAGATCACCGACTTGGCCAAGTGGAAGCGCGAAGGCCAGCGCTTCGCGATGTTGACCGCTTACGACTACACCACGGCCAGCTGGTTGGACCGGGCCGGAATCCCGGTGCTGCTGGTCGGCGACTCGCTGGGCGGAGTCATGCTGGGACACCGGCTGCGCGACGGCGGGAGCGACACCATCCCGGTCACTCTCGACGACATGCTCATCCATGCCAAGGCGGTCGCCCGGGGCGTCCATCGGGCCCTGCTCATAGGCGACCTGCCGTTCCTCTCCTATCACCTGGGTCTGGACGACGCGACCAGGTCGGCGGGCCGGTTGCTGCAGGAGGGAGGGATGCAGGCTGTCAAGCTCGAAGGCGGCGGTCCGATGATCGAGGTGGTGGCCCACCTGGTCGAGCGGGGCATCCCGGTGATGGGTCATCTGGGGCTCACCCCTCAGAGCGTCCATGCCATGGGAGGTTTCCGGGCTCAGGGGCGAGACGAGGCGGGAGCAGCCCGAATCCGGGACGCGCTGACCGGCCTGGAGCAGGCGGGCGCCTTCGGAGTGGTGCTGGAGGGAATGCCCACGGCGCTCGCAGGGGAGCTCACCTCCAGCACGTCGATGCCCACGGTCGGAATCGGGGCCGGGGCCTGTTGCGACGGCCAGGTCCTGGTGGTCCACGATCTGCTGGGGCTCACAGTCGGACCAGTCCCCAAGTTCGTCAAGCGCTTTGCGGAACAGGGCGAGGAGATAGCCGCCGCTGCGCGCCGCTTCCAAGCCGAGGTCGAGGCAGGCACCTTCCCCGATCTGGAGCACACCTATGGCTGAACCGGCCAGGCTTCGACCGGCCGACTGGCGCGGGAACCTGCCCCAGGTAGTCACCTCCCCGGGGGAACTGCGCCAGCTGACCTCGAGCTGGGCTGCGGAGGGCGAGCTTGTGGGCTTGGTGCCGACCATGGGCTCGCTGCATGCCGGCCACCTGTCCCTGGTTACGGCCGCCCAACTAGAGTGCGCCAGGGTGGTGGTGTCCATCTTCATCAACCCGCTGCAGTTCGGGGCCGGAGAGGACTTCCTGGGCTACCCGCGCCAGATCGAAGCCGACCTGGAGTTGCTCGCCGACCTGGGGGTCGACGCGTGCTACTGCCCGGAGGTAAAGACCCTCTACCCGGACGGTTTCGCGACCCGAGTGGTGGTCGAAGCCGGCGGCGAGCGGTGGGAGGCTGAGCGGCGCCCCGGGCACTTCATCGGGGTGGCGACGGTCGTCACCAAACTGCTCGCTGCCACCGGGCCGTGCCGCGCGTACTTCGGCGAGAAGGATGCCCAGCAGGCGGCGGTCGTCTGCGGGCTGGCCCGGGACCTGGACTTGGGAGCGGCAGTGTCCATCTGTCCCACGGTCCGCGACCCGGCCGGACTCGCTCTGAGCAGTCGCAATCTCCTGCTGACCGGAGCGGGCCGGCGGGCGGCGCGCTGCCTCTCCCAGGCGCTGATCGCGGCGTCGCGGCAGTTCGCCGGGGGCATCACGTCCGGTCCACAGCTGGTTGATGCCGCCGTCCAGGTGATCGCGGCGGAACCGGCCGCCCGACTCGACTACGCTGGGGTGGTGGATCCCGTTGACTTCCAGTCGGTGACGGAAGCCAAGGGGGAGTCCCGCGTGCTCGTGGCCGGTCAGATCGAGGACGTTCACCTGATCGACACCGCGCTGCTCTCCTCTCCACCGCGACCGGGCCGCTGAGCGATGGGCCTACCGGTAGCCGTTGACTCCACCCAGCCCCGCTTCGATCTGGTGGTGGTGGGGAGTGGTATCGCCGGCCTGTTTGCCGCCGTCAAGGGCGCCCACGCCGGGCTTAAGGTGGCCGTTCTGACCAAAGCGACGATGCAGGAATGCAGCAGCCGCTACGCCCAGGGGGGCATCGCCGCCGCCGTCGACCCTGACGACAGCCCGGTGCTGCACGCTGCCGACACCGTGGCTGCTGGCCGGGGCCTCTGCGACCCCTTGGCGGTGGCGGCACTGGTGGAGGAGGGGCCCGGGCGGATCCGTGAGCTGATTGAGCTGGGCGTGCACTTCGATACCCAGGACGGGGTGTTGCTGGTCGCCAAGGAGGCGGCCCACTCGCGCTCCCGCATCGTCCATGCCGGCGGCGATGCCACCGGCAAGGAGGTGGAAGAGCTGCTGGCGCTGCGGGCCACCGGTGCCGTGGAGCTGATCCTGGAGGAGCACCTAGTGCGCCGGCTGCTGATCAGCGGCGGCAGCTGCTGGGGAGTCGAGGCGATCTCCATGCGCCGTCCGGCGCTCCGCCGACTGGAGGCGGGCGCGGTTCTGCTTGCCACCGGCGGTCTTGGTCGGCTCTACCGGTACACCACCAACCCCCAACCCTCCACTGGCGACGGGGTGTGGCTGGGCTACCAGGCGGGAGCGGAGATCGCCCACCTGGAGTTCGTCCAATTTCATCCCACGGCGCTTGCGCTTCCGGGCGCACCCCCTTTCCTCATCTCGGAAGCGGTCCGCGGGGAGGGGGCCTTGGTCGTCGACGATCTCGGGGAGAGATTCCTCTTCCAGGCTGATCCCGCCGGGGAGCTGGCGGGTCGGGACGTGGTGGCTCGGGCGATCACCGAGCGGATGGCCCAGCGCTCCCTGGACAACGTCTGGCTCGACCTGCGGCCGATGGGAGCCGCCCAGGCGAGGGTCCGCTTCCCCAATATCGTCGCCACCTGTGCCGGCCACGGCATCGACATCACCAAGCAGCCGATCCCGGTGGCCCCCGCCGCTCACTATCAGATGGGAGGAGTTCGGACGGACCTCTCCGGAGCTACCACCGTACCGGGGCTCTTCGCCGCCGGGGAGGTGGCCTCGACCGGGGTGCACGGCGCCAACCGGCTGGCCAGCAACAGCCTCCTGGAGTCTCTGGTCTTCGCAGCCCGGGCGGTCGAGTCGGTCCTCGGAGCGGGGGAGCGGGCCCGGCTCGCGCCGCCGGAGCCGGTCGGTCACCTGGAGCTGGAGGGGGCCACCTCCGACCAGCTGGGGGAGAGCCGTCGCCAGCTTCAGGAGACGATGTGGAGTGGTGCCGGGATAGTCCGCGACCGAGAGGGTCTGGCTCAGACTTCGGCGCGCCTGGCCCATCTGACCGCGCAGCTGCCCGAGTCGCCGGTCGACCCGCACCTCGCCGAGCTGCGAGGAATGCTCGGGACCAGTGCGCTGCTGGCGGAGGCCGCCAACTTCCGAGAGGAGAGCCGGGGAGCCCACTTCCGCGGAGACCACCCGGCCGTGGAGAGTCGCTTCCTCGGCACTGTGGTCCAGAAGCGCGGCACACCGCTGGAGTTCAGGCCAATTGGCCAGTCTCGACCCAGCTGAGATCGAGGCAGCGGTGGAGCGGGCCCTGGCGGAGGACTATCGCGGCACCGACCTGTCCGGCGAGGCGGTCCTGGACGAGGGCCAGCGCGGCGTGGCCGAGGTGATCTCTCGGGAGCCCGGCGTCCTCTGCGGGGTGGCGATTGCCCAGGAGGTCTTTCGCCAGGTCGACAACTCGGTCGAGTGCGCCGAGCTGCTGTTGGACGGGGCCCGGCTCCAGGAGGGGAGCGTGGCGATGCGGGTGGCTGGCCCAGCCCGGTCGCTGCTGGCGGCTGAGCGCACCGCGGTGAACTTCTTGCAGCATCTCTCTGGGATCGCCAGCCTGACGGCTCAATTCGTGAGGGTGGCGAGTCCATTTGGGGTCGACATCCTGGATACCCGCAAGACCTTGCCGGGCCTGCGCCTACTGGAGAAGTACGCGGCCCGCACCGGGGGCGCCCGCAACCACCGCATGGGCCTCTTCGACGCCATCCTGATCAAGGACAACCACGTGGATCTGGCGGGAGGCGTGAGTCAGGCACTGGCCCGGGCCGCGGCTCACCATCCGGCGAAGGCGATCGAGATAGAGGTGCGTACCGAGGCGGAGTTGGAGCAGGCGGTGGAACGAGGCGTCGGGCGGGTGCTGCTGGACAATTTCACCCCGGAGGCGGTTCGCGCCGCGGTGGCCTGGGTCGGGAACCGGGCCGAGGTAGAGGTCAGCGGTGGGGTGACCCTGGAGAATCTAGCGGCCTATGCGCAGGCCCGGCCGAACTACATCTCGGTGGGGCGGATCACTCACAGTGCCCCAGCGCTCGACCTGGCCATGAAGGTGATCGCTCAGGGCTAGCTGATCGGCGCTCTTGGACCCGAACCGGAGAACCCCACCCGGCGGCCGAGCTCGGAATCACGGACCCGGCGCAGCACGAAGTGCATTCGCCCTTCCAGCGCCACCGCCTGGAAGAGATCGAAGCCCTCCTCGGCGGCCAGGCGGTTCACCTCCTCCAGGGAGTCTGCCTCGCGGTACTGGTAGGTCTGGTGGGTTGGGGCTACGCTCACGTATCTCTCCTTGGGGTGGGCAGCTAGCTCTGGTGCACTGGGCTTGACCGACGGAGTTCCCAGTCTGCCAGCAAGGGGCTGGGGCAGGCTCGCGAATTCGAACCGGGCGGGCACAACGACTGGGTGGGATCTCGCCGGATCGCTGCTATACTCTCGCCCGCGCTGGCGCTCTGATTTTGCGCGCCAGTGACGCTGTTCTGGAGGATTCAACAGGCCGTTGTCCGAGCTCGCCACTGAGGCACCCGCCGAGGAGCTGACGATCTTCAGCTCCATGGAGGAGTACCTGCGCACCAGCGCTGAATCCATCCGAACCCTGACCTACGGGGATATCGTTGACGGCACCGTCGTGCGGGTCGACCCAGACGAGGTGTTGGTTGACATCGGGGCTAAGTCCGAAGGGGTCATTTCCAACCGGGAGTTGACCGGCCGGGCTGAGGAATCCGTGGTGCTCAACCCTGGGGACAAAATCAAGGTCTACGTCCTGCAGTCCGAGAACGAGGACGGCAACGTGGTGCTGAGCCTCCGTCGGGCGAGGGCCGAGGGCATCTGGGCCAAGGCGGCCGAGAAGGAGAGCTCCGGCGAGGGGGTCGAGGCTGAGGTCCGGGAGCAGAACAAGGGCGGCCTGATCGTCAACATCATGGGGCTGCGGGGCTTCTTGCCCAGCTCCCAGGTGGCCCGCACCCACTCCGGCAACCTCATGGATCTGGTCGGCCAGCAGATCATGGTCAAGATCCTGGAGGTCAACCGCAAGCGGAACCGGCTGATCGTCAGCCAACGGGCCGCCCAGGATGAGGACCGAGCGAGGCAGCGGGAGGAGCTCTTCGAGCGGCTCAGCGTCGGTGACGTGGTCACGGGCCGGGTTAGTGGGCTTACGTCTTACGGCGCCTTCATTAATCTGGGTGGCGCCGATGGCCTGATCCACATCAGTGAGCTCTCCTGGGACCGGGTCAGCAACGTCTCGGACATGCTGGCGGTGGGCGACGAGGTCACCGTCAAGGTCATCAAGCTGGATCCCGAGCTCTCGCGCATCTCGCTCTCGCTGCGCCAGATGAGCGACGACCCCTGGGACAGCATCGAAGCTCGCTTCCCGGCCGGCACCGAGATCGAGGGCATCGTCACCAAGACCAAGAAGTACGGGGCGTTTCTACAGATCGCGGACGGCGTCGAGGGATTGCTCCACATCAGCGAGCTCTCCTGGGAGCACGTCGAGCGCACCGAGGACGTACTTCGGGTGGGCGACACGGTCAAGGTGATCGTGCTCCAGGCGGATCGCACTCGGCGCCGAATCTCGCTCTCCTACCGCCAGCTACTGCCCCGGCCCGCTCACTTGCCTCCCGAAGAGATCCCGGGAGACCAGGACTACGCCGCCGCGGCGGACTACGAACCGGATATGGACGACGACGACTCGACTCCGGAGCCGGCTCCCGCCGCCAAACCGAAGCGCAGCCGGGCCAAGGCCGTCAAGGAGGAGTCTCCCGATTCGGCTTCCGAGCCGGTCGCGGAGGGATCCGAACTGGAAATTGAGGCGGTGCTGGAGCTCTCGGAGCCGGAAGCAGAAGCGGAGGCGATCCCCGAGTCGAGTGCGAAAACTGTCCAGGTGGAGGTTGACGCAGCCCTGGAGGTCGATCCCGCGGTGGACGCCGCCGAGCCGGCGGTGGAAGCGGAGCCAGAGGTCGCCGAGCCCCAAGACGAGTAGGTAGGGCCAGGTTCTCCGGGCTCCGGCGGGAAGCGCACTTCCCCACTTGAGGGCCCGACGCGGGTTTCGGCGCCAGCAACGATGCGGTGAATTGCCTAATCGCCCAAGTTGGGCCTGCATAGACTGGCCCGGTGACTAGGAGGAGGGCTGCTCCGGTTCCGGCCCCGGTGCGGACTTATGCCGATCGGGTGCCGTGCTGTTTGATCCGCGGCGGGTGCCTGGAAAGCCGCTCTGGCGACTTTGGTGTCCGACCGAATTCGGGAGCCGCTCCAACCGCCCAGTCGACGCTGAAATGAAAATGAGTCTGCGCTTCGATCGACGTGCCCTCCTGCTGTTGACGGCGGCCGGGCTGAGCCTGGGGATGGCGGTTTACTCCCTTCATCAAATCGGCCCGGGAGTCGATTTCTGGGCCTTCTACCGGGCGGCTCGGGAGATGCTCAGCGGCGGCAGTCCCTACGCGGCCAAGGAATTTGTCAGCGCCCCGGCACTCGCCGTAGTGCTGGAGCCATTGGCTCGCCTCCCGTTCTGGGACGCCTACTGGGTCTTTCTAGCAGTAACGGGCCTCCTCGGCGCCACGGCAGCGCTCTTCTTTGGTCGGGAGCTGGGATGGAAACACCCGGAACTGATTGCAGCTGGAGGGTTTGTCGCCTGGGTTGGCTTCTCCAGCTTGCTGCAGGGTCAAATCGAGGCTCTCCTGCTCGCGGTGCTGCTGGGCTCGCTGGTCCTGATGCTGCGTGGCAGGATGCTCGCCGCCGGTCTGGTACTCGGACTGTTCTGGCTGAAGCCGGATGTCATGTGGCCCGCAGTGCTGTTTGCCGGAGTGGCCCTCTGGCCCGAGTGGCGGGCCTTGGCTCGCTATCTAACTGGTCTCGGCCTGACCTCGGCGGCGTTCGTCGGCCTTGGAGCTGGGTTCCTCCCTGAGTGGATCCACGCGCTGACTGGACTGGGCGCGGGGGCGGGCGGGCAGCCGGACCTCGCCGGGCTGCCGGTCCTGCTGGAGGCCGCTCCCAGGGCGTGGGGCCTGGGGACAGGCTTCCACTCGCCGGTGACCTGGGTGCTGCTGGCGGTCGCACTGGCGAGCCTGGCCTGGCTCGCCTTCCGCATCGCGACCGGCAGCCGCTGGCAGCGACTCCCCCCGGATCGCCGGCTGCTTTGGGCGGTAGGCCTGTCGTTGGGGATCTGGCTACTGGTCACCCCCTATTCCCATCCGTATGACGATCTTCTGGCCCTGCCGCTGCTGGTGATCGTGATTGGCCGCGATGCGGTCTGGACTGGCAAGTGGGGCCCGGCGACTGCACTTCTGTTGATGGCCGTGGCCCCGATCGCCTGGCTGTGGATCCCGATCGGGCTCGCCTGGGTGGGGGTGGGAGCCTTGCTGATCGCCTCGATCTCAACTTTTCGCGAGGAGGCCGCCATCACCCCGGCGAAGTTCGGGGCTCGAGCCTCCCGACAACTCGGGTCGGCCCCAAGTCGTCAGTTGGCTCAGCCCCGCTCTGATCCGACCGGCAGTCCGAGCCCCTGAATTAGTAGGCGTCGGGACTAAGGTGGATCTCGGTCCAAGCTAGGTCATCACCGCGCACTCGGCCGCTGAGCATTAGTACGGCACGTTCTGTGTCTGCGGTCGTGCCGGCGCTGAGTGGGTTCGTTGCCAGCCGCTCCGGGCGGTGCCACAATCGGAACCCGGGCCGGGCTCGGTCGGAGCCCGGGATAGGATTGGAGGTGGAGTCGGCCGTGTACCCGTTCGAGCGCTTTTCCGAGGAGGCCAAGAGGGTCCTGACTCTGGCCCAGGACGAGGCCGAGCGGACCCATCAGTCCTACATCGGTACCGAGCATCTCCTGATCGGGATTGTGCGGGAAGGGGAGGGGCTGGGGGTTCAGGCGCTGGCGAATCTCGGCGTCGAGATCGACGTGCTCCGGGAAGCCATCGCCAACGCAGTTGGTCCGCACGAGCGGATTAAGGTCCAGCAGATCATCCCGACCTCTAGGGTCAAGACGGTGATCGAGATCGCCTTCGAAGAGGCGAAGCGCATGAACGACGCGTTCGTTGGCCCCGAGCATCTGCTGCTCGGACTGCTGGTCGATGGGGAGGGCATCGCCGCGACCGTGCTCGAAGATCTGGGTGCCACCCTCCCCAAAGTCCGCCACGAGCTGGACTCGCTGCTAGAGGCGCAAGGCTCCAGCTCGCGATCGCGCGCCCCTGGTGCGCGGTCGCGAACGGACCCCTACCCGATCCGCAAGGCGGAATCCCTCTTGCCTCGGCAGCCCGAATTCGGGGATCTCGGACTGTTCACCAGCGAGGCTTGCAGCGCGCTGGCCTTGGGAGAGGAGGAGGCCGTGAAGTCGACGGTCGGCTACTTCGGGACGGAGCACCGCCTGGCCGGGTTGGTGCGCCAAGCTGAGGGAACCGCGGCTCGGGTTCTGCGCGCTCTGGGAGTCGACCTACCGCGGCTGCGTGAAGGGCTGGCCGAGAACCGGGGGTCCTCGCCTCGGCTGACCGTCCAGAACGTGCTTCCAACCAGCGCCTCCGGAAGGCCGTCGCCATCCTGGCGCCACAGGCAGCCTCCCGCGGCCCGACTGAGCGGGTGGACACTCAGCACCTGCTGTTGGCGATCACCGCCGAGGACACCGATCCGGCAGTCTGTCTGCTAGTGGAGCTGGGCCTTGACGTACCCGCGCTCCGGGAGCGGTTGCAAGGCTCGCAGGCAGAGACGCCCGCCTAAGCGCCTGCCCCGACTCGCCCGAGATTCCGACGCAGAGGCGCGATCTCGGGTACCGCCGCTACCGAGCACCGCTGGGTCGGGTGGCCGGAGGGGGAGAGGCCCTCGGGTTCGGGGCGACCGAATTGGGCATAATGCGCTTGTGATCGGCCCTGCCCCGAGCCCGCGAGCCACTCCAGCCATGGCGGCATCCTGCGCTGCCGACCGTCATACCACCGGGCTCAAGGAGATGATCCGTGTACCCGTTTGAGCGCTTTACCGAGAAGGCCAAGAAGGTCCTGACCCTGGCCCAGGACGAGGCGGAGAAGTCGCACCACTCGTACATCGGCACGGAGCACCTCTTGCTCGGGCTGCTGCGCGAGGGCGAAGGCCTCGCCGCCAAAGTGCTGGCAAACCTCGGTGTCGAGATCGACAAGGTGCGGGACACCATCGACTCGGTGCTGGGCCGAAACGAGCGAATCATTGTTCAGCAGATCATCCCGACCTCCCGGGTAAAGAAGGTGATCGAGATCGCCTTCGAAGAGGCGAAGCGGATGAACAACACGTATGTCGGCACCGAGCACCTGTTGCTGGGGCTGCTGATCGAGGGCGAAGGCATCGCCGCCCATGTTTTGGAGGACCTCGGGGCCAACTTGGACAAAGTCCGCCATGAGCTGGACTCGCTGCTCAAGGATCAGGGACTCGAGGACGAGCCGCCCCCCGAGCGCAAGAAGTCGAGCAAGACGCCTTTGCTGGACCAGTTCTGCCGTGACCTGACCGAGCTGGCCACTAAAAACCAGCTGGACCCGGTCATCGGGCGGGAGATGGAGATCGAGCGGGTGGTGCAGATCCTCTCCCGGCGCACCAAGAACAACCCCGCGCTGATCGGCGAGCCCGGCGTCGGCAAGACCGCGATCGCCGAGGGACTGGCCCAGGCCATCGTCAACCAGGAGATTCCCGAGTCACTCGCCAACAAGCGGGTGCTCACTTTGGACATGGGTGGCCTGGTGGCTGGAACAAAGTACAGAGGGGAGTTCGAGGAACGACTCAAGAAGATCCTCGACGAGATCCGTTCCTCCAAAGAGGTAGTGCTCTTCATCGACGAGTTGCACACCCTGGTCGGGGCCGGAGCTGCCGAAGGGGCCATCGATGCGGCCAATATCCTCAAGCCGGCGCTGGCTCGCGGCGAGATCCAGTGCATCGGGGCCACCACCCTCAACGAGTACCGCAAGTACATCGAGAAGGACGCCGCTCTAGAGCGGCGCTTCCAGCCGGTCTTCGTGGAGGAGCCCAAGCTAGAGGAGACCATCGAAATCCTCTGTGGGGTGCGCAGCCTCTACGAGAAGCATCACCGGGTGACCATCAGCGACGCCGCGGTGCGGGCGGCCGCCGAGCTCTCAGGACGTTACGTCAGCGACCGCTCCTGGCCGGACAAGGCGATCGACCTCATCGACGAGGCTTCGGCTCGGGTTCGGATGAAGTTGACCACCACCCCTCCCGAGTTGCGCGCCAAGCAGCGCCACGTGCGGTCACTCCAGACCCGCAAGGACGAGGCCGTCGAGAAGCAGGATTACGAGGCCGCCACCAAGCTTGACGAAGAAGCGAAGCAGCTCAAGGGTGAGTACGCGCTGGAAGAAGCCGCCTGGCGCGATGAGCTGGGCAAGACCGTGCCTGAAGTAAACGAGGAGAACATCGCCGACATCGTCTCCTCCTGGACGGGGGTCCCGGTCAGCCGCCTGGTGGAGGCCGAGACCCAGCGACTCCTGGCCATGGAGTCGGAGATCCACAAGCGCCTGATCGGCCAGGATGAGGCAGTCAAGATCGTCTGCCAGGCGGTCCGCCGAGCCCGCGCGGGACTCAAGGACCCCCGGCGCCCGATCGGTTCGTTCATCTTCCTCGGCCCCACCGGAGTTGGGAAGACGGAGCTGGCACGAGCCCTGGCATCTTTCCTCTTCGACAACGACGACGCCCTGATCCGGCTCGACATGTCGGAGTTCGCCGAGCGCCACAGCACGGCTCGTCTGGTGGGCTCACCGCCCGGGTACGTCGGCTACGACGAGGGTGGGCAGCTGACCGAGGCCGTCCGCCGTCGTCCCTACAGCGTCGTCCTCTTCGATGAGATCGAGAAGGCCCACCCCGACTTCTTCAACTTGCTGCTGCAGATCCTCGAGGACGGCCGCCTCACTGACGCCAAGGGCAAGGTGGTGAGCTTTGCCAACACCATCGTGATCATGACCAGCAACCTGGGCATCCAGGGTGTGGGCACCAATCTCTCGATGGGTTTCCAGACGGGGGTCCCTGGTCGGAGCGGCGAGGATCAAGAGCACAGCAAGATGCGGGAGCGCATCACCGACGAACTCAAGCGAAGCTTCCGTCCCGAATTCCTCAACCGGGTTGATGCGGTGGTGGTCTTCCATCGCCTGCGCACTAACGAGACGCGCCAGATCGTTGACCTCATGCTGGTGCGGGTACGCGAGCACCTTCAGCGCCAGGGCCTGAGCCTCCTGGTCACCGATCAGGCCAAGGACCTGCTTTCGGAACTCGGGTTCGACAAGCAGTTCGGGGCTCGCCCGCTGCGCCGGGTCATCCAGTCCGAGATCGAGGACCCCCTCAGTGAGGAGTTGCTGAAGATCGAGTTCACCCCCGGGGACCTAGTCACCATCGACGTGGAGGATGGCAACATCGCCACCCACGTGGTTCCCGGACCGCCTCCTCCGCCCGAGGTGGTGGAGGAACAACCTCCAGCCGTTGAGCCGGCTGGGGCGGGGGCCGCCGGTCCGACTGGCGGCGACGGTGGCGGACCAGTCTGACGCCGGGGAGACTCCCGGAACAGTAGCCGCCGCCGACAGCGCGGACCCGACGCCGGGAGAGCACCCCGGGCGAGTGCGCGCCTCGCGGATCGCCAGCCTGTTGGGGATGTCGGTGGGGGCCGTCCTGGGGACGCTCTATGCCACGGTAATTCTCACCACATTCAAGGGCTCATTCACCGGCTGGGAGTCCAAGACGGTGGCCTTGGTCGTGGGTCTGGCGCTGGGGTGTGGACTTGGCTATCTCCTCGGTCCGGCGCTCAGCGTGCGTCCCTACGCGTGGGCGGAGGAGGAGCTGGCCAACATCCCGCTTCCCGAACTCATCGGGGCGCTGGCGGGGGTCGTCGTGGCGCTGGTCATCGCCGCCCTGGTGGCTCTGATCGCCTCCGGATTGCCGGGCGGGCTGGGCTGGCTGGTGGCGGTGGGAGTGGCCTTCATCCTGGTACCACTCGGGATCTCAGTCGGGCGCCGACGCAGACGTGAGCTTTCCCGCCTCGGCATTCCTTTGGGGGGGGTCGCCGCTCCGTTGGCGAGGGTGGTGGTGGACACCAGCGCGATCATCGACGGCCGGCTCCTGGACCTGGCCCGGGCCGGGTTCTGTCTCTATGAACTCCTGATTCCCCAGTTCGTCCTAGCCGAGTTGCAGTCGGTAGCCGATTCGGCTGATCCCATCCGCCGGGCCAGGGGCCGGCGGGGTCTTGCGATGCTTGAGGAGCTGCGCTCGCTCCCGGGGTTGGACCTGGCGTTCCCCCAGGTGGATTACCCCTCCATGTCCGAGGTGGACTCCCGCCTGGTGCGGCTGGCCCGCGAACAGCGCGCGGCGCTGCTGACTGTGGACTTCAACCTGGACCGGGTGGCTCAGATCGAAGGGCTGACGGTCATGAATCTCAACCAGCTGGCCACGGCCCTGCGCCCGGCCCTGGTGCCCGGGGAGAAGCTGGAGGTCGACGTGGTCAAGGAGGGGAGGGAGGCCGATCAAGGGGTTGGTTATCTGCCCGACGGAACCATGCTGGTGGTGGAGGGGGGGCGGAGCCACCTGGGCGAGCGCCTCACCACCACGGTGCGGAGCGTGATCCAGACCGCCTCCGGCCGGATGGTGTTCGTGCAAGCTCCCGACCTGGCGGGGGAGGAGCCAGGACCGCCGCCGGACCCCGGGCGAAAGTCGAAGCCCGCGACCACTAGCAGGCCCTGAGGTTGGGCGAATCAGCTCGGGGGACCACCGCGCTGGTGCCGGCGGCCGGATCTGGGGCCAGGTTCGGTGGGCCTAAGCTCTGGGCCGATCTCAGCGGCCAACCGGTGCTGGCGTGGGTGCTCCAAGCCCTCGGGGACCCGACCAGTGGGGTGGACGAGTTGGTGGTGGTCACCGACTTGCGGGAGCACCGCCGGGTAATGGAGCTCGCCTCTTCCGCGGCGCCTCGTCTCGGATGCCGCTGTGTCGAGGGCGGCGCACGCCGGCAGGACTCGGTCTTCCGCGGACTGGGGCTCTGCACCAGGGAGATGGTGCTGGTCCACGACGGAGCCCGGCCGGGGGTGACCTCTGAGCTGTGCGCCAAAGTCCTCCGAGCGGCTCGGGACGTGGGTGCCGCCACCGCCTGTGTTCCGGTAGCCGATAGCACTGCCGTGGTCAGGTCCGGCCGGCTGGAGGAGGTGCTGCCGCGGGCCGACCTGGCGGCTATTCAGACCCCGCAGGCGTTTAGGCGCGATCTCCTGATGCGAGCCCACCAGGCGGCCACCGCGGCCCGGCTGGATGCCGACGACGACGCCGCCCTGGTGCTGGCGCTGGGCGAACCGGTCGCCACCGTGCTGGGCGATCCCTGCAACCTCAAGGTGACCCGGACCGAGGACATCCTGGCCCTTCGGTCCTGGCTCGGCAACGGGGCGTGGGCTCGCCAGTGAGCGGGCGGCCCCTTCCCGGAGTTGGCCTGGGGGTCGACGTCCATCGTTTCGGAGGCCCAGGGCCGATCTGGCTGGGCGGGGTCGAGATCGCCTACGAGCAAGGGCTGCTGGGGCACTCCGACGGTGACGTGCTCTGCCATGCGCTAGCCGATGCCCTGCTCGGGGCGGCCGGTTTGGGCGACATCGGTGAGCACTTCCCCTCGACCGACGAGCGCTGGCGTGGCGCCTCCTCCCTCGAGCTGTTGCGCCGAGTGGGTGAGCTCCTGGCAGCCGAGGGGATCGAGATCTGGGGGTTGGACGGGACAGTGGTCGCCGAGGCGCCGAGGCTCGGTCCCTTCCGCCAGGCGATGTCCGCCGCCGTGGGCTCGGTGCTCGGACTGGACCTGGCCCGTATCTCGGTCAAGGTGAAGTCGAGCGACGGCCTGGGCCTCACCGGACGCGGTGAGGGAATGGCGGCTCTGGCCGTCGCCCGGGTGGGCACCGGAAGTCGGACCGACCGGGAATAACATAAGCCGGGCATGCCCATTCGCCTCTACAACAGCCTGACCCAGGCCGTGGAAGTACTGCGGCCGCTGCACCCCGGCCGGGTCCAGATGTACACCTGCGGACCCACCGTTCACGACCGTGCCCACATCGGCAATTTCCGGTCTTATCTGGCTGAGGATCTGCTGCGCCGGCACCTGGAGGCGCGCCACCTCAAGGTTGAGCAGGTGATGAACATCACCGACGTTGACGACAAGATCATCGCCAAGGCCACGGCCAGGGGAGAGACCCTGGCCGAATTCACCACCCCCTTCATCGAGGACTTCTTCCGGGACCTGGACCTGCTCGGGATCGAGCGAGCCGAGCACTTCCCGAGAGCGACCGAGTATCTCGGTCCGATGCTGGCGCTGGCGGAACGCCTGGTGAAGACCGGTCATGCCTATGAGAGCGAAGGATCCGTCTACTTCCGCCTGGACACCTTCCCCAGCTACGGCAAGCTGTCGCGGCTGGATGTGAAGGGGCTCAGCGCCGGGGCCAGCGGCCGGATCGATTCCGATGAGTACGAGGCAAAGGAGGCAGTCAGAGATTTCGCGCTCTGGAAGGTGGGCTCCGAGGGCGATCTGGCGGCTTGGCCGTCACCCTTCGGCTGGGGCCGACCGGGCTGGCACCTGGAGTGCTCGGCGATGGCGATGGAGTTGCTGGGGGAGTCCATCGACATCCACTGCGGGGGTGTCGACAACAAGTTTCCCCACCATGAGAATGAGATTGCCCAGTCCGAGGCCGCCACTGGCCAGCCCTTCGTCCGGCTCTGGTTTCATGTCGAGCATCTCCTCGTGGAAGGCGGCAAGATGGCCAAGTCCCAAGGCAACTTCCTCACCGTACCCACCCTGGTCGAGCGGGGCCACAGCCCGCTCGCGGTGCGCTACCACCTCCTGGGCAACACCCATTACCGGCAGCGCCTGCACTTCCGCGAAGAGGACCTGGTGGGGGCCTCGGAATCGCTTGACCGGCTGGCAACCTTCTGGCGGCGCTGTGCCGCCGCCCACCGTGGCGAGCTCAAGACCGCAGGTTCGGGCGACCCGCTAACGGTGGCCGCCCAGCGAGCCCGCGACCGTTTCGAGGCAGCCATGGACGATGACCTGAACCTGCCGCTGGCGCTCGGGTCACTTCACGACCTGGTCAGGGAGGGCAACCGGCTTTTAGACGAGGGACGCGCCGGGGGTGACGGATGTGGGGCGGCACTCTCCACTCTGCGCACCGCGGATAGCCGGCTCGCCGTCATCGAGCGAGCCGCGGTTTCTGAGGATCCCCAGCTCAGCCCCGAGGAGCAGCAGTCTCTCGACCGTCGCGAGGATGCTAGGCGCAAGGGGAACTTCTCGAAGGCGGACCGGATCCGCGACCAGCTTCTGGAGCTGGGCATCGTGGTCGAGGACACCAAGGAAGGCACTCGCTGGCATCGGCTCTGATGCCCGAGATTCTCTACGGACGCAATCCGGTCCTGGAGGCATTGCGGGCGGGGCGGCGGATCCGCCGGCTGCTGCTGGCTCCCGGCCTCGGCTCTGATCAGCGGCTGGGGGAGATCGTCGACCGGGCCCAACTGGCCCTGGTCCTCCCGGAAATCACCGCCCGGGGCCGTCTGAACGACGTCGCCCATACCGAGCACCACCAGGGAGTGGCCGCCTACTTCGACGGTCGCCAGCTCGCCAACCGCGACATCCTCAGGAGGCTCTTGGAGGACCAGAATCCCAGCTGGCCGCCGGTCTTCCTCTGTCTTGACGGAGTCCAGGATCCCCAGAACCTGGGATCGCTGGCGCGCAGCGCGGAAGTGCTGGGCGTGACCGCTTTGATCTTGCCGCGACATCGCACCGCGCCCCTCTCCCCAGCGGCGGCCAAGGCGAGCGCGGGGGCGATCGAGCACCTCCAGTTGGTCCGGGTGGTCAATTTGGTCCAAACCCTGCGCGAGCTGGCGGATATCGGGGTCGCGGTGGTGGGGCTGGATGCGGCGGGGGAGCGCCGCTGCGACCAAGTCGACCTGCGGTCGCCGGTAGCACTGGTCGTGGGCGCGGAGGGCGAAGGACTGCGGACCCTGACGCGGCGCCACTGCGACCAGCTGGTGTCGATCCCGATGGGAGGTCGAGTACAGTCGCTGAACGCCGCCGTCGCCGGCGCCTTGCTCATGTACGAGGTGGCGCGGCAGCGCCAGTTCAGCTACGGGAAGGCCCCAGCCGGCGCCGGCTGACCGGCTCGGCGCTGTCTATACTGCCGAACTGCCCCGACCGCGCCGACGTAGCTCAGTGGTAGAGCAGCTGTTTTGTAAACAGCTGGTCGGGAGTTCGAATCTCCCCGTCGGCTCCAGCAATACGATCTAGACCCGATAACCGTCATTTGCGCCACCGGGCGAGTTTAGCACAGTGGGGCTAGACCTGATAACCTTCTGGCAGTGACTAGCGACATTCTGCCCCTGCCGACCACCGATCCGTACTGGACCTGGTGGCAATCCTTTGCCCGCGCGGGGAGGGCGGAGAGACTGAGCGAGCGGACGCTGAAGACCTATGGCGAGGCGGTGACCCAGCTCTACGACTGGTGCATCGCCCATGGCTACCCGACGGACCCAGCCAGGCTCCCGAGGGCGGCGGTGGAGACCTACATCACCGACATCCTG
This sequence comes from Candidatus Dormiibacterota bacterium, assembly GCA_035531555.1. GTDB lineage: Bacteria > Chloroflexota > Dormibacteria > Aeolococcales > Bog-877 > Bog-877. Next base: position 31,572 of record DATKSR010000016.1, read on the forward strand.
GAGCGCCACTCAGCTGGGACCGCTCTCAACCGATTCCGCGCCCTGGCTCGCTGGTTTAGGTGGGTGGAGAGTGAGGACGGGGTGAATCAGTCGCCGATGGCGAAGATGAGGGCGCCCAAGTCGGTGGAGCAACCGCCCGACGTGCTCACGGATGCCGACGTGATCGCCCTGCTGAAAGCCTGCCAGGGGAAGGACTTCGCCGCAAGGCGGGACACGGCCCTGGTCCGAGTGCTGCTGGACACCGGCTGCCGGCGCTCCGAACTGATGGGTGCCAAGGTGGCCGACCTCAATTTAGACGAGGCTCAGCTCTGGGTG
>DATKSR010000017.1:0-5627 GCA_035531555.1 Candidatus Dormiibacterota bacterium
GAGTAGCTGGGCGGCAGCCGAGGCAGCGGTCCCAAAGGAAATCCTTAGGGACTGCAACAGGACTCTGGGGCTAGCCCGCGAAACGGTCTCAAAAACCGTTGAGCGCAAGCTCGTGTGGGTTCGACTCCCACTGCTGGCACCCACTTTTTGATCTCGCATCTGGCGGGCTTCGCACCCGACTCCGGCACCCGGATGGCGGATTGACAGCCAAGTTGACAGCCACAAGCTGCTCAGTTCTCGGGTGACAACGCCAGGATCACGAACAAGCACGCCGCTACAAAAACTGACACCACAACGGACAGCGTGAAGGCTCCCACGACAAAGAGCACCGTCTCCCGGTGCTCGTCGCCCGACACTGCCCATACCACTTGGCCGGCGTATGCCCCGATGGTGCCCACGGTGCCCCAAGCCACCACCGCTGTCAAAACCGTCCGCGTGAGAAAGCCGAGTTCGCGCTTTGGGAACGTCCGCCCCATTCCAATGACAAGCCCGGCACCGACCAACGCGAACCCGGTCAGCGTGACGTCGATGGTTAGATCCCACCCCAGCAGCGGCTGCAGCTTCGGGACGACCCTGAGGTGGCCACCGATCGTGAGATTGATGATGACGAAGGCTAGGAGGAATCCGATACCCAGCAGCCCACCCAGCGATGCCAGGAGTGTCAGTCGGGATCGCAACATCTCACTTCTTACTCCTTCAACCTGGCGCGCCACCGCGCTCCCGCTCGGCCCAAGATGCTCCCGGCGCCATGGTAGGCGCCAAGAGTGGCAGCCGCCCCGAACTTGACCCCCATCCCAGGGTGCTGGGGGTCGCTGGGCAGGCCTGCCGGTCTTAGGTCGCCGCTGAGTGGCGCCGATTCGGGCGACCGATCGCGCATCAGTCAACATGAGCCCGTGGATGCCAACGAACTAGCCGCCGCAGAGGTCGTCGCGACCTGCACCGGCGGCCGGGTGATCGAGCGGGACGTCCTGAGGGCGCCGGACTCGACCGTGGACTTCGACATCGAGCTGCCCTCGGGCGAGCTGCTCGCGCTGGAGGTCACCACACACGTCGATCGCCAAGAGGCGGAGATGGCGTCCGTGGCGCACAAGTACCAGTTCGACGCCCCGGCTCTCTCGCGGTCCTGGTCGGTCACCATCCAGACCAGTACGCGCCTCAACGGCCTGCAGGAAAGGCTCGTTCCGCTGCTCCAGCAGATGGAGAGGCGAGGGAGCGAGGTCCTCCTGGCCGTCACCCTGACCCCGGAGGAAGGCCAGCGCGAACCACCCGATGTCACGGTCCTGCTCGCACGGGCGGGCGTCGTAGCGGCCGGGTCGCGCCCGGCGCCACTGACTGGGCCGGTGGTAAGCCTCGCTCGGACACCTTCAACGTCAGACGTCGCTAGGTTCGCAGCCCGGGCGGTACTCCCCGACGCCGCCAAGGGAGTATGCCCACCGGCGCCGAACCCCGGAGGACCCGATCAGCGCCGCCAAGCTGCCGTCCTTGCCGCAATCGAGCAGGAGCTCGAGGCCAACAAGGAGAAGCTGGGGCGGTCGACCAGGTACCGACGCGAGCTCTGGATCTGGTGCGACACCCTGCTGACGCGTCTGGCTCTCCGTGCTCAGCCCCCGAAAGAAGTTCCTTCCCTGCCGGCCGAAATTACAGCTGTCTGGGTTGCCCTACGGACTGACACCGACACCCGTTACTGGCGCTTTCAGGCGGGCGAAGGTTGGGCCCGGGGACAGCTCTGAGGAGGGCCCCGAACGTGATGGGATAGCCCTTCCGGGCCTTAGATCGCCGCACGGCGGCGCCGATTCGGGGCCGACCTCAGCTAGTCTCTGTGGTACCCGTTGGCAGCTCGGGCTTGTCGGTTGAAGCAGCCGGCAGACCCACTGCGTGAAGATCAATCGCCGCTCGCTTCAGATCCCGCCGAGCGAGATTACCCAACTGAGCACGCAGTGTCGCTAGTCGCCTAATCTCAGCACTCCACGCCTCCGAGGCGGCCGCCTCGGTCTGATGTGTGGCGAGTTCGTGAAGTCCTCCGCAGAGGTCAAGGATCTGGTTTGCGAGGGCCACCGCGTCGGCACTCCCCTCAATCCAAAATCGGACCGTGGCGGCGCGCAGCAACTCGAAGTCGGCGTACAGCCAGTCAACCTTCTTGAACATACCCTCAGCAGTGCCCTCACCAAGTTGGAGTCCAGACCCAGGCCGCATGGCAATGCCAAACGCAGACGCCTTGACCCTCACTGCTTCTGCGAGGGTAAGAACGTCCAGGTACGCCTGCAACCTTCTGGCGCGACCCGAAGCCCTCTCGTCTAGCCACTGACGCACCCAGGTCACACCCAAGGACGCAACCGCTGTGATCGCGGATGCCCCCAGGGCCGCAGCAGCCACCAACTCGGCGCTATTCATACCGGGAGTCTAGGCGACGGCCGCCGCGTAGCCGAGGTCGCCGGCGACACAGGATCATGGCGCGACCAGGGAGTAGCTCCTCCCAACCAACTCTCGGCGCAGAGCGCCAACAGCCGCGAGATACCAGCAGTGCTGGGCCACTTCGGGCTGATCCTGACCGATCTCCCTCCCCAACTTGGCCTGGAGTGCCCCGGGGTGGGACCGAACGTAATTGAGAATCGCAGAAATGTCCCGGAACTGCTGCCTGGCCGGTTCGATCAGGTCGCGCCAGGGCGCCAACTCCCAGTGGGCGTTCAGTACCGTGGCAATCTGATCGAGAGCGTCCTTGTCCTGTAGGACGGCTGCCAATGAGAATCCGAGCGTAACGACAGCCCAAGGGGCCGGGAACCAATCCTTGGGTCCAGACTCGGACGCCATCTGCAGCGCGTCCCGCACATTTGCCAGAAGCAGCGGCAGCGCGAGAAGTGCGGTGTCGAGCGCCTCCCGGAAATGGCGCAACCCATTGGGCTCCCTCGCGGAGTAGAACGCGTTCATCTTCGTCTCGATGGCGTAGTACTCCTGGAACCTTCGCCCGCGCTCCTCCTCAGCCGCCCAACGGGCCTCCCAATCCCGCCACCGTGCCTCCTCGGCCGTCGGGGGCTGCGGGGCCCGATCCCGGCGTGGTGTGGAGGATCGCGCTAGCCCTCCGGCGTCGTACTGCGCCCTGTGGGCGGGGTCTCGGAGGATACCGTGGGCGACGTTTATGAACGCGGTGCGCGACGTGGCCAACGGGTCAGGATTACGGTCCGGATGCCAGCGCTGAACCTCCGTGCGCCAGGCAAGCTCCAAATCCTGGCCTCGCGCCTTGGGCGAGACCCCGAGGAGAGCGTAGAGATCGTCGGAAGCCACGCCGTCCGGAAAGAGCATCCGGCTAGTCTGGCCTGGTCACAGGAGGTAGTAACTGCCAAGCCCAGGCAATCAGGGGAGGCACGGAGAGATTGACTGATCCGAAGAACGACCCACTCGCCAATTTGACCCCCCATCTCGACGAGATCAGTAATGCCGCCACAAAGTTGGGGATGGATATCTCCAACGCGATGCAGCCAATCGTCGCCCAATTGGCGAGCGTTCAAGCAGCGGTTGAAGCTCAGTTCGCCGACCTTGCTCGGGCAGCCGCACAATTCGCCCAGCAGCAAGAACTGTACGCAGAGGTCTATCCGCTTCTGGCAGAGAGGGGCTGGGTGGAGAGCCCGTCCACTCCAGCGATTCTCTTGGATGAACTGATGCTGAGGGTCAGGCGAGAAGGCCCCGAAAAGATCAACGAATGGATGGTCGAACTTTACGGACCTGAACTGTGCAGAAGGGCCCTAGAGGAATGCCTCAACCGCCCGTCCTTTGTCCCCTGGAGCCGAACACTCCAGAAGGCGATGGCAGCCCATGAGCGCGGTGAGCCCGAACTTGCCATTCCTATATGGCTGATCGCCATAGATGGTATCTGTGCGGTTGAGTTCGGCATGCCCGATATCTTCTCCAAGGTCACTCGGAGTAAGGAGCGAGAGCGGCTGGAGGCGGATCTCGGTTACGACATCGCTGGGGATGCACTCGCCGGTTTGGAAGTCGACGGTCTGCTCCGTGTCCTGTCACGGCTGGGCCGAGGAGGAAGCATGGGTTCAGGGCAGCCCGATGCGGACGTTCTTCCCCGGCGGCATGACGTCCTCCACGGCTGGGTCCCGTCGATCGGCGACGAGGAGTATTCGATCCGATGCATCTTGGTCCTGGCCAACCTGAAGTGGATGATCGAATTGAGGGACGGGAGAGTCGCGGACCGTGCACGGAGGAAGAATTCGGGTTAGCCGATCGGTTCCCCGTCCTTGGCGATCACTTTGGGCAACATCGCCTCGGTTCGGTGGGGCCACAAAGGCATTGGCCAGCCGGTTTAGACGTAGGCCGGAGCTGACACCCTCACAATTACTTAGGTGGTCGACGCCGCCCCGGCGACCCTTTCGCCAAGGCCCGCCGCCACCAGCGCTTACGTCGCATCTCCTCTTGGATCTCGGCCATATGATCGCGAGACCACGCGTAGATGGCCTGAGGGGTAACGAGGGCTACTTTTGGACGCCCCATGACGCGGCCGAAGGTGCCATCCCACCAACGGCCCTCCACGTCGCGAACCAAGAGGTACAGGTGCTCCGATGGCGTCTGAGCTCTCACATGATCGGCATCCCCCGAGTCTGGCAGTTCGCCAATGAGATCCAACTTGCAACTCAGGGTGCCCGCAAAGTGAGGCGGTAGAGCGGGCGATCCCCGGTAGATCCGATTGCCGAAACGGAAGGCGATGAGGCTGGTGGGGGCCTGCCCTCCGATGCTGGTCATGGTCACGGAGAGCTTCGGGTGCTGCACGTCTACCTCCTTCGTCTGGGTGATCGCGACGATGGGCTGGACCTGGCGTAGCGCCCTCCCCGTCTCAGCTCGTCCCCGCAGGAAGTTCTGGAAGATCAGCACCACGGTTCCCCCGCCCGCAACCAACGCCGCTACGAGGGTTACTACCTCCACGCTCGGGATCGTACCCGGCACTCAGCAGGCTACCCATCACACCCTACGTGCCCAGCCGGGTTACCGGGACCTACCTCCCACCGGAGTCATCGCCGCAAGCTGCGCCAGCTGGCGGTCGAACTCCACGGCCTCGGGGTCCGGCCTCGGCGGGCTGATCCCGGCCGCCCGCTCCAGTTTTTCAACCAGGGCCATCGCAGCGGCGACCGCTTGGTCCGGGACAGGCGAACCCGGAGCAGCCGAGTGCGCGGCCAGCACGTCTTCGACCACCGAGATCTCTTCACCGCTGCCGGGATGCTGCTGGGAAGCTACGGGTGCGGCGGGCCACGCTCGAGGAGGCCCTCAGGGCGGTTCCAAGCGGGATGGCACTGCTGGACTTCGTTGCGAGATCAGCCAGGGCGGACCGTTGCGCGGTCCTCAAAGAAATCCTTTCGACTCAGTTCAGCTGCCGGCTACCGGCACCGGTGCTGCGATGACCGTGAGCGAACGGCCGCCGTCGGTTGGGATCTCAGTAAAGCGGGAGACGGGGGGCGAACCCGCGACCTTCTCCTTGGCAAGGAGACGCTCTACCGGGCCGCTCCAAACTGCGCCGATCTGATCTCAGTAGCAGCGCCTACCTTCGGATACGGCTGCTAAGGACCGTCTCCTGTGCGACGCCTGCGCGCTTTTATTTTCGCGACCGGCTGAAGTCAAGCGGGTACGTGATC
>DATKSR010000018.1:0-9600 GCA_035531555.1 Candidatus Dormiibacterota bacterium
ACCATTTCCATGGATGGCAAGGGCCGGGCCATCGACAACGTGTTCATCGAACGCTTCTGGAGATCGCTCAAATACGAGTACGTCTTCCTCCACCCAGTGGAGGACGGAGTCGAGCTGAAGGCGGGGTTGAAGGCCTACATCACCTGGTACAACCAGGGTCGGCCTCACTCGTCCCTGGACGACCTCACCCCCGACACCGTCTATGCAGGAGGGAGCATGTCAAACTGTGCGGCCTGACACGCCAAGGCGGGGATGTCCACGTTGTCCAACTTATCCAACCCCTTCCTCCGAACCTCCATCCCCGCTACGACTACGACTTATCCAGCGAGCTTAGTCCAGCCCTGTACCTGTCTATTCCCATAGGGCCACTCCAGGGAACCACGGGAGCGGACGCCAGGGATGGGGTGACCGACCGCGGGGAGCATTCGAGGGCTCGCTTGGGCTGTTGTGGCGGATCCTGACGATGGTAGCCGTGGGTCAGCTCAAGCGCTGATGTGCAGGGAGCGGGAGCGCGTGAAGGCGAGTTCCAGAGCGACGGCCTAGGACCAGCGGGAGTCGAGCCTCAGGATGCTCCGCCTGCCTGTGAGGACCATTCGACCCGGGACCGGCACGACCTGGTAACGCAGCCTCTTGGTCGGGCCAGCGGGAAGGCAGAGCCGTTTCGCCCAGAAGAGCAGGTTCTGGGCCAGTTGCACCAGGAAGAGCCCCATCTGATTGCCTGGAAGCTGTGGGAGGGGAAGTTCGCCGTGACGCAGTCCTTGGCGTCTTTGATCTGATCCTCCACCCGCGTGTGGAGCCGGTGGCGGGCCCCCGGTAGGTGATGTCGGAATCTTGGCAATTGGTGATGAGAGCCTGGTGGCGCAGTTCGTTGGGCCGATGAAAGTGTAGTTGGCCCCCGGGTACGGCTCCTCCCGCCGCAGCAGAACTCTTGATCCCTGGGTTCCGTTGGACAGGTCCAGCACTCTTGTGATCTCCGCCACCTCGGCCTCCTCTCAGGCCCTTTGCTCGTGGATCCCGGGACGGGGTTGAGGGACCGTGCCTGGTCCCGCGGTCTCTGCTCTCCGGACGCGGGCCCCCGATCGTAGATGCCGCCAGACAGCAACCTAATCTGATCGGGACGACCGGGTTCGTCTGCGCGGACTCCGCCAACCTCCGGACATCTGACCGTGATCCCGAAGGAGCGCTTCGACGGGGACGACCTCATGGAACCTGTTGTTCGTCGACCCTGGCTGAGGCTTTGGCGGTCGTCGTATAGTCCGTGGCAACATGCAGGAAGTTGGGCCCTCCGAACGCGGACAAGAACGGTGGCCCAAACTGGAGATGCGGGCAGAGAGGCAGCCTGCACATCAGGGCCTCTGGCGGCTGGCCCCAGGCGGGGAATGGGTGCCAAGTCAGACCGCGGGCCCCCCGTAAGGCAATGTCGCAGATGGAGCGGCCAACGCAGTTGCGAGGGGCCTTGGTCTTGGGGGGCGGCTTCCTAGGGTCCCATATCGCGCATCGATTCCGACAGTCTGGACCCGACGTCACTGTCGTCACGAGGTCAGAGCCCCGGGGGCACGCAGCGGCCCTGGTTGATGATTGCCACTTGCTGATCGGCGACATCCGCGACGCCGCCCTGTTGCCTCAATTGGCTCACGCCGTGGACGACGTGATTTACGCGGTCGGCACACTGCACCCTCAGGCATCCAACTCCGACCCCATCACCGACGTATCGACAGCACTGATACCGCTGTTGGCGACGCTCACTCACCTAGACCCGGGCGTGACTTTCACGTTTCTGTCATCCGGCGGAACTGTCTACGGCGACGCCGTGACCACGCCGACCCCCGAGGATGCCCCGACTGAGCCTGTCTCCTCATACGGCATCATGAAGCTGGCGGGGGAGAAGTACACACTGCTGTATCAGCGCCTCAGGCAGCTCCGCTCCCGCATTGTGCGCATAGGAAATGTGTACGGCCCAGGTCAGCCGTACAATCGTGGCCAGGGTGTCATGGGAACGCTCTTCGACTGTGCCGTTTCGGGGAGGCCACTTGAAGTCTTCGGCGACGGCAGTTTCATCCGAGACTACATCCATGTCGACGACATGGCCGACGCTATTGTTCGTCTGCTTGACGCACCACCCGAGCCGTCCGTAGTCAACATCGGTACGGGGATCGGCACCAGTATCAGTGAAGCCATCGATGTGGTCCGGGCTGTCTCCGGCGAACCGATCGCGGTCGAGTATTTACCAACCCGGTCAGTCGATGTGCGACGCAGTGTGCTCGACACCCGACGTCTCCGCGACCTCATCTCCTTTCATCCGCGCTCACTGACGGACGGCGTCGCCAGCACCTGGTTGGCGTGTCACCAAGAGGAACTGTTGCCGAACATCAGTCGGCCGCATGTCCCGCCCGCAGTGCCCTCCTTGAGCATTGATTGAACAACGTGGGACGTGACGAGGCAGGTCCTCCACATTCGAGCACGGCGGCCGCACGACTCCGGGGCATACTCTCACGAGTTCGCCGGCGTCTCGGCTCCGCGGCGCGACAGGGCCCCCGAGGCGCGGTTGATCACCCGCGTGACGGTTACTTGGGCACCAGCGATTCCATTCTTGTAGACGGGTGGACGGAGTACCAGGGGCGACCGGCCACGACCATTCAGGTTCTCGTCGATGACGCAATCGCTGCCACGACGGAGCCTGATGTGACGCGCCCCGATGTTGTCCAGGCGCTGCGTCTGCGAGACCTGATGCAGCCCTACGGCTGGGCTGTGCACCTAGACATTTCCGCGCACGAGCGAGCACGCGCACGCGTCGCCGTGCGTGCTCGGATAGCGGACGGCCCGTGGTGGCTGGTAGGGAAATCGACAGTTCGCACACTGGGCCGTCGCTCAGCGGCAGTCCGGGGAACCGGTCACTTGGACAGCCCTCAGGCCGAGGGCGCAGTCAGTGGCGACGTAGTGGTGACGCGAGGATGGGCCATGTTCGGCTCAGACGTGCCCTCCAGGATCGACGTTGAGATCGACGGCCAGCCGGGCGGGGCTGCACGGGCCCAGATTCCACGACCCGACGTGGCCGAAGCCCTCGGGATCCCGTCAGCGATTGCGAGCGGTTTCGAGCACCATACCGTGGTGCCACTCAACCCGGGGGAATCGCGAAAGATCAGCGTGGCCGTGATCGCTCACCACGAGTCGGGAAGCACATGGAAATCGCCCGCCCGGCATGTGGACGTTACTGCCCGCCCCTACGTCGCCTCTACTGTCGAGCGGGCCAAGGTTTTGCGGGTCCGGGCGACGTTTCCAGACCGCGTAGGTCGTGGTGACGATCGTACCAACCTGCTCGCCTTCACCCATTCCCTCGCGGTGGGTGGCGGAGAATTGTTCCTCGTCGAACTTCTGATGCAGCTTCGCCAACACGCGAGCATGACTTGCCATGTGGTGTCACCGACTGACGGAGTTCTTCGGCCAGTGCTGGAGAGCTGGGGCGTGCCCGTGCACGTCACCGGAGGATTCCCTGTCGGCGATGTCGACTCCTACGAGGGTGGTGTCCGGCAGTTGGCTCTGCTAGCTCGAGATATCGGCGCTCCAGTGGCGCTTGTCAACACCATTGGCATCTTTCCCGCCGCCGACGCGGCTCGCCTCGCGGGAATGGAGGTGATCTGGTCGATCCACGAGAGCTTCGAGCTTGCAGACTTTTGCCTTCTCAACTGGGGGCATGCAGGCCTCGATCCGCTGATCCGCGATCGCTGGACGGCGACGCTACGGGATGTGTCGGCTGCGGTCTTCGAGTGCGAAGCGACGAGTGAACTCTATTCCACGTACATTCCTGATGATCGGAGGCTGGTCATTCCATACGGCATCCCGCTCCAAACCATCGACGCCGCCAGAAGTGCGGGGGACCGCGCCCAGGCACGCCGCGCTCTGGGTCTCCCTCAATCAGCTTTGGTGTTGCTGGTCATGGCTACCTACGAACCTCGCAAGGGACAGGGGTCGCTCGTGGAGGCGTTCGCCCGCATCTCGTCCGCCCACCCCGAGGCTCTCCTTGTGTTAGTCGGCGATCATCCTTCAGAGTACTCAAGAAGCGTGGCACGTATGATCGCGATGCATGGCTTGGACGCCAAGGTGATGCGGGTGCCGATCGCGCTCGACGTCTATGACTGGTACTCTGCGGCCGACGCGCTAATCTCCGCTTCGGATGTGGAGTCGGTGCCTCGCTCCGTCTTGGAGGCGATGAGGTTCGGCCTGCCAGTGCTGGCCGCAGGGGCCTACGGCGTACCTGAGTTGATCGCGCACGGGCGTAACGGCTGGCTGTTTCCGCCCCGCGACTTCTCGGCGCTGGTGGCCGGGATGGAACGGCTGGTAACCGCAGGTGCCACGGAACGGAAGCGCGTCGGGGACGCGGCCCACGACGGCAGTGGGGCCTTCGATTCCCGCCTTTACGCCAAGGACTACGGCGCCTTGATCCGGGGGCTGAGCCACGGTCCGCACCAAGCCGTGGGTGATCTTATTCCGCGCCGCGGGTGGCGCCCCGAACCGGCGCCCGAGGGCGAAACCGCCGAACATGACTGACTCCCACCGACTGGCTGGCGGACCAACCATCGACGCGTCCGGCGAGCCGACGGGCGAACGCTTCGTTCCCGAGCTGATGGGGGGAGGACTCCTGGAGGTTGAACATCAGGTTCGGTACCGCTTCGCGGCACAGGCCGCCAATGGGCGCTCCGTGCTTGATGCGGGCTGCGGCGTCGGCTGGGGACTAGTCGTGCTCCTGGAGGGCGGGGCGTCCGACGGTACGGGTCTCGACCTGTCGGCCGACGCTGTCGCGGAGGCGCGGGCGCGCCTTCCCGGCGTGGTGGTGATCGAGGGTGACGTGTGTGCCTTGCCCCCAGAGCTGGGCCGATACGGCTTGGTGACTTGCTTTGAAGTCCTGGAGCACATCGAGGACTACAGCGCTGGCCTGGACGCGCTGGTCGGTGCGCTGGGACCCGATGGGATCCTCATGGTGTCGTCGCCCAACCCCGCGGTCTACCCACCTGGGAACCCCTTCCATGTCCATGAGCTGACGCCGGAAGCCCTGGTGCAAGAGGTAGCGGCCCGTCTCCCCCACACAGCGCTCTGGCGACAGCGAGCGGTTGTCGGATCGTTGCTGAGGCTGGAGGGACAGCGTGCGAACTGGCCCGACATCACGGGGCTCGAGCGGCTCCATGCACTGCCAAACGTCGACGACGGCCGGGATCAGTACAGCGTCGTTGTCGGTTCTCCCGTCCCGCTGCCACCACTTGATGGCGTCGGGGTTCTCACCTCCTCGGAGCAACTGGATCATTTGGCGGAGCTGTCGAAGGTGCTGGAGCACGATCGTGCGGCGGTCTGGGCGGACCACCAACGGATCGTGGATGAGCGGCAGCGCCTGCTGGACGACCTCGAGCTCCTGCGCACCCACGCGGCCACGCTCGAGTCCGCCGAGGCGGCAGCAACGCGCCGGTCAGTCACCCAGCGGCGCCGGGAAGCGGAACTCTTAGAAGAACTTTCGCAGCTCCGGCGCGAACTGGACCGGGTCTCGCTTCTGCTGTTGGAGTCCGAGCAGGAGACTGCCGCATACGTAATGGCGGACCTCCATGATCCCTCACAGCGCGCCCCGACGTGACCAAACCTGCGCCCACAGCACCCAACCCGCCGATCCGCTTCGTCTCCGCGCCAGGCGGGAGCGCGTTCATGGCGGAGTTGCTCGAGGTGGTGGCCGATGCGGTGCGCCGGGTCGGCGGCGACGCGGAGTCGTTTGAGGGTTTAGTGCCGCCAGACCCGAGCGACACCGTCTTCGTGGTAGTCCCTCACGAGTACTTCGCGGTGTTACCGCGAGAACTGCATCCGGAGGTGGCGGCGCGGCAGAGCATGATCGGGTTGTGCGTGGAGCACCCCGGGACCGGCACCTTCGAGACAGTGGCGGAGTGGAGTCGCGGGCTGGGGGCGGTCATCGCCACCAGCGCCGAGGCGGTCGCAGAGCTGACCCGGCGCGGGATTCGATCGGAACGTTTTGTCCTAGGTTACAGTCCACTCTGGGACCGATGGCACGGGCACGACGCTGAGCGCACAGTCGATGTCACCTACATGGGAACGCTCGACGCGAGGCGGACGCCTATCGTCACAGGGTGGGCCGACTCCCTGTGGCAGTGGCGAACGCGACTACTGATGCCTCCACACGAACCGATGACGCGCACCCGTCCCGACTTCCTTCGGCGCGAGGAGAAATGGGACCATCTTGCCGCCTCCAAGGTGCTCTTGAACCTTCACCGAGAGGGAGCCTACGCCCTGGAGTGGGTCCGTGTCCTAGAGGCCATATGCAATGGGTGCGTAGTGATCACAGAGCGATCGCTAGAGTGCGCTCCGCTAGTACCGGGAACCCACGTGCTGATGGGGAGACCTGGGACGCTTGGCCTGCTGGCTTCAACCTTGCTCCGTCACCCGGATCGGCTGGCTTCGATCCAGGCTGCCGCGTACAAGGTCTGTCGGCAGGAACTCGACATGGCACCATCGGCAACGCGTCTCTTGGATGTGGCTGGTAGGCTCCAAGGCTCAAGGCGGGCCCGGCGTACGGGGCCTCACCCCGTGGTGTCTGACCCCGTGGTGTGGGCCCCTCCAGCTCCACCAATGGACGAGCGGATCCCCCTGGCAGCACCCCACCCACCCGGCGGGCTCGGGGCGAGCGACCCGATTCATCGAAGCGTGTGGCAGCTGCTGCGGCAGGATCTACTTGCTCGGAGGACGATGGAGGACACCGTCACCACTGAGTGGCATCCTGTGGTCGAAACTGCTGCTGTCACCGTGTTGGTGATCGAGCAAGCAGGCGGACCAGGGAAGACCCAGTGTGTGAAGTCGCTGGCTGGTCAGACCGGGGGCTTGGTCCTGGGCCTTCGGACGGTAGTGGACGGAGTGGATCCTGAGAGGATCACCACTCCAACACCGGTGGCCGGGCAGTATGCTGGCTCCTTCGGTGGTGGGTGGCTTGAGATTCGGCACGAGACGCCGCTCGGGACCGGGTACTCACTTAACGAGGCGTTGGCAACCGTGCAGGCGCCGCTGACGCTTGTGCTCGAGGCGGGGATGCGCCTCTTCCCTCCCACGGTTCAACGCCTCGCTGCGGTGATCGCTCAGACTGGTGCGCCGGCGGTCTCAGCGCTGGGCCGATCCAGTGGGGTCGCCTTGTGGAACGCGCTGCCCCCGGAGCCTCGCCGCTTGGCGCGCTACCCATACCTCGGTAGCGGCTTCCTCATCGCGACCGATGTGCTCCGCCAACTGGGGGGATTCGCCGAGGATCCTGGTCTTGAGGGCTTGGAGTTGCACGACTTCTGGTGCCGGTTCGCCGCAAGCGGCTTGAGTGCAGTGCTGCTCCGTGAAGTTCTCATTGATCGTCAGGCGCCGACGGCCAGTGCGAGTCGACCGGTCGATGTTGATCCGTGGTCTTCGTGGCAGGCGCTGCGGCGCCGCAGCCCCTCGCTACCGTGGGAGTGATCTGGGCGGGCCGTTACTAGTGGGGCCATTAGTTCTGGGACTGCGGTCGCTCTCGGCGCCGATCAACAGTGCGCCAACATCTAGTCAGGTGGTCCGGAAACCAGCGGTCGGCTTAGTACCTGCGAGCCGCTTCCGAGGGGGGCCCCGAGAATTGGCAGCTCATGGCCATCTGGAGACTGCGGCCTGCCCCGCCGAGCTCTCGGCTTGGGCTAGGGCAAAGGCCCTCCCAGGGAACTCCGCCGCGTGGGACTTCCGCGTCACATTGCCCCGATCTGAGTGGCTCGGTTCTCACACACCCAGTCCGAATGAGGGGACCCATGTCGCCTGGATCACTTTGCAGGAGTCTGCACTTTTCTCGGGTCGGTACACATTCTGGGGCACTTCCAAGCAAGGTCCGAGGACCGAAGCGGGTTCGAGCGCAGAGATTGCGGCGCGGTCGCTCAGAGCAGGCAACATGCCACATCCCCTAACCGCCCAACCTGGCCGAGAGCAGTTGTGACGATGCTGCATGGACCCTCCGGAGATCCCGTGGCGCCGCAGACCACTGCGGCTGGGACCGCGCCCCGCAGAAGCTGGCGTCCGGGCTGGGCGGCAATCGCGGTAGCTGTCGTTTGCTTCGCACTCGCGGTCGCCAACATCTGGTGGGTCCTAACTGTCAGAAGCCACATGCCCTTCTCGATCGACGAGGACGGCTATTTGCAGCGCGCGATCCGCGACGGTCAGGCCCTCTCACATGGTGGCCTAGCAGCGCTCCTGTCAACGGTGCGCAGTCCAGACGCCGAGGCACCGTTGGTACCCGTCATCGGAGCGATCGCCTTTCAGATCTGGCACGCCCGGCTGCTGGACGTGATCGCCGCGCTGCAGGTGGTGTACGTTGCGGCCGTGCTGGCGTCATACGCCTTAGCAAGACTAGTCGTCTCGCGCCCGTGGGCGGTCGTAGCCGCCATTGCGGTGGCCTGCTCCCCAGGAGTAGTGACCGAGTCCAGGAACTTCCTCTTCGGGATGGCAGCCACCGCCACCTTCGCTGCAGCCGTCTGGGCCCAGCTCCGAGCTCAGAATGGACGGGATTGGCGCTTCCTGGCGCCAGCGGGCATATTGGCTGGGCTAACCCTGCTGTCGCGGACAGTCATGATCGCATTCGTGGCCGTCCTGTGGACGGTCGGAGCGGTCACTGTGCTGTTGGAATCTCATCATCGTCTCCAGCGGATGCTGAGGTTTGCCGCCGCTCCAGCCATCGGCATCGCTGTCGCGTCTATCTGGTACTCAGCCAATGGACGTTACGTCTTCCCGTATCTCCTTCACTACGGATATGGTCAGCAGGCGGGCGCCTACTCTAGCCAGTTCTTGCCGATCGTTGGGTCCCTGCCGGTTCGGCTCAACAACCTCGTCTCGGAGGACCTCTTCCTCCCCCTCACGGTCCTGGTGGGCCTCGGCTTGGCATTGGGAGCCTATCAGCTGATCCGGCGCGCCGCCTCCCACGCACGCCCAGTGACCGCGCACCTGCTGCTCCTCACACGACCCCGGGGCCAGCTGGCACTGGTGACGCTCGGCTGTCTAGTGGCCCTCTGCAGCAGCCGCAACAACGGCAACGCGTTCGAGCTGCCCCTCGTCCCCCTGCTGATCGTCCTGGCCATCACCGGCATCGCCTCGTGGCGCCTGGTTGCGGCTCGTCGAATCACGGCCGGGTTGCTGGTTGCATCGGCCTTGATCGCCGCAGTGGTGGCAACGGCCCCCTGGGTCCCCCCCCTGGAGGTCAGTGTCAACACGTCCACTATGTCGGCCGTCGTCGTGTCAACCAGCAGCACCATCAGTCAGTATCTCTGGGCGACCGGATACCTCCCAAGACCAGACTCGCCCCGGGCGGTCCGCGGCTGGCAGACGGCCTCGCTACGAGCCACGACCTTCCTCTACCGTTTCGCCCACGATCGAGGGTATCTGCCAGTGGTCTTCTTCGTCTCGGAAAACCCTCTCTTCAATACCAACTCTCTCCAAATCGAAGTCCAGATCAAGCGCGGGCAAGTCCTCCCCATGGGCGCTCTGAACAGCCCCGACAGCATCCACCTGACCTACGCCCAGCAGCTGATGTCGCCCGCTCTCGGGCTTCCAAATTTCTTGGTAGTG
>DATKSR010000019.1:0-6580 GCA_035531555.1 Candidatus Dormiibacterota bacterium
CCCCGTCGGTGCAGCGCATCGAGCATAGCTCCGTCGCCACAGCCAACGTCCAACACGGGACCCGGAGGGCTCATTTCGTCCACCCACCGGGCGATCCGACCGCGCAGTGAGCGCAGCAGTCGATCCCCACCCATGGGAAAATACCTCCCGCCGGACGGTACCACCTCGCGTACGCTGCTTCGAGCTCACTCGGGGTCGGAATCGGCACCGTCGTGCCCATGCCACATGCTCCACAGCGCGCGACGTGGTAAGACGCGGAGTAGAGCTGACGGTTGGCGAGCGCCGCGCCACACCACAGGCACCTGGCACCCTGCTCTGGGTTCTCGGATAAAGCGATTGGGGCGGACGGGCTTGTAGTCACGACGCGTCATGGGGGAACACCCCGGCAGTTGGCCGCCCATCACGGAATCGAGCGCTGGAAACAAGCGGTATCAGGTATGGGCACTGGCGCCAACCGAGCACGTGCAGCCGATATGTGAACGCGGTAGCAACGACACCGAAGCCGTAGCGCAGACTAGCGCCGGGACCAATCGACGAGGAGTCAGTCTCGTAGCGCGTCGGGCACGAAATCTCACCGATTCGGAACCCGGCCGCCAGTGCCTGGGCGAGGATTTGATTGTCGAACACAAAGTTGTCTGACAGCTCCTGGAGTCGGAGGGACGTCAAGACTTCACGGGAATAGGCACGGTAGCCTGTGTGAAACTCGGAAAGCTTCGGACCCAGCAATAGGTTCTCAGTCGCGGTCAGAAACCGGTTGGCGAGGTACTTGTACCGCGGCATTCCACCGCGAATGGCGCCGTTTCCCAGAATTCTCGACGCCAGCACAACCTCGTACTCACCGGAAGCGACCATCGCCGCCAGGGAGGGCATTCGCCGGGGTGAGTACTGATAGTCAGGATGAACCATGACTACGATATCAGCTCCCCGCGCGAGGGCCGTCTGGTAACAGGTCTTCTGGTTACCGCCATAGCCAACGTTGTAGGGGTGGCTCACCACATGCAGCGACAGTTGCCGCCCGAGGTCCGCCGTCGCGTCGGTGCTGGCGTCATCGACTAGCAGGATGTCGTCGGCTATCTCGCGATCGAGTTCAGCCACTGTGCGCGCGAGGGTCTGCTCGGCGTTGTACGCGGGCAGAACTACGGCCACGCGACGCCCGCCGATCACTTGGCAGTCCGGCTGCTACCCACCCTGCGGTGGCGTCGGTGGGCGCCTAGCCGACGCCACCGCAATCCCAGGTCCCGATGCAACCAGATTTCCCCATCACGGTGGCTCGTGCCGATGCGACCCACGGCCCCGTCCTCTTGGCCTGGGACAGCGACGAATCCTTCCGAGCGGAACCTTAGCACGGCTTCGGACAGCGGAATTGATAGCACGAGCTCGGTCTGTTCCCGCCAATCGCGTCCGCTGCCGCCCGAGGGGCCACCCAGCTACAGCATCTCGGCGAGGTGGAGTGGCGCCTCTGCCCGTTTGGGGATAGCCAGCCGCCCCGAGGGTGAGCAGTCGGCGGACAAGCCGACCAGCAGATCAGGGCACGTCAGCCCGCTTCCTTGGCGACTCGCGGGATACACACGGTCAGGGCGGAGGGCCACATCGAGACCACGAGGGTCGTGCCGGACGAGAGAGGATCACCGTCGAGCTCGCGGACCTAGAACCGTTCGGTAGTCACCTCCACCTGACGGGCACGGAACGTGTCGAGCTTCCCTCCCTTGGGGTGCTTGCCCAGCAGGCTCAAGACGATGGCCGCCCATTCGTGGGGCCATCGGGGGGCGATCAGGACCACGTCCAGATGACCATCATCGGGACGGGCGAGTGGCAGCAGGTTGACTCCACCCGGAAGCCTCCCTACGTTCGCTACTAGTACCGAGCGCACTTCGCGAGCGAAGGGAATTCCGCCATCAAGTCGGACCTCCACTGGAAAGCGCGGGTCGCCCAGGTGCCTGAGAGCCGCCGCCGCGTAGGCAGGCCACCCGTACTCCGCCGGTGATGTCGGACGGCAGCCTGAGGTTCAGGGCGAGGACATTGCCCGTCCCCGACGGCAACACCGCCAGGGCCGTTTCGGTACCCACCAAGGCCGACGCGGCTGACCTCAAGGTCCCATCGCCTCCGCAGGCGAAAAGTACCTGGACCGCCTCCTTGGCCCGCTGCTCGCCACTCTGACCGTCCGCGCTCTGGAACCACGCCAGCTCGTACCGCTCCCGGATGCGCACGGGCCCCGCCCCCTCACTGCCGCTCTCCGGCGGCCGGCCCTCGGTGTCATTTCTTGGTGAGGGAACGATCGCCCCAGGGTGCGCTTCTCGCTGAGGGAATACGCGCTCACCCCCTCTCGGATCTGCGACACCCGGCCTGCTTCCATCACCGGTTACACCACCGAATGCACCCCCCACGGCGCCCTCACACCGGGTCAGACCATATCGTTCCAGGTAACCGGGGTGGGTCTAGTTCCGACTGTTGCTGACGTCACCGCGGTCGCGATCAACGTCACGGCCACCGACACCTCGACCGCCGGCTTCTTCAGCGTCTATCCTCAGGGCGGTAGCACACCCACCGCCTCGAACGTCAACTTGAGCGCCGGTAACACCGTTCCCAATCGCGTGATCGTCCCGGTGAGTTCGACCGGGGAGGTCACCATCGACAACAACGTGGGCCACACCGACGTCGTGGTCGACGTCAACGGATACTTCACCACCGGGGCGACAGCTCCCAGTAATGAGACGCTCTTCACCCCGGTGGCTCCGGTGCGAATCCTCGATACCAGGAGCACACACCAACCCCTCGCCCCGGGCGCGACGCTGTCAGAGCAGATCGCAGGGATCGCCGACCTCTACCCCTTCGGTGGCAGCGCGACTGCGGTCGCCCTCAATGCGACGGTGACCGACCCCACCGCGCCGAGCTTCCTCACCATTTACCCTGGCGGCACCCGACCGACGACCTCCGACGTCAACTGGAGCGCCGGCGAGACGGTGCCCAACTTCACGATCACCAGCCTGAGCAGTTCAGGCGCGATCACCCTGTACAACGAGCACGGATCAACCAATGTCGTCCTCGATGTCTTTGGGTTCTTCAGCCCCGACTGATCTCTTGATTCAGCGACCGCCGCTCCCAGCAACGCTGGCTAGCTCCTAAATCAAACCCGGGATCTAGTCCTGCTGAACCTCAGGTCGGTCTTCGCGCCACCACACAGACGGTGCCCCCGCGTCGCAGGGCGACCTCGGTGCCGGCCGCCACAGCCGCGAAGGGACTGAGAACTGCGGCGGCCACAAGTGTCGCCCAGCGACCGCGGAACACCGTTGTCTCTCGGGCGGTAGGCCTACGGATGACCTGGTACAGGTTGGGATGGCCAGGGAGCAGCCCGACCAGGCCCTGAAGCCAGCCAAAGGCTACCTGCCCGCCCCGAAGGTAGCTGACCTGGACCGGAACCAGGCTCTCCTCGCGCAGCGCCGACAGCAGTCCGCCTGCGGTTAGGTGCGAGAGGTGGCGCGGGAGGTCCAGGTGGAACCACCGGCTTCCAAATGTCTGGGCCTGTAAGCTCGAGAAATTCGGCACGGCGACGAACAAGGTGCCCCCCGGGCGGAGACGCTGGGCCGCTTCGGTGAGCGCCTGCCGCGGCGCAGGGAGATGTTCCAGGGAATGCCACATCACGATGGCGGCCCAGTCGCCCTCACAGTCGGCCAGCGATCCGGAGCGCACATCGGGACGCTTTGACTCCCGCTCCAACCCCACCGCCGATCGACCCCGCTGATGCAGGGCATCCAGCATGGCGCCGTCACCGGCGCCGACGTCAAGGATCGGGCCGGGTGGGCTCAGCGCGTCTACCCAACGAGCGATCCGCCCGCGCAGCGAGCGAAGGAGTAGATCTCCACCGCCCGAAAAGCGGCCACCTGAAGGTCGATACCAAGTCGCGTAAGCGGCGTCGAGCTGAGCCGGCGTAGGCCGGGGGATGGTCGTTCCCGTCCCGCACGACGGGCAGCGGGCAACCTGGTGCCCTCGGCCGTCCGGATCAGCGGATTCCAGTGTCGCGCCACACCAGATGCAGAACTCTCGAGCCTGGTCAGCGCTCACCGCTGTTCCGGGACCGACACCCCATCACTGGACTTCGTATCGAGAACCCCGTCTGCGAAGCCGCGCGGAGTCAGGTAGGAGCAGTTGCGCCAGCCCAGCCGGTGCAGCCGATAGCTCACCCCGGTGCCCAAGACTCCGAGGCCGTACCGAAGACTGGCTCCCGGCCCGATCGACGACGAATCGGCTTCATAGCGCGTCGGGCAAGAGACTTCTCCGATGCGAAATCCGGCGGCGAGCACCTGGGTCAGGATTTGGTTGTCAAAGACAAAATTGTCCGAGAGCTCTCCGTACCGGACAGCTGTCAGAACTTCGCGCGAGTAGGCGCGGTAGCCGGTGTGAAATTCGGACAACTTGGAGCGGAGGAGGACGTTCTCGGTAGCGGTAAGGACTCGATTCGCCACGTACTTGTAGCGCGGCATCCCGCCGCGAATCGCCCCTCCCCCCAGGATCCGCGAAGCCAACACCACGTCGTACTCTCCGGAGGAAATCATCGCCGCCAGAGAGGGCATCAGCCGGGGTGAGTATTGGTAGTCAGGATGGACCATAACCACGATGTCCGCGCCCCGAGCCAGGGCAGTTCGGTAGCAGGTCTTCTGGTTACCGCCGTACCCGACGTTTCGCGGATGGCGCACGACGTGAAGGTCCAGCTTTCGGGCCAGCTCTGCCGTCTCGTCAGTGCTGGCGTCGTCAACCAACAGGACGTCGTCAGCAACCTCCCGGTCGAGTTCGGCGACGGTACGAGCGAGCGTCTGCTCGGCGTTGTACGCAGGAAGGACGACCGCGACTCGGCGACCGCCGATCACGTGGCGCCCGGAGACGCCGACCAGTGGGATCTGACCTCAATCAGGGCTGCCACCGAACTTGCCTACTCCCATTCAACCCTCTCCCCCGCCCCGGTGGTGGGTGACGCCCCCGGCCGCAATCTGCTCTGTCCGAACCTTAGCACGGCATCCCAAGCCCAGCCCCGGGAGCTCGGCACCTCAGCAAGGGACACTGGCGTGCGCGGGTAGGTTCCAGAGAGTCGAGACTAGTCGACCCGGACTTTCCCTGGCGTGCTGGAGGGGTCCGAGCGGCGGTCAACGAGCGGCCGGCTGGACTGTCCCGGCGAGCTGGCGTAGACCGGCGCTACGCAGACAGTCAGTGCGGCGGTCCGGATCTCGACCACGAGACTTCGCCCCGGCGGCAGCGGATCTCCATCCACCTCCCGCGGCTGTGGTCCATCGGCTCTGATCTCAACTCGACGAGCCTGGAACGTCTCCAGACCATCTCTTTCAGTTTTTCGGCCAACAAAGCTCGCCAGCAGTCGCGCCCAATCCAGAATTCGGCTGGGCGAGATCAGGGCGACGTCGAGCATGCCGTCGTCCGGCGCAGCCGCGCGTAGGAGGTGGATCCCGCCGGGCAGCCGTCCGACATTGGCGACCAGAACTGATCTCACCTCTCGCTCCATTTCAGGACCCCCGTCCAAGCTGATCCAGGTCGGGAACCTAGGCTCCAGCAGATGCCTCAGCACGCCGGCGGCGTAGGCCGGCCAGCCGAGGCGGTGCTTGGCGCGGCGCGGCGTCTCAGCCAGCATCTGGGCGTCCAGCCCGATCCCTGTGGCGACGGTAAAGAAACGCCCCTCCACCCGCCCCAAGTCGATCTGTCTCCGGCCCCCCCGAGTGGCAAGCCGAACGGCGTCCACTACGCTGCCGGGCACCCCCAGGTTGAGAGCCAGGAGGTTACCTGTCCCTGATGGAATCATGGCGAGAGCGGCGCCGCTGTCTGCCAGGGCGGAGGCAACCGCCCCCACAGTGCCGTCACCGCCGCAGACGAAGACAACCTCCGCTCCCGCTGCCAGAGCAGCGCGGGCGGCCCCGTCTCCCCTATCTGAATGGGTCGTCTCCAACCACAACGGCTCAGCCCAGCCATCGGCCGCCAAGGTATTGACGATCGATCTCCGCAGCGCCCGCCGATTGGAAGTCCTGGCCGGATTGATCACGACCGCGCTCAGGCTCACGTGTCGAGCCTGTGACGTCGCCGCCGGATCCGCCCGCTGGCTGAGGCTTGGCCCAGATCCCACCTTGGAGCCTGGATGCCCTTTCGGTCTGAGAAAAGGAGGCACCGATTCACCTTACGGCTGCGGCCACCCGTCCACATCCAACGACTGGAGGGTTTGGCCCAGCTCGACGCCGCTTGATCCCCCGGGCGCATCGGAAGCCCAGTCTCGCCCGGACCGCGCTGGAAAATATGGTGAACCCCGTTCAGGGTCCGACCACCCCTCCCCCAGTCGGGGTCTCGCATCGCGGCTGATTTCTGGCTCGGACAGAAAGGGCAAGCTCGACGAGCAGGAGAAGAAGCCCGACCAGTGCTGCAACCAACCCTGCTGAAATGTACTCGGGCTCGTACTCGAAACGAATCGTGCTGCGACCTCGGGGGACAGGGACAGCCTGGAAGATCGAGTCCGCCCGCGAGATGGGCACCGCCCGGCCATTGACAGAGGCGATCCACCCTGGGAAGTACATCTCGCGCCTGGTAATCGTGG
>DATKSR010000020.1:0-5494 GCA_035531555.1 Candidatus Dormiibacterota bacterium
AGTGGCCGCAAGGTTCCCGGTCACTGGGAAGGCGATCTCGTGATTGGCAAGGGTGCTCATTCCGCACTGGGGACTCTCGTGGAACGGGTGACTTGGTTCACGATGCTGGTCCCGATGCCCAATGGGCGGTCCGCGGAAGCAGCTCGCACGGCCATCACGGCAACGATCACCACGCTCCCAACGGCATTGCGAACATCCCTGACCTGGGAGCAGGGAACAGAACTCGCCCAACACCGGCAATTCACCGTGGACACCGGTGTCGCTGTGTATTTCGCCCATCCCCGCTCCCCATGGGAGCGCGGCACCAATGAAAACACGAATGGCCTGCTCCGCCAATACATCCCCAAGGGCGAACCCGTCCCGACCGACGTCGGAACGCTCAATGCCATTGCCGCTCAGTTGAACGGCCGGCCCAGGCGTACACTCGGCTGGAGAACACCGGCCGAGGCTTTCGCCAGTTCGTCGACTCAGCTGTTGCATCGACCGGTTGAAACCAGCCTTCACAAAAATCCCATGTCTGTCTGAATAGAGAGCCAGCGGCACCCCCCGCTCCTGGCCCGCCTGGCGCAGCACCAAGAAGTAGCCCTGGGCGTCCTCCTGCTCCCTGAAGGTGGCCCCCACCACCAGGCCGGTGGCGTCGTCAATGGCGCCCACCAGGGTCAGTTAGGGACCCCGGCCATCCAGCCAGTCGTGCCGGCTGCCGTCCACCTGGAGCAGGCAGCCCTCCTGGGCGATCCGGTCCCGCCGGTGGTGGGCTTTGGCCGGCCGCCGCTTCCTCACCGCCGGAACTCGAGCCGTTCTCAACCAGCGGTCCACCGTTGCCCGGGAGAGGCAGATCCCCTCCCGCTCCGCCAACATCTCGGTGAGGTGCTGGCGGTTGAAGCCCTGGTAGGTCGTCTCGGCCAGATCGAGCACCCTCCGGGCCAGTTCCAGATCCAATGCGTTCGCCGGCCTCTTGCGCCGGTTCCCGTGGGCCAGTGCCCCAGCCCCTTCTCGCCGGTACTCCGCCCGAAGCCGCTTCACCTGCCGCTCCGAGATCCCCAGCAGCTGAGCCGCCCCTCCCACCATCACCGCCCCCTTCTCCAGATGGTTCAGTACCACCACCCGCCTTTGCTCACCGGCGCTCAAGGTCACCCGCTCTCTTTCCATGGGGTGACAGAGTCGCTAAGCTGTTAGCTAGTGACCGATTCCCTGAGCTTCCACAAGGCTTTTACACAACTCTTGACAACAGCTCCCCCATATGCTAGGGTCCCGATATAATTATTTATAATAGCCTGGAATCCGCTGTGATTTAAATCAAAGGAGCTGGAATATCTGGAATATGAAGAAGTTTATAACAGTAGCCACTGCATTGGCTATTGGATCTATGTTGGTGCTTGCTGTACCAACTAGCGTTCTTGCTGCCACTTCTCCTGTTTTGGTTGGTTCAGCGGGATACTCTGTACTGGGAGGTGCAGGAGTAACCTGTACTGGCTCTACTACAACAACAGGAGCTGTTGGTGTCAGTCCAGGGACCTCTATTACGGGCTTTCCAACTCCATGTTCTGCCGGAGGTGGTACACAGTCAAATAATGCAAGTGCAATAGCAGCACAAGCAGATGCGCTCACTGCATTTGGTACTCTCGACCAGCCCTGCGATCACACCTATGGAGCTCAGGATCTGACATTGCTTTCTCCTCTAGGACCAGGGGTTTACTGTTCTACCAGCAGTTTCTCGCTGAGTGGCAACCTCCAACTCACTGGGACAGGAGTGTGGATTTTCAAAACCGTATCAACAATCACTACTTCTCCTGGCTCATCTGTCACTGGTGGTGACCCATGTAACGTGTGGTGGCGAATTGGTAGTTCTGCAACGCTAGGCACAACTACAGCATTTATTGGCACTGTGATTGCACAGAATGGTGTCAATGCATTGGCTACTGGCGCAACCTTAAATGGTCGCATCCTGGGACTATCTGCAGCCACAGTATCACTTGATGCAAATACCATTAGTGGACCAACCTGCACCACCTCGACTACCACCACCGGGACGCCGACCACCGGAGCGTTCGGCGTAACCCCTAACGGAATCCCATTGCTCGATATCGCCTTCGCGCTCTTCTGCGTCGGCGTCCTGGCCACTTCAACCGGCCTTTGGATGCGCCGGAAAGACGCCTAAGCCTACGTCCCGATCGCCTGAATACTGAGAACTCCAGCTCGCTAAGGGGGCGTCGGCCGCGGGGTCGACGCTCCTCTTAGAGGCTGAGTTTGGGGCTGGTCTCAGGGATGTTCATCGCGATCGAGAAATGCCACTGGTCCTCTCGCCGAGGGTACCCTCACTCGAGGGGTGAGCTCAACAGCCTGGCTATCCCTTCCAGAGGAATAGACACCCACTCTGGCCGACTGCGGAGCTCATAGTCCACCTCATAGAGCGCTTGACTCGCCTGGAGGCAGGTGAGCAGTAGCCGGACCATGCTCCGGTCGGCGGGAAGCATGCCAGTGCCCCCAATGGTGGCTAGGTACTGACCCAGGAACGCGTCTCGCGCCAGTCCTGACCACGCCCGGCCGTACGGCTCAAGGCTGGCGGCGCTGACGTCGGCGGAGTCCACCTGCTGCCGCAGGGCAACGGTGGCGGCGTAGTCGAAGGACCGCAGCATCCCGGCTAGGTCCTGGAGAGGGGTGGCCCTGCGACGTCTAACCGAGATCGGTAGGGAAGGCCGCCCTTCGAAGTCGAGGGCGTGCCAGCCGGCGTCGGTGCGCAGGAGCTGGCCCAAGTGGTAGTCACCGTGGATCCGGATGGCGCTGCCCGCCGGAGTCAAGCCGACCACCTGGTGGGCCAGTTGCTGAAGCGCGTTGGCATGAACCGCCAGGGGCTCGAGGCGGGGGTCGTCTAAACTCAGCAGTTTTTCCGACCGGGAGGTAAGGTCGTCCGCGATGACTTGGAGATCGTCGCCACTTAGGGGCCGGGCGACCAGGTCGGGGTCGCCATCCAGGCCAGCCAGAGCCAGGTGCATCTCGGCCGTCAAATTCCCGATCTGGGCGGCCGCGCCGGCGAATGAGGATCCCTGGCGTTCCACGGCCTTGACACAGTTCTCGGGCAGCGGCACTGCCCCATCGGCGTCGATCAGCAGGTCGGCGTACAGGTCGCGCAGCGAGGTGAGCGCGAGCGAGAAGCCATCGGTGCCGTTCCGCAGGTAGGTCTGGGCCACCGCCAGCGAGATGGTGACGTCGCCCGAGTTGGCCTCCACCACCCCCAAAGGGCGGGCGATCCCAGTGAAGCCGGCCGCGTCGAGCGCCTCCAGAAGCTCCACCTCGGGGCTGACCCCCGGCCAGACCCGGCGGAGCACCTTGATCAGAATGTCGTCACCGTAGAGCACCGTCGACTGGCTCTGATCTTTGGGGGCCATCTGGTTGGGCTCCAAGGAGGGCAAGGGGGGAAGGGGAGGGTGGAGCAACCGGAACCGGAGCTGCCCCGATCCGTCCCCATCGATCGTCTGGCTCTCCGCCAGTGCCGTGAGGAAGGCCGCGCCCAGGCTGGGGTCGGCAAAGGCGTCGTAGATCGCCCAGGCCGACGGCGGTTCGTCCTCCGGAGCCTCGTCGGCACCGCCGACGCGACGGGATACGGAACGAAGGTCAGGAGGTAGGTGTCGGTCCCAGGGCCGGATCCCAAGCACCATCTGATAGGTGGCGGAGTCCCCGTGCTCGAAGTCCGCCTCCACCAAGGCGATCACCAGCCCCGGGACCTCGCGGCTCAGCCAGAAGGTCCGGTCCAGATGCAGCTGGTGGATCTTGCGCTGCTTGTCGGCAAACCAGCGCTCCTGGGCTAGGCTGCCGGCCAGCGCCTGCTCGATCCCTTCCATTTCCGCGAGCCGCGGGACGGTGGTCATGCCCGGGTCTCCAGGCGCAGCCAGTAGAACGCGTGCGGCCCCAGCGTCAACGGGTAGGGCTGGGATCCGAGCTTGGGGAACGGTACTCGGCCGATCAGTTCGATCGGGGTGGCGCCGGCGCATTTGCGCAGGTCCAGCTCGACCGGTTGGGCGAAGCGGGAGAGGTTGTTCACGCAGAGGATCGTCTCCCCATCCGAGGAACGCAGGAAGCCAAGGATCGAAGGGTTGGTAGCCTCGACCACCTCGAAGCTGCCCCGCCCGAAGACGGGGTGGGCCTGGCGGACCCGGATAAAGCGCCTCACCCACTGGAGCAGCGAGCTCTCACTCCGCTGCTGCTGCTCGACGTTGCACGCCTGGTACCCGTAGAGGGGGTCCATCAAGGGCGGCAGATAGAGCTGGGCGAAGTCGGCCCGCGAGAAGCCGCCGTTCCGGTCGCCATTCCATTGCATGGGGGTCCTCACTCCGTCCCGGTCGCCAACATAGACGTTATCGCCCATGCCGATCTCGTCGCCGTAATACAGGATCGGGGTACCCGGGAAGGAGAGCAGCAGCCCGTAGAGCAACTCCATCTGGCGCCGGCCATTGCCCAGCAGGGGCGCAAGCCGGCGGCGGATTCCAATGTTCAACTTCATTCGGGGATCACGGGCGTACTCCGCGTACATGTAGTCCCGCTCAGCGTCGGTGACCATCTCCAGGGTCAGCTCGTCGTGATTCCTCAGGAAGATTCCCCACTGGCAGTCCGGGGGGATGGGCGGGGTCTGAGCCAGGATCTCGGTGATCGGGTACCGCTGCTCCTGGCGAAGGGCCATGAACATCCGCGGCATGAGGGGGAAGTGGAAGCACATCTGGCACTCGTCCCCGTCCCCGAAATAGGCGCGGACGTCGGTGGGCCACTGGTTGGCTTCCGCCAGGAGAAGACGGTTCGGAAAGTTGGCGTCCACCTCGCGGCGGATCCGCTTCAAGAACTCATGGGTCTCGGGCAGACTCTCGCAGTTGGTGCCCTCTGCCTCGAAGAGGTAGGGCACGGCGTCCAGCCGGAGCCCGTCTAAGCCCAGCTCCAGCCAGAAGCTGATCACGTCCAGCATGGCCTGCTGCACCTCAGGGTTCGCATAGTTCAGGTCAGGCTGGTGGCTGAAGAAGCGGTGCCAGTAGTAGGCGCCCGCCTGGGCGTCCAGGGTCCAGTTGGAGGCCTCTGTGTCCACGAAGATCACCCGGGCGTCCTCGTAGCGGCTGGTGGTGTCGCTCCACACGTACCAGTCCCGCTTGGGGGAGTCGACACTTCGGCGCGCCTCTTGGAACCAGGGGTGCTGGTCTGAAGTGTGGTTGACGACCAGGTCGGTGATCACCCGGATGCCGCGGGAGTGAGCTTCCTTGATCAGCCGGCGCATGTCATCCACCGTTCCGTACTCCGGCTGGACCGAATAGAAATCGGAGATGTCGTAGCCGCCGTCCCGCTGTGGCGAGGCGAAGATCGGCAAGAGCCAGAGGCAATTCACTCCGAGCCAGTGGAGGTAGTCCAGCTGGGCGATCAGGCCGGGGAGGTCGCCAATGCCGTCGTCGTTGGAGTCGTAGAAACCCCTGACGAACACCTCGTAGATGACGGCATCCCGGTACCACTGGGGGTCGGG
>DATKSR010000021.1:0-2884 GCA_035531555.1 Candidatus Dormiibacterota bacterium
AGGGCAGATGCCGGCGCGGCGGGCGGTGAGGTGCCGGGGGCCAGATGTCGGCCCCGGAACCGGCGCCCCCGGCTGCGGCACTCTAGTGTGAGCTGGCCGTCTCGGCGGTTTTGTCCCATGAAGGACCGCCGGGACTCCAACCCGTGTCGACCACTGGCGCATGGGGTCGGTCTTCGTCGAGCCGTCGAGGGGGGGTGAGGGTGTCTCGTCTGTTGGGTAGGTTCGGCTCCGCCGGCGCGATCGGGATCCCATTCGGGCGATACCGGGTGCGGCGATGACCGTGGCGCAGAAACCGGTGGCCCACGACCTTTCCGCCGCGGTCGACGAGGCGGGTACGGCGCCCGGTGACCGGCGCTTCCGACCGGACGTCGAAGGACTGCGCGCCGTCGCCATCGCACTCGTGGTGCTCTTCCACGCCGGCCTGTCGGGGATCAGCGGGGGATTCGTCGGCGTCGACGTCTTCTTCGTCATCTCCGGCTTCGTCATCACCGGCGTGCTCCTTCGCGACCAGGGCTCATCGGCCCGGGCATCGCTGCTCTCCTTCTACGGGCGACGGGCCCGCCGCATCATCCCGGCAGCGACCCTGGCCATCATCGTCACTGTCACTGCCACCTACCTGGTGCTGGGCGTCATCTCCGGGAACCAGGCGGCGATCGACGGGCGATGGGCCGCGATCTTCCTGGCCAACTTCCACTTCGCCTCGGTCGGCACCAACTATCTGAGCTCCCAGCTACCACCGTCCCCATTGCAGAACTTCTGGTCGTTGGGTGTCGAAGAGCAGTTCTACCTCGTCTACCCGACGATCTTCCTCCTGATTGCCGCCCTCCGCACCCGGCTGTCACTGCGGATACGGCTCGCTTTCGCCCTCACCGCGGTCATCTTCGCCTCGCTGGCGCTCTCGGTGGTCCAGACGGCGTCCAATCCCGCGGTCGCCTTCTTCTCGCCCTTCACCCGGGCCTGGGAGCTGGCGCTCGGAGCGTTGGTTGCGGTTGGCACGAAGTGGCTGCTGCAAATCCCGAAACTGGTGGGTTCGGTGGCCACCTGGGCAGGGCTGGCCGCCATCGGCTTTGCTGCGCTGGCGTTCGACAGTCGCACCCCCTACCCAGGGGCGCTGGTGGCCATCCCGGTCATCGGGACCGCTCTGGTCATCGCCGGAGGGATGACGGTCCCTCGGACGGGGGCCGAGCGGCTCTTGAAGCTTCCTCCTTTTCGCTGGTTGGGCAGAGTCTCGTACTCCCTCTACCTCTGGCACTGGCCCATCCTGATACTCGCCGCAGAGGCAGCCGGGAAGTCCGCTCTGCCCTTCAGGCAGAACGTGGTCTGGCTGGTCGTGGCCCTGGCTGCCTCGGTCGTTTCGTACTATTTGGTCGAGAATCCCATCCGCCACGCCCCGCTGCCGGGGGCGGGGCGCTGGGCCGCCGTCCTTCTCGGCGCGGCGCTGATCGCCACCTCGATCGGGGTGGTGACCGTCGAGTTCGATGCGCACCGCGGCCCGGCTTCCGACGCGCCCGCCGCCGCTGTGGCGGCCGGTGGTGTCGCCGGCGTCGACGCCCGGGCGCTGGAAGCGGTGTCGACGGCGGTGCAGCGCGCGCCCCGGATCCGCGCCTTGCCGGCGAACCTCACCCCGCCCCTGAGCCAGGCGCCCGCGGACTGGGGAGGTCCGCCGGCGCCGTGCTGGCCCTCGACGGGCCAGACCAGTCTTCCCGACTGCGTGTTCGGCGACCCCGAGGGGACCCGCACCATGGTGTTGTACGGCGACTCCCATGCGGGCATGTGGTTCGACGTCATGAACGACATCGCCACCAAGGCCCACTGGAGGCTGGCCTACCTCGGCAAGGGCTACTGCCCCGCCAACATGCTGCCCTATGGGAACCCGACCGGATGGGGACAAAAGGGCGGCGAATACGCCGCCTGTGACCAGTGGCACCGATTCGCCGTCAACCGCATCAATCACATCGCCCCGGACCTCGTGGTCATCACTCAGGAGTTTCGCCCGCGGGTCGACGGGTCGCCCTACACGAAGCAGCAGTGGCAGGACGGTCTGTCGCGAACCCTGGACGAGCTGAGAGTGCCCACGAGACACATCCTTGTCCTCGGGAACATCCCGACCCTCCCGTATAACGGTCCACTCTGCCTGGAGAGGCACAAGACGAACGTACAAGCCTGCTCGAGTCCGCTCACTCCCTATCTGGCAAAGTTCATCGGAGCAGAACAAGCGGCGGCGACCAGCCTGGGCGTACGGTACGTCGACATCACGCCTTGGCTGTGCTCGGCGATGTGTACGGCGGTCATCGGAAAGTACGAGGTGTACCTGGACCAGTTCCACATCACCGCCAGCTACTCGTTCTTCGTCGAACCACTGCTCATCCGGGTGCTCCGCCTGCCCACCGCGTCGTAGCGGGGATGAGATGGCTCTCGTCAATCATGGAGTCTGGCTGCAGGATCCTTCTCCCGGGCAGAATCCCGAGATGAGGATTCAAAATCTACTAGCGCCCGTGAAGGCTCCGTCGCTTTCTCCTCCAGAGACATCCGGAGGCTGGCCAGGTGACGGAACCGGAGCCTTCGCACGAAAGACCGGACTGGTGAGCCCCTTCAGGCGCTGAGCGGCAGGGGGGGGGTGCTTGCCGGACTGCGGGGACGGATCCGTGTCGCCGCGGCCCTTAGCCTGCTGATCGGAGTCAACCGACTGCTTCCCGAGTGGTTGGACCTTGGGGAACTGGGAGATGGCCCGGGAACTGATTCAACCTCGATGAATCCCACATGCAGCAGCATGTCCCGAATGCAAGCTCGGTTTGGTATCCAGAACACGGTTGTGTCCTGCATCGGGTTGCCGGGCGGACCGGTCATGATCCCAAATGGGTGGAACTGAGCGACCGACATCTCG
>DATKSR010000022.1:0-15398 GCA_035531555.1 Candidatus Dormiibacterota bacterium
AGTGACCGATGTCCAGATGATCATGACGGGCGGCGGCGGCAAAGAGCAACAAGGTTTCGCCCAGCGCGTCCAACTGGAACTGGTGATTGACCCAATTGCCCACGGTGACGGCCCCACCTGGATACCCGGATAGATTTGCGAGTCGACGTTCGTCCGGCACAGGGCCGCCGTCGGTCCGGTAGGCGGGCTTCAACTGTGGTCCATCAGCCAGGATCCGTTCTGAGATGAAGGCGACGGCATCGTCGAGCAGAGGGTGCGGCTGGGAGACAGCGACCGCCTGGCCCGCGTAGCACTGATCCCGGATCCATGCGTAACGGTAGTCGTAGTTGCGTCGCGCTCCAATGCGCTCTGGAAGTGACATGGTGGCGGCCGCGACCATGCCGCCGCCAGCGCTGGTGAGGCCGCGCAGCACCGCATATGCATGCCGAGAATCCCGCACTCCCAGGGTCTCCCCCATCCTGGGAACGGTTCTGGCCCACGACGCCTCGGTAGCTTCCCACGCGGCCCCTGGCTCGGTCGGCCGGTCGGTCAACACCCGCGCAGAGACTTCCAAGACCAGATCGTGGTGGTCGCCCTCAGCTAGCACCAGGTCGGCCACTAAAGCTCCGCCTTTCATCCGTCGGGCCTTCGCACCACCCGACCACCGGAGGTTCAATGGTCCACTGGGAGCGGTCCAGATCCCATCATGTCGCTGCAGACCAACCATGCCCTTCCGGCCGAATTCCCCCCTGGGATCGAGCACTATCCGCACGTGGGCCGCCCCCTTGACGGCAAGGACTCGGCGAAGGACCACTGCGGTGCCAGGATCCGCTGGGAGAGTCAATGCCTCGCGGCACTCGACGATCGCTGTCGTGGTCACCCACCTGTCATGCCAGATGAGAGATCCATCCTCATAGTAGCCACCCCAGACGAATCGGTTCTCGGCAGGGGTGACGGCATAAAGTCCGCGTCCACCGATGAGAGTCGAAAAAACCGCATCCGAGTCCCAGCCTGGCGCACACATCCAGGCGAAGTCGCCCCGGGGTCCGACCAAGACTCCCGTCTCCCCGTCCGCTAGGAGCAGCGTACTCCCGCAGCACTCGAGGCGGGAAGTCGGCGGCGAGGTCCTGTGTGGCGACTGTCACTGGCGCACGCTTCAAAGCAGTTCAGGATGTAGAAACGTCCCACCATCACGTATGGTCTTGAGTGCTGCGACACAACCGCACGACCCGCTGCCAGTGCGTCGAGAGACCGCGGTGACGAGCTGGCGCTTGGTCATGAGGTGCGGCGGTGAGCCCAACGGCGCCGTGCGCTTCGCTTCATGATCAGCGGCCACACGGGGAATCTTCAACTTCGGCCTCTACTTGCTAACGCAGTGATGAACTAATCGCTGACGCCAATTGAATTCGCGGACGACCACCGAATGAGGGATCGACTTTGACTGCTTCTGCGTTAGTCCCCGTGGCGATTGCTTCGCTTGCTTCCGGTGACACGGCGGCTCTCCGCCCCCGATCGTCCAGTGCCGTCCCGCATTCAGTCTTCAGCACTTGACTTGTCCCCAGTGAGCACGTGACGCAGTCGAAGGGCTCGTCCCCGCAAGGCGGCGATTCCCTTCTGCCGTGTGGGTTTCGGCCGGAGTCCTGGGTAATCCTGCGACCACCAGGCCAATGCCGCAACTCTGCCCCACCGGTGCGTGTTCGCCACGTTCACCGATGGAAGGTCAGCTTTGGCGAAGGCGACAGCCCCCACGGGTTCGGCTCGGGCGTCCGGTGGACGGGCCCCGGTCTCAGAGGAGGTCGCCTGCACGGTTGGGCGAGTGATGAGGCGGACCGGACGGTCAGTGAAAACCAAACCTGAGACCCAGTCAAGCATGACCGTGGCCTTTGTCTGCCAACTGTTGGCTCGGGCGAGATGCACCGCCAACCAGGCCAGCCAACCAGACAGGCCGCTCAGATGCACGCGGCCGATCTGAGCGACGGCGTCACCCCGCCCGAGGACGGCCATCGTTCCCAGGTCCCGGTAATGGAAAGTAGAGACCGTTCCGCCGCTTGACAGGGCGAGCACAGAGCGGGCCGCGTGGCGCCCAGACTGGATCGCTACCTGGGCCAGCATGGGCAATGCTCCGCTGCGCCCTGGGATTTCGGCACAGTCGCCGACAACGAAGACTTCGGGGTGGCGCTCGACTTGGAGGGTCGGCCCGACGATGACACGACCGCGGGACCCGGTGGCCGGAAAGCAATCTGCCAAGGGGTTGGCTCGCACCCCGGCCGCCCAGACCACCGTAGCGGACTCAATGCGGCGACCGTCCTTGAGCACGAGGCCGTCCTTGTCCACTTCGGCGACCAGAGCGGCGGACTCGATCCGAACCCCTCTGGCCTGAAGGGCTTGCATGGCCTTGTCCTGCAGGTCTGGCGCGAAGGAAGTGAGTACGGCCGTAGAACCCTCGATTAGAACGACTCTAGGCTCCGAGCCAGAGATCACCGCGAAGTCTCGCGCCACCATCTCGTGGACGAGTACCGAGAGTGCAGCTGAGAACTCCACGCCGGTCGGTCCACCCCCGACCACAGCAAAGGTGAGTAGTCGGGAGCTCTCGACCGAATCAGTGACCCAGACGGCCGCTTCGAAACACGACAGAATATGATTCCTTAGCTCCTGGGCCGCATCGAGATGGTTGAGTGAAAAGGTCTTGGTCGCGAAGTCGGCACTCTGGAAGTCGTCGTTGACCGCCCCCGTGGCGACGATGAGGTAGTCGTAGTCGATCGAGCCGTGGTCGCTCTCCACCCGATGCAAGCGAAAGTTGAATTCGTTCACCTGGGCGAGACGGAACTTCACGTCGCGCAGTCCCCGAATGAGAGGCCGAACCGGGCGAGCGGCACCTGTGGGCTCGAGAAGAGCGGTCGCCACCTGGTAGAGCAACGGAGTGAAGACGTGGTAGTTGTTCTGATCCACTAAGGTCACCTCGACCCGTGACGGCTGGCCAGTCCGGCCGGCCAGCGCCTTTGCGGCGGCCAGCCCGGCAAAGCCCGCCCCTACCACGACGACGCGGACAGCGGATTGCGCCGGGCGCGTCTTCGGCGCGGTCATCTCCACAGGGGTAGTCATGACTAGATTCCCGCTGCGTTGGCGTAGTACTGCTGGTCCTCACGCCAGCCCCCCTGCCCTTGACCGATGCTATCTACGTCCACCACCAGTTCGATCGCCCTGATCCACTTCACCATCTTGAAGCCCAACTGGCTCTCAATCCGAAGGCGCACTGGCGCCCCATGCTCAATTGGCAAGGGCTGGCCATTCATCTCCGTGGCCAGAATAGTCTGGGGTCGGTAAGCGAGATAGAGCGGGATCGTTCCGTAAAAGTAGCCGTGCCGTCCGTCGCCCTCAGTGATCGCCTTGTCGTCGAATGCGTAGAAGACGACGTGGCGTGCCGCGGGCTGCACTCCCACTGCTTCCAAAAGCGTGCCAAGCGGTAGCCCGCCCCACTCGGCGATCGCCGACCAGCCCTGGATGCAGTTGTGCTTAGCGATGTAGGAGTCGTTGCCCAGGGTACGTAATTGGTCGAGGGAGAAGCTCATCGGATGCTCGACCAGCCCTGACACCTCCAAGTGGTAGTCGGCGAAGTCACCGGCCACCAACTCCGCATAGGCGTCACTGGCCGGTGGATATCCGTTGACGCGGTGGTAACCGGAGATGTCAGCCCAGCTGTAGTTCTGGCGGGATGTGAGGACACGCGACAGGAACCGCTCGAACGGGTTGACCATGATTCCCAGCAGGCGCTGAGTGCGGCGCGGGTACGAAAGAGAGAACCAGGTGGCAAATGCGCTGATCAGGAGGACGCCGAGCAAGCCCGCAAATCCAATTGCCAGAGCCTCCGACTGCCCGTGGTAGGGAGGGGATTCGATGTGTCCAAGCACCATTACGGTCCACAAGTTTGGCAAGTTGTTGATGATGACCATGACCGTGTGCACCACAATGAATCCGACAAAGGCGCACATCCCCAGGAAGTGCAGGCTCCGCGCCCGCTGCCGGCCACCGAACAACCGCGTGTACCACGGGAAACGCCCCGTAATCGAGGGTGACATCGCCGCTCCGGAAAGCAGCATGAACGGCGCCAGCAGGAACACCACGAAGAAGTAGGACAGCAGCTGGATAGCATTCAACGGAAGGCCGGGAAGCTTGGGCGGCAGGTGGAACATCAAGTAATATCCCACCGCTCGCAAGGCATCGGGGAATACGGACCATGACGTCGGGACTACAGTGCGGTACCACCCTGTTAGAAAGAGCATGGTGATGTAGGCTATTCCATTGGCGACCCAGAACTGCAACGTCATGAAGTGCCAGTGACGACCAAGGCCGAGATTCTTGCGACCGGGGAGAGCGATCACCGGATTCCAGGCATCCTCCTCGTCGAGAGATGACCAGGGATGGGCGGCGTCGGCCGAGTACACGCGCCTCGTCAACCGCAACCACTCCTTCCCCGGTGGGCAGTCGTCAGAGAGGTAGAACTTGGGAAACGCGGACAGTACTTCCAAGCCGGATCGGGCCATAAAAAGCATGAATACAATGTTTGCAAAGTGAGTGATCACTATCCAGACGGGGAAATTCAGATAGTTCACCGTCAGCGCCACGGCCGCACCCCTTCTCCCAGGGTGTGTGCCTGAGAATTCCCGCGTCCTGGTCCCGGGATGACAATCATCGAGGCGCGTTCCCCAACTCCGGGAAGCGCTGGCCGATAATCCACGACGCGGCGTCGATGTCTGGTGAGCATCCAAGCCGGCACTGGCCGTCGTGCGGGCCCGAGGAGGCAGCTGCCGTGTACCGACCACGACTCCCACGCACGAAGCGGAGCTGACCGGGGAGTGTGGAAGTGATTGGGAGACAACTCATGCCTTGCCCGCCCACGCCCTCAGGTAGCGAAGCAGCGGCTGGGAGCCGACCATGGGGGCCCGTAAGTCGAGCAGGTGGCGTATCCATGGAGCGCCTGCGTCACGAGTCAGGACCGTGGCGATCGCGGGGCTACGGAACCGGTGGCGCTCTAGATCGCCACCTTGATGCCACGACGTCACGTCCCGCGGCGCGTGACCCTCATTCGGCTGAAGAACTCGCCCTGACCAGCACCGCTGGAGTCGGCTGCGTAGGGGGGCGCCGGGAAACCGGTCGCTAGGTCGCCGGAGAGGTCGAGGATCGCCTTCGGAACGCATCGCCGACCCCGACTCGGTGTGCGGTGCGGGAGCGCAGAACCGGTGGGAGTCATCTCCCCACGGGGTCATCCCGTCACCTTGTAAGCCGCTGCGTCGGCACGCTTCAATTCGAGGCCCAGGCCAGGTCGGGAAAGGTCGGGACGCAATGCACCCCCAACTGGGTCGACCACGCCGTCGAAGAGGATGCTGTCGAGGCGGACGTGGTCGGCGAAGTACTCCAGGTGACGTATGTTGTCGATCGCACAGGCGGGATGCAGGTGTAGGGCGGGAGCGCAGTGTCCGGAGATCTGCAGTCCGTGGGCTTCAGCCAGCGCCGCTACCCGCAACCATTCGGTGATGCCGGCACAGCGGGAGACGTCGGCCTGCAGGCAGTCGACGGCACCGGCCGCACACATGGCGTGGAAGTAAAACAGGTCGTAGCCGTACTCACCGGCGGCCACGTCGATCGAAGTCTGGGCGCGAATCTCAGCCAGGGCGGCCAGGTGGTCAGACGAAACTGGCTCCTCGAACCAGGTCACCCCAAGTTCCCCGTATGCGCGGGCCATGCGAACGGCCTGCTTGGGAAAATAACCGCCGTTGGCATCGACGAACAGCTCCACGTCGTCGCCAATAGTCGTCCGAGCCAGCTCGGTTCGGATGAGATCCCGGTCGGGACGGCCACCCCACGACTGTCCGACTTTGATCTTGACGCGAGGGATCCCCTGGCCGTGGGCCCAGCCCTCGAGCTGCTCAACCAGTTGCTCGTCGGTGAGTGAAGTGAACCCGCCGCTCCCGTACACGGCAACATCGTCGTGTACCTGGCCGAGCACCTTTACCAGGGGTAGGTCGACCAGTTTGGCCTTGAGATCCCAGAGGGCGATATCGACAGCTGCGATAGCCATGGACGCGATCCCGGGGCGCCCCATGTTGCGGATGGAACGTACCATCGCCGACCAGCAACCCCCGATGTCCATAGCGTCCTGTCCAACGACCGCGGTCTTGAGCACATCCTCGATGAGGCGAGCGCACGCTCCAGTAGCGTAGGAGAAGCCGAGGCCCGTCTTTCCACCGGCGCAAGGCTCAACCACCACCACAGTGGTGGCGCTCCAAGTAAGGGTACCGTCGGACTCCGCCTC
Source organism: Candidatus Dormiibacterota bacterium (assembly GCA_035531555.1). Taxonomy (GTDB): domain Bacteria; phylum Chloroflexota; class Dormibacteria; order Aeolococcales; family Bog-877; genus Bog-877. Next base: position 6,290 of record DATKSR010000022.1, read on the forward strand.
CTCAGTGGGGATGGTGTATACACTCACGTCAATTCTTTCGATCTCAGGCAAGCGGACGTCCTCCAAGCTCGTCGGGCGGCTCGCCCGGCGGCAAATTGAGTGACGCGAGCCCTCGGAACGCGCGCACACTCAGCGCACTCACCGTGGCCCGCGCGGCTGGCTCGGCCGTTCTTACCGCAACGGCGGCTCCGGCGGAAGCGAAGGCGGTGGCGATCACCGCCTCGACCAGCGCAGCTCGCCGCCAGCGGCGACTGAACAGCGCGAGGGTGAGCATGCTCGCCCCGTGGGCGGCGTCCGTCCCAACTCCTAGTGACAGCACCGCAGTGTTGGGCGCTCCTACCGTCACCAGCGCCTGGGCTAGCTGGCGTACCCCCAAGGCCCGAACCGCTACTCGGGCGCCCCGGCCGAAGGGCTGGCTCACCAAGTGGCGGGATGCCAAGCCGGGTGCGAGGAGGTGGACGAGCCCCAGCCCCGCCCGGACCTGGCTCAGGCGGATGCCCTTCGACTGTACTGACGATGGACCGCGTCTCATCAGCGCCTAGCCTGCTCAAGCCCGCTAAACCCACTACCAGTTGGGGAATCGAGACCTGGAAGCACCGGCCGACCAGCGGGGTCGCTCTCGGAGGTGTCGCCCCATGTCGGATCCCACGGCGATGAATCGAACCCCGTCCGGATCTGAGTCCAGTGCATTAGTACACCGCCTCAGCGCCGAGCGACAAGCTTGGCCAGGGTGATCCCCCCCGCCACGAAGGCCACGCCCACGGCCGCGGTCATGGTGCGGGCATGGTGGGAGGCCCATAGCTCAAGGCTCGATGAGTGAGCCTGGCCATCAAAGACGCCATGGGCGCCATAATCATGGCCGTCCGCTCCGTCCGCCGGCGCCCACAGGTTATCAGGACGGTCCGGACCCACCTTCTGGTCGGTCTGCTGGGAGCGGAAGCCGGTTCGCGCCAGGTAACGGTCCAAAAGAGGTGCCGCGAACTTGTTGGCCAAGATCGTGCCGGCAGTGCTCGCACCCACCCAATATTGCTTGCGCTGCGGATGGTCGGCGGCATAGAGCACGCCACGGGCCGCGACCTCAGGCTGGTAGATCGGTGGCACCGGCTGGGGATGATTGGGCAGACGGGACAGCACCCAAGAGAACTGCGGTGTGTTGAGGGCGGGCATTTGGACCACGGTGATTCGTATCGGGCTATGGCTATGCATCAGCTCGGTGCGCACCGAGGAAGTGAACCCATTGATGGCGTGCTTGGCTCCGCAGTAGGCACTCTGCAAGGGGATGCTTCGTTCCGAAAGCGCGGACCCCACCTGCACGATGGTCCCGTGACCCCGGGGCTGCATCAGGTCCAGGGCCACATGCGTGCCATACACGAAGCCCAGGTAGCTTACCTCGGTGACGCGCTTGAATTCCTCCGGTTTGATCTCCACAAAAGGTGCGAAAACGGAAGTGAACGCCACGTTAATCCATACGTCGATCGGTCCCAGAGCTTCCTCGACGCGCCGAGCCGCAGCCGCGACCTGTTCGTAATCGGCCACGTCGGTGGTGATGGCGAGAGCTCTGCCCCCTGCGCGCTCGACATCGGCGACTGCTCCATCCAGACCCGCTTGGCCCCGGGCCAGGAGACCGACGCGGTCACCTCGCTCGCCGAAAAGTTGGGCAGTCGCCCGGCCGACCCCGGCGCTTGCTCCAGTGATGACGACCGTCCGCGTCATGACGACTCCTCCCTTGAATGGCGACCGAGCGGAGTCGTCCAGAGCACTTCAGGTACCAAACAACGAACTTGGTTACCCGGATCGAGAGCTGACGGACCACTCCGAGGGTTGGCGCGAGGTGCGAACCAGGCCGCAGCGGCTCGTCCCCTCAGCCGATTTGGCGAATGAAACGTAGGCATCGGCGAACTCAGGCGGGCCGTGGCGCTGGCCCGGCGGGTGCGGATCGACGCTGCTCTCGGCGCTTCCCTTGACCGTGACGGACCAGCTTTAGGTGAGAGAGGTCGTAGCGCCGGCGTGCCACTAGATAGGCCACGGTGCCGTAGACGGTGCCGAGACCCTTGTCACCGGCGCGCTGGAGCAGCGCGGCGGCCACAGAGATGCCGAAGGGAAACCCCAGGGCGACCAGCATCCCGACGGCGGCGGCTTCGAAGCCGCCCAAGCCTCCCGGCAAGAGCGAGACCGCGCCTGCCAGGTGGGCGACCGCGTAGACGAAGGCGGCGTCGGGCCAGCTCAATTGGCCGGGGTCGATCGCCCGGACCACGACCCAGAACATCGAGATGGTGATTAGCGCCTGAAGCGCGCTCACCAACGACCAGCGCACCGTTTCTCGCGAGCGCAGCAAGATAACCGTGTCCCGGTGGATCTCCTGGATGTCGGGACTGTAGCGTCCCACGATCGGTACGCGATTGACGATGGCCAGCACCCGCTGGAAGACCACCTCGACGGTGAGGATGACGGTGATAGCCACGACTCCTACGAGAGCGATCACCACTCCCACCGCCGCAAAACTGTGGCGGAGCGCACCGGGAACCGCCGCCGCGATGATGAGAACCGTGTAGATGAGCTCCTGGACGGTGATCGTTGCGATGGTCGCCCCGATCTCCACCCGAGCCACCTCACTCACCAGCACGGCCCTGGTCACCTCGCCGCCGGGGAGGAGCCCAGTCGACTGGCCTGCCAGGTTGAGCAGCACGGTGTCGCCGAGCGGCAGTCGAGAGCCGACCGCTCGCAGCAGCGGTCGCCTTGGAGAACGTAGTAGGCCAAGCAGAGGGCCGCGACCACCGGAGCGTACACCGGGTCAAACCGCTCCGCGGCGGCCGCAAAGCGCTGAGGTCTGACCGCCAAGACTAGACCCAGCAGCACGGCGAGCGCACCGACCCAGGGTGCCAGCGCGCGAAGACGTGGCCACCAACGGGTGCAACGGCTTCGGAGGCGCCCCCGTTCCCGACTGGCCTCTTGCGGAGGACCCATTTCAGACCCGCGCCACGGTCACTTGTCGTCCCGTCCCAACGGGAGCACTGGCCAGGTCGATCGCCTTGCTGGTCAGGTGACTCGCCAGCCTGGAGGAGAGCGCCATGATCGTGAGCGCGGGATTGGCGCTGCCCTGGGTTGGACAGACACTCCCATCCGCGATCAATAGATTGGGAACCGCCCAGCTCTGCTGGTCTTTGCTGACCACGCTGTCTGAAGGACTGAAGCCCATCCGACAGCCTCCGATCAAGTGGGCGTAACGGTGAATGGTGAGGAGGTCTTGGGCGCCGGCCGCATGCAGGATCTCAGTCAGGAGTGAGGTCGAGTAGGCGATGTTGCGCTTATCGTTATCGCATAGGGAGTAATCGAAGCGGGCGACCGGAAGACCATAGCGATCGCGGGCGTCGGCCAGGGTGACCCGGTTGTCCGGGAGCGCCAGCAATTCGTTGAGCACACCCGCCGTGACCCAGTGGTTGTAGTCGCGCATGTACTCGCGCATGGCACCGCCCCAATGTCCATCCGCGAGGACGTGCTCAGCCCAGCCAATCGGCAGCGGCGAGATGGTCTGGATGCTGAAGCCGCGCGCAAATCCTCGGGCAGCATCGGTCTCGTAGTACTGCTCGGAGCTGACCTCTGGTGGAGGAGCCTTGTACATGCGCATCTCGGTCGGGAAGCGTCCGGCAGTTTGGCAGGCGCCCTGGACCATGACGTAGCGGCCGACCTGGTCCTCGTTGTTGCAGAGCCCATCCGGGAATCGCTTCGAGACCGAGTTGAGAAGCAGGCGCGGGGTCTCTATGGAATAGCCTGCGACTGCCACCACGGTGGCCCGCTGGCAGTGCTCGCTGCCGTCGACCTCTCGACGGTAGGTCACCCCGGTCGCCCGGCTGCTCCCCTCATCCAGCTCGATCTGGGTGGCCATGCAACCTGCCCGGATCTCGACCCCGTGGGCAAGCGCGTCCGGAAGGTGGGTGACGAACGGGCTGGCCTTGGCATTGACTTTGCAGCCCTGGAGGCAAAAGCCGCGGTAGATGCAGTGAGGCCGGTTACCGAAAGTGCCGTTGACAATCCCCACTGGCCCCGCCCGCATCTGGATACCGAGCGAGTGCGCCCCCCGCCAGATTGCCTGCGCCGGCCCGCTGACCGGATGAGGCGAGAATGGATATGTGTGGGGATCGCCCCAGGGCCAGTCCTGGCCCGCCACCGGAAGTTCGCGCTCCACCAGTTCGTAGTGTGTCTTCAACTCCTGGTAGTCGATGGGCCAGTCGGCGCTGACGCCGTCCCGGCTCCAGGTCTCGAAGTCGGAAGGGTGGAAGCGCGGGCAGTAGCCAGCGTAGTGAACCATCGACCCACCCACGCCCCGACCGCTGTTGTTCTTGCCCAACTGAATTGGATCGTCGCCGCCGATGATCCGGTTCTGGGTCCAGTAAAGCTGGTGGGAACCGGCCTCGTCGCTGACCCAGTCCTCGTCCGGATGCCAGAACGGACCCGCCTCCAGGATCACAATCCGCCAGCCCTGGCGGGCGAGGCGCTGGGCCAGAACCGAGCCCCCCGCCCCCGCTCCCACGATGACGATGTCTACTTCGTCATCGTTCACATAGCGGCACATGGTGTCCTCGCCGGGAAGTTCGCGGCGATGCACATCGAGCAGAAACCTGGAGTCGTTGGCCACCGGGCCGACCGAGCCTTTGAGGCGACTCCGCCAGCTCAAGTCAAATCCATGGCCAGCAGAACGGGATCCTGCGAAGTGGCGGCACGGCCCTCGTGAGGATCAACAACTGCGAGTGGCCCGAGCCGCATGTACCCCTCGGGATAGGCGGGACCGCCGAATCCGATCTCGTTCCAGGCCCATGGATGACTGTAGAAGGCGGAAAGCACCATCCGCATGCAGACCTGGAAGGCCCGCTCGACGTTGAGTTGGTCCCAAGCTCCTCCCCCGAGCCGCCCCTTCGCCAGCTCGGCGACGATCGCCAAGCGGCTCTCCACGTCACAGGCGGGGAAGTCCCCGACCCCGTACCGGTGGGCCGCAACCTCATCCAGGCCGCGCAGAACCAGGCGCCAAGTCTGACCGTCCTCGGGCATGTCGGCGTACTGGAAGCCGTCCAGGTGACCCTCGGCCAGCACCTGGTCGACCATCTCGGCCACCGGCACCCGCGGGTCTTGGTCCTGGGCCATGACCACGTCGCAGAAGGCCCGCAGAGTGTTCTCCTCCTCAGCCGAGAAGAAGCGCAACTCAGGTGACGGTCGGAGGCGGGCCTCCACCACGGCGCGAGTGGCATGGTCCCAGCTGTCGGCATTGGTCAGGACGTCGTAGTCGGGGTAGCGCCCGATCATTTGCGGCGTCGTGCCTTGACGCTGGCGGGGCAACCAGCTCGGGTGACGAGCCAGCCCGCCTGGGCGCAGGTTGGGTAGATGGCCGGGGTCGCGGAAGTCCGGCACCGCCTCAGCGCTCCCGCCGGAGCAGTGCGGCGAGCAGGCCCAGGAATCCCACGATCGTCATAAGACCTGGGGCCAGGATCGGCGGCCCCATGGGGACGTTGTACGACGCCAACGACCAGCCCCCGGGACGGCGGGCCACTCCGCGGGCGTGGTAGTACTCACCCACCAAACCGTTGAGCGTGTAAATGCCCGCGGTCAGAGGCAGCCAGGTCTTGGCCCAGCGCCGACTGAAGATTCCGCCGATCCCGGCCACTACCACCGGCGGCGTGACCAGAATCGGAGTCCACATCATCTTGTTGCCAAAGCTGGCCCGATAGTGCTCGACATAGATCTCAGCTGTGGTGACCAGTGCGGCCATCGCGGTGAGTCCGGACAGGGAGCGCTCGAAGGTCCCGTGCTGGACCTCACTGACGATCTTGTCGATGATGTAGGTGGCCTCGCCCAATACCTCGCCGTGGCTGGCAGTCTTGATCCTGGACATGGGTCAGCGCCCCGGAACGAGTTCTTGGGCAATCTCCCGAGCACCCTCCAGCGCTCCCCGCCAGCCCCCCTTTGGGTCCTCCATCACCGACTTCATCAAGGCTTCCGCCTCTTTGATCGTGACATGGGGTGGGATCGGCGGCTCGTCCGGGGTCGTCCGGGCATCGATGATCACGGGGCGGTCGGCGGCGAAGGCCTGCTCCCAGGCGCCCTCGATCTCTGACGCGGTCGTCACCTTGATGCCCTTCAAGCCGATAAGGGTGGCGTAGTCGGCGAAGGGCATGTACGGGATGCCTTGTGACGCTTCGAACCTCGGATCACCCTCCATCGCCCGCTGCTCCCAGGTGACCTGATTGAGGTCCTCATTGTTGAGCACCAAGATGATCAAGCGCGGATCTGTCCAACTCTTGTAGTACTTGAGGGCCGTCAGCATTTCGGCCATCCCGCCCATCTGCATGGCCCCATCTCCGACCATCGCGACCGATACCCGGTCGGGGAACGCAAACTTAGCCGCGATGGCATAGGGCACACCTGGGACCATGGTGGCCAGGTTCCCAGAGAGCATGGCCTTCATGCCCTTGCGGATCTTGATGTGGCGGGCATACCAGTTTGCGGCGGTTCCGGAGTCCGATGAAAGGATGGCGTTGTCCGGCAGGTGGCGCGACAGCGACGAGAACAGTCCTTGAGGCCTGATCCGGCCATGGAGGTCAGACGGTTGACCCCGATCCTCCATGAGCTGCCACCAAGCGACCACCCCCTTCTCAATCTCCTCCTGCCAAGAGCGATCGTCCTTGCGGTGCAGCAGGGGAAGCAACTCGGCCAGGGTGTCCTTCGAGTCGCCCACTAGGGCCAAGTCCATGGCGTAGCGAATGGAGAGGTTCCGACCAGCCAGGTCGATCTGGATCGCCTTGGCCTGCCCCAGGGGAGGTAGAAATTCTGAGTAGGGGAAGCTGGTCCCAACCATGAGTAGAGTGTCGGCACCTTGCATCATGTCCCAGGACGGCTTGGTTCCGAGGAGTCCGATCGAACCTGTGCAGTACGGCACATCGTCGGGAACTGCGGCCTTGCCGAGCAGGGCCTTGGCCACTCCTGCCCCCAGGGTGTCGGCCACGGCCAACACCTCATCGGTGGCGTGCAGCGCCCCCTGGCCGACCAGTACCGCCACTCGGTGACCGGCGTTGAGGATGTCTGCGGCCGTCTGAAGCTGTTGGGTCGAAGGGACCTGGCGAGGCGGCCACCACCCCACCCCGGAGTGCACGGTGTGGGTCAAGAGAGGCTGCTCAGGTACCGCATCCATGTCCTGGATGTCGGCTGGAACGATCACGCAGGTGACCGTGCGTTCAGCCTGAGCGATACGCATCGCCCGGTCAATCATGTGGCGGATCGTCGATGGCTCAGTCACCTGTTGCACATAAGCCGACGCCACGTCCGAATACAGCTGGAGAAGATTGACTTCCTGTTGGAAGTCCCCTCCCATGGCCCGATTGAAGGTTTGGCCCACGATTGCCACGACCGGGCGGTGATCCAACTTGGCGTCATAGAGGCCGTTGAGCAGGTGGATTGCCCCAGGCCCGGAGGTAGCTAGGCACACCCCCACCTGTCCAGTGAACTTGGCGTGGCCACAGGCCATGAACGAGGCCATCTCTTCATGACGAGTCTGAATGAACCGAAGTCGATCTTCCACGCGCCGCAGCGCACCGAGGATGCCATTGATGCCGTCCCCTGGGAAACCATAGATCGTGTCCACACCCCATTCGATGAGTCGCTCGCACAGATAGTCACCGGCAGTCATGCTCATAGCAGAATTCTTCCTTCTTTCAACTCGCGACTCCCCGCCGCTATCTAGTCTGGGATTGACACTTGGTTAACGCGTTCGGACCGCAGAGCCACTGCGAATCCCGGCGGCCACCGCGGCCGCCGGGATGGGAGGATGAGCTGGGAATCGGGGTAGACAGTAGACAAGGCGTGATCGCCTGGTGGAGTCGCCATAACGCGGCTACATCAGGGCCCATTGGTAGACCTCCAGCGGTTAGCGGATTGACACCGTGCGGGCTCTAGTCCAAGTCCATGGGCCAGGCGAGTTCGCGCGTAGCCCGCCGAGTGATGACCGCAACCCTCGTCGGCTCCATCGGAGTCGACAAATGCAGCCACGTAGCCGCCAGGCCTCCTGCGCTGATCACTCGCCAGTTGTACTTTCCGGCCGGTAGCCACGGGGCGTACCGGGCGCCTGCGCAGAGCTTCTTGTTCGCGCACGTCTGTGCCGGAACCGATGAGTCGGCCTGCAACCGAAGTGGTCATGCCATTACTGACGCCGATCAACCAACCAAGCTCGCCCGTCGTCAGACCCTCGTCCGGGAGACAGCCGAGCGCGGTGGAATGCAATCGAGTCAACCCACCGCCCGCGAGTCTTGGCAAGGCGTCGTGATCCCCGCGGTCTGTCGCTCGGGAAGCAGGTGCGTAGGTGCCGCCACCAAGTACGGGAGACGACCAGCGTTTGGCACGGCAAGGCCAGAGGTGAACGCATGCGGCCGCCTCTTTGAATTTGGACGAACCGTGCGGCGAGAGCTGAGTGGAGGGACCAACGCTCGTTCGCGGCGATCCTCATAAGGAGTCTGGCGACCCAGATTGCTTGTGTCTGTGCGCTACCGTACGGAGCCGGACAATTCTGTTCGACACAGGAGATCAAGCACAGATCAGACAGTTGCGATGCCGGTCCGCCTAGACGAACTCCAGAACCGACTTCTGGCGCTTCTTCCCGCACAGGATTACGGAATGGCTCAAGGTGAGGCTCGCCCCAGCGTCCCTCGGAGCCACGTCCGTCCTCTTCGATTCCGACCGCGCCGATCGGCTCCCCGTGGGCAAACCGCCAGCGTGGCGGCTACCCCACCCTGGCAGGCAATGGGCTCGACTCCTGGCCGCAGGTCCTCGTACAGGGCACCAGAAGCTAGTTGCAGCGGTACACGATCGAAAGGGGCTACTGATCCAACCACTGATCCAACCTGGAGCTACGTCGGGCGACAACGGTGGACATCAAGGCTCAGGTTTTGAACTCAAAGAGACACTCTTGGACTTCATTGGACACCCCAATAGCGGTTTTCAAGACCGCCGCAATCAACCGCTCTGCCATCCCTCCCGGTCGATTCTAGGTCGACGCTCCGTCATCACCATCGGCGCACTCACCCAATCTCAGTGAGCCCTCCCAGGTACGCAGCTAGCGCTTCCGGGATAC
>DATKSR010000023.1:0-25677 GCA_035531555.1 Candidatus Dormiibacterota bacterium
TTGAAATCCGGGTCCGGCGCAACCAGCGACCGCCAACCCCGTCAGGTCCGGAAGGAAGCAGCGGTACGCGGAACATCTGGAGTGCCGCCGGGCTCCCCGGGTCTAGCTCGAGGTGAGGGCAGCGCCGGGGATGCCTCATCGAAGAGGGGTGCGCGATCATCTCTCTCCCGGGGCAGGGGCGCACGGCCCTTGCCCCCGGGAGACCCGAGCCTGGAGATCCGCTGCCCGCCCGGTTAAAACCGGGGATCCCGGCTCAGCGTTGCCCCGGGTGGTGGTTCGCCAGCCGGCGGTGCGCGATCATCTACATCAACGTGAGCAAGGTGAACTCAGTCCGGCAGACGCTCTACCTGAAGTACCGGCCGCAGCGTTTCTCGGAGCTGGTGGGGCAGGAGGTGGTGGCCCAGACCCTGCGCAACTCGGTGCGCGAGGGTCGGCTGAGTCACGCCTACCTGTTCACCGGGATCAGGGGAACCGGCAAGACCAGCGCCGCCCGCATTCTGGCCAAGGCCATCAACTGCGAGCAGGTCGAGGATGGCGAGCCCTGCGGGAAGTGCCAGGCCTGCCTGTCGATCGCTGAGCAGCGCAGCCTCGATGTGATCGAGATTGACGCCGCCACCAACCGGGGCATCGACGAGATCCGCGACCTGCGCGAGCGGGCCCAGTTCCTCCCTAGCCAGTTCAAGACCAAGGTCTACATCATCGACGAGGCGCACATGCTGACCGCCGATGCCAGCAACGCCTTCCTCAAGACCCTGGAGGAGCCCCCCGACCACGCCTGCTTCATCCTGGCCACTACCGAGCCTCAACGGTTGACCGAGACGGTGCGCTCGCGGTGCCAGCAGTTCGATTTCCGGCGGATTCCGCTAGACGCCATGGCGGCTCATCTGGCGCAGATCTGCGCCCAGGAGGGTGTCCAGGCCACCCCGGAGGCCTTGACCTTGGTGGCGGAGGGCGGGGCTGGCTCGCTCCGGGACGCCCTGTCCCTGATGGATCGCCTACTAGGCCTGGCCCCGGGGAAGCTGGACCGCGACGCGGTTCAGGCGGGCCTGGGGATGGCCGACCCCCGGGCGCTGGTGCAGCTGGCGACCGAGCTGGCTCAGGGCGAGATGGGCGCCGCCTGGGGAGAGCTCCACCAGCTTCAGGCGGCCGGCGTGGAACCCCGGCAGATGATGCGTTCCCTGGGGGCTCTCGCCAAGCTCTACCTTTGGAAGGAGCTCGGTGGCGGCGCGGACGCCGGTGCCGCCCAGCTGCAGGAGGTGCCCGCACCGCCCGGATTCTGGCTCGAGGTGATCTCCATCGCGGCTTCGTCCGGCGCTGAGCTGCGACGGGCCGACGATCCGTGGATGTCCTTGGAGGCGAGCCTGCTGCGGCTCTGCCGGGCGGAGTCGGGCACCGAGTCGACGCGCCCGGAGCAGTCGCGGGCCAATAAGCCAGCTCTGCCGGCGCCCGCTCCCCAACCGGTCGCCGAGCGGACGGTGGAGGAGATGCCCGTGACAGTCGCTCAACCGGCCCCGGCGCGACCAGCAACTGAGTTGGAACCCGAACCACCGCTGGTGGATCTACCCGCGCCGGCTCCCGCCCCCGAGATCCCGTTAGCCCCAGCCTTACCCGTCGTCGGCCAGGTTGCTGCCGCACAGGCGGGAGAAGTGGCCCGATGGCCGGAGATCCTCGCCTGGCTCGGTCGGGACAACATGCCCGTGAAGGCGCTCCTGATTGAGGGACGGGCGGTCAGTCACCGCGACGGCGTGTTGACCGTAGAGTTCGATCCGAAGTTTCGGTTCCACCGGGAGCTGATGCAGTCGCAGACCAATCAGGAGCTGGTGCAGCGCGCCTGTCTGGAAGTGTGGGGCGAAGAGGTGACTGTGGTGGTGACGTCGTCCAGCACTGAACTCGAGGCGACCGACGCCGGGAACCAGGAGCCCGACGGAGGCGGTGGTTCGGCCTCGGCTCTCAGTCAGGCGATGAGCGTCTTCCCGGGCAGTCGGGTGACCCGCCTTGGAACTGCCGACAAGCGATAGCCCGTCTGGAGGGCCGCCCTAGAATGAGCCCGAAGCAGTCACAGGAGCCTTGAGAAGTGCCGCCCCCCAATCCCAAGCAGTTGCGCCAGATGCAGCAGAACATGCTGCGCCAATTGGAGGAGGCGCAGGGGAACCTGGCCAGCCAAGAGGTGGAGGGAAGCGCCGGTGGGGGCGTGGTTAAGGCGCGCGCGAATGGTCAGCAGCGGATCACCGAGGTCACCATCGAGCCCGAGGTTCTAGAGGAGGGTGCCGAGTTGCTGAGCGATCTCGTCCTGGCCGCGGTGAACGACGCCCTGGACCGGTCGAGGGAGCTGGCCGCTCGGTCGATGGAATCGCTGCTGCCCCCGGGCCTGCTCCCCCCCGGACTTCGCTGAACTCAGCGGCCCTTCAAAGGATCCGATAGTGGGGCTTCTGCCGCCACCGGTCGAGCGGCTGGCCGAGGAATTTTCCCGCTTTCCGGGGATCGGCTCCAAGACCGCACAGAGACTGGCGTTTCACGCGGTGCGGATGGCGCCTGCCCACGGTCTGGCCCTCTCGGGGGCTATATCCGACGTCGTCCAGGAGGTGGCCAGCTGCCCTCGCTGCTTCTTTCTCTCCCTGCGCGGGGAGCTGTGCGCCATCTGCGGCCAGTCCAGTCGAGATCAGTCATTGCTCTGCATCGTGGAGGACCCCAGCGACGTCTTGGCGATCGAGCGCAGCGGTGAGTACCGAGGTCTCTACCACGTGCTGGGTGCCGCTCTCTCCCCACTGGATGGGGTAGGCCCCGGGGAGATCCACGCCGATGAATTGCTCGCCCGGGTGAGGGCCGGAGGGGTCTCGGAAGTGATCCTGGCCACCGACTCCGACATTGAGGGAGAGGCCACCGCCAGCTATCTGCACCGCCGGCTAGAGCCGAGCGGCGTAAAGGTGACCAGGCTAGCTCACGGGCTCCCGGTGGGGGGCGAGCTCGCGTATGCCGACGAGAGGACCGTGGCTCGCGCGTTCTCCGGCCGGCAGCAACTCTGACAGGCTCCCGGTCCCGGACTCTCGCGCCGCTCCCGGTGCAGAAGAGCAGGTCCGCCCAGCCGATTTTTTTCGCACGTAGGGAGGCTGCCGGCTCCTAGGGCCGACAGGGGACCAGGTCCTGGCGGCTAAGCCCAGCGACACTCCGATGACCGCTCAGGGCCACCGTGAGTTCGAGCTCAGCCAGCAGACAGCGCAGAGCATGCAGCGCCCCCGGGCTTCCGTCCAGCGCCAGACCGTACACGTATGGGCGGCCCAGCAGAACCGCGGCCGCCCCTAGCGCCAGCGCCTTGATCACATCCGAGCCGGTCCTGATCCCGGAGTCAAACAGCACCGGAAGCCCGCCGCTGGCATCCACCACCTCAGGCAGACAGTCGAGGGCGGCGCGGGCTCCGTCGATCTGACGGCCACCATGGTTGGACACGATCAGACCGTCCAGACCGGCGGCCCGGGCGGCCCGCGCGTCGTCAGGGTGGCAAACTCCCTTCACCAGGATGGGCAGCTTGGTCAGCTCCCGCAGCCAGGGCAGGTCCGACCAGCGGAGCTCGGGGTTTCCGAAGATCTGAGACCACAACTGGACGGCGGCCGCGGGATCTTCCTCGGGGGGCGTCGGGAGGCGAGATCGGAAGACCGGGTCGGTGAGGTAGTTAGCGAGCCCGTGGCCCCGCTGGAATGGCAGGTACCCGTTCGCCAGGTCGCGGGGCCGCCAGGCCAGCTTCCAGGTGTCCAGCGTCACCACGAGCGCCTGGTAACCGGCCCGCTCGGCGCGCTGCACCAGGCTCTGCGCGATCTCCCGGTCTGCCGGCCAGTAGAGCTGGAACCAGCCGATCCCTGTAGCTCCGCCCGCGATCGGTGGATCAGTGGTGCCTCGATCACGATGGAGCTCGGCCGCCACCTCCTCCAGAGACGTGCTCGACAAGGTGGAGAGGATCATCGGGACGCCCAATGAGCTGGCCGCCCGTGCCACTTCCAGTTCGGCCTTGGGCCGCACTGCGCCCAGCGCTCCGATCGGAGCCAGCAGAATCGGGGAGCGGAGAGTGGTTCCAAGGAGCTCGACGGTGAGGTCAGGCTCGGCGACCCCCCGAAGGTGCCGGGGCACGAGGGCCCACTTCTGAAAGGCGGCGCGGTTCTCCCGCGCGGTGGACTCCGTCCCGGCCGATCCCGCGACGTAGCTGTAGACCTCCGGTGCCATCACCTCGGCCGCCGCCAGTTCCAGGGCGTCCGCCGTTAGGGGCAGAGGGGGCGTCCTGCCGGCCACGCCAGCCAGGTTGATCTCGGTTTGGAAGTCGGCGAAACGAGTCATCGTGAGATCGTACTGGCGTCGGTCGCTCGGCAGCCCGCAGGGACGGCGGCACCCACACGGGTGTTTGGGTGGAAGTGCGCTCCAAGGGTCTGGCATGCTGGGAGGGTTGTCGCAGTCACTTCAGGTTGGGGTCGAAGCGGGCTCTCGGCGAACCTTCGCCTGGGTCCTGGACTGGCCCGGGTGGTGCCGGTCCGGCCGAGGTGAGTCTGAGGCGCTGGCAGCCCTGGCGGCCTACGCGCCCCGGTACCGGCCGGTGATGGTCGCTGCCGGTGCCACCTCATTGAGCGGAGCAGCCGGGGGCTTCCAGGTAACCGAGCGCCTGACCGGATCGATGACTACCGACTTTGGCGTCCCTGGGGCACTAGCCACCGCTGACGCCGCGGCCCTGACCGCTGAGGCGGGCCAGAGGCTGGCCGTGATCCTGGCGGCCGCCTGGGAGCTGTTCGGTGAAGTTGCCAGCCCCGGCCCGCTAGACCTGAGCAAAGGCCCCCGTGGCGGCGGTCGGGACCTTGATCAGGTCGTCGCCCACGTCCTAGGGGCGGATTTTGTCTACGCCCGCAAATTGGGGCTGAGGTTCCGGGCCGCGGTCCAGGACCCGAAGGCGGTGGCCGCGCTCCGGCACGCTGTCTGCCGGGGGCTCGGCTCGCCGGCCACCCTGCGACGGGGAGCAAAGGGCTGGCCGCCCCGCTACTACGCCAGGCGGGCAGCGTGGCACGTACTCGACCACGCCTGGGAGATCCAGGATCGGGGCGGCCCAATAGCAGGGAGTCAGGAGGTGGCGCTCGCAAACGGGCGTTGAGCTAGGCTAGCCCTCGGCCGGAGCTCCGACTTCACTCAGCTTGGTTAGCACCAGAGCTCCGGCTAAGGCCAGCGCCACGGCGCTGCTGACTCCCAATTCGATCGCCAAGCGCTCGAAGCCGGCTCCGCTGACCGGCCCCTGGAGGGCCAGCCGGGCGGAGACGGAAAGGATGTCTCGTACGGCCGAGATGATCCCGATGATTAGGAACGGTCGCAGCGGGAACCCCGAGCCCTCGAAGTGAGTGAGCACGGTGCGCAGGACGTCGACCACGATGATCACGATCAGTACGCCGTCGATGGCACTGATGAGGCTCTGGGGATAGCTCGACTGGGCAGTGACGAAGTTCGCGGTGGTTCGAATCAGCACCACCACCGCGATCAGGAGCAAGACCACGGCGACGCCGTACTGGACCGCGTCAACGGAGTGGCGCAAGGGGGTGGCCCTCAAAACCTGCTTCCAGCCTCCCCTTTCCCCCGCCGATGGCCTAGACGCCGTGTTCCCGGTGGTGCCCGGCGGGCGTCCTGGCGCCAGGGGCGGGCCCTGCGGGTCGGACGAGGTAGTCATTTCTAGATCCTTGTGCTTCGGAGGTGGGTGCAGGATCCCGATTGGTAAATCCGGTCCCCAGAGCTCGGCGGGCCCGGCGGCGACAGAAGCGGCGATAGTACCAGCGCCTGTCGAATTCACCAAGTGGTCGATCCGGAGGAGGCGCCACCCGTCGCCTTCGAGTAGCTCAGCAATGTGGAGCCACCAAGTATTGTCGAGGAGTCTACCTGAGTGCCGGGCAGCGTCTGCGATCAGTTCCAGAGCGCGGTCGAACTAATCGTGGCCCGCTGGAGCGGATTGATCCTTCGGGCTCTCTTCGAGGGCCACCAGAGCTACTCCGATATCAGATCGGCGGTCGACGTGATCCAGCCCGTCTTGACCTCGCTCAAGATGATTCCCGTGCTGGAGACGGCGCACATCCCGTCCGCCCGTCCATTCCTCGACGAGGAGGCGGCGTTCGTGCCTAAATCCATCCTGGAGGCAGCCTCCGGTCGAATGCTCTGAGAGCGCTTGAAGTGGACCTCGGCACGGCAGACGCTGCGGACCCCCGCGGTCTGCCTCCGACCACCTGGCGACGTCGGCAATCTGGTGGAGGCACCAGGGGCGCATCGCTGGTGCCAGGCCCGGCGGGCCGGCTGGCGCCGATGGCCGGTGCGTCCGATCCGATTCGAACTGGGTGTCTCAGGAGAGAGGGAGTAGTCGAAGAGCAGAGCCTCCGGTCGCGGCCACTAGCACTCCCGATCCGGCCATGGGGGCTGGCGATCACAATAACGGGCAGCTACGGTTTCGGCTGGAGCTGGTCCGGCGTCTCGTCCAACGGCGATCTCTGGGACTGGCAACGCCTGCTGGTCCTGCCCAGTGTGGTGGGCCTCTCGCCGCTGTGGTGCGCCCGCCGGACCGGCCGAACCGCGAGTTGGCGAACTGGATCATTGCTCGCCATCGGACTGGTGGGGTTCGCTGTCGTGGTCCTTGGGGGATACGGCATGGGGTGGAGTTGGACCGGGTTTGCGGGCAACAAGCTGGGGGATTGGATCGAACTGCTGGTGGTTCACGCCCGGGTACCGATCGTATTCAGCAGGCTCTCTCTCCAACTGGGAGAGCGTGAGGCGCAAGAGAGTCTCCTGGCTTCGGCTGAGATCGCGCCCACTGAGGTCGCGGCGCCGCCTCAAGCCTAGTTGGCGCGCGGGGAAGCCAACCCGGTGGAGGTCAGACGCGAGTTCGGGCCGGAGATCAGCCGGCGTAGTCGTCACGCGTGGGTAACTGGAACGCACCAGCTTCATTGCCTGCGATGGCCGAACCACGACAGCCCATAAGGTCGATCGGTGAGCAAGTGGGAGAGGCGCGCCCTCGCCCCGGACCCGGGACTCGCTTCGGCGGACCCTGACGCAGAGGCTTGCCGGCGCAGCGGTAGACCGCCGCCAGCGCCGGTGCGGCCTTGCTGAGCACGCGCGGGCCAGCTGAGGTGACCGAGAAGGCAGGCGCGCCCACGTCGCGGGCGCCGGAACAGCTGGCGCTAGAGCGGGAGCGCCGACTCCTCCGCGGACTCCTGGAAGCCAGCGCCAGCATGCATGAGGCTCTGGGGCTCGACGAGGTGCTGGGAAGGATTGCCAACATTCTGGCCGCGGCCGGAGGATTCGCGGGGGTCGCCGTGTACATCCTCGACCAGAGCACCGGTCTACTGCATCTCCGAGCCACCGTCGGGGTCAGCGACGATGACATCGCCCGGATGCGGGCCAATCCCTTTCCGATGGACGGGATCCTGCCCTTGATGCGACCGGAGATGGCGATCAGCCGCTCGTTCCTCTTCGACCACCGCCGCGATCAGATGCCCGAGGACTCTATCCTCGACACCGCCCTCAGCGTGCCCAAGATCGCTCCCGCCTGGCGGCCTGGAATGTGGCACCCACTGGACTCCCTCACCATTCCTCTCGACGACGGCCAGAACCGCTTGGGACTGCTCTCCCTGGACGAGCCGGTCGATCAGCAGTACCCCGACCTCGCCACCGTGCAGGCGCTGGAACTCTTCGCGGACCAGTGCGCCGCGGCCATCTCGCGGGTCCAACTGCACCAGCGGTTGGAGCAGCTGGCCATGACCGATTCCCTGACCGGACTGCACAACCGCCACGTGCTCGAGGATGCCCTGGCCCGGGAGTTGCAACGGTCCGAGCGCAGTGGCCGACCGTGCGCCGTCCTGTTTTGCGACCTCGACCACTTCAAGCGGGTCAACGACAATTGTGATCACGCCACCGGAGATCAGGTCCTGCAGCAGGTGGCCGCGGTGATCCGCCAGCGGCTGCGACGGGGCGACTTGGCGGCGCGCTACGGTGGGGACGAGTTCGTCGTCCTCTTGCCAGACACGGACCTGGAAGCGGCGGTGGAGGTGGCCGGGGACCTGCGTGAGCGGATCGCGGCCTCCCCGTCACCCCTTCCGGTGACGGTGTCTATTGGAGTCGCCGGGTCGATGGGCGCTGACCCGGACGGGCCATCGTTTCTGGCCGCTGCGGACGCGGCTATGTACCTGGCCAAACGGGCCGGACGGAACCGCGTGCGCCGCGCCCGCCGGTCGACTCCGGGAGTCCCCCGCTCGAGCTAACCATCCTCCCCGACGCTGCCCGTCGTCGCTACCGGAGGTAGGCATGAAGGACCACCCGCCCGCTGGAGTCCTCGATCCAGATCCGGTCAACCTTGGTGGGATTGACTCCGCAGGCCAGCTCCACATGGACGGACCCGTTTTCCGAGTGGTAGCTGCCCGCCTGCCACCACGTTCCCGCTCTCGACTCCATCGAGACGTGGTAGACGCCGCCGGCAGGCTGACCCGCCACCTGGAGCGAGAGGTCGGTTCCCCAGTGCTGGGCGGTGAGCACCGCGGTCGCCTGAACGTCCTTGGTTCCGCGCAGGGGGATGGTGATGCCCTGCGCTGAACGTGGTCCCAGCCAAAGCAGGCCGGCCGCGGCCAGGACGGCGACGACGCCCGCTCCTCCCAGCGCCCACCGGCGCCGGCGCTTGGGTCGGAGAGCAGGAACCGGTCCCGGTGGCAGTGCTGGACCCCCGCTCGGTCGGACCCGGAAGCCTGGATCAACCTGAACGGGGTCGGCCAGCGCCAGCTCCTTGATTACCGACTCCAATTCCCCCAGGTCGCGACGACACTCAGAGCAGGCGGACAGATGGGCGTCCAGCGCCAGCTGCTCGTCGGCATCCAGCCGGCTGGTGGAGGCCAGAGCCAGTTCGCCCCGCCAGCGCTCGCAGTCAAGAGAGTTCATTCGGACCAGCCCATGTCGTCGAGCAAAACGCGCAGCGCTCGCAGTGCGTAGTAGAGACGGCTGCGCACCGTGCCTTCCGGTACCCCCAGCTGGCGGGCCACCTCCCGACTCGGACGACCCCGGTAATAGATCTCCAGCACCACCAGCCGGTGGTCGGGACCCAGCCGGCGGAGAGCCTCCTCGACGTTCCAGGCGCGCATCGCCGCCTCGATCTGGTCCGCTGCCGCAAGCGAGTTGGGATCGAGTTCTTGAGAAGGGTGAGCGCGGCGCGCTCGTGCCAGATCGACGATGATGCGCCGTTCGATCGAGAAGAGCCAAGCGCGCATGGCTCCCCGCTTCGGATCGAAGCCGGGTCGCGCTCGGAGCGCCCGCACGAAGGTCTCCTGAACCGCCTCTTCGGCCAGGGACTCATCTCCCAGTGAGCGTCGGGCAAAGCCGAGTAGCTCCCCCCGGTGGGTGAGGAAGGCAACTCCCAGCCGCTCGTGGTCCAGACTCTCGTCGCCGCTGGGAGGAGGATCTTGGCTCGGCTCCAGATTGAGCCGCAGGCCCCCGGTCATGGGCCTACTGTAGGCACGGCTACTCATGACCGCCCCGGCGGTTCGCCGCGGCGAGGGTCAGCTCGAGGCTCACGCTCCGCCTACCGCTGACTTGGGGCTCAGTAGCCGTAGCCGCTAGGACTGGGGCTGGGGGAGCCGGCGGCCGACGCTGGCGTGACCGGCGCACCGGATGCCGACATCACGTACCAGGTGCCTCCGAAGCTCTGCAGTCCTTCACCGTTGGCCTGGTTGGCAGCGTTGTCTCCCGAGAAGGTGTACAGGGGCCAGCCGTGGTAGGTGACCACCGTTCCGGTGGCTCCGGGCTCGCTTCCCAGCATCGAAGACTGGGCTCCACCGGTAGCGATGACCGCGGTGCTACCCGAGGGCAGAACAGTTTCGAACCACGACTGGGTGCAGCCGCTTGCGACCGTGCAGGTCAGCTTCCCCGCGCTTTCCGAACTGAGGGTGTAGAGAGTCCGGCCGTGGGAGTTGACAAGTACCGACCCGAGGCCGGCGACGGCCGCACTCTTGATGGTTACCACGTCCGCCTGGGTGGGCGTCGTGGTGGGCGCGGCGTGGCCGGCACCCGACTGAGACGGAGTGGTAGTGCTGGTGGCCGATGGGTTGTTGCCACAGGCGGAAAGCACCACCGACGCGATCAGAGCCACGGCTCCGATCCCCAGAGTGCCGCTGACCGAGCGTGGCCAGGGACGACCGCGGAAGCTCACAGAATCATGCCTCCGTCGGCCTCTGCGAGATCGGGTTGATTGCGGTTCTGGGACCCCCACAGCGCTAGGCCCGGCCCGGCTCGGCCACCCTGGACGAGCTTCAGCTCTCGATCTGTCGGGCGGCCCCGGCGTCCCACCACCTCGATCCAGCCCGCCGGACAGAAGGTCGAGATGGCGAGCGGGGCGCCGGCGAGCCGGACGTTCGTTCCGGAGGCGTTTGGCAGCACGCTGTTGATACGAGCGAGCCACCCTGATTGTTCAATTCGGTCGCACCCCGCTTGCGTAACTGTGGGGCCCCGCAACCGCTAAGGGATTCAGACGGGGGCGAGGTCCAGCCGACGCGGGACAGTCGCCCAGACGGCTCGCGGTTTCACCGGAGGACTCGGCATGATCGTATTCGGCGTTGTGTTGCTGATCGTCGGCTTCGTACTGTCTATTCAGCTGCTCTGGACGATCGGGGTGATCCTGCTCTTGATCGGGCTTGCGCTTTGGGTCCTGGGCAGCGTTGGCCATGCCGTCGGGGGTCGACGCCACTACTACTGAGCCTATCCAGAGCGAGAGGTATCAATTGGTGCGGCTGCGCTTCCCGGTCCGGTTGGCGGGTCCGGGGGTCGTCGGCGGCCCTGGCAGGCTCTGGCCACCGTCCAGGACCCCTCTAAAGAGATCACCCCGAAGTCGCACTCGCTCCAGAACCGTCCGCAGGGTGAACCGGGCGGGATCGATCCGATCCAGCTCGTCCCACTCGATCGGAGTCGAGACTGGAGCGCCCCGGGCGGGCCGGGGCGAGTACACGGCCGCCAGGGTCTTACCGACCACGTTCTGCGTGTAGTCGATCCGGAGCCGACCCTGCCGGGCTCCCACCGTCCAGGTCTCACTGACTAACTGAGGCAGCGACTGAGCGACCTGGTGAGCGAGGTCGCCCACCCACTCCCGGACTTGGTCTTGGTCAGTTCGGCGGCGGAGCGGGACATAGATATGGAGTCCCGACTGGCCGGTGGTTTTGAGCCAGGCTCGCAGCTTGAGGTGATCGAGTCGGTCCTTGATCTGATGGGCCACCTCGACCGCTTCCGTGAATGCCTGGTCGGAGCCTGGGTCCAAGTCGAAGACCGCCCAGTCCGGCCGGGTGGGCCGGTCCCGGCGCGAGTGCCAGGGATGAATCTCGATCGCCCCTTGGTTGGCGAGCCAGACCAGGGCCGCGGGTTCCTGGATCAAAGGGCAGATGGTCGGCGTTCCAGGATAGGCTCGCCAGCGGGGAATCCAGCGGGGTGCCGATTCCGGCGCCACCCGGCGCCAGAAGCTCTTGCCCGAGATCCCGTCCGGGAAGAGCTGGGTGACGATCGCCCGGTCTCGGAGGTGGGGGAGTAGGTCAGCGGAGATCCGCAGGTGGTATTCGATCAGCTCCCGCTTGGTGATCCCGTCCTGGGGCCAGAGTTGCTTTTCAAGGTGGGTCACCTGGAGCACCCGCGGACCGACCGGGAGCTGCCCACCCCGCTCCGGCAGGTCAGCCAGCGCCTCTAGAGCCGCCGCGATCTCCCCTGCAAGGGGCCTGTCGTCCATGGATTCCCGGCTCTGATCCGCCGGCTCTGGGCCGGGTTAGTCGGAGGCGTCCGGCTCGGCCGGAGCCTGGAGCAGACTCTGGAGCAATCCGGGATAGCGATGGTCCAGGTCGTGGCGCCGCAGGGAGGTGAGCTTGCGGGTTCCGTCGCACCGCTGCTCGATCACCCCGGCCTCCCGGAGCACGCGCAGGTGGTGACTCAAGGTCGATTTGGTCACCGATACCTGGAAGTTGCCACAGGAGATCGGCTGGTCGGAGCAGGCCAACGCCCGCAGCAGTTCCATCCGCACGGGATCAGCGATGGCCTGGAGCAGGGTGGTGATCCCGGCGACCGGGGGCGCAGCCTCATCGAGGTCGCTGTGGTCGAGAGCCGCGGTTATGGTCATTGTTTGACAGTCATCAAACTATCCTGGAACGATGCACGTCAAACAATACCACCTGGGAGGTGCTCGATGGGGTTGCCGGCGAAGGCGCGGCGTGCGGCTGATGGGGGCGGGAGGGAGCGGGTCCAGCCGATGGGAGGTGGGGCCGAACCGGCCTCGGTGAGCCGTCGGCGTTGGTTCGCGCTGGTAGTGCTCTGCGCCGGGCAGCTGATGATCGTGCTCGATGCCACCGTGGTCAACGTGGCGCTGCCGGTGCTGCAGCGGGATCTCCAGTTCTCGCAATCCTCGGTGGCCTGGGTCATTGACGCCTACCTCATCACCTTTGGCGGTCTGCTCCTGCTGGCCGGTCGGCTCGGCGATCTGATCGGGCGCAAGCGGGTCTTCATCTTCGGGGTGGTGCTGTTCACCGCCAGCTCGGCTCTCTGCGGGCTCGCCGGGGACCAGGCCTTTCTCATCGGCGCCCGATTCCTGCAGGGTGCCGGGGCCGCGGTGATGGCTTCGATGGTGCTCAGCATCCTGGTCACCCTCTTTCCGGAGCCCCGCCAGCGGGTGGCCGCCATGAGCGTGTACGCCTTCGTGGCGTCAGCGGGTGGCTCGGTCGGGCTCCTGGTGGGCGGGGTGCTGGTCCAGGCGGTGAGCTGGCACTGGATCTTCTTCATCAATCTGCCGATTGGACTGGCGGTCCTGGTGCTGGGCTCGATCCTCATACCGGGTCGGCCGGGTCTCGGGCTGCATCACGGGGTCGACATTCTGGGGGCGATCCTGGTCACAGCTGCCCCATCCTTGGCAGTTTCGGCCCTGGTCAGCGCGGGCCAGAACGGATGGGGCGCTGACTCGACCATGGGCCTGGCGGCGCTGACGGCCGCGGCGGCGCTGGCCTTCGTGGTGGTCGAGTCCCAGGTGCGCAATCCGCTGGTTCCACTGCGGATCTTTCGTTCCCGCGCGCGAACCGGGGCCCAGCTGGCTCGTCTGCTCTTCCCGGTGGGACTGTTCGGCACCTACTTCCTCGGCTCGCTCTACCTCCAGCGGGTCCTGGGGTTCGGGGCGGTGGAGACCGGGCTGGCCTTCCTGCCCTCCAATCTGGCGGTAGCGCTGTTCTCCTTGGTGATCACTAAGCGGGCGGTGGCTCGGTACGGGGCGCGGAGCTCGGTGCTGACCGGTCTGACGCTGGTGGTGGTGGCGCTGCTACTGCTGGCCCGGGCGCCGGAGCACGCCAACTACACCCTGGACATCCTCCCGGCCCTGCTGCTCCTGGGCGTCGGATCGGGACTCTTCTTCATGCCCAGCATCGCCCTGGCGATGTCCGGCACCAAGCCGGAGGACGCCGGTCTGGCGTCGGGGCTGGCCAACGTGACCCTGCAGGTCGGGGCGGCGCTGGGTGTCGCCTTGTTGGCCGGGGTGTCGAGTACCACGACCAACCGCCTGCTGGCGCACGGCTCGGATGCCGGGGCGGCCCTCACCGCCGGATACCACGTCGGCTTCCTGGTGGCCGCGGCGGGCGTCGCGGGCGCGGTTGTGCTCGCGTCGGTTCTGCTGCCCAGGCCGGTGCCGGCTCAACCAGCCGCGTTGCCCGCGCCGGTTGTCCCGCTTGTGCCCGTGGTCCACTCGCCCAGTCCCGCGCCCAACTGGGCGGTCGGGCGGACTGACTCAAGCTCGGAGTTGGTGGTCCTCGCCGCCGCCGACGAGCTCGACCGGGAGAAGGTGGCAGTGGCGTGATCGAGACCGGCGATCACCACCTCCTCGTCCCCAACTTGGGTAACTCAGTCGGTGGGCCCCGGCGGGTGGGGCAGTTCCGAAGTCAGATCACCGGCTGGAAGACCTCTGGTTCGGCGGGCGCGCCGGGCGACGGTCGACGCCTTCCTACCAGGCCGGCCACCGCGATCAGGGCGGATCGATTTGACGAGGCGGTGGGATCCCCGAGGCCAGGTGGCCCCGGGGTCAGTGGGAGACTGCACAGCTACGCCTCCTAGGTCTAGCAACGACCGCTTGGGGCGACGTGCGCAGGGCCGGCGGCCGGCCAAGAGCCGCCCACTCCCTCGGTGGCGGGCAGCATTAGGACCCCTGCCACTTGCGGAGAACCTAAGTCCACCGGACAGTGGGGCTGGTGGCGGCTGCACGTCCAGTTGAGCCATCGGCGGAATGTGACGGTCGGCGCTCGGAGCCGGCGGCATCATCGGCAAACTGAGTTAAGGAGAGGCGGTCAGTCTGATCCCTCGCTCCAGGTCATGATTCGGTCCAGGCCGAAATAAGTTCTCCGTACCATCACTCAGTGGCCCAGCGTGAGGCGGATGGCAGCGTCGGTTCGTCTCTGCCACTACCTCGCCACTGAGCCAGTGAAGGCTCGGGGCAGGTTGCTGGGCGCAGTCGGGATCGGGCGGTGCAGCCTCGACGCGAGGCACTTTGGGATCCGGAGCGCGACATCGAACGGCACGGTCTCGGCCGCGGTCTGGGGTGGGCGGCGACCTGCTCCGGCGGCCCGGGCCGTTTGGCCGGCCCGGGTAGTGCTGGTCGCCGTTCTTTACCCCCGCGGAAGGGGCGCCAATCAGGCTGCTGACCCTGCTGCTAGGCTGGCGACGGTGATCGGGCTGGAGGTGAGAGGGTCCAACGCAGAGCCGCCGCTAGAGCGGCTGCTACCCGGGTAGCTCCGGGTGCATCAGGTCCGTCTGCTCCTTCGGGCGCTCAAGTGGCGGGCCAGTGCCACGGTCGCCGTCCTGGTGGTCGCCACCGCAGCCGTCCTGGCGGCCAGCGCCGGGCCCTTCTACTACACCGCTGTGTCGGGCAATGTCCTTCATGCCGCCCTGGTCACGGCGACCCCCAGCAATGACGGCATCACCGACATCCCCAGTCCCGCCCTCGGAGACATCCCCGAGCGGTCTCAGGTACTGATTCCACTGGCCCGGCGAGATCACCTGGGCCGTTGGTATGCGCCGGCGACCGTGACCCTGGATGCCGGGGTCACCGTGCCGCCAGACGCCGAAGGGCACTCCTATGTCAGTGACCTGGTATCTCGCACCAACGTCTGCGCCCACCTGACGTTCGTCATCGGCCGCTGTCCGACCGCGGTCGATCAGGTGGCCATGACAGTTCGCTCCGCCGAGGTGCTGAAGGCCCAAGTTGGGAGCCAGATCCCCCTGCTTTCGCACGGCATCCTGACCCCGACGACGGTAACGGTGGTGGGCATCGTCAAGGTGGGGACGGCCAAAGCTGCCTACTGGATGGGCGACGACTACTTCGACTACGCGGGTCTGCCGAAGAACGCCTCGGCCATCACCCAATTCTTGAACCGCAAGGCCCCGTCGTTTCTCTCCCAGCTGCCCGTGCTGGATGCCTTCTTCACCGTCCCGGCTACCGTGAATGCGCTTCCCCTCTCCTCTCTCATCCAGTTTCGCCTGCGGGTCAAGAGCATCGGTGTCAACAATGTCCCGCAGCTCCTGAAGGCCGGCAGGGCGTTTGCCTATACCGCCAACACTCAATACATCGACCCCGCTACGACCCAGCTCTACTCCGAACTCTCTGCCGTCACCTATCAGGATGACTTGATGCTGGCCATCGTGGTAGTGGTGTCCTTGGAGCTGGTCCTGCTCACCTTGTTCGTCCTCTTCGGACTGGTCGCCCGTACGGTCGAGGCGCGCCAGCGAGAGATCTCCCTGGCCAAGCTTCACGGCTTCCGGCGCCGGTCGGTGCTGGCCGTCGGGCTGCTCGAGCCGCTGGTCATCATGGTGGCTTCCATCCCCTTGGGAGTGCTCTTGGGGTGGCTCGCAATCCGGCTCGCGTCGGCGTTACTTCTCGGCAACGCCCCGGTCCTGTTCACACCTCTGGCTATCTATGCCGCCCTGGCCGCCTTCGGCGGTGGCTTGCTGGCCACCGTCTTTGGCGCCTGGAGGATCCTCCGGCGGCCACTCTCTGACGAACTGACCGGCGCCGAGGCCCAGCTCTCGACCGCCGCCCGAGCGGCCTTGGAGGCGATGGTGGTGCTGCTGGCGATCGGAGCCATGGTCGAGCTGCGGGTGTCGGGAGTTCTGAGCGGTGGGGAGCCTAATCCCCTGGCTCTCTTCGCGCCCGCCTTGATCGCCGTCGCGATCGGGGTTCTCGGCGTTCGATTGATCCCACTGCTCTGCGCGGCCGCGATCCGTTGGACCCAGGACACCACCCGGCTCGCGGTGCATTTGGCGGTTCGCCAAGTGGCGCGTCGCCCGGCCAATCTTCGCCAGATTCTGGTGCTCACCCTGGCGACTGGTCTCGCTTCGTTCGCGGTCGTGGGATGGGCGGTGGCGGCCACCAACCGCATCTCGCGCGCTGAGTTCGAGATCGGTGCCGCCACGGTGCTCCACGTCAAGATCCCTCCGTCGCTGAACCTGACCGACGCCGTGAGGAAGGCCGACCCGACCGGCAAGTATGCGATGGCCGCGGAGGAGTCGATCACCCCCAGCGAAGCGCTGCTGGCCGTCGACACCAGCCGCATGGGCCGTGTCTCCTACTGGCAGCGCTCAGTGAGTGGCACCAGCCTCCCGAAGCTCGTCCGGTGGCTCCAGCCCAAGCTAACTCCGGAAATGCTGATGCAGGGTCACCAGGCCCGACTGACCGTCACCCTGCCGCAGGCGGTCGACCCCGAGCCCGATCTCCAGTTCAACCTCGTTGACCCCGGGGGCAACCCCACCTTGGTCGACTTCGGAGTTCTCCAGCCGGGGACCCACACTTATGTGGCGTCGCTGCCTTACAACTGCTCTGGTAGTTGCCGGGTGAGCGAGATGATCCCGTACTGGGGTGCCAACCCGCGCGGTCCGCAGCAGGTGACCTACTCGATCGTCCTCTCCTCCCTGCAGACGAGGGCCAATGCGCAGGCTCCCTGGCGCAACGCCTTCGGGGGATTCTCTCTGCCCGGGTACTGGCAAACCGCCTTCCAGGGAGCTTCGGCCAAGGCCTCGCCGGACGGCAAACTGGTGGCCCGGTTCCACTCCTCAGCGTCCGAGTTGCTGGTCCCCGCGCTCACGCCCGGGAAGCTGCCGCTGACTCTCCCGGGGGTGACCACCAGTGCTGACCAGGAGAGCAACCCGGTCTACGCCTCGGCCGAGGACTTCGACGGAACCTATCTCACCCTCAACCTGACCAGGGAGACCCTGGCCCTGCCCCGGCTCGGTCAATACGGATTCCTGCTGAACCTGCCGGTGGCCACGCGGGCCGAGAACGGCCCACCCTTCGACACCGCCGATCAGGTGTGGCTGGCTCCCCACACCCCGGCGATAGTGCTGCAGCGGCTGCGCCAGGAAGGCATCAGGATCAAGTCCAAGCAGACGCCCGCCCCCCTGCTCTACCGATTCAACCATGGCGGACTCGCCTTCGGCTTCATCTTCTTTCTGTTCGCGGCGGGGGCGGCCGCCCTTCTGGCGGCAGGCTCCGGAGTGGCGACGGTGCTGACCAGCGCCCGAGGGCGAGGCTTCGAGCTGGCCGTCCTCCGAGCCACCGGGGTGCGTCGGCGCACTCTCTTGTTGTCTCTGGTGCTCGAACAGCAGCTGGTAGTGATACCGGGGATCGCCCTGGGAGTGCTCGCCGGAGTGCTGTCCGCTGTGCTCGCCCTCTCGTCGGTTCCCCAGTTCGGCACCAATGTGGGCGCGCCGCCTCCTTCCACTGCGCTTCCCTGGCTCCCGATCGTGGGCACCGCGGTGGTCCTACTGATCGTGGTGGCCACCACCTCGACGTTGACCGCGCTGGTGACCCTGCGGCGGGCCCGCTACCAGACGCTCAGAAGCGAGACCTCGTGAGCTCCGCTCCGGTCGGCGCGCTCCTGGCCGGCGTGGAGGTTCACTGCGATTCGGTCGTCCATCTTTATCCGAACTCCGGCGGGGACGTGGTGGCCCTCCGCGGCGTCGACCTGGACGTCGACGCCGGTGAGGCCGTCGCCTTGCTGGGACCGTCCGGATCAGGCAAGTCCACCCTGCTGGCCCTGCTGGCGGGGCTGCTGCGCCCTTCATCGGGGCATGTGGTGATTGGCACCCACGATCTCGGCAGGCTGAGTAATCACCAGCTGCTGCAGATGCGCTCCAGAGAGATCAGCCTCATGCTCCAGGAGCCCATGCGCAACCTGCTCGGCTTCGGCACCGCCGAGCAGAACATTGGCTTCGCCCAGCGGGGGATGCGGCGCCAGCGCACCGACCCCCCACCGCGCCGGCCGGTCGAGCTCCTAGAGCAACTCGGCATGGGGCCGCTCGCGGGCCAGACCGTCGCCACCCTCTCCGGTGGCGAGCAGCAGCGGGTGGCCATCGCGGCCGCCGCCGCCACCGGGCCGGCCCTGATGTTGCTCGATGAGCCGACCAGCGAACTGGACCGTGCCAGCCGAGATCTGGTCATCGAGCTCTTGCTCAAGGTGCACCGGGAGCTGGGCACGACTCTGATCGTGGTAACTCACGACCCGGAGGTGGCGGGGGCGATGCCCCGGACGGTGACCATTCGCGATGGCCGCGTCGGCGCCGAGGGCCGGCAGGGGGTGGAGTACGCCGTGGTGGGCAGGGATGGGAGCGTGCAGCTGCCCCCCGACGTCATGGAGTGGATACCCGCCGGAACCCTGCTTCGGGTCCGCCGCCATTCCGCCGGCGTCGACCTGCGCAACCCCGAACTGGAGTCGGATGGCTAGCGAGATCTGGGCCCAGCAGGTGGGCGTGGACGTGGGCTCCCGGACCATCCTCGAGGGTGCCGAACTCAAGGTGGCCGCCGGCGAGACGGTGGTCGTCACCGGACCGTCGGGATCCGGGAAGACGACCCTGATGCTGGTGATGGCGGGCCTCCAGGACCCGGATCGCGGCCAGGTGCTGCTGGACGGGGACCCGATCTCCGGGCGCGACGACCTCCGGCTTCGCTTTGGGGTGGTCCTGCAGAACCACGGCCTGGTCTCGGTGCTCACGGCCGCCGAGAACGTCGCCATAGCGCTCCAGGCGCGGGGTCTGGGCCGGGGCGAGGTGGCTGACCGAACCCAAGACATGCTGGTCGCGCTCGGGCTCCGAGACAGCGTCAACCGCTTGGTCCGCGACCTATCCGGCGGTCAGCGCCAGCGGGTCGGCGTCGCTCGAGCCCTGGTCGGGGAGCCCGAGGTGGTGCTCGCCGACGAGCCAACCTCCGAACTGGACTCCGAACGCCGGGCCCTGGTGCTGAATCTGATGCGCGACCACGCCGCCAAGGGCAACATCGTGATCCTGGCGTCTCACGACCAGGTAGTGGCCGACGCCGCCGGGCGCACCCTCGATTTGGTCGACGGCCGCCCGCGCGGCAGCTGAACCGAGCGACGACGACCTCTGTCGGCCCGACCTGCAGAGTTCGCGGGTAGCACGAGAAGTTCTGGCGCCGATGGACGGCCAGGAGGCGCTGGAGATCGCTATCGCGCTCGGGCCTCGGCCGAGATCACTCTCAACAGAGTCGTTGGGGGGTTCCCGGTCCGGGGTTCACCTCCAACCGATGGTGGCGTCTCGAAGTCGTGGGTCGAGCGGCGAGTCAGATCCGGATCCACCGCGTTCACTGGCCCCGGTTGCCATGCGCCAGGGCGCTGGCCCCTTCCCGTCGGTACTCCGCCCGGAGCCGCTTCACCTGCCGCTCCGAGATCCCCAGCAGCCCGGCCGCCACCCCCACGGTCACCGAGCCCTTCTCCAGATGGTTCAGCACCAGCACCCGCCTTTGCTCAGCTGAGTTCAAAACGATCTTGTCCTTCATAGCCGGACAGAATCGCTGAGCTGTTAGGACCGGTCAGAATCCCTGAGCTACAACAACGGAGTGGTCGGAGTCTTGACAAGCGACCCCTTTGGTTGCTAAGAGTACGTCGGGGCTGAGGGACGGCACCCCAGCGGAATGTGGCCGGGTCGGTGGGGGCCAGGTGCCCTCCAACCTTGCCGTTCAGGCGACCGGGTTGGAGGGTTCAGGTCATGCCCCGATTCAGCCGTAGGGCCGTCGCCCTACTGACGGTGGCGACGGTGGTGGCGGCGCTCAGCTTGACCGGCTCTTGGGCGGTTCTGGGGAGCACCCCCACCACGACAACTGGAATCGCTCCCAACCCGGTGAACGAACTCGACTGCAATGGCTTCAGCACCACCTTCAAGTCGGTAAAGCCCGATCTCGGTGGTCTCTGTACCGATCCACTTACTCCCCCCGGTACCTGGGGGGCCCAGGCGACCCGCTTTTATGACAACGGGCACTACATCGGCCACGACGAGCCCTCCGTTAAGTTCATCTCCAGCACCCCCGGAAGCGGCAACAACATGACCTACTACATGCGGCTGGCGACCGATCCCTCCGGAACCCCGACAGCCTTGCCTGGGCCGAACAACACTACGGACTACGCGGAGCTGAGCCCGGCCCCGTGGTTCGGTCTGCCGATTTGTGATCCCCTGTCTTATCCGCAGAATCCCTGCACTCCACAGAGCGACTCCAATTTGGGCGGCATCACCCAGGCCAACGCCGCCGGCGATGCATTCATGGAGCTCCAGTTCTATCCGCCAGGATTCACCCCATTCGCCACCAGCCCCAGTTGTGACCAAACCCATTGGTGTGCGGCCCTGACCATCGACAGCCTGGAGGCGACCTTCGGCTTCGCTCAGATCAACCCCGCGTGTGAAGAGCCGGTGAACTTCGCATACCTGCAGACCAACGGGGTGCCGGCCGGCCCGCCGAGCCCCCAGTTGTCCGACACGGCGACGCTGACTCCGAACGCCAAGACCCTGATGCTGAACGGCGGCGACGTACTCCAGGTCACGATCCAAGACGTCCACGTCCCAGCTTATCCGTATTCGGTCGGCGGGACGGCGGCGTTGGTGAAGGGCGGGTTGGCGCTGCAGACCACCGTGACCGACCTGACCACGCACCAGAGTGGAACGATGACCGCAAGCGCGGCCAACGGATTCATGGACACCCATGGAATCGTCGACGGCGCGGTTGACACGGCCTGCTTGGGCCAGCCGTACAACTTCACCGCCGAGTACGGCACCGCGAGCCAGCAGAATCAGGTGCCCTGGGCCGCTCTCGAGGGCGGGGTACTGATGGAAGATGAGCTGGGGCACTTTGAAGCGTGCAGCTCGGTCAGCAGCCTGCTTTCCAGCTCGGGCTACGGGATCGCCGGCGACCCTGACATCTACCAGGTCTGCAACAGCGGTTCCGAGGGAAATGGCGGCAGCGGAACGGAGCAGGGTTGCGGGCCGACGACCGTCACCGCCGCCGGCGCTACTGATAGCTGTCCCGGGGCGACTACTGAGGACGGCCTTGCCTGTCCGGCGCCTCCGGGCGCCAGCGCGCCGGACTCCTACGAAGGACTCAACTGCGAATACTCCAACGCCTTGTGCATGCCTAAGGGGCCCAGACCGATCTCCAATGACGGGGCTACCACCGTCGCCGACTGGCCGGTCGCTGGTTGTCAGGACAACTATTTCCAGAACGGAGATCTAGACTTCGAGGGCACCTCGTACCAGCCCGATTGGCCCAACGGACAGAGCAACCACCCAACGTCATTCCAGTACATCGGTCCGTTCACCAACGGCCAAACGTACCCACAGGTCCAGATAGAGACGGACCTCCTCGCCTCCGAGGGGTTCTGCAGCACAGCCAGTGGATTGGGGTGCACTGTGCCCCCGGTAGGTGCCACCTTCTACCCCTTCTGGACGCTCGGTCGTGCTCAAGGCTACGGTCCGGGTGGTGCATCGGCAGCCGCGTTCGGCCCCGCGAATCAATTCGCGTCGTGCGTCTGGAACTTTGGGAACGTCATCCCGGGGACCACGGTGAACACTCTTGGATTGGACGCTCAATACGGCAGTGCCGACCTGCTCAGATACGGAGGTACTGCCATCAGTCCGGTGATGGCTAATCCGCAGCTCGCCCGGGGCTGCGGGCAAGCCGGTCGCCGCTAGCAGCGGACAATCGACAAGGGGCCGGCCCGCCAGGGCCGGCCCCTTCCGCCTCCAGATCGTCGTAAACCCACCGCTGCACCCTCCGAGAGCGGAGGTGGCGTCACTTTGCCCGGGGTGCTAGCGTGGGCACATGTGGAGACCCCGGACGTGGGGGTCGAAGGTGACCGTAGGGGTTGTGGCAAGCACCGTCGCTTTGGCTCTGGCGGGGTGCGGGAGCGCGGTCCCGACCTCGCAATCTCACCTGCCAGCCACCAGCGCTCGTGCAGGCAGTTCCAGCAATTCTGGGGAACCATCGGTGAGCCCGACGCATCAGCCCGAGGCCCCTCGGAGTTCCGGTCTCCTGCCCCGCGCCACTCCCAGCCTCACGCCCGGACTGCCAGCCGGACCGACCGTCGCGGTGGGCATCGAAGACAATGGCCGCACGGTGATCGTGGCGGTCGGCGAGGATCTGGTAGTAACCCTGCCCAACCCGTCGGAGCGCGAGCTCGGTGACGAGATGGTTCGCTCCTCCGACCAGTCGGTGCTGCGGCTGCTTTCTGCCGACGAGAGCCTGGGGAGCTCCAGGGCCGTGCTTCGGGTGCCGTTTCGGGCGCTCCGGGTCGGTTCGGTCGTGATCACCGCCACCGGCAGCGTCCACCTCGCCGTCCAGGTGAAAGTGGAGGCTGCTTAGCGGTTTCTCTTTGGCAACCACCAGGGACCGTCGCGACTCGACTGAGGTGAGCCGGGAAGTGAGGCAAGGCAGCTGAACTTGACTTGGCCCATTTCAAACTGACGCACCTCCGAACGATGATCGAGCTCGACTAGCGCCGGCTATTCCCCGACGCTGCCGTCGATAGCCTCGCGGAGCAGGTCGGCGTGGCCGATGTGCCGGGCCGTCTCCTCGATGAGGTGCAGCAGTACCCAGCGTAGCGAGAAGGGTCGGCCATCGAAGTGCGGCTTGGCAGAGAACTGGTCTGGGCCGCTGGCTTGGGTCACCACCTGGCGGCTTCGTTCGCAGGCCTCGCGGTAGCGTTGACGAACCGCCTCCGGGTCGAGCTCGGCCCCGGTGCGGAACTCCCATTCCGGGTCGGCGCCGAAGTCCACCTCGGACCAGGGCTCCGGCAGCTCGCTCCCGAGGAACTGGACCTCCATCCAGCTCTCCTCCACCAGGGCCAGGTGATAGAGGAGCCCGCCCAAGCTCAGGGTTGAGCTGGGCAGGCGCTGGGCCATCGCGTCCCGGTCCAGCCCCGCGGTCTTGGCGAGCATCGTCTGCCGCTGGAGGTCGAGGAACTGCTCCAGCAACTTCAGATCGCCGTCTCCGTGCTCCGGCTCCTGTCGGCCGACTAGAGCGAGGAAGACCAGCACCCGTTGGAGGAGAAGCCTAGCCGCCCCTTCTTCGTAGGAGGGCAGGCTTCTGTCAGCGAAGAGGTGCTGGTCCCCGGGATAGAGGAAGAGCCTAGCCCCGTGGACCTTGCCGACGAGCTCGCGGGCGGCCTCCAGGTCGCCCCCGTCGACGAAGTAGGGGTCCCGCTCCATGGCGTGAATCTGGAGCGGAACTCCTCTCGGCCAGGACCCATCGCCGAACTCGGAAGCCGGCACGCATCCGTGGATGAGGAGCGCTCCGTTGGCTCCTGCCCTGGCCTGGGCCAACATCTGCGCTGGCATGGCGCCCAGGGAGAACCCGGCATAGACAAGGTTCTCGGGCAGCCCCTCGACCGCCTGCCGGCCGCGCTCCAAGATGGTGTCGAAGCCGATCTCCTGAGCATGGGCGACGCCCTCGGCAACCGTCGGGAAGGACTGGCCCGCGTAGAGGTCGGGTACGGTGACGCGATGGCCGGCGGCGCGAAGGTCCTCGGCAAACTGGCGCACCCCCTCGGTGAGACCCTGGGCATGATGGAACAGGATCACGTCGGACATGGCTGGTCTCCTGCTGCGGCTGGCGGATGTCGCCCACGGTAGACACCCATGCGGACACGAGATGTCCGCATGGGTCCGATGATGGCCACATGGCCGACGCCTCAGTCCGCCTCCTGCGTCTGCTCGGTCTCCTACAGCGTCAGCCGGGATTTCCCGGCCGGGAGCTGGCCGGGGAGCTCGGGATTACTGAACGCACCCTGCGCCGAGACATGGACCGGCTCCGCTCCCTGGGATACGCCATTGCCGCGGCGCCGGGATCAAGCGGAGGTGGGTACCGACTGGGGAGCGGCGCCTCGTTACCGCCGCTCGCCCTCGACGACGCGGAGATGGGGGCGTTGGCGGTCGCCCTGGGGACTCCGGCGCAGACCGGGGTCGCAGGCAGCGAGACGGCCGCCATTGCCTCCTTGGCCAAGCTGGACCGTCTGCTGCCACCCCACCTGCGGCGACAGGTGACCACGCTGCGAGATACCACGCTGTCCCTCGACCATTCTCGGCCGACAGTCCCCTCCGAGCGTCTGGTGGCCCTGGCGGAGTGCTGCCATATCCGGGAGAAGGTGCACTTCCGTTACCAGGCCGGCGACGGCACCAGCGGCAGGCGCCTGGTCGAACCCTACCGTCTGGTTGCCACCGAGCAAAACTGGTACCTGGTGGCCCATGACCTGGACCGGGCCGACTGGCGCACCTTCCGCGTCGACCGCATAAGCGAACTGGAACGATCCGGCCACACCTTCGTCCCCCGGGCGCTGGCCGACCCCGCGCGCCTGGTGGCGCAGGCGGTGACCGCGGCCCCCTACCGTTACCGGGTGGTGGTTGAGCTCGCCGGCCCAGCCGACGTGGTGTCGAGGTTGGTCCCGGCGAGCACTTCCGTAGTCGAGCCAGCGGGGTCGCGGACCCGGCTTACCTTCGGCGCGGACCGGTTGAGTTGGACCGCCGCCTTTCTGATCGACCTGGAGTTTCCCTTCGTGGTCAAGGAGCCCGCCGAGCTGCGGAAGCACTTGCGGGCTCTGGGCAGGCGGCTCATCGCCGCCAACCATGCGGAGTGATCGTCGCCACGGACATGTCGGCGGCCTGCGGCCGAGATGACTAGCGTCGTCGGCGGGAGCTGAATATGGGCCAGCGCACAGACCAAATCCCGGCAGCCGGAGGGCCACGCCGCGACCGATGCAGCGAGTTCTGGCCCGGCGGCATCACCTTGTTGATTGGACTGGCCGGCTGGGGTTGCCGAGCGGCTAACAGCTGGGCGCTCCGACCGTCCACTCGAATCTGACCTACTACCCTCAATGGGGTAGTGGGTCCGTTTCAATTTGACTTCGCTTGACTTCGGCAGGAAGGCCCGGACTGACTTTTTTGTAACGGGACTAGAATCCCGGCATGGCTCGCGTTCCCGCCTACTGGCTCGACGATCGGCGTCCTGGCGGATACCCGTTCCACCATCTGCGCGACTCGAAGGACTGCGCGGCAGCCCGAGAAGCGGAGAGGGTGGGGTCCGAGAGGCACGAGGGGGACGGCGGGCACCGGCCGTGCTCGATCTGTGGCCGCCAGAACGAAGCGGAAGAAATGTCCGAGGGGGAGCGCACCTAGATCACAGGCGTACCTGTGCGTATGGTCTGGGGCGATGCTCCGTCGAGTCGCCGAGAACCTTTTGGCGCGGGCCGTTGCTGGCGCGGCGGGACTGGTCTTGATCGCCGCGGCGATCGTCGAGCATTGGCCCTCGCCTTGGGTTGATATATCGATCGGACTCGGGGTTCTCATAGGGGGCCTAGCGCTGGTTTTGCTGGT
>DATKSR010000024.1:0-77461 GCA_035531555.1 Candidatus Dormiibacterota bacterium
TCGTCAAAAACGGCCGTCGGTAGGACGGCGGTAGCTGACTTGTCTACGGCTCGGACACGACGAGGACGAGCGACCCGTCCAACGTGGGCTGGGTGCGTCGTCGAGGCCACGGCCTAGGTGGTCGACTCTCCTCGCGGCCCAGAAGGCCCGACCGCCGTCGCAAGTCCAAGGGTGGCGCCCCGACCGCGCGGCACAGGTAAGGTAACCGAGTGGAACAGGACGAATGGCGACTTCTCAGCTCGTCGTTCGGCGCGGCGGCGACCTTATATGCCGAGCACCGCCCGGACTACGCTCAGGCCGCGGTGCGCTGGGCGCTCGAGCCCGCGCCCGGCCCCCGAGTGCTCGACCTCGGCGCCGGAACCGGCAAGCTAACCACCACGCTGGTCGCACTGGGCGCCGAAGTCATCGCGGTCGAGCCCGACCCGGCGATGCTGACTGAGCTGCGCCGCGCGCTGCCGACTGTCCGTGCCCTGCCGGGTAGTGCCGAGGCGGTACCGCTGCCGGACGCGTCCGTCGATGCCGTGCTAGCCGGCCATGCCCTGCACTGGTTCGACATGGACTTCGCGGGACCCGAGATAGCCAGGGTCCTCGTACGCGGCGGCATCCTGGCTGGCTTATGGAACGTCATCGACAACCGGGTCGACTGGGTTGCCGAACTCGAGCGGGTCAGCGGGAGCGCGGCCATTGGCCCGCGTGACACGCTCAGCAGCTGGCGCGCCGAGACGGAAGACGCGCACCTTCCAAACATTGGCCTGGTCGCCAAGTTCGGCTCGCCGGAGCAGGCCGAGTTCCCGCACGGGCAGCGCCGCACCGCCGACTCCCTCGTCGCGACGCTCGCGACGAAGGCGGGGATACTGGTCATGCCAGAACAAGAACAAGAGGCCACGCTCGGTCAGATCCGCGCGTTCCTCGCGAGCAGACCGGAGACCGCCCGCGGCGAGTTCACCCTCCCGATGCTGACCGGCGTGCTCCGCGTCCGGAGACTGTGAAAGCCATCGACCACCCTTAGTCTCAAAAACGAAGGGTTTTGGGACGCCGCCATCAAGGTTGGTCGAGGTCATGCACTAGCTGGCCGAGCAGGTCGCTCAGTTGGTCGGAGTTCGAATACCGACAACGCAGCACCACTCGCGTTCTGTATTCGGACTGGGACACGTTGCAGATGTCGTCGAAAGGCGGCGGTACTCCTTGACGGAGCGCCGGCGACGCTCAGTGGACCCGCAACGGAGTGGCACCCTCACTCAACATCGGGCAGCACCGTGAAGGGGCCACCGGCTGCAGTGCGCATCACTCGAAAATGGCGCTGATCCAAGGTCAGGATGCGCTCCATCCGGTAACGACGAGCCAGCACCACCATGGAGGCGTCGGCGAGGCCGATGTTCTGGTCACGATGCATTCCCATGACCCCGCACGCTTCATGCAATTCGCCAGCAGCGATTGATGGCAGTTCCCACGCCCCGCCAGACAACTCCACGAGTGCTGCCAGCTCAGCCGCCACCCCACGGCGCTTCGCCAGAAGAAAGTCAAGCTCGGCGACGACGTACGGCGACACCACGAAAGGGCCCGGGTCGCCTTCGATAATCCGACTCGCCTGGGCGTTGTGGTCATCGCTGGCATCGAAGTACGCGACGAGCCCGCTGGTGTCGCAGACGAGCACGTTCAGTTCTCGCCGGACCCTAGGAGAACGTACTCCACTTGGTCCGAGAGACGTGGATCACCACTGGCGACGAGCCCCCCGAGGGCGCCGTTGATCGGCACCTCGAACTTGAACCTCGATTGCCTCGCGGATGAGTTCCGCCTCCGAGCGACCGGAGACATCCGCCTGCCTTCGCAGTGAGCTCTTCAACTCCTCA
The DNA here is from genome assembly GCA_035531555.1 of Candidatus Dormiibacterota bacterium. Taxonomy (GTDB): domain Bacteria; phylum Chloroflexota; class Dormibacteria; order Aeolococcales; family Bog-877; genus Bog-877. The sequence continues at coordinate 1,851 of DATKSR010000024.1, forward strand.
GTGAGGTATACGGTAGTCTTACGCACCAGTATCTGGTACCACCTATGGCACCATATGATGCCCAACCCAAGAGTTGACCCCGTAGTGCGACTCCCGGGCCAAGGAGCGCGCTTACTTGGGATGGAATAGGTCGCGGGTGCGAGTCCCGCCGGCTCCACCAGATTCGCCCGTTGACGCACCGTGGCATCAACCTGTGACCACCTGGCCGCGCGGTGGCAGCCGCGTTTGCTGAACCGGCTCCGTTCAGGTTCCGGTGAGGACCCGCTCGGCCAAGAAGTCCTCCCAGGTCCGTTGGCCCACGGCATGCTCAGGGGCCAGGTTGGCACCAGCCCGGACCGCGCTGGCAGCCTTGCCCGGAATCCAGACCGGCACCATCATCCGATGCTTGCCGCGAGCCCGAAGGTATCCTCGAACCAGGTCGGCCATTCCGTATATCCGCGGCCCAGCGATCTCCGGCACCAATCCCGCCGGAGTGCCGAGCGCCAGTTGCACGAGCCGGGCAGCGACCTCAGCGGTATCGACCGGCTGGAAGCGGAAGCCGGCAGGGACCGGAATCACTGGCAGCTTCACCATCTGCTGCGCCACGATCAGGAATGCGTCATGGAACTGGGTGGGGCGCAGCGTCGTCCACGGCAGCCCGGAGTCCGCGACCACCCGCTCGGCTTCAAGCTTGGCTCCGAAGTAGCCGAACATCGCGCGGTCTACCGCACTCGCGACCGGGATCCGATCAGCGCCTGCGACAGAGACGCACACCAGGTGCGGCGATCCTGCCTGCATTGCCGCCCGAACCAGGTTCCTGGCCTGCTGCGCATCGCCCTTGGCGTTGCCCGCGCAGTTCACAATAACCGCGGCACCATTCACCCCGACCAGGATGCCCTCGTCCTTGCTCAGGTCACCAGTCAAGTACTCGACACCGTTCTTGGTCTCATGGGCGTGTCGGGTGAGCACCCGCACTTCGCACCCGGCGTCCCGCAGCAGCGGAACGACGCGTCCCCCGAGCCTTCCCGTCCCGCCGATGACCAAAACGCGTGGCGACTGGGCCATGGGATCCACCTTCTCACTTCGAATGACTCGGCCGACCGGCTGGGAGCCAGAGAGTGCGACTGCCGCGTCACATCCGCTGGACGTCCCGGGTCTACCTTGATGACACGAACCGACGGAGGAATGTGACCGAATGGACGAGAACGAGCGGTTGGCGGCTCGCTTCGAGGAGCATCGGGTCCGGCTCCGAGCGGTCGCCTACCGGATGCTCGGGTCGCTGGCCGAGGCCGACGACGCTGTCCAGGACACCTGGTTGCGGCTGAGCCGGTCGGGGGCGAGCGAGGTGGAGAACCTCGGCGGATGGCTGACCACCGTCGTCGCGCGAGTGTGCCTGAACTTGCTCCGTACCCGCAAGGTTCGACGCGAGGACCTCTTCGGGGTGCACCTACCCGACCCGATAATCAGCCCGGACGGGGAGCTCCAACCGGAGGCGGAGGCGGTGCTGGCCGACTCGGTCGGCCTCGCTCTTCTAATCGTGCTCGACACCCTCGCCCCGGCGGAACGGTTGGCGTTCGTGCTTCATGACATGTTCGAGTTGCCGTTCGAGGAGATCGCGCCTATGGTCGGTCGAACGCCGGTGGCAGCGAGACAGCTCGCCAGCCGGGCACGACACCGCGTGAAGGGTGCCGCACTACCAACTCCGGACCCCGACCTCGCTCGTCAACGAGAGGTGGTCGACGCCTTCTTTTTGGCCACCCGTGGCGGAGATTTCGACGCCCTTGTCGCTCTGCTTGATCCCGAAGTCGAGCTGCGCATCGACGCCGGCACTGGGCGCGCCACGGCCTCCCTCGCCGTCCATGGCGGCGCCGCCGTGGCTAAGCAGGCACTCACGGGCCTGTCGTCCGCCATCGCCCACCCGGCTGTCCACCTGAGCCCGGCGTTGGTGAACGGAGCAGCCGGAGTGGTCGTCGCTGCCCGTGGACGACCCATCGCCGTGATCGGCTTCACAGTGATCGATGGCAAGATCGTGGAGATCGGTGCGATCGCCGACCCCGAACGCGTCCCCGGAATTGCCGGGGCGTTCCGCTTCGACGACTAACCAGCTGCGAGTCCAGAGCCACCGGGCTGCGTTTGGGCTGGGGCGGCGCTGATGCCGGCGAAGGCTACCGCGGCCCGGGCTGGTCGGCAGTACACACGGCATCAGGTCAGCGGCCCGCACCGCCGAAGTCATACGGCACCGGCGAGAAGGCCGCCGTAGCTAGGCACAGTTCCCGGCTGGGGTTCACCTAGGCGTGCTTAACGAAGGTTCCTCGAAAGCGCCGAACAGTGGGATCGGCGGGGTCCAGGTAGTCCTCGAAAAGGAGCTCCTGCATGCCTCGCTCGAATAGAGGGTGGAATTCCCCGCGGTGAAGCGGCCACGGCATGGAGCCCGGGTCTTCGCCTTCCGCCCGGGCCCGAGCGATCACCAAGAGGGCCCCGGCGGTGAGATTCGGCAGCATGGACATCGCGGCTCGTCGCTCGGTACTGCTCGGCGGCAGTGCCTGGATGGTGTACGCCTCGACCACTAGATCGAATGGCGACGCGAGCCACTTCCGGGGAGGGTCGAGCAGGTTGGCCACCTGGTAGTGCACCGAAGTTCCGGGAAACCGTTCGCTGCATCGCTCAATCGCGCTCGGGGCGATGTCGAATGCGGTCACCTCACAGCCCTGCGCTGCGAGCCATTGGGCGTCGTCGCCGTAGCCGCAACCAACCACCAGCGTCCTGTGCATGACCGCCGGATTCAGCAGGAGCCAGCTCTGCAGATTCGGGTTGACCTGTTGATTCGCCCAAGGCACTTCGGCCTCTCCCGCTCTAGCCGACGCATACAGCTGCTCAAACCAATCCAGCGGTCGACCCTCTGCGACGGCGCTGGCCGCTAGGAGTCTGGCAGTTCGCCGGTCAGTCATCTGCGCTTCCTCCGGGACGGTGTCCAGACCCCCCTACCCAGGAGCCCATCGAGGTTCATCCGGATCCGACGGGGTGTTGGTGCCGGCCAGATAGTCACCACCATGTGGCCAAGTCCAGCGGCCCTGCTAGAGTACGGCTCCAAAGTGAGGGAGGTGCGGCCCGAGAGGCCGGTAACCGCTCCTTCCTGTCAGCTGTGCGGGTCCCACCCCGAGAGGGCTCTCAGCCCCCGGACAACTGACTAGTTTAGCGGGGTGCCCCGCAGACGGAGGGAGGTCACAAATGCGCTGGACAATGCCGTCCGATCGAGTCCCCGAGGCCTGGTTCAACGTGGTCCCGAGCTTGCCGGAGCCGCTGCAACCTCCCCTCCACCCCGGAACCCGTGAGCCGGTCACTCCCGACCTGCTCACTCCTCTGTTTCCCATGGCGCTGATCGGCCAGGAGGTGTCCGCCGAACCGTACATCGACATCCCGGGCGAGGTCCTGGACATCCTGCGGCTTTGGCGGCCGACTCCTTTGATCAGGGCCCGGCGGCTGGAGCAGGCGCTGGACACCCCTGCCCGAATCTACTTCAAGGACGAGTCCGTCTCCCCGGCTGGCTCCCACAAGCCCAACACCGCAGTGCCCCAGGCTTTCTACAACAAGGCGGAGGGTGTCAAGAGGCTCACCACCGAGACCGGTGCTGGGCAATGGGGCAGCGCCCTCAGCTACGCCTGCTCGCTGTTCGAGATGGAGTGCAAGGTCTACATGGTCCGGGCCTCCTATCAGCAGAAGCCGTATCGGCGGGTGATGATGGAGACCTGGGGTGGCCAGGTCGTCCCCTCTCCGATCGATCAGCCGGACCACCCGGGTTCGCTGGGTACGGCCATCACCGACGCAGTCAGAGACGCGGTCTCCCGCGAGGACTCCCACTACGCGCTGGGATCGGTGCTCAACCACGTCCTCCTGCATCAGACGGTAATCGGCCAGGAGGCCAAGGAACAGCTCCAGCTGGCCGGCGAGGAGAAGCCGGATCTAGTCATCGGCTGCTGTGGCGGGGGATCCAACCTCGGCGGACTGGCACTGCCGTTTGTCGCCGACAAGGAGGTCGAGCTGCTGGCGGTGGAGCCGGCGTCCTGCCCCACCCTGACCGAGGGCAAGTTCGACTACGATTTCGGCGACAGCGCGGGAATGACCCCTCTCCTGGCGATGTACACCTTGGGCCACGACTTCATCCCGCCCTCGATTCACGCCGGTGGTCTGCGGTACCACGGCGACGCTCCGATCATTTCCAACCTGGTCAAGGCGGGCCGGATGCGGGCAACCTCCTACTCCCAGGGCCAAGTCTTCGAAGCAGCCATCCAGTTCGCGCGGACCCAGGGGCCGATCCCGGCTCCCGAGACCGCGCACGCCATCCGGGCCACCATCGATGAGGCCATCCGGGCCCGGGAGGAAGGCACCGAGCGGGTGATCCTATTCGGGTACTCCGGTCACGGTCTACTCGACCTCCAGGCCTACGACGACTACCTGACTGGAAGGCTAGAGGACACGTGACCGGTCGGCCGGCAACCCCAGCTCACCGCACGGAAATTTCTCGGCTCGGCTGAGCGGGGGCTGGGGTGCCGGACCGCACTGTGCCGACGCCGTTCCCAGTGGCCGCCGGGGTGTGGATCGGCTGAGCCGATCCGCCGGACTCGGTTAGGGCTGGCGCTAAGGAGCGGCTCGGGGCTCGGGTAGACAGGGCGGTCTCGCAGCCGAGCGGCTTCTCGCCGGGCGCGGCGCTCCGCCTGCAACTGGCAGATCACCGCCGAGCTTTCGTGAAGGCGGTGGGGGCAGAGCCGAACCCGGAGCGCCCCAAGATGCATCGGGAGGAGGCTCGTTGGCTAGCGCAGCTGCCCCGGACCGCTCCTGTTCCGCAACTGCTAGGGATTTACGACGACGGCGACTGGGCGACGGTGATTCTCGAGGACGTGGCTGGCCGCCATCCTCACCTGCCCTGGCGGATGGGCGAGCTGCGTCGGGTCATGACGGCCATCGAGCAGCTCCAGGCCCAGCTCACGCCGTGCCCGGTACCGAACCTGCCCACTTTCGTCGAGCGGCACCGGGAGACATTCGATGGCTGGCGCGAGTTGGCGAAGGCGCCGGATCGCAGCCTCGACCCCCGGGCGCGGCGTCGCCTCGGCCGCCTCGCGGAGCGGGAGACCGGCTGGCCCGAAGCGGTCACGGGCGACACTCTCCTGCACGCCTATCTACGCGCGGACAACCTCCTGGTCACCGACGCCAGCTCAGTTGTGTTCTTGGACTGACCAGGTGCCTGTCGCGGGGCCGCCTGGTTTGATCCATTGGTGATGGCGCCCAGCGTGGCCATGCGGGGCGGACCGGCCCCGGAGTGGGTGGTTCAGCACCACACCCTGGCACGGCCCGCCGACCCGGAACAGGTCATCACCTTGGTCGTGGCCATGGCTGGCTACTTCGTGCAGCGGTCCCTGCTGCCCGCGCCTCCCGGCCTGCTCACTCTGCGGGCGTTCCAGGCGGGGCAGGGCGGACGGCCCTCGCATGGGCTGCGGCCCGGACCGGCTGGAGCTGACCGGTCCCCTCGAACGTCGGGTACGGAGTCCCGCTGACAGCTAGGCGGTCAAGGTCGCGGCCGCCGGTGCCCCGCGGCGCTGGAGCCGGATGATCACCGACTTGGAGGTAGGGGTGTTGCTGCCCTCGGCGACGCTCTCCAGGGGCACAAGCACGTTGGCCTCGGGGAAGTACGCGGCCGCGCATTGGCGGGAAGTGGGGTAGGCGACTAGCCGATAGTCGCGCAGGCAGCGTTCGACATCGTCAGTCCACTCGCTGAAAACGTCAACATGGTCGCCGTCAGCTAGTCCCAGTTCGGCCAGGTCCTCGGGATTGACCAAGACCACCCGGCGGCTGTCGTGAATACCGCGGTAGCGGTCCTCGTTGGAGTAGATGGTGGTGTTGAACTGGTCGTGAGAGCGCACCGTCTGCAGCAGGAGACGCCCGGGAGGAATCTGGACGGTGTCGATCTCGTTGACGCTGAAGCGGGCCTTCTGAGTCTCGGTGGCGAAGCGCCGCTCATCGCGAGGCGGATGCGGCAGCAGGAACCCGGCTGGCTGGGCGATCTTGGCGTTGTAGTCCTGGCAACCGGGGATCACATGCCCGATGTGATCCCGAATTACCCCGTAGTCATTGGCCATCGCCTCCCAGGCAATGGGGACCCTCTTCCCCAGCGTTCGATGGGCCAGGCCGCAGATGATCGCTACCTCGCTGCGAAGGTCCTGGGAGGCCGGAGCCAGAACCCCCCGGGTGGCATGAACGGCGCCCATCGAGTCCTCAACGGTGACCTGCTGGAGGCCGGACTTCTGCAGGTCCCGCTCGGTGCGGCCCAAGGTGGGCAGGATCAGGGCTACATCGCCGGTCACCAGATGGGAACGGTTGAGCTTGGTGGCGATGCTGACCGTCAGGTCAAGCTTGGTCATCGCCTTCTCGGCCACGTTGGTATCGGAGATTGCCCGCACCAAGTTCCCGCCGAGGGAGATCAGGACCCGGGCCTTCCCGTCGCGCATCGCGGCCACGGCGTTGACCGAGTCCCAGCCGGGCTCGCGCGCTGGCTCGAAGTGGAACTCCGCCGCCAGCTTGTCCAAGAAGGCCGGCGGCATCTTCTCGAAGATCCCCATCGTCCGGTCGCCCTGGACGTTGCTGTGACCCCTCACCGGGAGCAGCCCCGCTCCCGGGCGACCGATATTGCCTCGAAGCAGCTGGACATTGGTGAGTTCCCGGATGGTGGGCACCGAGCGCTTGTGCTGCGTCAGTCCCATGGCCCAGGCGATGATCACCGACTTGGCGGCCAGGATTCGGTCAGCCAGCTTGCCAATCTGGGCTCGAGTGAGCCCACTCCCCTCCTCGATCGCCTCCCACGAGGCCTGGCGGGCGGTCGCGGCGTAGGCCTCGAAGCCGTCGGTGTAGGTCGCAATGAAGTCGTGGTCCAGGACAGTACCCGGGGCCAGTTCCTCCGCCTCCAGCAGTAGCTTGCCCACGCCCAGGAAGAGGGCCTGGTCGCCGGCCAGTCGGATCGGCAGGTAGTCGTCGGCGAGCGGCGTGCCGTGGGCGAGGAGCCCCTTGGGTGTCTGCGGGTTCTTGAAGCGCAGCAGGCCCGCCTCGGGCATCGGATTCACCGCCACGATCACCCCACCCTGCTGCTTGGTCTTCTCCAGGCTGGTCAGCATCCGGGGGTGGTTGGTGCCGGGGTTCTGGCCGCAGATGATGATCAGATCGGTCTGCTCGACGTCCTTCAGGGTGACCGTGCCCTTCCCAATCCCGATCACTTCCTTGAGAGCTGTGCCACTGGACTCGTGGCACATGTTGGAGCAGTCGGGCAGGTTGTTGGTGCCGTAGGCCCGGACGAATAGCTGGTACAGAAAGGCGGCTTCATTGCTGGTACGCCCGGAGGTGTAGAAGACGGCCTGGTCGGGCGAGACCAGGGCGTTCAGCTGGTCGGCCACCACCCCCACGGCGTCGCTCCAGGAGATCGGTTCGTAGTGGTCACTGCCGGCCCGTTTGATCATCGGCTCGGTGAGCCGTCCCTGCTCCTCGAGCCACCAGTCCGAACGATCCCGGAGATCAGTGAGGGAGTGCTCCCGGAAGAATTCCGCGGTCACTCTCCGGAGGGTGGCCTCCGCCGCCACGTGCTTGGCCCCGTTCTCGCAAAACTCAGCGGTCTTGCGGTGTTCCGGATCGGGCCAGGCGCACCCCGGACAGTCGATCCCTTCCTTCTTGTTGAGTTTGATCAGGGTCTTGGCGGTGCTCCACACGCCCATCTCGTCGAACGACCGCTTGAAGGTGATTCCCACCGCCGGCCAACCGGCGGCGTAGTCCTCAGGGTGGGTGATTCGCGGCTCTTCCACAGGATCTGTACGCGGGGCCTTGGTAGTCATGCCTGCTCCAACTTCCGCCGGAACGCCTCCCTCAGTTTGACAGCGGTGGCCTCCAGATGCTCGGGAACGACTTTGACATCGGCCAGAATCGGCATGAAGTTAGTGTCACCATTCCAGCGCGGCACCAGATGGAAGTGGAGATGGGCGTCGATCCCGGCACCCGCCGCCCGCCCCTGGTTCCAGCCCCCGTTGAGCCCCTCGCATTTGAGCTCCTGGCGCAGGACCCTGGTCGCCAGCTTCAACTCGTCCATGACCGCCAGCAGCTCCGGCGGCCCCAGCTCGACCAGATCGCCGCCGTGACGGTGGGGGGCCACCATCACATGCCCGGGGTTGTATGGAAAGCGGTTGAGCATGCAGATCGCCAGCTCAGTTCTGTGAATCAGCAGGTCGTGGCTGTTCCGGTCCGGTCTAGCCGCGTCACAGAAGATGCAGCTCTCCACCCCCCCAGGTGACTGATCCCGGTCAATGTAGGCCATCCGCCAGGGTGCCCAGAGAATCTCCATGCCATCTCCCGTAGATCACGCTCAGTTTGACGGTGTGAATTGCCTCCAAGTAGACTAGCCGGGTAATGGGCCGTGGGTGTTCGCGCACCTGGGCCCCGTCCAGTTGCCTCCGGGCTTTTTCGAGGTCTTCTTCTTCGTGGGATCGGTGATCAAGAAGCGGCGCAAGAAAATGCGCAAGCACAAGCACAAGAAGATGCTCAAAAAGACCAGATGGGCTCGCCGCGCCGCCTGACGCTGCGGGACCCCTGGGCGACTTCGACCCAACCCAGCCACCGATATACTGGGGCGCCCTCGGGGCGATAGCTCAGCTGGGAGAGCGCTGCCCTCGCACGGCAGAGGTCAGGGGTTCGAGTCCCCTTCGCTCCACCAGACCAGCGTCCGGCCACGGATGGCCCGAGAGATCGCGGCGAATCCTCAGTTCCATACCGCCGCGAACTCTTCCTCGGACCACCTGGATAGGGTCGAATGCAACAGCCAGCTGAGCAAGGCCTCCAGGCCCTTCGCCGAGCCCGGGACCGGATCGATCGCGACTACGAGCCTCAGCTACGAGTCTCCGAGCTGGTGGCGGGAGCCGGCCACAGCACCACTCAGTTCATTCGCGCCTTCAACCGGACATATGGCGAAACTCCCGGTCGGTTCCGACTTCGGCGGCGGATGGAGCGCGCCTCGGAGCTCCTGCGTACCGCCAATCTGGCGGTCAGGGAGATCTGACTGCTGGTGGGCTTCCAGAGTCTGGGCAGTCTCAGCGCGCAGTTCACCCGGGTCATCGGTATGTCCCCCACGCAGTACCGACTGTATGCGGCCCGCCGGGCTGGCCCGGCACCCATTCCCGGCTGCTTCGTACTGATGTGGCGGAGCGGGCTCCCGGCGGGCCGTGATCCGCGAGCCTGCGAGCCGACCGGCTGATCGCCACAATCTCGGAGAAACAGCTCCGGTCCCGCAGCGCCTATCTTGACCATCCGAGCAGCGACCCAGGTAAGGAGGAGCAGCCGTGATTACCGGAATTGACATCGTCTCGGTATGGGTTCTCGACCAGGACTCGGCCAGAAAGTTCTACACCGAGCAGCTGGGCTGCGAGGTTACCAATGACATCCAGCTGGAGAACGGCATGCGCTGGCTCACCGTCCGCCCGCGGGGGAGCGCCGGACAGGAGTTCCTCCTGATGGACCCCTCCCACTCCATGCTCGACCAAGAAACGTCCCAGCAGGTACGCGCGCTGGTAGCCAAAGGGGCTCTCAGTCCTGGGGTGATGGCCACCACCGACTGCCGCGGTGACCACGCCCAGCTAACCTCTCGCGGAGTGCAGTTCAATCAGCCACCGGCTGACCGGCCCTACGGGGTCGAGGCGGTGCTCCGGGACGACTCAGGGAACTGGTACAGCTTCACTCAGCGCCACGGCCGAGGTACTCCAGCGTGCAGCTGGCCCTAGAGGCCAGGCAAGTGGCCCCTGGACACTCAGGTCGCTCAGCGCGCTGGTGACGAAGATATGGCGTCCGAGGCGGTGAATCGCGGCCCAACCCCGGAACCCGAGCTGGCGACGGCTGACTGGATCGCCTCCATCGACCGGGAGAGTCGCGCGCTAGCCCGCGCGATGGCTAGGGCCGGTCTGGACGCCCCGGTGCCAACCTGCCCGAAGTGGCGGCTCCGGGACTTGCTGCATCACCTGGGCGGAGTTCATCGCTGGGCAGCTACCCACGTTTCCGAAGCTCGCACGTCGGCAATGGGGAAGGACGAAGAGGAGGCCGCGATGGCCTCTTACCCCGGCGACGCGTCCCTCCCGGAGTGGTTCGAGGAGGGCCACCGGACCCTGTGCCAGGTCCTGGTCGACGCTCCCTCCGATCTGCGCTGTTGGACCTTTCTGCCGGCACCCTCACCGCTCGCATTCTGGGCCCGGCGGCAGGCCCACGAAACGGAGATCCACCGGGCAGACGCAGAATTCGCCGCTGGCTCCGATGGCGTGTCCTTTCCGGCCGGGGTCGCCGGCGATGGGATCGAGGAGATCCTGTTCGGATTCGGTTCGCGTCCCCGCCGGCTGAGGCTCGATGCCGAATACCGCCTAGCCCTGATCCCGCTGGATCGTTCCGAGGGATGGCTGGTCCACCTGGGGCCGAGTGGAATCCGAGCGCAGCGGCAAGTGGGTGCCGCTGACTGCCGGGTTCGGGGAACCGCTTCCGATCTTTACCTGTTGCTCTGGAACCGGCTCCCCGGAACCGCCTTGGAGATCGAGGGAAACCGAGCCGCGCTGGAAAGCTGGCAGCGCACTATGCGAGTGACCTGGACCTGATTCGGAGCGGGGGACCGCGGTCGGAGCCGCGCTCCAAAGAAGGTGCCAGCCTGGCTCAGTTCGCGGGCGGGTCGTCTTCCAGGTTGGCGAAATAGGCGGAGACTGCGTGGTCCAGCAGCTCCGGGGTCAGGCGAGGCTCGACTCCGAAGTAAGAGGCGGCGTGGACCAGATGGTCAAGGATGTCCCGGGGCTCACATCCATGCAGTGGCCGATCCGCCTTGCGGTAGTGCTCCTCGACCAGGTAGTTCACCGCGGCCGGATCGTACTCCAGGCCAATCGAGTCGCACACGCGGCGGAAGATGCGACCGTATTCGATCACCGAGGGGTTGGGGACCTCCACCTTGTAGCGGATCCGGCGCAGGAACGCCTCGTCGACCAGTTCCCTGGGCTTGAGGTTGGTGGAGAGGATCAGCACCTCGGTGAAAGGCACCATGACTGTGGTCCCGGCCCGACCGATGTTGAGGTAGTCGTAGCCTGCCTCCAGGGGAACTATCAGCCGGTTGAGCAGGTCCTGGGGGCTCAGCTGCTGGCGGCCGAAGTCGTCCACCAGGAAGAGTCCACCGTTAGCTTTGAGCTGCAGGGAGGCCTCGAAGAATCCCATCCGAGCGTCGTAGCTCAATTCCAGCTCCCGCCCCGTCAGCTCTCCTCCGGCCCTGACCACCGGGCGGGCGCAGAGCGCCCATCGGGTGTCATGAGAGGGCAGGTCGGTCGAGACCGGGCGGTGGTGCATCGGGTCGAAGACCCGAATCACCTCACCCTTCACGTAGAGGGCGTGCGGTACGAAGATGGCGTCACCGAGCAGAGAGGCGCAAGCCTCCGCGATGCTGCTCTTGCCGTTCCCTGGTGGGCCGTACAGGAAGATCGACTGGCGGGCGCCGAGCGCCGGACCCAAGCGATTCAGGACGCTGGGGGGCAGCACCAGATGATCGAGAGCGGCTCGCAGCATCTGGTGGGTCACAGGATTGCTGCTCCGGCCCTGGTGCCTGGCGACCGCGATATAGACGTCCAAGGGCACCGGGGCCGGCCCAGCGTACTGATTCACCTCCACCAGCTCCTTGGCACGCTCCCGGCCGCTTCGGTTGATGACGTACTGAAGCCCGTCGGCGAACTCGGCGCCGCCCACGGTGCCCCTGATCCCGGTGGTCGCGATGTACCCCTCGTCGGAGAGGAACTTGAGCGAGTCACTGACGATGTTCCAGGGCAGGCAGACATGGCGGGCGACCTCGCGACCCAGCATGGCGCCGTTGTAGTAGATGACCTTCAGAACCAGGTCATGGATGAACCCGACCGGGATGCCGGCTTCTTTGGGACTCTGGGGTACTGGCGGGAATCCGATCTGGGCCCGCTGGGGAGCGGAAACGGCCATGGCGGCTGCAGACATCGGCTATGAACTCAATTCTCTGGCTCGGGAACCTGTCCCGGACTGGATCTTCCGACCGAGTCTTACACCGCCCGGCCGTAACTCATCCCCGCGGTGCAGCGTATTTGCAAGGTCGTGAGAATCCCGCCACCAAGCTGTCACCGGGTCGGGTTCCAACTGCCGCCGGCGGTCACGCTCCGGGAGCCTGGCATAATCGGGCAGCGGGGGGCCTGCCCCCTTCCCGCGTGAACTGAATGCAGGACATTACCGTCACCCCGCGAGAGCGGGCTTCCCGTCGGTCCGGCCTCCGCCGGCGCAACGGGCTTCAGCGACCCTCCAAGCCCGGCTTCTGGACGCGCCACCTATGGCTCCGCAACATCGCCACCGCGGGACTGGTAGGGGTGTTAGTGGCCTGCGCCGGGATCGGGTCAGGCATGATCGTGCTGGCCGCCTTCCAGGTGGGGCTGCCGAGCGTGTCGGCCCTGCCCAACCTGGGGCCGCCCAACGACAGTAATTTGCTGGCCAGCGATGGCTCCCTCCTGGCCATCCTCCACGAGCCGGGGGTGCATCACGTCGGGATCAACCTGAAGCAGGTCAACCCACTGCTGATCGAGGCCACTGTGGCCGTCGAAGACCGCCACTTCTACCAGGACACGGCCTCAGCGGATCTGCCTCGGATCGTCGAGTCAGGGGTCAATGACCTGCTCCACCACAACGCCCTACAGGGGGCCAGCACGATCACCGAGCAGCTGGCCAAGATCGCCTTCCTCACCCCTCAGAAGACGATCACCAGGAAGATCCGCGAACTGCTCTTGGGCTATGAGATCTCCAAGGTCTTCAAACCCAACACCATCCTCCAGATGTACGTCAACCGGATCGACTACGGGAACCAGGCGATCGGCATCGAGGAAGCCGCCGAACTCTACTTCCACATCCCCGCTAGCCACCTCGATCTGGCCCAAGCCAGTATCCTCGCCGGCATTCCCGACGCCCCCACCGCCTACAACCCCATCCTCTACGCGGGAATCACGGGGGCGCCCAACCTGGCCAAGGACCGACAGCAGGTGGTGCTGCAGGCGATGGTTCGCAACGGTTACATCACCCAGAAGGAAGCCACCGCTGCCTTCAAGGAAGTGCTGACCTTCTATCCCTGGCAAGACAGTGAGGTCGACACCCAGCCGGACTTCGTACAGTTCGCGGAGAGCCAGCTTCAGGCCCAATTTGGCGATGCCTACCTCAACCCGGGGGGCTGGACCATCTACACCTCTCTGGACACCGCCGACCAGGCCGCCGGGATCGCCGACCTCCAGAACCCGACCAAGGACGCCGAACTGCAGCGCGAGTTCAACATCGGAGACGCCGACTTGGAGTCTGTCGATCCCCGAACAGGGGAGATCCTGGCCATGGTCGGAACCACCGACCCGACCGGACAATGGGGCCAGATCAACATGGTTGACTCGCCGCGACGTACAGGGTCGTCCTTCAAGATGTTCACCTATACCGCCGGGCTCGCGTCGGGAAAGTTCACCATGACGACGCCCATCCTCAACGAGCCGATCGACATCAACGGGTATGCGCCGACCAACTACTCGGACACCTTCACGGGCATCTGTCAACTGAAGATATGCCTCGGCAACTCCATCAACGTGGCGGCTGTGAAGGTTGAGGACATCACCGGTCTGCAAGATGTAGTCGACGTCGCCGAACGGATGGGGATCAGCGGTCTGTTGAATCCTCAGAACACCTACGGACTCGCCCTCACCCTGGGGGGCACCGCGGACGGGATCACCATGCTCAACATGTCGACCGGAGCCTCGGTGCTGGCCAGTGGCGGGGTGCTCCACCAGCCCACCACCATCCTTACCATCCTTCGCGGGAAGAAGACGATCTACCAATACAACGTCGCTGATAACTCGCAACAGGTGATTCCAGCTAACGTCGCCTACATCATGAACATGATTCTGCAGAGCAATCAGAACCGCCAACCCGAATTCGGGATCGATAACGGACTGACCATTCCCAATCGCATCGTGGCGGTGAAGACGGGCACCTCCGACTACGGTGTCGGTGACCTGGCCGGCATCGGCGACAACTGGGTCTTCGGCTGGACACCCACCCTGCTGACCGCGACCTGGGTGGGCAATCCGAACTACGACACGCTGTCGCGAGTCTCCTCCGGAATCACTGGCGCCGCCCCGCTCTGGCAGTCATACATGGAGCAGGTGCTGCCGGCGCAGCCCAACATCTGGTACACCAAGCCGGCGGATGTCGTCGAGGTCGGTAGCGGGCTCAATGCCAACTTCTATCTCCCCAACACGGTCGCCTATGAGAACAAGGATGTCAACTGCCCGGGCGCCTACCGATCCAGGTGGGACGGAATCTGCTAGTTAGCGCGCGCCGACTCCCTCCCCGGCCGGGAGCTGACTCTTGATCCACTTCTCGATGGTGTCGTCGGACTCCCACGAGGTGATCAGCGAGTAGCGCGGATCGGGACCCGGGTGGTGGACTACATGAGAAAGGCGCTCAGTGTCGATCACCAGCTGCATGCCGGGATGGAGCGTGATCCTGGACTCGGTCGAGGGATCGTCCTTCAGCTCCCGGAGGATGAAGGTGGACTTGCCGGGGCTGTCCGCCAGCTCCAGCCAGGCTCGCACCACCCAGCCGGCCCCGTCTGGGTTGAGACGGTTGTTGTCGTCGAGATGGAGCTGCTTGATGGCCTGCTCCTCCTCACTCGGATTGAGCTTGATGACCCGCACCCGGCCGAAATTGCCGCCAATGGCGTCCACGTAGCGCACCAGACTTGGCGCAATGTTTCGATTGTCGGTCCAGACGCCGTCCTTGTCCGCCTTGCCGTGCTCCCAGAAGCCGTGACACTCCATGTCGCCATTGGCGGAAGCGAGCGGGGCAAAGTTGGTATCGCCGCCGCTCTTCCAGTCCACGTAGTCCAGGCTCTCCCACTCGACCGGCGGGATGGCCGGGCCGTCGTAGTCCCGGAGCACGACGAAGCCCCGTTCCGCCAGGACGTCCAGCTTCCGATGCATGCATTCTCTCCTTGCTCTGGGTGGGGCCCAACCGGCTCGGAGCCGCCGGTGGGGGCCCACCCATGCTAGCCGCTCAGATCAAAGGGAGTCCAGTGGCAGCTCAGCTTCAGGAAAAGTGAGCATGGTGGAGCCGGCGAGGGTCAAGAATGCTACCTCCCTGCCGCGAGGAGTTGCTGCGGCGGTGACGGAGGCGGGCCCAGAACCGCAGCCGCCAGCTTCTCCGGCCCGTCAGAGGTAACGGCATCGGGAAAGAAGCAGCAGATCTCCCGCGCGCCCAGATCGACGTATTCCTGCAGCTGCTGGGCACAGCTCTCAGGCGTTCCCACCAGCCGCCTAGCCCGGTAGCTGGCCGGATCCTCCCGATGCCGGTTGAACCGCTCCACCAAGAGGTCCGCCGCCGCCTCCGAGTCGGCGACCAGGCAATCCACCACCACGGCCACCCGCACCGACTCCGGCCGGCGTCCGGCCGCCCGGCAGTGCGCGGCCAGGACCTCCAGCTTGTGGGCGACCCGCGCTGGCGGACCGAATAGGCTGCAGCCGTCGGCGTGGCGGGCCACCTGCCAGAGGGTCAGCTTTTCGCCCCCTCCGGCGATCCAGATCGGAGGGCCGGGACGCTGTACTGGTTTAGGGAAGATCAGCGCGTCCTCGACCAGGGTGTACCGACCCTCGAAACTGGTGTGCTGGTGGCTCCAGCTGGCCCTAAGCAGCTCGGCGGCCTCGCCGCAGGCGAAGATCCGGTCCCTCAACCCCCCGACCGAAATCCCAAACGCCTTCGCCTCTTCAGGATCGGATCCAGCGCCCAGCCCGACCTCCAGCCGTCCGGCGCTGGCGACATCCAGACAGGCCAGCTGTTGGGCCAGCCGACCCGGATGATGCAGCGGTACGGCGAGGCACATCGTGCCGATCCGGATCTCAGTGGTGGCCCAGGCTACGGTCGACAGAAGTAGGAGTGGGTCGAAGACCGGACTAGGCGGATCGGACCCCGGCGCCTGCAGGTGATCGTAGACCCAGGCCGCGCCGTAACCGCTGCGCTCAGCCCGCCGGGCAACGCCGACCGCCGCCTCCCAGCGCTCGCTCGCACCAAGCGACGGGGGAAACTCCGCCCGCCAGCCCTGGGGGATGAAGCAGCCGAGCCGAAGCGCGTCGGTGGTCACGGACCAGATGGAGCTGCGGCAACTCGCCGGGGCCGGACCCGATGCGCCGGTCCCCAAAGACCCTCCAGGTCGTAGTAGGCGCGCTCACCAGGCAGAAAGACGTGAGCCACCACAGAATCGAAGTCGAGGCAGGCCCAGGACCCTTCTTCCAGCCCGGCGCGGGACAGCGGATGGGCTCCGGACCGGGCCGCCAGATCGGACATCTCGCCGGCAATGGCCCGCACCTGGCGATCGGTATCTCCCTCGCAGATCACGAAGTAATCCGCGAGGGTGGTCCTGCCTCGGAGATCGATCCTGACCACTGAGCGGGCCCGGCGGGACAGCGCGGCATCAGCGAGCAGGCGGCTGAGCTGAAGCGGCGTCATGCGAGGGCAATTATCCCGCACGAGATGAATTGGCGGCCTCCGGTGGGTTCCGGTAGAGACCATGCGCTCCGATGTATCGAGAGACCGCTGGGGGCAGAAGGTCAGAACAGTCTTCGCCGCGGGCTAGCCGATCCCGAATCCCGGTCGCGTCCACCACTGGGGCTGGGATGGCGACCACCTCCGCCCCTTCGAGCGGGAGTCGGAGCCGTCGCAGCTCCCCCAGCACCACCTCGCCAGGCTCGCCCACGCCTGGCCTCTCGAAGACCAGTAGCCTGACCTGCTCTAGGAGGCGCCCGACGTCCTTCCACCCCGGCAGGGCGACGGCGACGTCAGAGCCCAAAGCCAGAACGACCGAACGCTCCGGGGTCCGGGATCTCAACCATTGCACGGTATCGACCGTGTAGCCGGGCTGGGACTGCTCCAACTCGTGCTGGGAGATGGTCACCAGGGGGTCGCCCAGCGGCTGGATCGCCAGCGCGACCATCTCGGCCCGCTGCCGTCGACTGGCCCGAGGGGACGACCGGTGGACTGGCTCGCCGGTGGGCACGACCAGCACCGGCAGGCCGGTCTGCTGGCGCAGTCCCCGAATTACCGATAGGTGACCCAAGTGGGGCGGGTCAAATGTGCCACCGAAGAAGACGGTGGCCGCGGAAACCGCAGGCACTCCGCTATCCCAGCTGCTCGTCGTCGGTCTGAGAGGCAGCGGCTGGGGGGGTCGGGTCGGGGTAGAACGTGAACGCTTCGGCGCCGATTTGGACCTCATCGCCTTCCTCGGCTCCGGCCCTCAGCAGGGCGGTCTCGACTCCGATCTTGGCCAGCTGGCGCTGCAGCCGCAGCACCGAGGAATCGTCATCGAGGTCCGTGACAGCAACCAGTCGCTCCAGGGATTCTCCTGCCACCCGAAAGGCCTCACCTACCCGTTCGACTGAGAACTCCCGACTCAGCCCGCGAGGGCCCTGGTAGAGCCTGAACCCGCCACTCGCGCGATCGTCAGGCCGTGGTCCGTGAGGCCGGCGCAGCAGAACTCCAGCCTCGGCCAAGAGCTCGGAGCACCCACCGCCGGTGGCGGCCGAGATCCCCAGCACCGTGAGCGCCTCCCCCAGATGATTCGCCACGCGGCCCAGCAGTCGTGCTCCCTCGGCAGGGTCAAGTAGGTCGAGCTTGTTGAGCGCCAATAGGGTTGGTTTGTCGTTCAGCTCCGGGCTGTGAAGCTCCATCTCTGCGGTCACCTGCTGGTAGGCGGAGACGATGCCCTCCTCGCCCAAGCTGGCATCAACCAGGTGAACCAGGACCCGGGTTCGCGCCAGGTGCTTGAGGAACGCCAATCCCAGTCCCGCCCCTTCGTGCGCACCCTCAATCAGCCCCGGAACATCAGCCAACGTCATCACCCGCCCCTCCCCCAAGTCGGCAACTCCAAGGTTCGGAGTCAGGGTGGTGAAAGGGTAGGCGGCGATCTTCGGTCGAGCTCCGGTCAACTTGGCCAGCAGGGTCGACTTACCGGCGTTGGGCAGTCCCACCAGGCCGACGTCCGCAATCAGGCGCAGCTCCAGGCGGATCGCCAGGACGACGCCTGGTTCGCCGAGCTCGCGACGCCTAGGTGCTTGGTGAGTCGAGCTGGCGAAGTGGACGTTGCCCCGGCCCCCCTTGCCTCCCCTGGCCAGCACCGCGGTGGCTCCGGGGTGGTCCAGGTCAGCCAGGAGCTGTCCGGTCGCAACGTCCCAGGCCAAGGTTCCTGGGGGCACCTTGAGGAGACTCGCCCCGCCATCTGCTCCGTGGCGCCGGGATGGTCCCCCTGCGCCGCCGCTCGCGGCCTTGAAGGAACGAGAAACCTGATATTCCTGCAACGAGCTGAGACCGGCGTCAGCCACTGCCACCACGTCTCCACCTTGACCTCCGTCGCCACCGTCAGGCCCCCCTCGGGGCGCGAACTTCTCGCTGCGCATGCTGGCGGAACCGGGGCCGCCCCGGCCGGCGCTAACGCTGAGCTCGACCTCGTCTAGGAACATTCGCGGCCACAGGCGATCAGCCTCAGCGGCTCAGCCGGTCTGGCTGCCAGGCGTGGAGATCGAGGCTCGGGTCCGGTCGGTACGGTACGGCTTGTAGTCCACAATGCCAGGGAGCAGAGCGAAGAGGGTGTGGTCGCGCCCGACGCCAACTCCCGGGCCGGCCAGGATTCGGGTCCCCCTTTGACGGACCAAGATCGCGCCCGCCCCCACGGTTTGGCCACCGTAGACCTTGACCCCCAGTCTTTGCGACTGACTGTCACGACCGTTGCGGCTGCTGCCGCCGCCCTTCTTATGCGCCATCAGGCTGCTCCTGCTTGTCCGTCGCTTTGGCGCGGGGACGCGCCGCCTTCTTCTCCGCCGGGGCGACCGGGGCCTTAGCGGCAGGCTTGCGCGCCGCCCGAGTCGGCTTGGGTTTGCTGACCGACTTGGCCGCTGCCGGACTTGCCTTGGCCGGGTTCACTGCCGCCTCGGTGGTCGCGGCGGCCCGGGCACGAACTGGAGCCGCCGCCTTCTTGTGCTCTGGGGCCGACTTCGCGGTCGGCTCGGTGAGGTCGACGGGCGGAGTTGGCGCCTTGGCGGCGGAACGCGAGGCCCGCGCAGGGGCACGCTTCTTGGTCAATTCGGGAGCGGGCTTGTCCTCGTAGGCGCCCCGGCGGACCTCCTCGACCCGTAGCTCCGTCAGCTCGGCGCGGAACCCCTGATGACGCCGGTAGCGCTTCTTGGGCTTGTACTTGAAGACGAGGATCTTGGGCCCCCGAAAGTGACTGATTGCCCGGGCCGCCACGGCGACGTCCTCCACCCGGGGTCGGCCGATCTCGGTCTCGGTCCCGTCACCATCTTCAGCAATGAGCATTCGAACGTCGGACAGATTCACCCGGGAGCCAGGCTCAACGTCCATCCGATCGACCACCAACCTCTCCCCAGGCGCGGCCCGGTACTGGCGTCCACCGACTTGGACAATGGCGTACATCAGGGCTCCCTTGGAGTTGTGGTGGTGGCGAGCGAGTGGCTCATCTCGAGGGCCGGTCGCCGTGAGGCAGCCGCGCACCTCGTATCCGGGCAGCGAGTTTACCAGAGCCCACGGTCGCCGAGATCGCGGGAGCTCCATAGGCCGCTTAGGGCGCGGCGACCTGGACGGCAGCCAGGGCGGTGTAGTTCTGCTGAATGTAATCTTGGGTCTGCGACCCGGTGCTGGCCACCAGGGTCGCCGAGGCGGTGTAGGTACCGCGGGGCACGAGCGCCAGCACTTCGACGGTGAAGCTGAGCGAGAGGATGCCGGGTCCCGACGAACCTGCACCCGGTACGTCGATGCCGCTCCAGACCGGGATCTCAGTGCCGGTGTTGGGGAAGGTGGAATTGCCCAAACTGGCGTTGCCGGAGCTCCCTGCCGCCCCCACGTAGTCGAAGTCGTCGGGAAGGCTGACCCCGACAGAGGTGTCCGGCGCCTCTCCGCTACCGGTGTTGGTGACCACCACTTCGTAGGTGAGTCGCCCCCCGGCGGGCACCACGGCAGGAGTGGCCCGGAGCTGCACGTTGAGCGCCGGGGCGGGCGAGATGGTGAGTGCCAGCGGGGTCCCCGAGAGGGTGTTGACGAACCCGGTGGCGAAGACCTCCGGTGAGAACTGGACATTGCCGGGATTCCCGGTCGCCTTCAGTTGAGCAGTGATCAGGACCTGGGACTTACTCGACGAGGCCTGAGGCCCCATCGCCCAGGCACCCCAGGTGAGGGTCGACTCCTTGCTCTTGGGAGCGATGTCCGCAGAGCGCTCGGAGTTGCCGTTGGTGGAGGTCGTCACGGTATCCAGGTAGGTGAAGCCGGTAGGAACCGCCACCCGGACGGTGACCCCGCCAACGCTGTTTTGGCTGACATTGCTGATCTTGATCTGGAGATTCACCTCGGTCCCCTGAGGAACTGTGGGGGTGGTCGCGGTAGAGCCAGTGGAGACCACCTGGGTTGCCACCTCGAGACCCCCCAGCCGATTGGATCCGCAGCCAGTGACCAGTGATCCCAGCGCTAAACCGACCGAGACAACCCCCGCCACTCCGCTGAGCGCCCGCAGCCTCAGCGGGATCCTCCCACCCGATTGGAGCTTGCCAGGGGCCGACGGGTGGCCGCCGCCTTGCCCAGGGCGACATGGCGATCGGGTGCGGTTGGCAGGGGAACCGGATAGCCGACCTCACTCAGTAGCTGCATGGCTAACTGGCAGTCGAGGCCAATCACGGTGTCGGTGCGACCGGCAATCGCATCCACCAGGGAGCCGCCGAGTCCCTGGATGGCGTACGAGCCGGATCGGTCCAGCGGCTCACCACCGGCAATATACTGCTCCAACTCGCTGTCGCTGAAGTCGCGCATTCTAACCGCGGAGCGTGAGACGCCGGTGGCCTCCTTTTTGGAGGTGGCGCTGAGCGCGCAGATACCAGTCAGGACGACGTGACGCTGGCCTCGCAGCAAGAGCAGCATCTCTCGAGCCCGGGCCACGGTGCGGGGCTTGCCCAAGGGGCCGCTGGGACCCATCACGATGGTGTCCGCCGCCAGGAGGTAAGCGTCTCGCGTGGGCACCATCTCCAGTCCGGCGTGGGCCTTGCTGCGGGCGATCAGTTGTACCGCCAGGTCGGCACACATCCCGGGCAATAGCTTTTCCTCGACCTCCGGCTGGACCACGACGAACCTCAGTCCCAGTCTCACCAGGAGTTCGCGGCGGCGCTCCGAGCCCGAGGCTAGGACTAGTTCGACCACGTCCTCACAGGGCCTCCAATTTCCGGTGCGGCGGCCGGTCCAAGGGGGATCGGGATCCCCGCGCCGGCAAGCGCTTCACGGAACATTGAGTGTAGCAGCGGACGCGGCGAGGCCTAGCCGCCCGGCAATTCTCACTCCCCAGTTGGCGCCCGCCGCCCACCCGACACTCAGTGCCGCAAGAAGCGACCACCAGGCGGCGAGCGCCACCGGGAAGGGGACTGCCTGAAGCTGGGGGAGCGCCAGAAAGAGGGCGAGACCCACGCTGGCGGCCCAAGCGGCACCCCGCACCGAGGTGCCGCCGGGAGCTCCACGCAACACCCAGGGCAAAACGCAGATTGCCACGCCCGCCAGCCCCGCTCGGCCCAACTCGGCCCCCACACCACCTGCGCTCAGAACGGCAGACCAGCTGCCCGAATGTACTGCCAAGGCCAGGATTACCAGTCCCAGCGACCAGCCGCCCAGAACGCTCAGGACCCAGCCGCGATGCGGTTGGGTCGAGCCCAGCAGAAGCAGGGCCCAGAGTCCGCCCAAGGTGAGGGCGATGCCTCCAAGGCTGCTGCCCGAGGCCCAGGAGATCCCCACTGGAGCCACCGGATTGTCCGGCCAGGGCATGGGCGCCAGCACGGTTCCGGCCAGAGCCAGTCCCAGCAGTGAGGACCAGGGCCGCTCGACCGCGCCGGTCAACCAGCCGGGTCGAGCGTCGGGAGGAAACCAGAGCTGTGCCCCTCCCCCAACTAGCGACGCCACCAGGACTGCCAATCCGCCCGGATAAATGGCCAGCGCCGCGCAGAGGGCGAATCCGAAGAGCAGGTGGTTCATAGGTGGACACCGAACGCCGCCTGCAGAAAGGGCCCAGCCACCAGACCGAGCACCAAGGCGCCCAACGCCGCGACCAGGCCCACCAGCTCGATGAGGCGAGGGCCCCTGACTGCCGACCGGAGAACTGCCTCCCTGACCCCGGCGCCACACGACGCAAGCTGGAGTCCGAAGGCCAAAAGCAGCAGGGCCACCACCACCGGGCCCATAAACGTCGCCCCAACCACGGCCAGCAGCCGACCGGTGAACCCTCCGAACGGCGGCACCCCCGAGAGCCCCACCCAGGCCACGAGGTGCGAGCGCGCCCCTCTCGGCTCGCTGAGCGCGGCACCGGCCAACCAGTGGACGACGATGAGCAGCAGCGCCGCGGCCAGGCCCTGGACATCCCCGCTGCCGATTCCGACACACATGAACCCGACGTCGGCCTGCAGCACCCTCCAATAACGTGCGCTGGGGTCAGCACGGAAGCCGGCGCAGCCCCAAAAGATGGCGGTGGCAAGTCCCAGAGCCACCAACAGCAGCTGCATCACCTGGGCGAGGGGGGTCGGCCCGGCCACCAGCACCCTGGCGACGGCCACGATTGCCACCGGTACCAGCCAGATTCGCCAGGCGGCGGCCTCGGCGGGAGACACTTTCGACACCGCTCCCACCCAACTGGAGAGCGGCAAGAGACCGGCCACCCCGCCCAGGCCGCCCACCAGCAACATGCCCGCCAATGCCGCCGGGGCAGCCCCGATTCGCTGCGAAGGGAGCACCGCTGCACCCGCCAGCAAGGCGCAGAGCAGGAGTGCGGCCTGCCGGCCCAGGCTGCGGATCGGAAGCAGCGGCCCAGCGAGGCGCTGCCAGCGAGCCCAGAGGAAGGCGCACATGAATGCCACCAGCAGGGCCAAAGGGACGACTCCGGTCACCAGCAGTGCCCAGCACGAGGCAACGCCGATCAAGATCCCGACAGCGATCGTGCTCCCGGTGATCCGCGGACGATGGGCAACACCCAATTCCAGTACCAGGGCAGCCCACCCACCGATCAGAACGCCCAGCGCTAGCCGGGAGAGCCTCAGCGTTCCCAAACCACCCTGCACCAGCAGCGGGCTCGGACGTTGGGTCGCCAAAGACTCCCCCAATGCGATCGAGATCCCCGCGGCGGTCAGCAACAGCACCAAGGGAGGGATCAAGCGCATACGGTGGCTCAGCACCGTCGACGCGAGGGCCGCCACCACCCCCCCGGTCAGAGCGGGTGCCAGCCACTGGCTCACGCCGAGGTCTCCCAAGGAGTAGCCCGGCCCAGAGCGACCAGCGCCAGGGCAGGTATCCCGGCGGCCACCACGGCGACCGCCAGGGAGGATTCTGGCGCACTCAGAAGGAGGAAGGACGCCGCACCCATGCCAGCGCAGAGCCCTCCAAGTCCCAGCTCCGCAGGGCCCCGACCAGTGCCGATCCGGATCAGCCCCACCTCGAGAACAAAGAGGCAGGCAAACCCGGGGCCCTGGGTCGCCACTGTCCCGGCAGCCAGATGACCCGAGAGCAGCCTGGCGGTGAACAGCCCGACCGCGCCCAGAATGGCTCGGAGACTGCGAACGCCGAAAACCCGTGGACGATCCACCACCGCCCCTGGGCCCAGGATCGCGCCGGACGCGTCCAACCAGGAGTATCGACCGCTGATGAATACTAAGATCGCCGCGACCGAACCCATCCCCGCCAGGCAGCCGAACCCGGTCGGGCCGGTCGAGAGTGACGCCACTCCGCCGAGCCCCAACCCGAGTGCGAGCGCGCTGATGGCCATCCCGGTGGGGCCTACCGAAAACAGCGCAATGGCGCCGGCTGCGAAGCCACCACCCGCCAACACGCCAGCCCAGATCACAGCTTGATCACCTCGGCCAGCAACCAGGCCGCAGCGGCGGCCGCGGCCAGCCACAGCCAGACCGGCCGTTCGGAGACCTCTCGGTCAGCTAGCCCGACCAGCGTCGCATACCAGCCTCGCACCTCTTTGGTCCATGAGGGAGCGGAACTGGCGCGGGCGACCAACGCCGCGAGGTGGGTGGGCAGCACCACCGAGGGCTCAGCCGCCGGAAGTGTGGGCTCGGCGACCCGAGTGTTCGCCCCCATAGCCAGGCGCAGGGCCCAGGCTCCGCCTCCCACGAATCCTCCGAGCAGCACCAGGTAACCCCCGGGCCAGAGTAATCCCGGCGCCAAAATGACCAGCGGATCGGGCGCCGAAAGAAGCGCCAAGCTAGCGGTTCCCGGAGGCGCGAGCGACGTCGCAGCCATAGTCAGAGCCCATCCGGGCAGAATCGCGGCGGCGCCCAAGCCGAGCACCGGCAACCACAGCGCCCTGCTCCAACGGCCGGGCGAGGTGGCCGCCCGGCGGAGCCGAGGGACGGTGAGCACCAGCCCCACCAGGCAAAGTAGGTAGGCGAGCGCCGGAGCCAAACCTACCTCAAGCCCACCTCGCAACGCCAGATCCATTCCCAACAGTGCCGCGGCGAACCCCAGCACACACGGCAGCAGCACAATCGCCCTGCCCGTCAGTCGTGGGATCCCGCTCCCCTCCCCGGTCGGCGCCGGTGCGCGGATTCTGCGC
Source organism: Candidatus Dormiibacterota bacterium (assembly GCA_035531555.1). GTDB lineage: Bacteria > Chloroflexota > Dormibacteria > Aeolococcales > Bog-877 > Bog-877. The sequence continues at coordinate 26,542 of DATKSR010000024.1, forward strand.
CCCCGAGCGCTCCCCAGAAGGGCCCGAGGAAGAAAGGCGGCGGAGATCTCCAAGAACAACCCCGAGGTCAATCCCAACAGCGTTCCGTCGGTGGCGTTCTGGCCAAACCCCACGAGCACCAGCGCTCCCAACACCAACAGCAAAGCTCGCAGGGCGGAGTGAGGGTTGCTCGAGACCAGCAGTCCGGCCACAGCAATCGCGGCCATCAACAGCGCTAGCAGGTCGAGGGCGGTCCCGAACCAAGGCTCCGGCCACGTTCCTCCGGAGAGCGCCTGCACTCGGATCAGCAGCAGGAGTGCAGTCGGCACCGCCACCACTGTCAACCAGTCAGCGACGTCGAGGGACCGCCCGATCGTTCCTGGACGGCCGGGGGCCGTGGGTCCCGCGATCAGGCCGCAACCCAGCAAGCGGACCGCCGCCGGCAGCAGAAGCACTCCGGCCAGAGCTGGGCTGACGGTGCTGGTGGGGATCGCATTCAACTGGAGGGTGGCGGTGTGGTGCAGCAGAATCACCATCGCCCCCAGCCACACCAGGCCGATGGTCTGGTCGGCCACCACTGCCCAGATCATCCGAGAACTAGCCGCCCGGGGCTGGCGGGCGTAGCTCAGCCCAATGCCCCCCAATGCCGACAACTGAAGTCCGATGTAGAGGCTAAGCAAATCCCCGGCGAATGCCGCGCCCACCGCGCCTAGCACCGCCAGTCCCAGTGCCGCCGACGCCAAAGGGCGTCGGTCGCGCGCCGCGAAGCTGACAACCAGCGCCGCCGCCAGCACCATCATGGCGAGCACCGTTCCACCGGTATCTACCGTCAGCGTGATCGGCAGACTCGGGTCTACCTGCCAGATGGTCGCCTGGAGGGTGCCGCCCGGCTGGAGCCAGTCGAATATCGCCACCACATCGGCCAGCGCCAGCACCAGCCCCACGCGCAGCACCCAACGGGACCAGAAGCCCGGCCGACGTGGCCAGGGTCGGCCGAGGGCTGAGCAGACCAGAGTGGCGGCAGCCGGAAGCAGGAGCGCCAGCAGCGGGAGGAAGGTGATCGAAAGCACTCAGCCGGTCCGAATCAGCTCTCGATCAATCGGCGCAGGAGAGCTATCCGTTGCCGCACCTCCTCCAGTCGGCGACGCTCTCGCTGAACGACCTCGTCCGGCGCCTTGACAGCGAAGGGGCCGGCCAGCTTGTTCTCCAGGGCCGTGCGATAGGCCTCCGCCTTGCTCAGCTCACGAAGGGCCGCCTTCTTCCACCGCTCGGCCCCGCCGCCATCCCTCTTACCCAAGGAGAGGGTGGTGCGGCCAGCGACGACCTGAGGAGGGGCCTCTCCCGACTCCCCGGAAGGCTCGACCCAATCCACAGGAAGGAGCGCACTGACGTAACCCAGGGCCTCGGGGAAGGCCAGTTCGGGTCCAGCTTCGGTGACGGAGAACGGGACTCGACTGCTATGCCTGGTCACCTCGATTCCTAGTTCGGTTAGCCACCTCCTGAGGTTGGAGATCAGCGCCATACAGGCCGTCATCGCAGACTCCGATTCAGGGTCAGTCCAGCTGCCGGGGGCATCCGGCCAAACTGCGCTGTCCAAATTCACCGGACTCCCGACAAACTGTTCGGCTAGCGCGTCGGTCAGGAACGGCATGATCGGATGCAGGAGGGTGACGGTCTGGAGCAGGACCCGGCGTGTCACCCAGAGAGCGGTGGAGTCGCCAGCTTCAAGACGGCCCTTGGTCAACTCCAGGTACCAGTCCGCCAGCTCATGCCAGGCGAAGTCGTAGATCGAGTCGATGGCACCGTCGAAGTCGAAGGCAGGGAGCGCCCTGGTGGTCAGCTCGGTGAGAGCCGCCATGCGCGAGAGAATCCATCGGTCAGCTAGCTGGAGGTTCTCCCGGGCGGGCTCTGGAACTTCCGGGATCTGGCCTTCCTGCCCCTCCTCGGGGAAGTGAACATGATGCAGTAGCCGGGTCATGTTCCAGAGCTTGTTGGCGAAGTGAGCGAACCCCTCGATCCGGGTCTCGTCGAACCGAGCGTCCTGACTCCCCATCGCGACGCTGGCCCCCCAAGCCCGCAGCGCGTCGGCGCCGTACTTGTCCACCATTTCCAGCGGGTCGACCACATTGCCCCGGCTCTTGGACATTCGGGCGCCGTCCGCTCCCAGGATTGTGGCGTGGAAGAGCACGTCGTGAAAGGGAATCTCCCCGGTGAAGTGCAGCCCGGTCATCACCATGCGCACCACCCAGTGCTGCAGGATGTCCCGGGCGGTGCTGAGCACCGAGGTCGGATAGAACTTCTCCAGCGCCGGGTTCGGCTCGGGCCACCCCAGAATCGCGAACGGCCACAGGGCGCTGGAGAACCACGTGTCGAGGACGTCGGGGTCTGCGGTCAGCTCGCGGCTCGAGCACTCCGGGCATAGCTCGGGCTCTTCCACCCAGGCGAAGGTGTGGCCGTTGCTGCAAGTGCTAACTGGGATACGGTGGCCCAGCCACAGTTGGCGGCTGATGCACCAGTCCCGCAACCCGGCGAGCCAGTCCAGGTACTGGGCTCGGAACTGCCCCGGATGGATCTTGATTCGCCCCGATGCCACGGCGTCCACCGCCGGAGCGGCGAGGGGGCGGACGCGCACCCACCATTGCGGCGTGACCAGCGGTTCGATGATGGTGCCGCAGCGATCACAGTGGCCGACCTGATGCACCAGCGGCTCCTCCCGGAGCATGGCCCCCGAACTGCGCAGCAGTTGCGCGGCCAGCTCACGAGCCTCAGCGACCCCCCTGCCGTCCAGAGTGGGAAAGTCGGGCGCAATCATATTCCCGTCCAGCGAGATGACCGTCCGGATCGGCAGGTGGTGGCGCTCGCCTATTTCGTAGTCCTCTGCTGAGTGCCCGGGCGTGATCTTGAGCACTCCCGTGCCCAATCGGGGATCCACCGCCGCGTCGGCGATGACCGGGATCTCCCGATCGCCCAGCGGTTCGCGGACCATCTTTCCGACCAGTTCAGTGAAGCGCTGGTCGCCAGGGGAAACCGCCACCGCCACATCGGCGAGGATGGTCTCTGGTCTGGTGGTGGCCACCTCCAGACCACCCGCGGCGCCCACCAGCGGATAGCCCACGTAATAGAAGGTGTCCTTCTGCTCCTGGTAGTCGACCTCCTCGTCCGAGATGGCCGATCGGCAGCGTGGGCACCAGTTGACGATCCGCGGTCCCCGGTAAATCAGCCCCTCGCGGTACAGCTCGGAGAAGACAGTCCTGATGACCCGGACGTAGCGCTCGTCCATGGTGAAGCGACCACGGGCCCAGTCGCAGGTGGCGCCGAGACGGCGGAGCTGCTCCAGGATGCGGCCCTGGTACTCCTGGTACCAGGCCTCGACCAGCGCGGCGAACGCCTCGCGCCCCAGCTCCTCTTTGGTCGTTCCCTCGTCAGCCAGCTGACGCTCGATGACATTCTGGGTGGCGATCGCGGCATGATCGGTGCCCGGAACCCAGCACACCTCGTATCCCCGCATCCGGTAAAACCGGCACAGCGCGTCCTGAACGAGGGCGTTGAGGGCGTGGCCCATGTGCAAAGAGCCCGTGATGTTGGGTGGCGGGAGGGCGATTGAGAACGCCGGCTTCCGGCTAGCTGGGTCGGCAGCCCCCAATCCGATCTCCGCCCAACGCCTCCGCCAGCGCCGCTCGGTCGCCTCCGGTTGGTAGGCGGTTTCCACCGGTCCTCCCCGGCGCCCGGCTAGGAGCTGGCCGGAGAGACCGCGGCCAGCTCGGCCGCAACCTGCCGTGCCGCCTCAACCAGGTTGCGCAGGGACGGCTCGACCTCCGCCCACCCCCTAGTCTTCAGGCCGCAATCGGGATTGGCCCAGAGTCGGTCGGCGGGAATCACTGTGACCGCCTTGCGCAGCCGCATCGCCATCTCCTCGACCGACGGCACCAACGGCGAGTGGATGTCGTAGACGCCGGGCCCGACCTCATTCGTGTAGCCATGGTCGGCGAAGGCGTGCAAGAGCGACATCGCCGACCGCGCCGCCTCGATGAAGAGCACATCCGCGTCCAGTTCGGCGATGGCGTCCATGATGTCCTCGAACTCCGAGTAGCACATGTGCGTGTGGATCTGCGTCTTGGCCCCCGCCCCACCAGCAGTCAGCCGGAAGCTGTCCACCGACCAGCGCAGATAGGCGGGCTGCTCGGTTCGATGCAGTGGCAGGCCCTCCCGCAGGGCGGGCTCGTCGATCTGGATCACGTTGATCCCGGCGGCCTCCAGGTCGGCCACCTCGTCCCGCAGGGCCAGAGCAATCTGAGCACAGGTTTGACTGCGCTCCAGGTCGTCGCGGACGAAGGACCACTGCAGGATGGTGACCGGCCCGGTGAGCATTCCCTTCACAGGACGGTCGGTGAGGCTCTGGGCGAATACCGTCCAGCGCACGGTCATCGGCCGCGGCCGGGAGATGTCGCCGAAAGCGATCGGCGGTTTGGCGCAGCGCGATCCATAGGACTGCACCCAGCCTTGCCGGGTGGTCGCGTAGCCGTCCAGCTGCTCGGCGAAGTATTCGACCATGTCATTGCGCTCCGGCTCCCCGTGGACCAGCACATCGAGGCCGATCTCCTCTTGGAATCGCACCACCCTGCTGATCTCAGCCTCCATCAGCTTCTCGTAGGCGGCCTGGTCCAGCTCTCCGCGGCGCAGCCTGGCCCGGGCCTGGCGTAGTTCCGGCACCTGGGGGAACGAACCGATAGTGGTGGTCGGCAAGGGTGGTAGGGAGACCCCCTTGCGCCAGATCATGCGGCGCGTCGGCCCGTCGCCTGGGCGGTTGAGCTGATCAGGAGTGACCCGGTCCATCCGAGCTCTCACCGCCGGGTTGGTCACCCGGGGGGACTCCCGGCGCCTGGAGCACGCCTCGCGGCTTTCGGCCAGCCGGGCTTCCACCTCGGCTGCGCCCTGGTCGGCCCGAGCCAGGCAGCTGACCTCGGTGAGCTTCTCCTCGGCGAAGGCCAGCCACGAGCGCAGCGCGGGATCCAGTTCGGTCTCCGGCTCCAGGCTCACCGGCACATGCAGCAAAGAGCAGGACGGCGCCACCAGCACCCGACTCTCCCCCAGCTTCGCCACCGCCCTTCGGATCTGGCCCAGCGCCCGATCAGGGTCGGTCCGCCAGACGTTGTGCCCATCCACCACCCCTAACGAGAGGGCCATGTCCTCTGGAACTAACTCCAGGGCTGCCTCCAGGTCGGCCGCCCCATGGACCAGGTCCAGGTGAACCGCGTCGACCGGCAGAGCCACTGCGGTTGCGAGGTTCCCGCCCATCCCAGCGAAGTAGGAGGCCAGCAGCAGCTTGAGGCCGGGTGCCGCCTGGCTCAGCTTTTGATAAGTGTGCTCTAGCGCCTCCAGCACCTCCACGGGGAGGTCCTGGCTGAGGCAGGGCTCGTCGATCTGGACCCAGCTGGCGCCCGCCTGACCCAGTTCGGTTAGGAGCTGGGCGTAGACCGGCAGCAACCGATCGAGAAACTCCAGGGTGGAGCCGCCCTCCACGGAGCCCTTGCTGAGCCGCAGGAAAGTCACGGGACCCAGCAGCACCGGCCGGGTCAGAATGCCCAGCGCCTGTGCCTCCAGGAATTCGTCGATGGGCTTCCTTGAGGCGAGCCGGAAGCTCTGATTGGCAGCCAGTTCTGGAACCAGATAGTGGTAGTTGGTGTCAAACCACTTGGTCATGTCCAACGGCGCCACCTCCACCTCTCCCCGCGTGCCCCGCGCCATCTCGAACATCAGGTCCAGATCGGGAGTCTCGCCCGACCAACCGAACCGGGCGGGCACCGCCCCGACGATGAGGGCCGCGTCGAGGACATGGTCATACAGGGAGAAATCGTTGCTGGGAATATGGTCGATGCCGGCCGCTTGCTGCCGCCGCCACCGATCGGCCTTGAGGCTGGCGGCTTCGGACAGAAGCTGGTCGGACGTCAACCGCCCTGACCAGTAGCCCTCCAAGGCCCGTTTCAATTCGCGGGATCGCCCAATGCGCGGGTAGCCCAGGATGCTAGCGATCGACATTCATCAGATCCTTAAATCGACGCGGGTGCGCGACCGTGCGCACCTCAACTGGAATGGCTCCCCAGTCTAACCGGAGCGTCCTTGGGGGCGGACTGCGGGGGTAAGGGTCAGGCCGAGGCGGCCTGTGGCTCCTCCTCGCGGAACAGTTCAGGCTCGGTGGCCTCCGTGATGGAGCGCTCAGTGATGACACAGCGCTTGATCTCCGGATGTGAGGGCACGTCAAACATGCTGTTTAGCAACACCGACTCCAGGATGCTCTTCAGCCCTCGGGCACCGGTACCCAATTCCATCGCCTTGCGGGCGATAGCGCGCAGCGCCCCTTCCTCGAAGACCAGCTCGACCTCGTCGAGCGAGAAGAACTTCTGGTACTGCTTGACAAAGGCGTTCTTGGGCTCGGTCAGCACCCTGGTGATGTCGTCCTCGTCCAGGCAGTCCAGAGTGACGGTGATCGGCAGCCTGCCCACAAACTCGGGGATCAGTCCGTAGCGCAACAGGTCCTGCGCCGAGAGCTCGTGGAGAATCTTCGAGTTCTCCTTGTTGCGGGTGCCCGACTGCGCACTGCCAAAGCCGATGGTGCGCTGACCGACTCGCTGATCAATGATGCGCTCCAGCCCGTCGAACGCGCCCCCGCACAAGAACAGGATATTGGCGGTGTTGATTTGAATGAAATCCTGGTGAGGATGCTTGCGCCCCCCCTGCGGCGGCACGTTGGCCACGGTCCCTTCAAGAATCTTGAGCAGGGCCTGCTGGACTCCCTCTCCGGAGACATCCCGAGTGATTGACGGATTGTCCGATTTCCGGGAAATCTTATCGATCTCGTCGATGTAGATGATCCCCCGCTCCGCCCGGGCAATATCGAAATCAGCGGCCTGAATCAAGCGAAGCAGGATGTTCTCGACATCCTCGCCGACATAGCCCGCCTCGGTGAGGGAGGTGGCGTCTGCTATGGAGAACGGCACGTCGAGGATCCGTGCCAGGGTCTGCGCCAAGAGCGTCTTGCCGCACCCAGTCGGCCCCACCAGCAGAACGTTGGATTTCTGCAGTTCCACGTCACCGGCGTCACGAGCGCTGTTGATCCGCTTGTAGTGGTTGTAGACCGCGACCGAGAGAACGCGCTTGGCTTGGTCCTGGCCCACCACGTACTGATTCAGCGAGGTCCAGATGGCCTGGGGATTCGGCACCACGCTGCTCCGCGGGCGCCTCACCGGGGTGACCCGGGAGTCCTCTTCCAACACCTCCTGACAGAGCTCAATGCACTGGTCACAGATGTAAACGCCGGGTCCCGCGATGAGCTTGCGGACCTGCTCTTGGCCTTTGTTGCAGAACGAACAGCGGGTGTGGCGGCGGCGATCCTCGCGCTCAGTCATGCTGCATCCCCTCCCCCCGGTTGGAAAACTTGCTGGGCCGCCGTGTCCACGCAGCGGGAGCAGATCACGGTCCCGGCCGACTCGGTCGCAGCAGCGACAGCCGCGGTGGTCGTCAGGCTGCCGCAGAAGTCACAGCGCTCACCGGGCCGCCGCACCACCAAAGCCCGCCTTTGGCGGTCCCTCGTGGAGGTAGAGGTCCGAGCCTCTCGCACTGTCACTTGATCCTCTGGGTGCCCGTCCAACTAGCGGGCGGGTGAACTCTTCTCCGTGGCTGCAACGGCATTTGCCTCGGCCCGCTCCGGCTCAGGAGCCGGTGCCTCTGACTCTTCGGCGGCTATCACTTGATCCAGACCGCGGTGACCGGTGATGATGTGGTCCACCAGCCCGTACTCCTTCGCTTCGTCGGGCGACATGTAGAAGTCACGATCGGAGTCTCGGGTGATCTGGTCGACGGGCTTGCCCGTGTGATGGGCCAGGATCTGGTCGAGGATCCGGCGCAGCCGCAGGATCTCCTGGGCTTGAATCTGGATGTCCGAGGCTTGACCCTGGAAGCCGCCCGATGGCTGATGCATCATGATCCTGGTGTTGGGCAGACTGAAGCGGAGCCCCTTATCGCCCCCCGCCAGCAGCAAGCAGGCGAAGGAGGCCGCCAGCCCCATGCAGAAGGTGCTTACCCGAGGCTTGACGTACTGCATGGTGTCGTAGATGGCCAGCCCCGCGGAGACCGATCCTCCGGGGCTGTTGATGTAGAGGTTGATGTCCCGCTCGGGGTCCTCACTCTCCAGGTACAGCATTTGGGCCATCACCAAGTTGGCGATCTGGTCGTCAATCGGGGTGCCCACGAAGATGATCCGGTCTTTCAGCAACCGCGAGTAGATGTCGAAGGCGCGCTCGCCCCGGCTGGTTGTCTCGATGACCATCGGAACGAGGGCCATGGTCTCCTCCTGATGTCGTGGGATGTCGCGAACGGCGCTTGCTGGCCGGCATCGCGAGTATACCCAGGGGGTCGGAAACTATCCCTCGGCTGGTTCCGGCCCCGACTCGCCCCGGGCAAGCGCCGCCACCAGTCGCCGTGCCTCACCCAGCAGCAACTCCCGGCGCAGTGGCTCTCGGGCCCGCCGCCGACTCTCCTTGGAGGCACCCCTGGAGAAGATGCGCCCCAGGTTCTCGTCCAACTCCTTATCTGAGACCTCAAGCCCCTCGAGCCGCGCCACCTGCTCCAGGATCAGTTCCAGCTGGACTCGCTCCACGGCCGGCTGGCGCCGCTCTCCGCGCAGTTGCTCCACCTGTTTGTCGTCCGAGGCCAAGAGCTGCTCCAGCGAAATCCCGGAAGCGGAGAGGCGCAGCTCAAGATCCTTGATCTGGCGATCGATCTCGGCCTGGATCATCACTTCGGGAACCTCGACCCGAGAGATCGCCACCAGCTCCTCGAGTGCCTTGTTCTCCTGAGCTTGTTCGCTCTCGCGCCGAGCGTCCTCGGTCAGCTGATCGCGGACGTACTGGCGCAGTTCTGCCAGGTTCTCGCCATGCCCGGCAATGGCGGCCAGGTTGTCGTCGAGGGCGGGGAGCTCCTTGGCCTGGATCTGCTTGATTTCGGCCGTGATCACCACCATCTCCCCTCTCAGCTCCGGGCGACCGTACTCCTCGGGCAGGGTGAGGGTGAGGTCCACCGGCTCGCCGACCCGGGCGCCTAGAAGCTGGTCCGCCATTCCCGGCAGCAGGTCGCCCTGCTCGAGGTCGAGGGTCTGGGGTTGAGCGGGACTGCCGACCACCTCTCCGTTGTGACGCATGGTCAGCTCAGCGGTGAGCACGTCAGTCAGGCGCGCTTCGCGCTCGCTGGCGTCTTCCAGCTGGGCGTAGCGCTGGCGGAGCTCTTCCAGGGTGCCATCCACTTCCTCGTCGGACACCACCGGGGCGGTCACTGGCACCTTGATCTTGCGAAAGTCCCCCAGGACCACCTCGGGTCGGAGCACCACCGTGGCTGTGAACCGAAACGGCTCGCCCCGTTCCAGCACCACCTCACTGACGTCCGGGTTGGAGACCGGCTCCACTTCAACCTGAGCGACCGCCCGGGCCCAGACTTCGGGCAGCAGGTCTTCGATCGCGTGCTGGCGGAGCGCCTCCCACCCAACCGCTCGCTCGACCACAGCGGCCGGAGCCTTGCCGGGTCTGAAGCCAGGTAGGCGGTACTGCCGGCCGAGGTGGCTGAGCGCCAAGACCAGCGCTCGGTCCACATCAGTGGCCGGAGCTTCAACGGTCAGCTTCGCCTGGGATCCGGCTAGGCGTTCAACGCCCACTTCCAGCTCCGCGACGTCAGTATTGCTTGGGCTCATCCTGCTCTGGTAAGCGTAGCGGTGCGCGGACCGAGGATCGAACTCGGACGGGTTACCCCACGGGGTTCTAAGCCCCGCGCGTCTACCATTTCGCCATCCGCGCCAGCCGGTTGCGGGGCAGCCGAAGCGCGGCGCCGAGTATAGCCATTCGCCAGCCGAAAGACTGACGTGATCGCCGTGAATCGGCCCAGCCGATCTGCCAGAAGCCCGGCCGCTCGACCGACGAGTTGCAGCTGAAACGGTCTGCTAGGGCTGGCGTTGTTATGGGTGAGGGTAGGCACCCGCTGTCGACCGGCACCGGCCTGCCTGATCAGGGAGGAACTGCCGTGAGCATGGAAGTGCAGGCACCGCCGGAGCGTCAGCCGGGTCCCCCGGCGTTGCCCGGGGCGGATTCGCAACCAGCGGTCGCGAAGTCGGAGGTCAGGCGCCCGAGCCGAGTCGGGAAGGCTACCTCGTGGCGGGGCTACCGGCTAGGCGAGCTGGTCCTGCTGAGCGTTGCCATCGTGGATGCTTTCTTGGCACTCGACTTCGTCTTCCGAGCGACCGCGGTCAGCCAGGATGGCTTCGTCTCTGTCGTTGACCGCGTGGGCGGCGCACTCGCCAGTCCTTTTGCCGGGATCTTCCGTTCCGGGGTGCCCCAGCTGGGCCACACCACCTACTGGGCGGCGCTGCTCGCGCTGGCCGTCTACACGCTGGCCGCCTTGGTGCTGTTGCGACTCCTACACCTTCTGAGCAGCCCCATCCGACGTCGGGTCGGGGGTGCCTGAGGCAGGTCCCGGGCCTCGCCGGCCCGGGGGCCTGCGTCGACCTCCGGCTCCGCGCTAACGGACATCGACACCGGACGCCGGTCGCGATAGCATGACCAGCAAGGTCGCTGCCATTAGCAGCGGCGCTTCCCCGGGGCCAGATGACCCCTCAATGGAGGGCGGCATGGTGGAATTGGTGGGAACTCCGTCGGGTCTGGGGCTAGACGCCCGACAGACGGTGGCCAAGATCGAGCAGAAGGCGCTTCAGTTGTCCGCGTTGCTGCGGGAACTGGACAACCATCCGGTCAACTTCGAGCCCGGGCTCCGTGATGAACTGGACGCGGTCCTAGACCAGTTGGGGTGCAGGATTGCGGCAACCCGAGCCCTGGAGCAACGCCAGGCAAGCCTGCTGGCAGACTGACCAGCGCGGCCAAGGCACTAGAATCCAAGGCGCGCCTGCGCCCATAGCTCAGCCCGGATAGAGCACCAGACTACGGATCTGGGAGCGGGGGTTCAAATCCCTCTGGGCGCGCCACTGTGATATCTCAGGTCATGGTGCCTGTCTGTCGCAGGTCATGGTGCCCGATTCGGGCCGGCTGCTGGGGCTGGTAGTTCCGGGTGGGGTCGATGGTGAGTTCGCGGATGAGGGTGCCGTCTTCGGCGGGGATGCGCACCTGGCGGTCAGCAATGAGCAGACGGATGGGTTGGTGCTTGAAGGCGCGGCCGACGCCGATGTGGACGAGGCGGCTCATGCAGCGCAGGGTGACCTTACCCTCGGCGTCGACCCGATCCGGTCGGACGCGGCAGTGGACGGCAGGCTGGGGTGGGATGAGCTTTGAGCCGGGCGTTGAAGGCAACCAGCGGCGTGCCCCCGTGAAAGGCCCGGTGTGGCCGGTCGTGGTTGTGGCAGGTGCGGAAGGTGTCGAGTTGAAGCTGCAGCACGGCCCGGGTCGGTACTGCCGGCTGCTTGGCCTGGAAACGCTTCAGGGTTCATGTGTCTACGCGGGCCGCGATCAGACCTCGACAGCCTCCGGGGTGGCCACTGTGGGCTCCAGTTCGCGCACCCACTCGGGCAGGTCGGCCGCCGCGCCGGTGGCGCGGGCAGTCGCGCGCCGCCCGCGAATCGCCACAGCCAGTATTAGCACCGTCGCGCCGACGAAGAGGGTGGAGGCGACGAAGGCGTGGTCAGCGCCGATAACGAACTCGGCCCGCGCGGCCGCCGCCGACTGCCCGGCCACCACGCGACCCGCCGATCCGAACACGGACACCAGTACCGCCAGGCCGAGCGCGCCACCCATTTGCTGCATCACGTTGACCAGTCCGGACGCCGCGCCGGCGTCCTCCCGGCGAACGCCGGCCAGGGACGCGCTCGTCAGCGGCACGAACGCGAGCCCGTTGCCGGTCCCGAACAGCAGTACGGGGACCAGTACGAAGAGATAGGTGCTCGACGCCGACAGCTGTGTCATCATCAGCATCGCGAGGGTCGAGATGCTGATGCCCACCACCATCAGCGGCTTGGCGCCGAAGCGCTCAATCAACCGCCGCGCGCTGAGCTGGGACATCGCGAAGAGCGCCGCACTGAACGGAAGGAAGGCCAGACCAGTCTGGAGCGGTCCGTACCCCAGCACGTCCTGGAGAAACTGCGTGAGAAAGAAGAACATCCCGAACATGCCGGCCACGAGGAACAGCCGTGCCACGTACGAGGCGTTGCGACTGCGGTCCGCGAAAAGGCGCAGCGGCGTGATCGGCTCAGAGACGCGCCTCTCGAACGTCACGAACACCCCGACCAGCATGACGCCCACCACGAACGCGCCGATGGTCAGCACGTCCCCCCAGCCGTTGCTCGCCGCGCGCACGAACCCGTAAGCCACAGAGGTGACGCCGACGGTCGAAGTCACCGCGCCGATCACGTCGAAGTGCCCGTTGCGGCTTGGCGTCTCGGTCAGGGAGCGACGCGCGAGCACGACCACGACCAGGCCGACCGGCACGTTGACGAAGAGCACCGCGCGCCAGGAGGACACCTGGGTCAGAATCCCGCCGAGGATCAGCCCGACCGCGCCGCCGCCGATCGACACGGCGGTGTAGTAGCCGAGCGCGCGCAGGCGCTCGCGGCCCTCGGGGAACATGATCATCAAAAAGGCCAGCGCCGACGGTGCCGCGAGCGCTCCGCCCACGCCCTGCAGCGCGCGTGCCGCGAGCAGCAGGCCGCCCGAAGGCGCCAGCCCACCGAGGAGCGACGCGAAGGTGAAGAGGCCGATGCCTGCCATGAACACGCGCTTGCGGCCGAGCAAGTCGCCCGCGCGCGCGCCGAGAAGAAGGAAGCCTCCGAAGGCGAGGGTGTACGCCGTGATCACCCACGACAGGCTCGCCGGCGAGAAGTTAAGCGCGCTAGCGATGTCGGGGAGCGCGATGTTCACGATGGTGGCGTCGAGCACCACCATCAGCTGGACGGCAAGAATGATCCCCAGCACCAGCCCGGGGCGGGCACGGCGCTCGGTCGCCCGGCCGGTCGGGCGGTTCAGCGTTGCGGTGGGTGGCATGTGACACCTCCAAGTGGTACGATGGCGAAACGGAAGCTTCCTCCGGAAGTATACGGAGGTGTCCTCCGTTTTGCAAGGCAGGTGTTGGTGACAGTTGTGAGACTTGACGTCGCGGCGGCAGAGCGTGGGGCGGTCGAGCCTGCCGAGAAGGCGCCCACCGACCGTCCCCTCCGCGCCGACGCCGTACGTAACCGGGAGCTCCTCATCACCGCGGCAGGCGCCGCTTTCTCCGCCCAGGGCCCCGACGTTCCCCTCGAGGACATCGCCCGCAAGGCAGGCGTGGGCATCGGTACCCTCTACCGGCACTTCCCCACGCGCGACTCACTCGTCGAGGCGGTTTACCGCCACGAGGTCGACGTCCTCTGTGAGAGCGCCGACGACCTGCTTGACACTCTGCCGCCCAGCCAGGCTCTCGAAGAGTGGATGCAGCTCTTCGTCCGCCACGTTGCCACCAAGAGGGGCATGCTCTCCGTGCTCAAGCCGATGCTGAGCAGCAACCCCAGCTTCTTCGCGGAGACCAAGGGACGCGCCACCGCCGCGGCCACCAAGCTCCTCGAGGCGGGGGTCGCCGCCGGCACAGTCCGTGCCGACGTCGATGGGTCCGATCTGCTCCGCGCCGTCGGCGGCATCTGCATGTCGACCGATCAGGACCGGTCCGACGCCGCGGATCGCCTGGTGGGGCTGCTCTTCGACGGCCTCCGCCACGGTGCTGCGGCGGGCTCACCAGCATCGGCAACGGCCTCCGCGAAGGGTCCCTCAGCCTGATTCCTCCGGTCCCGAGTGCTCCCACCGCCGTCGCCGTCCTAACGGATCAGCGCCACGCCCGCCCCAAATGCCGGGTAGCAATACGTCACCGGCTGGATCAAGAAGAACGGCGGCATCATCAGCCTCAAGACCAGCTTGGGGCACGCCGACCCCTGGATGTTCGCCGACGTCAACACCCACCTGGCGTTCAGCGAGGACTACCTGACCGCGATGAATGTCCTGCAGGCGAAGGACTGACGACCAAGGAGAGCACTTTCGACCGTCTCAGCCAGGAGGAGCGGGAGGCAGACGCCCTCCCGAAAGAGCGGCCAAGGCGGCGGATCAGAGTTTGCTGCAGTCCGGTCTAAACTCCTCATCGGGGGGTCCCTCTTAGATGCCCAGTGCCGCTGTCACGTCTGCAACGGGAATCTAGAGGGTCGTCCGTACCGAGTCCAACTCCTACCTCGTCCTTATTCGTGGGTTCTGCACGTCGCCCTGAGCCGACTTCGGCCGGTGGTGGTAGACTCGGCAGGGAGGGCTCTGTGCGCGTCAAAGATGCGATGACCACAGACGTGCTTGTGGTCGGGACCGCCGTCACGATCGCTGAGGCCGCTCGCCTGATGCTGAAGCGCCACGTGGGCGCCGCGGTCGTGGTCGACGAGCGCATCCCCGGGCCGGGCATCATCACCGAGCGCGACGTGATGCGGGCGGTCGCCGACGGGCGCGACCCCGAAGCAACCCAGGTGGAGGCCTGCATGACCTTCGAGGCACGCACCGCGACCACGAACTGGGACCTCGACACCGCCGCCGAGGAGATGATCAACGGCCATTTCCGCCACCTTCTCGTTGTCGACGAGCAGGGAAGTATGGTCGGAATCGTGTCGATGCGCGACATCGTGGGTGCGCACTTCCGTGCCGCGCACGCGTCCGACGCGCCTGCGGCGGCCGCTACCCCGTACTCGTAGCGCGCTTGCTCCCATCGCCGTAGGGTTGGGCTAAGGCGCCTGGCCCTGGATCAGGTAATCGGAGGTTCGAACACTCCCGCCCCAGACATTCCCGTGTCTCAGGACATCGTGGACACCTGTCTCACGTAATCGTGGACAACTCTAGGGCGCCCGGAGGGGGTTCCCAGCGGTTGGTAGTCGCGGGCGGGGTCGAGCACCAGTTCGCGCAGCAGCGGTCCGCTGTCGCCGATCACCCGGACGTGCCTGTTGGCCACCTGCAGGCGCACGGGCGCACCGGCATGGGCCTGTCCCAGACAGATTGCGGCGGACCCGGCTGAGGTAGCGGAGGGTGACCCGGCCATGCTGGTCCCCCCCCGGTCGTGGCGGACGCGGTTGTGGACCGCTGAGTCTAGTCCCTCGGGCCGGGCTTTGGATACGGGCGTGGAACGCGGTGGGCGGGTATGGCCGGCCAGGGCGCGGTGAGGTCGATGGTGGTCGGAGTTGGCACGGAAGGTGTCGAGCTGGAGCACGGCCAGGGTGGGTGCTGCTGGCTGCTTGGCCCGGAAACCCTTCAGGCGCTGGTGGAAGCGGTCAACTTTGCCGAAGGTTTGTGTGTGGTAGGGGTTGAGTGCTTGAAGAAGATCCCGTCGCTGCCACCGAGCTATATGACCAGGGTCAGACGCGAGGACCCCGTCTCCCGCCGCGCCCGGTGCGGACCATCGATAGCCCCCCTGACGTGACCAGGATCCCGACTGCCAGGCAGGCCATGGCAATCAGCACCAACGGGATGCCGTTGGGGCCGGCACCGAACGCTCCCGTGGTCGGCGTCGTCGTGCCCGGTGCAGGCGTTGGGGGTGATGCGGCTAGCGGAGTCGCACATGCCGATGCGTCGATGTTGTCGTCCAACAGGGTGACGCCGCCGTTGCGAGAAAGCAGCCGCCCGTGCACGGTGACGCCAGTGTCCACCGAGATCGACGTCAACGCCATGACGGTCCCGACGAAGTCGTTGGACCCAGTCCCGCCATCCAGCGTAGCCGAGCTACCCACCTGCCAGAATACGTTGCAAGCTGACGCCCCACCGGCCAGTACTATGTCGCTGGTCGAAGCGGTGGACAACGTGGACGCCGTTTGGAAGATGAACACCGCATCAGGCCCCCCGGTCAGGGTTAGGGTGCCGGTCAGACTCAGTGGTCCATCGTCTCCTGACGGACTACCGGTTGTGTTCGTTTGGTACACCCCGGGGCCAAGGTTGAGCCCGGTAAGGTCGTCGGAGGCGGTCTCGTAGGTCGGTGGGGTCTCGCCCGCCGCCTGGTCATAGCCCACAGTCAAATCGGCTTGGGCCCCCGCTGCCTGGGATCCACCGTCGTAAGTGGTATAGGGAGCCTCGACGATGCCCGGAGGGAAGCCCGTGATGGAGCTACCTGGACTGACTCCTAGATCCCCTTCGAGCGTCGTTAGGCCCGAGTTGGTGACCGTCTGACCACCCAACACCGCGAAGGAGCCTGCCGTTCCCAAACCCACTGAGGTCGCTGCCGCCACAGGGGTCCCGCCGAAGGTCACCCAGATGGCAATCGCACCCAGCCCCAGCAACGCTGGTAGCCCACGCAGAATGCCCCGCCCGGCGGTGGGATGAACCTTTCCCGAACCGACCATTGTTTCGCCTCCACCGCTAGCGCCCGAACTCGACCCACCGTTCCGGAGCTCCGGAACGGACTTGTAGATCCAATCCCCTACGAGAGCAGTGTACCCGCGACACTACGCCGCATCGGTACTCTAGCGCACCAAACCAGTCCCGCGAGCTGGGTTGGGCCACGCTCCCACGAGGCAACCGAGTGGTCCGTGGCAATTGGAGAGCCGGCAGAACTCGGTATGCGACATTCACCTCCCAGCGATTGCCGCTGATCTGGATCACCACCTAGCCGAGAAGCGCGGAACCGAGACCGCCGTAGAGAAGCCGGTGGCCTGGTGACACCAGCGCCTGCCGGCTGGGCAGTGGCGGCCAGATGAGTTCGGAGCGGGGAGGGAAGGGCTCTCCGAGACCACCCCTTCCGGCTCCCAGACCAGTTCTTAGCCGGGACTGGGTCCGTACCCGCCCTCTTAGCCGTGGTCGAACTGGGTGCCAGCAGACCGATGGCTCGGGCACACTCTCCAAAACCCCGGAAGACCTGTGTGACCTCCTTTCTGGCGGTCAAGCGCCCCCTAGAGCTCAGCCACCTCCAGAGTTCCCGCAACCTGAGCCGTTGGTGGACCCGCCTCGGCTGAGCCTCGCACCAACCTCTGCTGCCGAGTTGCCCTTGAGTTCGGATCTAGTCAGGCGGGAAGGAGCGGCTATACCTTCCGGGTTGGTGCTGCTCGGTCCCGGTTGTTCCAGCGATAGACGCCGTACACGAAGGCCAGGGCCAGAAGCACCACCGCAATGTATCCGAGAGGCTGGAGGACCGTGGAGATGTCGGATAGATGCTTGCCCAGTTCCATCCCGGCAACCGCCAGCGCGCTGTCCCAGACCAGCGCCCCCACCAGAGTGGCGGGTATGAAGCGGGTCAGCGGCATATGACCGAACCCGGCGGGAAAACTGGTGTAGCTGCGGATGATCGGCACGCACCGCCCCACCGCCACGGCCAGCACTCCTCGTCGCTCGATCCAACGTTCCGCCGCTTCCAGGTGGCTCTCCCGGAAGTGGAACCGACGGCCCGCCGCCAGCACCGCGGGGCGGCCCACCCAGGCGCCAATGGCGTAGGCGATCAGGGCTCCCACCAACTCCCCCACCAGGGTGACCAGGATCACCAACGGCAGCGATAGAGTCCCGTTGGCGACCAGCAGGCCGGCGAAGGGGATCACCACCTCGCTGGAGACAGGGATCCCCGTGCACTGCGCCACCGTGAGAAGGAAGAGGGCCAGGTAGCCGAAGGACGTCAGAAACTGCTCGAGCGAGTGGACCAAGCGCCATCCTCCGGGTTGCTAACGGGAGCGGATCGGTGCGGGGGTGCGGCACCACGTCGGGCCACGGCCAGCCAGGATAGCTGGGCAAAGGTAGGCTGCACTCTACATGGGATTGCGGGAAGTGCCCCCGGAGTCGGAGCTGGGGGCGACGAACCTCGGCCGCTGGCTCGCCAACGCACCGGTCCTCAAGGTGGAGCGGATGCCGTGGGGCAGCAACGCGGTGTTCCTGGTTCGCTTGGACGCCCCCGAGGGCGAGCTCCTGGCGGTCTACAAGCCGGCCCGGGGAGAGCGACCCCTCTGGGACTTCCCGGTCGGGACCCTGCACCGGCGCGAGGTGGCAACCAGCGTGGTCGATCGCGCGCTCGGATGGAACTTCACTCCCACGACCGTTCTCCGCGAGGAGGCGCCCTACGGCGAAGGTTCGATCCAAGAATACATCCCCGACCCACCGCCCGAGCTGGAGCTGAACCCCGATCAGATGGAGAGTAGCCTGCGAGGGCTCGCCGCCCTGGACGTGCTGATCAACAACGCTGACCGCAAGCAGGCCCATCTTCTGGTGGACCCCCAGGGAGGCCTGCGCGGGATCGACCACGGGGTCACGTTCCACACTGATTTCAAGCTACGCACGGCGCTGATCGAACTGGGGGGGACCCCGGTGCCCCCGACCTGGCTCCAGGACGTCTCGGAGCTGCTCGGTGACCGAGCGCGGTTGTCCACCCTCCGGGTCGCGCTGGCTCCGCTGCTTCAACCCGCCGAGGTTAAGGCGTTCGAACGGCGCGCCCGGGCACTGCTTGCCCAGGGGACCTACCCCGAGCTGCATCAGTGGCATGGCCGACCCTTCGAGTGGTGAGCTTACCTAGAGCTCCTGCAACGGCCAGCTGGCGCGGAGGGGATAGCGATTGGGGCCGCCGGGCACCGCGACCGATTCCAGAAGGGCCAAGTGCTGAGCTTGCATGAACAGAGGCGGATCCCCCCGACTTCGCTCGCAGAGTTCGGTAAGAGCGGCTCGCGAACTTGCCTCGAGGGCCGTGGGCAGCCGGGCGAGGGAGCAGTGAGGATGGAAGGAACGCCGCTCCAGGGACCAGCCCTCCTTCGTGAGCCCGGCACCGAGCAGCTCCGCCAGCCGACCCAGCTCCGCCTCGCCCGCCCCAACGCCGGCCCAGATCACCTGGGGCCTGCTCGCCGTGGCAAAGACGCTGAGACCTTGAAGCTCGATCGGAAAGGCCGCGGTCTCCAGAGCGACTCGGGCGGCGACCCGCCGGACGGCAACTTCCTTTTCGGGCGCCACCGCTCCCAGAAAGCGAAGGGTCAAGTGCAGTCCTTCTGCCCTCACGGGTCGAACGCTCGGGTCCAGCGCGGCCAGCTGGTCGAGCCGTGGGACCAGCTGCTGGCGCAGGGCCTGGGGCACCTCCGCGGCCAGGAAGAGCCTCAGAGAGGCGCTCACCTGGCGGAGGGGACCGGCGCGGGGGTGGGGTCATCGGCGGCCAGAAAGCTCTCCAGAACTTCGAGCTGGCGCCGGATCAGCTCCGCGTCCCAGCCGTGACCGGCCGAACTGATGATGGAGATCTCGGTACGCGGCCGGTGCGCGCAGTACTCCTGCACTCGGTCGAGCTCCAAGAGCCGGTCGTCGGCGGCGGCGAGGACCGCCAGTGCGCCGGGCCAGCCATCCAGCAGCGGCCGGAAGTCCGCCGCCATTCCGTCTCGGAGCCATTCTCGCGCAGCCCTGGGATCAGCTCTGATCTGGTTGGCGAAGTTGAGGTCGGCAGACCGGCGGTCAACCTCAGCCTTACCCTCCACCGCCACTCGCCGGTAGAAGTCGGCCAGCATCCGCTGGCGCCCGAGAAATGAGATCAGGCTGAAGACGCCGGGAGCGGTGCCGAGACGAACCTGCATCTGAACGCTGCGCGAGATGCAGGTCGAATCGAGCAGCGGAGTGTGCAGGATCATGCGCATGGGACGGCTCGGGGCCATGGCCAGAAGCTCAAGTGCGACGGCCGCCCCCAGACAGAGCCCTCCCAGCTCGTATCGGGGAAGGGCCAGCTGGTCCAAAAGCACCAACAGCTCCGCCGCCAGGGCTCGGCTGGTGTGTTCGGTCGAAAGCGGCGCCGAACTCCCGAACCCGGGAAGGTCGGGGATCACCAGTTTCCGGTGCCGGGCCAGCCTCGGCACCCAACTCTCGAAGTTCTCAGCCGAGCCGATGAAGCCGTGGCACAACACTAGGGGGATCCCCTCGCCCGCTGTGACGTAGCGCAATCTACCCTGCGGTCGATCGATAGAGCCCTCCCGCCACCCCGCCGCCAGGGACTCCGGCTGAGGCGCTACCGACTGCCAGCCAGTCAGGGCACGAGCCTCTCGTCCGGTGCCGGAGCATCGCCTTCGTCCGGCCAAGCCGGCAGCGGGTGGGCCAGGGGTCGGTCCAGTCGATAGCCGAGGGCGTATTCGGCGGCAAGTTGGGTCTGAACCTCCCTGGTGCCCTCGTAGATCAGGGTGGCCCGGCTGTTACGGAGGTAGCGCGCCGCCGGGCACTCCTCACTGAACCCAGTGGCCCCGTGCACCTGGAGCGCATCGTCGGCCGCGTGGTTGGCCCGCTCGGAGTTCACCCACTTTGCGAGGGCCGATTCTCGCGAGCTGCGCTCACCCTGATTCTTGAGCCAGCCGGCCCGGAGCCAGAGAAGCCGGCCAATGTCGTAGTCACGCTGCATCCCCCCGATCATCTGTTGGACCAACTGGAGCCGTCCGATCTCCTGTCCCTGCACCGTGCGCGATCGGGCATAGCTGACGCTCAAGTCGAGACAGGCGCGGATGGTGCCGGCCGCCCCGCTGGCGACGCAGTACCGTCCGCTGTCCAAGCAACTCATGGCCACCTTGAAGCCGTCGCCCTCTTCCCCGATCCGGTTGGCTTCCGGAACCACCGCGTCGTCCAGGTAGACCACCGCCGTGTCGCTCGCCCGGAGGCCGTACTTGTCGTGGATCGGCTGGGTCAGCAGCCCCTCCCCCGCCAGCTCGCGGTCGACGGCGAAGGCCGTGATTCCAGCGGCACCTCGGTCCGGATCGACAGTGGCAAAGACCAGCAAGATGTCGGCAAAGTCACCCATCGAGATCCAGACTTTCTGGCCCCTAATCCGGTACAGGTCGCCCTCCCTCTTGGCGCTGGTCCGAAGCGCCCGGACATCACTGCCGGCGTCCGGCTCGGTGAGCGCGAAGCAGCCCTGACGCCGACCCTCGGCCAGCGGCCGGAGCAGCCGCTGGCGTTGCTCCTCCGTGCCCCACTGGTAGATCCCGGTCATGCAGAGTCCGGCGTGCACGGACAGCGCGGTGCGGCAGGAAGCGTCCACGTACTCCAGCTCTTCGCAAGCAAGTCCCAGGGCGATCCAGTCCAGGCCCGCTCCCCCGTACCTCCTGGGGGTCACCACCCCGGGGATCCCCACGCTGGCCAGCTTGGCGAAGAGCTCGGGGTCGGGGTCGGCGTCCCGGTCGCGCCGCGGCACCTCCGGAGCCAGCTCCCGACCGGCGAACTCGCGGATCATCTCCTGGAACTGGAGCAGTTCTTCGCCGAGACTGAGGTCGAGCAAAGCTCCGCTCGGTCAGCCGGCGTCGGTGTCGATCTGCGCTCGCTGCAGACGGCCCGAGTAGTCGATGTATACCGTCTTCCACTCGGTGAATTCGTCGAGCGCGGTAGTGCCGGCCGCCCGATGGCCGTTGCCGGTCGCCTTGACCCCGCCGAAGGGAAGCTGGATCTCGGCCCCGATGGTCGGAGCGTTGACGTAGACGATTCCCGCTTCGAGACGGTCCACCGCCTGCAGGGCCTGGTCGATGTCCTTGGTGTAGATCGCCACCGAGAGCCCGAAGGCCGTGCCGTTGGCGATCTTGATCGCCTCCTCCACGTCAGCGGCCGCAATGATCACTGCCGTGGGGCCGAAGATCTCCTCCTGGGCGATCCGCATCCGCTCACCGACGTCGGCGAAGACGGTCGGCTCGTAGAAGTTGCCCTCTGCGAGTGCCCCCTTGGTGGCGACCCTGCCTCCGATCAGCAGTCGCGCCGACTCCTGCCGGCCGACCTCGGTGTAGCCGTGAATCCTCCGCAGCTGAGCCTCGTTGATCACCGGCCCCACGTCAGTCCGGGGATCGAGCCCGTCCCCCAGGCGCAGCTCAGCGACCCGACTGACCAGCCTCTCGGTGAAGTCCTGCAGCACCTTATCCTGCACGATCAATCTAGAGGTGGCGGTGCAGCGCTGTCCGGTGGTGCCGAAGGCGCCCCAGATGGCTCCCTCCAGGGCCAGCTCCAGATCGGCGTCAGCGCAGACCAGCATGGCATTCTTGCCGCCGAGTTCAAGGGAGACCCGCTTACCCAGGCGACCGCAGGTGGAGGCGATCGCCTGCCCAACGCTGACGGAGCCGGTGAACGAGATGGCCCTGACGGCCGGATGCTCGACCAGGGCGGCCCCCGCCTCCTCACCAAACCCGGTCACCAGTCCGAGCACTCCCTTGGGCAGCCCCGCCTCGAGGAGCACCTCGGCCAGCTTGATCGCGACCAACGGCGTGTCCTCGGCCGGCTTGAAGACCACCGCGTTGCCAGCCAGGAGAGCGGGCATCAGCTTCCAGCAGGGAATCGCCATTGGGAAGTTCCAGGGGGTGATGCAGCCGACCACCCCGATCGGAACGCGCTCCGCGAAGGCGCGCTTCTGGCGGAGTTCGCTCGGGACCACCTCGCCGATCGGATTACGGCCCTGACCGGCCATGTACTTGGCCATGTCGATGCCCTCCTGGACATCGCCGCGGGCCTCGGTAAGCACCTTGCCCATCTCGCGGGTCATGAGCTGCGCCAACTCCTCTTTACGCTCCTCGAGGAGGCGGCCCGTGCGAGCTAGGATCTCGGCTCTGGCGGGGACGGGAGTTCGTGCCCAATTTGGCTGGGCCTCGACGGCCGCTTTGACCGCCAGCTCGACGTCTTGGGCAGTGCCGCGGGCGAAGTGTCCGATCACCTCCGATCGGCGTGCCGGGTTGACCGAGTCGAACGTCTGATCTCCCTGGGCATCGCGCCACTCCCCGGCGATCAGGTTGCCGTAGCTGCGAGCCTCAACAGCCTCGGCAGTGGTCATCCCGCTCTCCCTGTTTCCTGAACCGCCGACTCCAGAATGTCGAGCCCCTGGGCGAGCTCGTAGTCGCTCACAGTCAGTGGCGGCAGCAGCCGGATGACGTTGTCATCGATGCCGCAGGAGAGAAGGACCAACCCCGCTTCCAGAGCGAGGTGCTTGATCTCGGTCACCCGGTCGTGGTCCGGGCCTCCCACTGGATCCAGGAACTCCAGGCCGATCAATGCCCCCCTGCCTCGCAGGTCGGCAGGGCCGTAACCGGCCCTCTGCCAGCCCTCGACCCTCGTCCAGATGGTCTCGCCCAGATTGGTGGCCCGCGCCATGAGATGGTCGCGCTCGATCACCTTCAACGTGGCGATGACCGCCGCCCCGGCCACCGGGTTGCCCCCGAAGGTGCTCCCGTGACTGCCAGATTCCCAGCGATCCATCAACTGGTGGCTGGCGACGATGGCCCCCACCGGCAGGCCGCTCCCGAGGGCCTTGGCCAGGGTGACGATGTCCGGCACGACCTGTTCGTGGTCCACCGCCAACCAGCGCCCGGATCTGGCGACTCCGGACTGGATCTCGTCGCAGATCAGCAGGATGCCGTGCTCGTCGCAGATCCGCCGCAGGGTGGCGAGGAATCCGGCCGGCGGCACCACGTACCCGCCCTCCCCCTGGATTGGCTCGACCAAGATGGCGGCCACCTCGTTGGCCGGAACCACCTGATGGAAGAGTCGCTCCAGCTCCTCCCCCGCCGCGATGGGACAGGGCTCGCCCCGACCGTGATCGCAGACCCTAAAGCAGTAGGGATACCGGGTGACGTAAACCCCGGGCAGCAGCGGTCCGTACTTGGCGCGGTACATGGCCTTGCTGGTAGTCACGCTCAGCGCTCCGAAGGTGCGCCCGTGAAAGGCGCCCCGGAAGGAGATGATCCCCGGGCGGCCCGTCGCCCGCCGGGCTAACTTGAGCGCTCCGTCCACCACCTCCGCTCCGGAGTTGGCGAAGAAGACCACATCCAGGGGGTCCGGGCAGATCGCCGCGACCCGCTCGGCCGCCTCGGTCATGACCACACTCTGAGTGACGATGCTGGTGTGCCAGTAGCGATCGAGCTGGCGGTGGACCGCCTCGGTCACGTCGGGATGGCGGTGACCCAGGCTGGTCACCGCGATTCCGCACGCGAAGTCCAGGTACCGTCGGCCCTCGACGTCGATCAGGAACGACCCTTCGGCCGAGCTGACCACCAAGTCGGTGTAGCGCGACCAGACAGCGGCCACCGAGCGCCGGTCGCGCTCGCGCCACTGCTCCGAGGTGCCGCCCTCCTGGGCGTGGGTGTTCAGGTCAGACTGGGAGACGGTAGTGGCCATGGGAAGCCTCCTCGGGCTTGCGACGCGGATGTTCAATTCTGGGGTTCGCGAAGCGGGGAGCTAGGCCGGCCCCAGCGCGCCGACCCGCTAGGACTGCCAGCTCGCCGACGGCGGCGGCAACCCATCCGCATCCCACCACCGCCCCAAGGAATCGGTTCCCATAGGCGCCCCACGGTACATCGTTTGCGGCCCGATTGGCCCCGGTCAGAGAGGGTGGGCAACCGCCAGCATCACTGCCGCCAGGACCACGAAGACCGCGAAGGCGCCGGTGGAGCGACCGTTGGGCTGGCTCGCCACCCCAGCCACCCCGTACCAGCCGAGCAGCATGGCCACGGGCAGCAAGGGAGTGGGCACCGTGAGCAGCACCGACAACCCCGCCGCCACGCCCAGCAGAGCCGCCACCAGCAGAGCCCGCTTCCAAGCCTGGGACCAGCTGCGCCGGCTGAGGCTGATCAGCCGCCAGGTGGGCACCACTACCACTGCCGCCACGGTGACCGCCCGCACGGGAGCGGCGACCGAGGGGCTCATCGCCAGGATGAAGATTGGCAGAGGGACTGCCAGGGTCAACAGCGCCAGGACCGTCGGCCCCCAGCGAGCGGAGGACCGCCGCTCCTCCGCCACTTCCAGCCAGGGCCCCAGGGTCAGCAGCAAGAGCGCCGCCAGAGGCAGTACCACCTCGCCCGGCAGCCCCGGCTGCTCCGCGAGGGCCACTGAGGCGGAGACGAAGCCTGCCAAGGGCAGCACGGCCGGCTGCATTCCGCTGAGGAAATGAAGCCTGGGCCAGGGAAGTTCGGGCCAGCGCGGCAGCGCGGCGCGCAGGGCCACCAGATAGCAGACCACGGCCCCGAGATCGAGCAGGACTGCGGCGGGCACTGGCAGAAGCCCGAGCCCGGTGAGGGCACACACTGCCGCCGCGGTCAGGGAGAACGGCACGATTCGAGGTGGCGATAGATGGAGGTCAGAAGAGTGGTCGACCGGAGCCACTCCCAGACCGGACTCGGCATCCTGGCGGAGTGCCGCCGCTCCCCCGGGTCGCCAGCTCATGGCCCCACCTGCGCTTTAATGTTTTCCACGTTCACCTGTGGATAGTGGGGGAAACCTCAATCTCGGGGCCGCTGCCTGCTCCCGGTCGGTGACCGTGGTGGGCGGCCCCCGAGGAGACGCTGGGGATCAGCTGCCAGGCGGATCGGCCCGCCCATACCGATCCTCCAACCGGACCACGTCATCCAGGTCGGGGGAGGACACCTCGCAGACTTCGGTGTCCTCCAGTGCCCGCATTCGGTGGCGGCGTCCCACCTGGATTCGCTGGCACTGGCCAGGGAGGAGCCGCCGGGTTTGGAGCTCGCCTTTGTCATCGTCGAGCTCCAGCTCCATGGCTCCAGAGAGCACGTAGATGGATTCGTCCTTGCGCTCGTGGTATTGCAGGCTCAGCTCGTGGCCGGCGGCGATGTGGATGATCTTCCCGGCGTAACGGTCGGTGACCGCGAACCAGATCTCGTAGCCCCAGGGCTTCTCGACCCGCCGCTCGGGCAGGTTGGCGGCGTCGGGGTCAGCCACCATGCCCGCCGTCATCCCCGATGACGCCCAGCTCACTCTCGAAGTCGTTAAGCAGCTGCTGGACCCGCTCGGGAGAGGTGGACTCGCAGTAGACCCTCATCAAGGGCTCGGTCCCTGACATCCGCACCAGGACCCAGGAATCCTCGCCCATCCAGTACTTGTAGCCGTCGTCCTTTCGGGTGGCGGTGACCTGCTCCGCGCCCACCGCCTGGGGAGGGCTCACCTGCATCCGATGCACCAGCTTCTCCCGGGCAGCGGGGTAGCCCTCCCGGGAAAAGCGGTGATCCCGGCGGGCATAGGCGTGCGGCCCGACCAGCTCGGCCACCTGCTGGCGGATCTTGCTGAGGGGGCTGCCAGTCATAACGATCATCTCGGCGAAGAACAGCCCGCTCAAAATCCCATCCCGCTCGGGAATGTGGCCCCGGAAACCGAAGCCACCCGACTCCTCCGCGGCGAAGAGGGCGTCCACCTCTCGCATCCTGGTCCCCAGGTACTTGAAGCCGACCGGCAGCTCCTCCACTGGGCAGGAATAGCGCTGGCCCAGGATGTCGAGGCGACGGGTCATTGTCAGCGAGCGCACCACCGGGCCTTGCAGCTTGCGGTTCTCGCAGAGGTGCCAGAGCAGCAGGGTGGCGACCTCCAGCTGGTCAACGAAGTTCCCTTTCTCGTCGAAGATCCCGACCCGGTCCGCATCGCCATCGTTGATGATCCCGAGATCGAAGCCACCGCCCCGCAGTACCCGGGCGGCCTCGTCGGTGTTGGGCGGGATCGGCTCCGGATGCAATCCCCCAAATCCGGGGTTGCGGTCGGAATGCAGCTCAGTTACCCGGGTCGTGCCTCCGGACACCAGGTCGCTGACATAGCCAGCTCCGGAGCCGTACATGGGATCGTGCAGGAGGTGAAGTCCGGCCCGCTTGATCTCGTCCAGCCGCACCAACCGAGCGATTTGGGTCCGGTACGAGGGCCTGGGATCCACCAGCTCGACCAGGCCCTGAGAGATCGCCTCCTCGATGGACATGGTGCGGACTGAGTCGTCGTCCATCACCTGGGCCAGCGCTTCCTCCAGCCGGGAGATGACCTCGGGAGATGCGGAGCCCCCGTAGTCCGGCTTGTACTTGAGGCCGTTGAACTCCGGAGGGTTATGGCTGGCAGTGACCACCACGGCGCCCAGGGCCCCCCGGTCAACGACCAACCAGGCCGAGACCTGAGTCGGGCTGGGGCGGTCGGTGAGCAAAACCGGGCGGGAGTTGGCGGCCAGCACCCGCGACACCTCTCGCGCGAACAGCTCCGCCGAGAATCTGGTGTCATGGCCGACCACCACCTTGCCCTCGGCGGGTGCCCCGGCCAGATACTGTGCCACCGCCTGGGTCACCGCGCGGACGTTGGCGTAGGTGAAGTCGTCGGCCACCACCGCCCGCCAACCGTCGGTGCCGAAACTGATCTTGGGCTGTGTCAGCTTTGACCTCCCTGGAACGCTGGGGAACGCGGAGCAGGGTAATTGTATGGGTAGCTGCTTGACCTCCCGGCTCAGGCCAGGATCCCACCCCGATCGTCTATAGGAGCTCGGTTCGCCCTCGCTGGCGCAGCTCGTCGACCACCCGGGTCACTTCCTGGACCCGGGACAGGGGGCAGACCAGTAGGGCGTCCTCGGTGTCGATCACGGCCAGTTGCTCTGCTCCCAGCACTACCACCAACCGTTTCCCGGCCGAGTCCACGTAGCTCCGGTCGCTCGCCAGCACCAGGGCATCCCCCCGAACCACGTTCTCCAGAGAGTCGCCCTCACCGGCATCGAGCGCCGCCTGATAGAGGTCGAGGAACGAACCGAGGTCGCTCCAGGTCAGCCCCACAGGCAAGATCGCGACCCTGGAGCTGCGCTCCAGCACCAACCGGTCGACCACCCCGGATGGGACCTTGCCCCAAGCGCCAGCGAACGCCTCGCTTCCCTGTGGCTGGCTCAAGACGGCCGCTCGAACCGCGCCGACGACCTCGGGAGCGTGAGCGTCCATCTCGTTCAGAAATAGTTGGGCCTGCCAGGCGAAGAGACCGGTGTTCCAGAAGTAGCCACCACTCGCCAGCATCTCCTGAGCTCGCTCCGGGTCGGGTTTCTCCACGAAGCCCCGGCTCTGGAAAAGGGGCAACGCCCATTCCAGCCGCCCCGGACGGGCCAGTTCTGGGCCGACCTCGACGTAGCCGAAGCCCGGGGCTCCCCAGGATGGTTTGAGGCCGATGGTGATCAGGACCTCCGAGTGACTGGCCCAGGCGGCCGCGGAGAGCAGCGCCCTGGTGGTGGCGGCCACATCCGGCATGTAGTGGTCGGCGTGGAGTGAGACGAGTACTGCCCGGGGATGAAGCTGGAGGGCACTCAGGGCCGCCCAGGCCAGTGCCGGTCCGGTCCCCCGAGGCTCAGGTTCCAGCAGAAGCCGGTCCGGTTCCAGCTCGGGGAGCTCGGCCAGCACCTGGGCTGCCTGCTGGACCGCCGTGACCACCAGCACGGCACCACCCAGCCGAGCCGCCCGGTCGTAGGCATGGCGCAACAAGCTGCGGCCGTCCGGTGCCAAGGGGCTCAGGTGCTTCGGTGCCCGCGAGCGGGAGCGGGGCCAGAGCCTCGTGCCGGAGCCGCCCGCGAGCACCACGGAGACCAACTCTGGGGGAGCCGCCGGAACTCCCTCCTCAGGATCGTCCCCCAGGGTCAGCTGGCCGCCTCGGAGCCGATGGGCACCGGAGGCGCCAGTCCGGCGTCCCTGGCCAGGTCGTCCCGGTAGGGAGTGCGCTCCCAGGGAAGGTCCAGGTCAGAGCGCCCGAAGTGCCCGTAGGCCGCCACCTGTTGGTAGATGGGGCGACGGAGCGAGAGTTCCTTGATGATCCCCGACGGCGAGAGGTCGAAGTACTCATCGATCAGCGCCTCGATCTGTTCCAGCGGAACCGCTTCGGTACCGAAGGTCTCGACCCCCACCGAGACCGGCTTGGCGACTCCAATGGCGTAGGCCAGATGAACCTCCGCCCGCCGGGCCAGCCCGGCCGCCACCAGGTGTTTGGCGACGTACCGAGCTCCGTAGGCGGCGGAGCGGTCGACCTTGGTGGGGTCCTTGCCCGAGAAGGCGCCACCCCCGTGGCGGCCCAGGCCGCCGTACGAGTCCACGATGATCTTGCGTCCGGTCAGCCCCGCATCCCCTTGGGGTCCCCCGATGACGAAGCGCCCGGTGGGGTTCACCAACACCCTGGTCTCGTCATCGAAGAGATGGACCGGGAGTGAGGGACGGATGACGTGCTCACGGATACCCGCCTCGATCTCCTCGTGCGACGCCTCCTCGGAGTGCTGGGCGCTGACCACCACCGTGTCGATGTGAAAAGGCACCCCCGCCTCGTCGTACTCGACGGTGACCTGGCTCTTGCCGTCGGGCCGAGCCCACTTGAGGGTGCCGTTCTTGCGCATCTCCGCCAGCCGGCGACTGATCCCATGGGCGTACTGAATGGGGGCCGGCATCAACTCGGGAGTCTCGTCGCAGGCGAAGCCGAACATCATTCCCTGGTCCCCGGCGCCACCTCCGTCAACCCCTCGGGCAATGTCCGGCGACTGGCCCTCGATGCACACCAAGACCCCGCAGGTCTCGTAGTCGAAGCCGTACTTGGCGCGCACGTACCCGACGTCCCGGATGGTCTTCCTGACCACCTTGGGCATATCGATGTAGCAATCAGTGGAGATCTCGCCGAGCAGGATCGCGGTGCCGGTGGTGAGGGCCGTCTCGCAGGCCACCCGGGCCAGGGGATCCTGGGCCAGGATGGCATCCAGGATGGCGTCCGAGATCTGGTCGGCCAGTTTGTCGGGATGACCCTCGGTCACCGACTCCGAGGTGAACAGTCGGCGGTTGTGTCCATGTGTCACGCGGCTCTCCTCTCACCCTCACCGGAAGCCATCCGTTGGCTGGAACGGACCTTCTCCTGTCCGAG
Source organism: Candidatus Dormiibacterota bacterium (assembly GCA_035531555.1). GTDB lineage: Bacteria > Chloroflexota > Dormibacteria > Aeolococcales > Bog-877 > Bog-877. The sequence continues at coordinate 56,115 of DATKSR010000024.1, forward strand.
GGTCACGGTCATCTTAGTCAGGCCAGAGATCCCTTCCAGAAGGTGGTCAGTCGGTGCCCTGCTCCCAGGAAGTGAGGTAGGCCTGCTGCTGGTCGGTCAAGACGTCGATCTCCACCCCCAGAGCGGCCAGCTTCAGCTTGGCGACCTCCTGGTCGATGTCGAGGGGGACATCGTGGACGCTGGGGCTGAGCTCGCCGGCGTGGGCGGCCAGGTAGGCAGCGGCCAGCGCCTGGTTAGCGAAGGACATGTCCATCACTGAGGCCGGGTGACCTTCGGCAGCCGAGAGGTTCAACAACCGGCCCTCAGCCAGGAGATAGACCCGCCGCCCGTTGATCAAGGAGTGCTGAGCCACCAAGGGTCGGGCCTCCGTGACCTCCGTGGTCAGCTCGTCCAGAGCCGCCAAGTTGATCTCCGAGTTGAAGTGGCCACTGTTGGCGACGATGCAACGGTCCTTGAGCGCCTGGAAGTGCTGCCGGTCCACCACGTTGCAATCGCCGGTGACGGTGATCACCACGTCCGCCCGAGGGGCGGCCTCCAACAGCGTCATCACCTGGAAGCCTTCCATGACCGCCTCCAGGGCCCGGGTGGGGTCGACCTCGGTGACGATGACCTGGGCCCCCATGCCCCGCGCCCGGGCTGCCAAGCCGCGACCGCACCATCCGTATCCGCAGACGACGAAGGTGCGCCCGGCCAGCAGGATGTTGGTGGCCCGGACCAGACCGTCAATCGTGGACTGGCCCGTCCCATATCGGTTGTCGAAGAGATGCTTGGTAAGGGCCTCGTTGACCGCGATCACCGGGAAGCGCAGGACCCCGGCCTTGGCCATGGCCCGCAACCGGATCACCCCGGTGGTGGTTTCCTCAGTGCCGCCGATCACGTTCGCGCATTCTCCCGGGTCCCGTTGGTGCAATAGCCCGACCAGGTCGGCGCCATCGTCCATCGTGATCTGAGGATTGGTCGCCAGCACCGCCTCGAGGTGCGCGTAGTAGACGCCACGGTCCTCCCCGCGCCGGGCGAAAACCGAGATCCCGTGCGCCACCAAGCTCGCCGCCACCGGGTCCTGGGTGGAGAGTGGGTTGCTGGCGCATAGCGCCACCCGCGCCCCCCCAGCGGCCAGAGCAAGAGCCAGGTTCGCGGTCTCGGCCGTGATGTGCAAGCAGCCGCCGAGCCGCAGGCCCCGAAACGGCTGATCAGCTTCGAAGCGGGCCTTGATCTGGGCCAACACCGGCATATCCCGAGCCGCCCACGCAACTCGCTGGGTTCCCACCTCAGCCAGCTTGATGTCGGCGACGTCGTAGTCGGCGGCCAGCGCCGTCCCGGTTTCAGCCACCGCTCTCTCCTCTCAAAGCGCCAACAGCGCCTCCACACGGTTCTCCCCCAACCGCTCCCGGCCCTGAAGCGCCAGTAACTCGACCACAAATGCGAAGCCGACCGCCACGCCGCCGAGCCTGTTGATCAGGTCCAAAGTTGCCAGGGCGGTACCCCCGGTCGCTAGCAGATCGTCGACCACCAGAACCCTGGTGCCGCCGGCGATGGCGTCCTGGTGCATCTCCAGAACAGCCTCTCCGTATTCCAGCTCATAGCTAGAGCTGATCCGGGCGGCCGGCAGCCGACCGGCCTTGCGGACCGGGACCACGCCGACTCCGAGTTCGAATGCGATCACGGCACCAAAGGTGAACCCGCGCGACTCGATGCTGGCCACCGCCCCCACGTCAGCAGATCGGAATAGCTCGGTCATCCTCTCGCAGGCGGAGCGGAACGCCGCTCCGTCGCCCAGGAGTGGGGTGATGTCGCGAAATAAGATCCCGGGCTTGGGGTAGTCGGGGACAGTCCGGATGAACGACCGCAGATCGACCTCAGGAACGGGGACGGCCTCCGGCACCGGGGAATCCTACTACAGGAAGTCAGGACGTTCGATCCCGGCTACTGGTCCGTGCTCGGCGGGGTCGCCTGGCTCAGAGCGGCTGACGGTTGACGTACCCTTCGTCGCGTTGGTGCCAGTACTCAACAGCTGACTCACCAAGCTGCCAGCAGAGGTACGCCGGTCTGCCCTCGCGCTCGGCGGGAAAGTCGACCAACCCCGACCGGGCGTCCCGCAGCAGGATCCCATGCTGCTTCAGGAACTCCATCTCCCGTTCCACTCGGTCGCCAGCTTGCAGCATCGCCGAGGCGGCCGCCCCTCCCCCGTTATGTCCCTCGGCACTCCGCACCCGGCCCAGCGCCTCCGCATCCGTCGCGGCACCGAGCTGAACCACCAGCGATCGCAGCACCGGAATCAGGCTCGGCAGGAGTCGGTTGGCCTGAGCCACCGTGTAGACCGGCCCCCGGTCTGGCCCCTGCCGGTCGGGTTCGCCAGGACGGCTTGCCATCAACTCAGGCGAAGGCCGGAAGCACTTGGCCGGCCAGGAGTTCCAGGTGGTCCAAGTCACCCAGGTCCAGCAGTTGCAGGTAGATCCGCTGACAGCCGAGGCGGGCATAGGCCTCGATCCGCTCCACGACCTGAGCCGGGCTCCCCACCGCCCCTATCACCTCCAGCCGCTCGGGATCCTGGCCGATGTTCCGGGACCGACTGTTGGCCTCTCCCCGGTCGTCGCCACAGGCGACGGTGAGGGCCGCAGATAGGCGCAGCTGGCCCGCATCCCGACCCAGCGCGCGGCAGGCCTGGCGAACCACCTCGAACTGGGCTCCGGCGTCGGCTACCGAGACGAAGGCGACATTGAACTCAGCTGCGAACCGCGCCGCTAGCTCGGGCGTTCTACGCTTTCCCATGCCGCCAATCAGGATCGGCGGTCCGGGACGCTGCCACGGCTTGGGCAGCGCAGGGGACGCCTTCAGCTGGTAATGCCGACCCACAAACGAGTAGGTGGACCCTTCCGGCGTCGCCCAGAGCGAGGTAAGGATCTCCAGCTGCTCCGCCAGCCGCTCGAACCGCTCAGCTGGGTTGGGGAAGGGAACGCCGTACGCCGCGTGCTCGGCGGCGTACCAGCCGGCTCCGATGCCCAAGTCCACCCGGCCCTGGCTCATCTGGTCGACCTGGGCGACAGCGATGGCCAGGGGGCCAGGTAGCCGGAAGGTGGCGCAGGTCATCAGGGTGCCGAGACGGATCCGCTTGGTCTCGAGTGCCAGCCCGGCCAGGGTGACCCAGGAGTCGGTAGGCCCGGGCAGTCCACCGCGACGGTGAATAGTGAGGTAGTGGTCAGAGCGGAAGAATCCGGCGAATCCGCACTCCTCGGTGGCGCGGGCAAACCGGGCTAGCCGCGCGTAGGAAGCGCCATTTTGTGGTTCGGTGAAGACATGCAGCTCGGGCACGACGCACGAAGGCTACAAGAGACAGCACTGCGGCGGCGCTACCGGCGCCCCCCGGACATCCGTCGCCAGGGGGTCCGTTCGGCCCAGGTGGCGACCGCCTCGGGTGAGACCGTTCGCCGCTCCATGATCACGCGCCGCTCGCGGCGGGACTGCGGCAGCCGCCGGAGTGCATCGACGGCCCCCTGAACCGCCGTGGGGTGACGCAGCGCCGCCCGCCCGATGCGCAGGGCAAAGAGGGTGCCGGCGCTGGCCAGGTGACCGTCTCTGGTCCAATTTGAAGGGGCGTTGCGAACCCAAACCGAGATCCGGTTGGCCACCACGTGGCGCTCGATCCGGGCGGTGGCGTGCAGCCCGGTGCCGCCCCGCCGATGGCTGGCGGTGGCGGTCGGCTCATACCAGGATCGCCAGCCTCGCCAGCGTGCCCGCCAGTCTAGATCGACGTCCTCAAGATAGGCGAAGAAGTCCTCGCAGAGAACCTCGCCGTCGAGCGCGACATCGTCGAGCATCTGGCGCCGGTACAGGGCTGCAGCGGCCGAGACGCCGAAGACCTCGTCCGCCTCTACCCGACGGCCGTCGTCGGGCGCGCCCTGATCCCGATTGGCAACCCACCCGTTGCGATACAGGACATGCCCGGTGGAGTCAAGTCGCGCCGGGTCCCCCCGAGCGCTCCTGAGTCGCCCTCCGACACTGCCGATGTCGGCTGCCGTCTCGGCCCGCGCGACCGCGGCCGCCAGGAAACCGGGATCCAACTCGACGTCCAGATTGCAGAGCAGTACCCAGGCAGCGCTGGTCGCCCGCAACCCTTGGTTGACCGCGGCCGCGAAACCGAGGTTCCTGGAGTTGACCAGGAGCTGGATCTCCGGTTGGGCCTGAAACCACTCCCGGGAACCATCCTTAGAGTCGTTGTCCACCACCACCATCTCGGACGGCGCCAGGGTCTGGGACCGAAGTGAAGCGAGCATCGCCTCACAGTCCCGGAGACCGTTCCAGTTCACCGCCACCACCGCCACCGCCACCGGGGGACTCCCGCTCGCCGCACTGGAGCTCATGGGCTCACCGTGGGGTGCCGCCGCCACGAGTTGATAAAGAGCAGCCAGCTGAGGCGGAGCAGGATCCCTAGGGCCACGAGCGGCGCCCAAAGGGCATTCCAGCCGCGCAGGTAATGGAGCCGGTAGAAGCGCCACATCGAGCCATGAAAGGCGACTAGCATCGGGATCGCGACCTGGCGAGAGCTGCTTCCCTTGCGATGGACCACCCGCGCGGAGGGCTCATACCACACGGTGAATCCCAGCTCCTGCAGGCGCCAGCAGAGGTCGAGATCCTCTCCATACATATAGAAGCGCCGGTCGAATCCGCCTAGCCGGTCCCAGATCTCGCGGCGAATCAATAGGCACGCTCCACTCCCGCTGTCGATCTCAGACCCCTGGTCGACCGCCAGATGACTGAGGTTGTACACGCCGAAGCGCGAGCTCCCCGGACGAAGCCGGCTAAGGCCGCCCAACCGCCAGAGCGCGGTCACCGGGGTCGGAAAGCTCCGTCGACAGGCGGCATCGAGTCGACCGTCGGGGCGGCTTATCCGAGGAGAGATCGCGCCCCGACGAGGATTCACCGCCAGCGCCTGAAGCATCACCTTCAGAGCGTCACCGACCAAGACGGCGTCTGGGTTCAGCAGCAGCAGAGCTCGGCCCGGGAGGTCCTCCGCAGCCAGGTTGTTGGCCGCCCCGAACCCCAGGTTGTGGTCAAGTCGGAGCAGGCGCAGCTGGGGAAACCGATCCGCCACCAGCTCCGCGGTCCCGTCCTCGGAGGCGTTGTCGACCACCGTCAGCTGAGCCTCGGTTAGCCCGGACTCCAGGCAGGAGCTGACCGCCGCCTCCACCTCCCCGCGGGAGCGGTAGGTGCAGATCACCACCTCGACCTCGGAGAGCTCGAGTCCTGGGCTCAAGCAGAGCCCCGCGGGGCGAAATACTCGGCCAGCGCACCGTCCCGTTCCGACCGGACATAGCCGCGCAGGCCCTGTTCCCAGGCGGGCAGCGGCGCCATTCCCAGTTGGAGCCAGTGGCCGTTATCCAGTACGGAGTAGCGCGGTCGCGGCGCGGCCGCTCCCCACTCCGCGGTGGTGGTGGGCTGTACCTCCGCGTCCATGCCGACCTCGCGAATAACCGCCTGGGCAAAGTGGAACCAGGTCGTGGCCCCGGACCCGGTCAGGTGATAGATGCCGTAGTGCTCGCCTTCGAGCAGCAGGCCCAGGGCAGGCGCCAAATTCCCGGTCCAAGTCGGGCCGCCCAGCTGGTCCGCCACGACCCGTATCCGGCCCCGAGCCTTCGCGGCTCGGCAAATCGCCAGCGGAAAATTGGGACCGGTCATGCCGTAGAGCCACGACGTTCGGACCAGAAATAGCGGCCCGCCCACGGCGAGACACTCCAGCTCCCCCGCCCGCTTGCTGGAGGCGTAGATCCCCCGGGGCTCGGGATTCGCCTGCTCGGCCCAGGGCCGGGCGGGCTCAGCCGGCTCTTGAGTGAAGACGAAATCGGTACTGATGTGGCAGAGCGGGATGCCTGCCCGAGCACAGGCGAGTCCCACGTTCCGGGCCCCGTCACAGTTGATGGCGAAGGCCAGCTCAGGCTCCGCCTCCGCCTGGTCGACTCTGGTGTAGGCGGCGCAGTTGACCACCCGCTCATATCGGCCTCGGGCGATCGCCTCGACCACCCCCGGTTGGTCGGTGATGTCCAGGGAGCGACGGTCCAAGGCGGTGACCTCGTGGCCGGACCGACCCAAGCAGCCGGTGAGCTCCCGGCCCAGTTGGCCGCCAGCACCCAAGACCAGAATCCTCAAGCTGGTCGCTCCCCTAGGGGGCAGAAGCGGAGCCGGCCAACGGATGGTAGTTGCGGCGGTAGAAGTCAAGGAACTCCCCGGACTTGATCGGCCCCCACCACCCCCGATTCTCCTGGTACCACCTCACAGTCCGGACCATTCCACCCTCGAAGTCAATCGCCGGGCGCCACCCAAGCCTCTGCGCCTTGTCGCTGTTCAGGGCATAGCGGCGGTCGTGGCCGGGACGGTCCCGTACTGGCTGGATCAACGTTTCCGCGCCCCCAGCCAGCCGCAGCACCGTCTGGGCGACCAACCGGCCGCTGATGGGCTCCTCGCCGCGGCCCAGGTTGTAGGCCTCCCCCACCTCCCCCCGGGCCAGCACGGCGGCGATACCGCGAGCGTGGTCATCCACGTGCAGATAGTCGCGGACCGCAGCGCCATCACCGTAGATGGGCAAGGGCAGTTGATCCAAGGCCTGGGTGATGAAAAGCGGCACGATTTTCTCAGGATATTGATACGGTCCGTAGGTGTTGGAGCCCCGTGTCACCAGTACCGGCAGACCATAAGTGGCGTGGTACGCGAAACACAGCAGGTCGCCGCTGGCCTTGCTCGCGGAGTATGGCGAGCGGGGCCGGATGAGGTCGGTCTCGGTTGACCGCTGCGGCGCCTCCACGTCTCCGTACACCTCATCGGTGGAAACCTGCAGGAACCTAACGTGCCCCGACTGGCGAGCAGCCTCCAGTAACCGATGGGTCCCCAGGACGTCGGTACGAATGAACCCGCTCGGATCCAAAATCGAGCGATCCACGTGCGTTTCCGCGGCAAAATTGACAATGCAGTCCACCTCGGGCGCCAGCTTGCCGACCAGCTCCGCATCGCAGATGTCTCCCTGCACGAACCGCAAGCCCGCCTGCGCTTCGACCTCCTTGAGGTTGGCCAAGTTGCCTGCGTAGGTGAGCTTGTCGAGAACTGTGATCGAGAAGCCCTCACCATCCCTGAGGAGCTGACGCACAAACGCAGAGCCGATGAACCCGGCGCCGCCTGCTACTAGCAGTCGGGGCGGAATCCCCACGCCGACCGATGGCAGCAGCGCCTGCTTGGTCACTCAGATATTCTCGATCGACCAGTCGAACGCGATTCGGGGGTCGTTCCAGGCAATCCTCCCCTCGTCGGGATGCTCCAGATCGTAAGGCTCGGTGACGTAGTAGCAGAGCAGTACGTCCCGGAGGTCGAGCACCTGGTAGCCGTGGGCCACCAACGGCGGAATCGCGATCATCTTGGGGGCGTTCTCGCCAGCGATGATCACCTGGGTCATCCCCTTGGTCGGAGATTCGGGGCGCAGGTCCACTAGTACCACCCTGGCGTTGCCCTGGACGATGTCCCAGTAGTCCCACTGGTGCTTGTGCCAGTGGAACGCCTTGATCAGCTCCGGGGGATTGCCGCCCCTCGCGTAGGCCAGCGAGCGCGACATTTGAGCGAAGTTCTGCTCCGGCAGAAAAGGTCGACCCTGATCATCCCTATCCCCGCGCTTCAGCTGCTCCACAAAGAATCCCCGCTGATCCGTGTGCACCTGGAACGACTTGATCATCACCCCCTCGACCTGTCCGCGCCGCTCCAACGCCGGCACCCCGCGCAGTCCGTCGAGAACTGAGTCCATCTCCGCAGTGGTGACTTGCCACGCCATCAGAAGTGAAGCCCCCGCCAGCTCACGCGAGGCTGACGCGCGAGTGGTCGCCCAGCATCAGCTTGTGGGCCCGGGGCCGGGTCTCGCTCTTCTCGATCACGACATCGCGCCCAATCAGTGAATCCTCGATCTTGCTCACGCCCCTGATGGTCGTGTTCTCCAACACTATCGAATGCTCGATCTCGCTGCCTTCTAGCAGCACATGGTGATAGAGAGCGGTGAAGGGTCCGACGAAGGAGTCGATCACCTGGGTGTGAGCGCCCACGATGGCCGGACCCCGGATCGTGCTTCTGCTTACCTGACTCCCCTCCTCCAGGATCACCTTGCCGAGCAGTTTGGAATCTTCACTGACCTGGCCTTGCCGAACCTCCGGGAGCATCTCCAGAACCACCCGATTGCACTCCAGCAGGTCGTCCATCTTGCCGGTGTCAATCCAGCGGCCAGTCACCACATGGGGGGTGACTAGGCGTCCGTGATCGATCTCCCACTGTATAGCGTCGGTGATCTCCAGTTCTCCTCGCGACGACGGTTCGATGGCATCCACAGCGTCCAGGATTCCTGTCTGGAAGAGGTAAACCCCCACCAGAACCAGGTCAGAGCGGGGGCTCTGGGGCTTCTCGGTGAGCCGCACCACCCGCTCCCCTTCCAGCTCGGCCACGCCGAAGCGCTCCGGGTGGGGCATCTGCTTGAGCAGAATGAGGGCGTCGGGGCGCTCGCGGAGGAACTGCTCCACAACCCCGGTAATGCCCCCTGGGATGAAGTTGTCCCCCAGGTACATCACGAAGTCAGAACCGGCCAGAAACTCCCGGGCGATCTGGACCGCATGGGCCAGACCCAAGGGCTGCAACTGGGGGATGTACTCGACCGTTGCTCCGAATCTGGAGCCATCCCCGACCGCTTCCCGGACCTCCGCCGCAGTGTCCCCCACCACAATTCCGATCTCGGTGACCCCGGCCTCGACCAGGGCCTCTAGTCCGTAGAACAGAATCGGCTTGTTGGCGATCGGCACCAGTTGCTTGGCGCCGGTGTGAGTGATGGGTCGCAGCCGGGTGCCCTTGCCACCGCTCAGCACCAGCCCCTTCACGGGGGTCAAGGCTAGCAGCCCGCCCGGCTAGGCCCGATCCCTCGAGCTCGCTCAGTATGCGTGGCGGTGGAACAGCAGCCTCCAGGGAGTCAGCAGGAGGATCTTTAGGTCGAAGCTCAAAGACCAATTCTCCACGTAGTAGATGTCGTAGAAGAGGCGCTCCTCCATGCTGCTCGCCTGGCGTAGGTCGTTCACCTGGGCCCAGCCGGTGCATCCCGGCTTGACCTGGAGCCGTTCGCGGAACCGAGGCACCGACTCCTCAAACTTCTGAGCGAAGAACGGGCGCTCCGGGCGGGGGCCTACCAGGCTCATATCTCCGCTCAAAACGTTCCAGAGTTGGGGCAGCTCATCGAGGCTATAGCGACGGACGAAGCGCCCCACTGGAGTCCGGCGCTGGTCGTCGACCTCAGTCATCACCGGTCCCAGACCGCGCTCAGCGTCCTTGACCATGGAGCGGAGCTTCCAGACCTGGAATGGTCGCCCGTCGCGGCCCAGCCGCACTTGTCGATAGAACGGCGAGCCCGGGGAGCCGATGGCGATCGCGACCGCACAGACTGCGACGATGGGGATAGCAACAATCGCGAGGACCAGGGTGGCGATCAGATCGAAGGCCCGCTTGACCCAGAGGTTACCGCCCACCAAACGGTTGGGCTTGAGCCCCACCAACGGCAGCCCGGCCACCTCCTCGGTGCTGGCGGCGCTGGTCATGATCTCCAACACGTCCGGGACTACCTTGACCTCGGCCCCGGCCGCCAGGCATTCACGAGCCAGCTCCAGCACTCGGTCGTGGCCCTCTCCGCTCAGCGCCAGCAGGACGGTGTCCGCCCGCTCGCGGAGCACGATCCGAGTGAGGTCGGAGTCCAGGGTGAAGCGCGGTACCTCGTTGCCGTTCCCAGCGGGAGACCGCTCGGCCTCGGTCCCGACCTTCCCCACCACTTGGTATCCGTACTCCGGGAACATCCGGAGCCGGCGGAGCAGCAGTTCGGCCACCGGGCCGCTGCCGACGACCAGTACCCGGATGCCGCCCAAACCCGAACGCAGCATCGCCCCCTGCACCAGCCGGATCAGGGCCCGCTCGGCGATGAACAGGAGCACCGCCGCGACCGCGGCGTCGGCCAGCACCAGCCGGGAATAGGGGAAGCCTCGGTAGAGGCCCTCCAGAGCCAGGGCTACCACCACGAAGAGCGCTACCGATCCGACCGCGCCTAGGATTTCGTCCACGAAGGACTGGCCCAGGCTGAGTCGATACCGTCCCGTGAAAGCGAAGGTGAGCACCCAAAGGGCGGCCACCACCGGCACCGCCAGGAGGTAGGCGTGAAAACTCGGGACCTGGGTACCGGGGATGGGAACCCCGGACAGATAGAAGCGGAACTGGAAGCCGACCAGAGCGCCGGCGGCGACCGCCAAGGCGTCGCCGATCACCCGCAGGGCGATCATCGGCAGCGCCCGTCGCCAGCGATGCCGCGACGCCCCACTCAGCTCTAGGGATCGGAGCAACGGCTCGGCTTCAGCCACCACCGTCGTCCCCCAAGACCGGACTGATGCGGCGCCCCAAGCTGGTGCGGATGGTTCGCAGCTCAGCCGGGGAGATGCCTCCGGTGACGTAGAGCGCTCCCAGGTAGATGAGGCCGGAGAGGATCGAGACGAAGAAGATGTTCAGCTGGGAGAGCAGCCCCATCACCCCCACCATCAGCGCTCCGGACACCAGAATTGGCAACAGCGGTCGTCCCCAGGGCAGTCGGTACTCCAGTCGCCGCCGCACCATCCAGTACCCCGCCACTAGCAGGAAGACCTCCGTGATCACGGTGGCCCAACTGCTGCCAAGATAGCCGGTCGCCCGGGGAAAGATGGGAATCAGGATGACATTGAGGATGACGTTCACAAAGATGCTCATCACCGACAGGATGACGCTGTCCATCTGCCGGTCCATCGCGCCCAGGCCAAAAACGAAGGTGCTGTTGACGAACATGAAGACGATCGCCAGGGCCAGGATCTGCATGGCGGGATCGGACTGGTGGTAGACCTTGAGGAAGCTCAGCAGGGGAGCCGCCCCGAAGCCCAGCACCACGGTGAAGGGCATCGCTAGGGCGGCCAGCAGCCGGATCGTGGCGGTGTAGGCCTGGCGCATCGACGCGATGGCTTCCAAGTGGACCACGGAGAGGGTCGGAAAGACCGCGTTCATGATGGTCTGGGGCACGAATGAGAGGCCGTCTAGGAACTTGTAGGCGGCCGTGTAGTAGCCGACTTCGGTAAGCGGTCGGTAGACGCTGAGGATCACCACGTCGATGCGGAAGTAGACGGTGTTGAGGAAGAAGACCAGGGCGAAGGGCAAGGCCATCTTGAGCAGCCGCCGAGCCAGCACCGGATCGAAGTGGACCGAGGGCACGAAGTAGCGTCGGGCGATGATCAGGTAGGCGTAGACACAGGTCACGGCATAGCTCAGCGCGTAGACCCACAGGTAGTCCGCCACCCCGAGGTGAGCCCGCGCGACGAAGAAGGTTCCCACCAGCAGGATCAACGCCTCCGAGATGGTCGCGACCGCCTCGTACCGCATCTCGCCGGTGGCGTAGAAAGTGCTGCGCAGGACGTTGGCCACGCTGGTGGCCACCTGGAGGGCGAAGGCGGGGATGACCAGGGCCAGGAATCCCGGTCCTTTCCCGGCCACGGCGGCCATCAGGACCAAGCTCCCCAGGCTCAGCAAAAAGAGCGGGATCTTGGCCGCCAGCACCGCCGCCAGGTAGGTCTTCATCCGGGCGTTGTCCCGGCTTCCCTCGCGCAAATAGACGATCTGAAGCCCGAGGTCGCCGACGATGCTGGAGAGGGTGCTGAGCACCACGATCAAGCTGAACTCACCGTATAACCGGGCGCCCAGGGCGTGCTGCTGGAGCAAGAACGCCCCCAGTACAAAGAGCTTGGAGCCGGTCCTGGCGACGAAAAGGATGGTGGTGCTGCGGACCGCCCTCTGAGCGGTGCTCATGCGGCCAGGCCTAGGGCGCGACCGGCTTGCGCCGGGGCATCTGCAGGTGCCTGGTGGCCGGCACCACCGCGACCGTGACCAGGGCGGCCAGCAGCCACCATTCAGCGGCCAGGTCGTTCTTCCAATAAGGGCTGTCCAGCAGCCCGTGGATCAGGATCGCCACCCAGGACAGGCTCAGCGCCACCGCCCAGGGATGTTCCCGAGGTCCGGCCCGCACGGCGGGGGCCAGGTACCGGACCAGCTCCGCGAAGAAAGCCAGGAGGGCCACGAAGCCGAGCACTCCCAGCTCTACCCAGAAGTCCAGCTCCAGCTGGTCAGGGTAGTTGTGAGGCTGGGTGGAGGGGTCGTGGACCTGCACCCGGTAAGGACCAATGGTCGACTGGTATCCGGCCAGGCCGGCACCGGTGAAGGGGTGGCTCTCGATCAGGTCAACCGTGGCGTGCCAGAGATGCACCCGAGTCACCAGGGAGTTGGCCGGGTTGTTGGCGTTGAACTCGTTGCTGATCCGGTGCCGCACCGGGGGCAGGATCACGGCTACCACCAACGCCGCGAGGCAGACGCTCAGCAGCAGTTTGCGTCGCGGGTGCAGGGCGGCGGCCAAGACCGCCAGCGCCACCAGTACCAGCCACGAGCCCCGGCTCAGGGTGAGGACGTCCCCGACAGCCAGCACGGCCAGGGCGACCCAGTGCACGTTGCGGTAGCGCACTCCACCGAAGAGGGCCAAGCCCAGAGCCAGTCCCACTAGCGGGTCCAGGAAGATGCCGCCGAAGTTGTTGTTGCTCCAGAGCCAGGTCGGCGAGGGCGGCGAGAAATTGAGATTGACCGAGTGGCTCGCCAACGCCTGGCCCAGGGCCACCACCTGGGATACCGCCACCACCAGCCCACTGACGTAGAAGCCGTAAACGACCCGCTCCCAGTCCCAGCTCGACCGCAGGACGTTGACCGCCACGATGAAGAGAACCATCGGCTCGACGATGTAGGCCTTGGCCAGTCCGAGAGCGGCCTGATGGTCGGGGCTGACCAGTATGCCAATCACGGTGGCCAGCAGGATCACAGCCATGATCACGCTGAAGGGTGTGTCCAGCCGGGGCATCCGGCGCTGCAACGAGCTCTCGACGATGAACGCCAGCACAGTGAGCCCCAGCACGACTTCCAGACCCGTGAAGGGCAACCGCCCGAGCAGGTGGCCGCGCAGGACATAGGCTGGCAGTGCCGCGGCGGTGAGGAAGACGCCTATACGACTCCACCGCATCGGCGGGATTATAGGCCCGACCCGAAGATCCTCCCCTCGATCGGACTGGGCCGCCGTCCCTCAGCAGATCGAAGCGGCCGGTAGCAGACCAACCCGCTCGCGAACCTCGGCCATCGTCTGGCCAGCCACCGTCCGCGCCCGATCTGCCCCGCTCGCCAGAATCGAATCGATGTGGCCCGGCTCACCCATCAGCTCCTGATAGCGCGCCTGAATCGGGGTGAGCGTGGCCACCACGGCGTCGGCCACTGTGCTCTTCAACTGGCCGTACCCCACTCCGGCGAACTCGGCAGCGAGCTGTTCGGTGGTGCAAGCGGTGAGACCTCGATAGATGTCCAGCAGGTTGGCCACCCCGGACTCGGCGTGGTCCACGTCGACCTCCGTGCCGCTGTCCGTCTTGGCCCGCATCAGCTTGGACCGGATCTGCTGAGGGGAATCCAGCAGGGCGATCAGACCGGCGTCCCCAGCGGCGCTCTTGCTCATCTTGGTCTCCGGATCATCAAGCGCCATCACACGCCCGCCCGCCCCCATCCGACCGATCCTGGGCTCGGGGAGGACGAAGGTCTCGCCAAAGAGCCGGTTGAAGCGGGCGGCCAGGTTCCGAGTCAGCTCTAGGTGCTGGCGCTGGTCTTCCCCGACCGGCACAAAGTTGGCCCGGTAGAGCAGGATGTCGGCCGCCATCAGTACGGGATAGGTGAAGAGTCCCGTGCTGATCCGCTCGGCATCTTGGCGGCGAGACCGGTCCTTGAACTGGGTCATCCGCTCCAGCCAGCCGGTCGGGGTGAGGCAGCCCAGGATCCAGGCCAGCTCGCTGTGCTCGCGCACATGAGATTGCACGAGCAGGGTCGAGACTTCCGGGTCGATCCCGGAGGCGACGTAGAGCGCGGCCACCTGACGGGTCTGGTCGGCCAGTTCCCGGGGGTCGTGGGCTTCGGTCAGAGCGTGCAGATCCACCACACAGAAGTAATTTCGGAACTGGTCCTGCTCCAACACCCACGGGCGCAGCGCGCCCAGCAGGTTCCCCAGATGCAGCACTCCGGTGGGCTTCATCCCGCTGAACACGACCGGGCGGTCCACCATCGCCCAGATTGTACCGGTGGTCCTGAGGCTAGCTCTTCTCGGTGACCCGATACTCCAGATGAGATCCGAAGAGCAGGCGGGTCTGAGCCTCGAGCGCCGGAATCACGCTAAGGAGCATGAACACCACCGGGTAGGTCAGTGTCTGCATGTCCACCAGCCGGCGTCTCCACCAGGGCCACCCGGAGGGCCTTGGCTGGAGCCGATTGTCAAGCACCGCCACCGCCACGATGTTGAGCAGGGTGGTGGTCAAGATGATGCTGGCGGTGGTCTCAAGGATCGCCCCCATGTTGGAGAGCGCGTAGTCGTAATTGAAGAGGGACGGCAAGGTCCCGGAGATCAGGATGAGCATCGGAACCGTGGCCCAGCTGAGATGGTTGAAGACCAGCATCCGGAAGCGCTCGAGCCGAAGCCGGAGTGGGATCTCCGGGTGGGACGTCATCCGCGAGGCCACATACGGAACGTCGGTCACCCCCCAGGCCCAGCGCTTGATCTGGTTGTACTGACTGACGATGGTGGAGCCGTAGTCGGAGGCCCGGGGCGCGTCCCCGTACATCGGCAGATAGGCCGGACGGACGTGCAGCTGGGCACCGTACCTGAAAAACGCCTTCCAGAAAAACCGGGAGTCCTCGGGGATCACGTCGTCGTCCCAGTAGCCCACCTCGGTGAGCATCTGCAGCGACATCGAGTAAGCCGAGAACATCACCAGACGCTTGGGGTGCTGGTGCAGATAAAGCTGCCACTGGGTGCCCAGGGTAGCCATCGAGCGGACCGCTGAAGGCACCTTCCAGAGGTTGTTCAGGAACATGGGCACCGGCTGCCAGATGGAGGTCAGCCGGTCCTCGGCGGTGCAGAAGTGGTAGGTGGTGTAGGCGAGGTACTGGGGATGGACCCGGTAGTCGGAGTCCAGGTCGGTGACGATCACCCGGGCCGGGTCCAACCCCACGCTGTCGCAGGCCCGTCTCAGCACCGGCCCGCCATAAGCCATCGCCGCCGACTTGCCGACCACGATCCCCGGCAGCAAGGGGTCTTTGATATGCCAGAAGGCCCGAAAGCTACCCCCGAACTTCTCCTGCAGCCGCTCCACGTTGAGGCAGCCTTGGAGATCGCTCTCTCTGGTGATGATGGCGCAGATCTTGTTCTCGTTTGGATAGTCGGCGGCCGCCAGCGCCGAGACCGTGGCATGAAGCGTCTCGTAGCGCTCGGTGTAGGTCGGGATCAAAAAGGCGTGCACAACCTCCCGCGGGTCGGGCTGTCCCGGAGCAATCGCCAGCGTCCTGGTCCGCTCCGCCCAGTCGATCGCCTGGCCCTCCTCCAAGAGCCGGATGCCTCGCAGCACGTACCGGAAGGTATGGACCAGCTTGACCAGCCAGTAAGAGTCGAGCAGCACGGCGAATAGACCAAGCAGCCAGAGGTACTCGAAGTTGGTGAAGGTGATGATGAACCCGATCGCCAAGGGAGTCACCAAGATCGTCCACACAGTGAGACCGGGCGCCATCTCCCAGAGGCGCTGCTCAATCCGTTCCCGACGGGGGGGCCGAGCCAGCCCATCGCGGCGGGCATGGGGGACGAACGAGGGCAGGAGGCCGACCCGAGGGGTCACCTGGGGCGCTGCATCAACTGGCGAGAGAGAGGTCAACTGGACAAAATCCTAAGCCGTGGGCGACAGGGTTGAGACAAAGTGTTCGCGGACGACGTGGCCTGGCGCGGCATCCTGTATCGTGCCGAAGCGTGGGTAAGCGCCCCGCCCTCATGATCTTCTCCGGTATCCGCCGAGCCGTCTCACGGCCCTGGGTGAGGGTGGCAATCACCCTGCTGGCGTTCGGGATCTTCGTTCACTCGGTGAACCTAGGCTCGGCGCTACGGGCCTTCTCCCACCTCCACTGGCAGTGGGCGCTCCTCGCCATGGCGCTGGCCGGCCTCTCGGTCCTCGCCAGCATCTTGGAGTGGGGGGCGCTGGTTAGAGGTGCCGGTAAGATGCTGGGCTGGCGCTATCTGGGCGGCTGGTACATGAAGGGTCTCTTCATTAATCAGGTTCTTCCCGCCGGGGTGGGCAGCGACGCCGTCCGGGCGGTGCAGGTGGGCAAGGTGGCCGGCCACGGCCCGGTGATCGCTTCGTTGGTCGGCAGCCGCATGGCCGGGACGCTAGGAATGGCCCTCTGGGGACTGTTAGGTGCAGTGGTGATGCACAACGTCTTCCGCGTTCCGGGGTTGATCGGTTTCGCCTGCTTCAGCGGGGTAATGCTGATCTGTTGGGGGCTGGCCCTGGGGGCGGAGCGGCTCTTCGCCAGGGTGGTGGGGAAGGAGCCCGCGGAACTCGGATGGAGGGTCCACGTGCAACGGATCGGGCCCTTCTTGCGCTCGCTGGCCAACTACAAGGGAACCCCCCTGGCACTCATCTACTCGATCGCCGCCGGCGGACTGGGCTGGGGCCTCAACCTCCTGTCGATGGAGGCCTTCAGTCGAGCGCTCGGCTACACCATCTCCTGGGAGGTCTTCGCCCTGGCCTTGCCGGTGGCCCTGCTGGTGACGTTCATCCCAATCTCGGCCAACGGCATCGGCATCCGAGAGGGAGTTTTGGTCTTCCTCTTGGTCCAGTTCCATGTTCCGGTGGGGATCGCTGCGGCCATGGCCATCTTCGTCGACTTCCAACTCCTTCCCTTCGCCGCGGTCGGGGCGGGGTTGCACGGTGCTGAGGTGGCCCTCCGCCACACCCACGCTCAACTGGTCCGGGTGGGCAGCTTGGGTCGAGGCTTCCGGGTGGCACACGCCACCTTGTGCTGGGTAGTCGCCCCTGAGGTGGTTGGCCAGATCCGCTCCCGCTGAGTAGATCCGACCGGCCTTACTGGTCGCCCGCCGCCGCCTCCGCCTCCAGGAGGCGCCGCTTGCGATCCGCGCCCCACCGATACCCGCCCTCCCCACCTGCCGCGGGCACCACGCGGTGACAGGGGATCAGCAGTGCCACCTGGTTGGTGGCGCAGGCCCGAGCCACCGCCCGGGAGGCCATGGGCCGGCCTAACTCGCTGGCCAGCTGGCCGTAGGTCTTGGTTCGTCCCCGGGGGATTCGCTGGATCTGCCGCCAGACCTGCCATTGGAACATGGTGCCGTGGACGTCGAGAGGCAGGGCTTGGCGGTCGGTCCGACCGGCCGCCAGGCTCTGCGCGGCCTCGCGAACTTCCGTGAGCCCGGCGTCGTCACGAAGGAGCCTCGCCGCCGGGAATTCTTCCCGCAGCTGGCCTTCTAACCCTCCCGCGTCGTCACCAATCTTGACGGAGCAGACCCCTCGCTCGGTGACCCCGACCACGAGCAGGCCTAGGAACGACTCGAAGACGGTGTAGCGAATCTCGACGCCCGCTCCGCCTCGGCGGAACTGGGTGGGAGTCATCCCGAGTGCCGCCGGGACCACCTCGTAAAAAGCCCGGCTGGACCCGAACCCGGCGTCGTAGAGCGCTTCGGTAACCGGGCTGCCCTCAGCCAGTGCCACCCGAGCGCGCTTGGTCAGGATCGCCCTGGCGTACTCGGCCGGGGAAACCCCGAACACTCGCCGGAACTGGCGCCGCAGCTGACCCGGGCTGAGCCCCACCTTGGCCGCCAGAGCTTCGCTGGCCCAGCCAGACGGTGCTCGCTCCAACAGCTCACGGGCCCTGGCCACGGCTTCGCCAGGAAGGCCCGCTCCGTCCGGACTTAGTTGGGTGGTGGGCATGACCTGCACCTTACCCCGAGGCTCTACGCCCCGCCATCCGATTTCGGCGCTCCCTCTCGGGCCAGTGCCGTCGCGGGCGCTCAGGCCCGGGAGTTGCTGCGCCCGCCAGACTGCTGCACGGCGGACGGGAACGTGCGGCGCCACAGTGTCACGAAGTGGCCCAGGGTGGTCGCCGCCAGTACCGCACCCAGAGCGATGTCGGTCTGCCAGTCAGGTCCGCCCGCCAGTACCAGCAATGACGAGACCCCGATGGTCACCGCACTGGCAACCGTGTTGATCTTCCCGAATCTCGTGGCGACCAGCGCCGGTCGGCGTCGTAGCCAGGGATAAAGCAAGAGGAATCCCACCCCCGGTAGCCCGTACCGAGCCAGGATCAGAACCATCAACCACAACGGGATGAACCCCACCACTAGACAGGCGACTGCACAGAGCGAGAAGAAGACCGTGTCCATGATCGGATCGATGGCCCGTCCCAAGACGGTGAGCGGACCAGCCCGGCGGGCGATGTAACCGTCCAACGAATCCAGCGCCGCGATGGGAGCGGCGATCACCAAGACCAGCACTCGGGCCAGGCCTACTGGCGGCAGGGCGGCGTAGAGGACCACCGGCAAGGAGAGATACGCCCGGATCGCGGTTATCCCGTTGGGTACCCCGAAGCGGTCCACCGGGTTTTGGTCTGGGTAGCGCAGCAGCAGAGACATTCCGCCGAATAGGCAAGCCGTGGTCGCAGCCCACCAGGCTGCGCCGGAGATGAGTCCCAGCGCGAGCCGGCCGCCGAGCGCCCCGGCGCTCGCTCCGGCTCCTAGGGAGAGAGCCAACCCCAGTCCGCTCCAAAGGGTCATCGACACCCGCAGCGAGCGCGACCCGCCCCACCGGTCGGCGGCACCGGTGAAGAGCCGTCCCATCGCCGCCACCGGGCCGACAGCCTCGGTATCTGGAAGAGACGTCGATGGCCCTAAATCCGAGTCGACGGAGGGTTCGGGCTTGTCCAGCACCCTTCAGAGACTAGGGCCAGCCGGGTGGCAGTGGCTGGCGCTCCCCGGTATCGGTAGTCTTGACGGTCGGCGCCGCCCCTTCTGGTCCGGCGCCTTAGCCCTCGTAGCTCAGGGGATAGAGCAGCGGTTTCCTAAACCGCGTGTCGGAGGTTCGAGTCCTTCCGGGGGCACCACTTTTCGAGAACAGTGCCAACCCAGCCGCCAACGCCAGTCCGCCAAAAGTCCGGCACCACGAGCTGCACCTTCCCACTCCACAACAGGTCGTAGCACTCCTCAAAGCTGCGACAGGCCGCTACCCAGACTTCGGGTGCTTTCTCCGGCTTGCTGCCGTCACAGGCGCTCGGAGGGGCGAGCTGTGTGCACTGCGGTGGAGTGACCTGGATCTCGATGCCGGACTCCTCGCGATCTCTCGATCCATCGTCGGGCTGGGCCGGTGAGCACGCGGTGGCGGGCGAGGAGATCATCGACCTCGCCCACCATTTGGACGCTGCCTCGCGAGACGAGCACGAGATAGTCGGCAACCCGTAGTCGTTTCGGGCGAGCGGATCGAGCATCGCCATCGGCTCGTCGAGCACGAGGAGTCGCGGCCGGCGCGCAAGCGCCAGCGTCAACGCGAGCTGAGCCTGTTGGCCCCCTGACATCGTTCCCGCCTTCTACCGTAAGGGAATGCCGAGCTCACCGAGGCGTCGCTCGGCGTACTTGTCGTCGAAGCGCCTGTTGAGATTGCGCGTCAAGTGGAGCAGATCGGCAGCAGAGAGGTTCTTGTAGAGCGGCGTGTCCTGAGCCACGAAGGCAATGCCGTCGAGTGCAGGCAACGAACCGGCTGGCGAGCCGCCAAGCACCGTCACCTCACCAGTGGTCGGGGTGGCAAGTCCGACCACTGGTGAGGCAAGGTCGACTTTCCGGCACCATTCGGACCGACGAGCGCGACGACGAACCCGTCGGGGATCGCCAAGGTGCAGTCAATTAGGGCTCTTGTCGAGCCGTAGGACTTGCCGAGACCGTGGGTCTCGATGACGTTCATGCCACCTCCGCCTCGTGTCGCGCTGCGCCGCGCTGGTCGGCAGTGCCCCCGCGACGCTCACGAAAATCCCGCAGCACGTTCGCGACGAGCGCCGCGATCCCGTCCTCGTCGAGGCCCGCCGCGTCAGCAGCGGCGACCCAGGAGGTGAGCGAACGGCGGAGCTCGGAGAGTTCGGGCAGCGCCACCTGGCCGAGCGTCGCCACGATGAATGTTCCCTGGCCGGGTCGCCCGACCGCGAGACCCTTCGTCTCGAGTTCGCGGTAGGCCTTCAGCACGGTGTTGGGGTTGATCGCGAGTTCTGCCACCACGTCTCGGACCTTCGGAAGCTGATCGCCGGGCTTGAGGTAGTCGAGGCGGAGCGCGTGCTCGACCTGATGGACGAGCTGCAGGTACATCGGCACGCCCGAAGCGAGATCGAGGCGGAACTCGATCGGCGAGACTCGCCGCGGAACCACCCTGCCGTAAGCTTTATCTACTGTCATAAGACAATAACATAGCATTAGGAGTCGCTGTCAACCGCGACTCAGCAATTGGGACGCGACTGGCCGCCGTGTTCGCGTCCCTCCACCATCCCAAGGCTGTGGGTTCATGGCGAGCTCTACCGCCAGATCGACCCATATGCACGCCAAGCGCGGTGTGTCTTCGGTCACATCGAGGGTGCATATCGACGGATCGGGCGAGGGTGATGATCCGTGTGGCGAGCGGGCGAACGGCGCCGGTTAGATCAAGCTGGAAAGGGCAAATCGCGGGGGTTCTGCCAGCGGTTGCAAAAATTCTAGCGACCATGCTAGTGTACTAGTCAGCTATGACACTCCCACACTCCCGAACCGACGCCGGCGCGATAACTTTTCGCATGGACCCTACATCGGGGTTAACTCCTTACCTGCAACTTGTGCAGCAGATCACGCATGCGCTTCGTCTCAGCCAGTTGAAGGTGGGGGACCGACTACCGACGGTTCGAGACGTCGCCGCCCAACTCGCAATCAACCCCAACACCGTGCTAAAGGCCTACCGACACCTGGAAATGCAGGGTCTCCTCGTGAGCCGGCCTGGGACCGGTGTCTTTGTGGCCAAGGAGTTGCGTGGCCCATCGGCACAAGACCAGGCCGCACTCCGCCGAGCCCTCGTACGCTGGCTGACCCACGCCAAGGACGCAAGCCTGGACTTGGAAAGCGTGCAAGCACTGTTCGCAGACACGATTCGGCAGTACACCACCGATGAAGCTGTGGCTTCATGAATGTGCTCGTGGCTCGCGAACTCGGTAAGCGCTATGGACGCAATTGGGCGCTGAAGGACCTCGCGCTGGACGTACCCGGGGGCCGGATCGTGGCCCTAGTCGGTCCCAACGGCGCCGGCAAGACGACCTTCTTGCAGCTGGCTATGGGATTCGCCAAGCCTGATGCCGGCACTGTCGTCGCTTTTGGCCTTTCACCC
>DATKSR010000025.1:0-2382 GCA_035531555.1 Candidatus Dormiibacterota bacterium
TTGACGATCACGTCGACGGTGCCTTCTTCTTCGGAAGGCCCGACCAGTTCCAGGCGGGTGGCGCTGACCGTTGGAAGCCAAGAGTTGACCTCGTTGGCTCCGAAGAGTCGCTGGCGCCCGTAGGAGAAGCCCCAGACGTAGACCCCGGTGTCGCGTTCGACCAGCTGGCTGACGTACTCGCGCATCAGCTGGCGCAGGACGCGGGCGGGGGCCACCTGCAGCAGGCGGGAGTCCCAGTTCATCGTCCAGGGATCGGGGAAGACTTTGTTACTGCGCGTCCCAGATTCGCGGTTGACGAAAGCGAGGGTGCGGATCAGCGAGCCGGTGCGGGTGATCCGCGTCCCGTTCTGGCCTTTCCTCACCGAGTTGTTCATCTGCTGGGTGAAGTACTGGGCGGTGCCGTGGAGATTCGGGGTCCGCTGTTGGGCTCGGCCGAGCATGTCCTGCGCGGCGGGGAGGGTCCAGAACTCCATCTCCGTCTTGACGGTCAGCAGCGGCGCGGTCAGCCCGGTGACTTTTTTCCAGGCTTCAGAGGCCGCGGCGACGATGATCGTCAGTTTGTAGGCCGCGGAGCTGGACTGGTTGGCCAGGGAGCCGAGCCCGTTGGGGGCTATCTCCACGGGGATCCGCAGGGCGAAGCTGGGGGTCAACACCGCGTGGGTGTAGTCGGGCAGAGCGCGGGGGTCCGGGCAGCCCGAGAACGCGCCGTAGGTGTTCATCAGGAAGAGGTTGTAGCCCGAGAGTTCGCAGAGCGGGGCGCCGTTGGTGTCCTGCAGGCGGACAAGGTTCAGCACCGACCAGGGGAAGTCGCCGCCGACTTCACCTTCGCCCGCGGTCCCGCCGGAGGGCGTGACGGTGATCAGGATGTTGCGCAGGAATCCCTGCGCGGGCAGCGCCAGGGCGCCGCCGGGACCAAACTGCTGAGTCGCGGCGCCGGGCGTCGCGGTGAAGGAGGGGCCTTCCTCATAGCCGCGGTGGGATGCCTGATCGAAGGGCACCGTCCCGGCGGTCGAGGTGGCGGGGGTTGCGGCAGGACCCTGCTGGGTCGGTTGACGAACACCAGCTGAGGTGGCTGCAGCCATTATCCAATACTCCCTAGGGCTCGGCCGTACCAGGATTCTGGGCGGCTATTTGAGACCATCGTCTTGATCGTCAAGGCGATGATCAGGTACGCGCAAAATTTCACGAAGTCGAGCAGGTACACCTAGGACCCCAGGGTGGGAGCGGGGTCGGCGACGAGCGGTGCCGCCGGGGGTGCCGGTTCGGTTGAGACCGGGACAGCCGGCACGACCGGCTCAACCGGCACGGGGCTCGTCGGAGCGGTGGGGACCAGCGAGACCGGGGAGGCCGGGGCCTGCGCCGCCGCCAGCTGGCGCTTCAGCTTGTTGAGCTCGGACTGGGCCCTGGCCAGCTCGGTCTGCTCGGCGCTGGCCGCGGCGACTGCCACAGGATCGGGCGCGGCGACCACGGGCGCGGTGAGCGAGCCCGTATCGAGGTAATAGACCAGACCGGCGAGAATCGAAGAGGAGGTGGAGGCGGTCGGCTGGGAGGAGACGGGCAGAGCCTCGCCCAGTTCCTGAAGCTGCTCAAGGGAGACGGACACTAGAGACTCACTTTCGTCCGGATCATTTGGTCGGTCACTGTGTTGACGTATAGCGCCTCGTGGCGCGGAAGTCGAGGGGCGACCGATCTCACCACGTCCATGTTTATCCCGGTATATTCGCTCATGGTCAGCACGTCGGCCTTGTCCGTGGTCTTCCAGAAGAACAGGTGATTTGAATCCCAGGCGACTTTGGGAATCGAGACCGGGCGCTGGGTGCCGACGAACATCGAGATCCCCAGCGAGCGGCCCTGCAGGAACAGCAACTCCAGCTCCTCCCCCAGGCGCAGGGTCTGGGAGAGGTAGCGGACCTCATCGCAGTAGACGCACCAGCCCTCGGCGTCGAAGATCCCCAGCAGCGCCTCGCCGAAGGCCTCGCGCTGGGTGGCCTTGGCCTCTTTCAGGGTCGGGGCGGTGGAGTCGAACCCCGGTTTGAAAATGATCTTGGGGTGCTCGCGATCGTAGGGGTCGAAGTGGTCCTGGACGACGAAGCCCTGCGCGATCAGCGGGTCATACAGCGAGGGATCCGACTTCTTGGTCGCCATCACCACCACGAAGTCGCGGCGGGGGAGCAGCTGGCGGGCCAGGGTTGTCTTCCCCGACCCCGGCTTGCCGGCGAGGGCGATGTATTCGCCCTGCTTCCACTTGAACTGGGCGAGGAACTGATCCCAGCGCTGGAAGCCGACCAGCTCCAGGCCGAGCTCGTCCATCTGATCGTCCAGCGCCATCGACTCTTCGGCGCGGGGGCGCAGGAGATTGAGGCGGGGGGTGCGGAAGCCGGC
>DATKSR010000026.1:0-20894 GCA_035531555.1 Candidatus Dormiibacterota bacterium
CAGGGCGTCGAGTGGCATGCTGGTGGGGGTCATCGTGTCTCCTGGTCTTTTCAAGGGGTCGGTTGCACGGTGGCCTTTTTCGTGCCCATCTCGAGCACGAATCCGGCCTCGCTATTTACACCACTCTATGGGGCACGACCATCGACGCCCGACGGAGGTCATCCGCGAGCATTTGCACTCCGAAAAGGCATATGCAATGTTTAACGGCGATGAAGGACCAGCAGCTCGGATTCGATCCGATGACAGAGGTGCCTGGACTGGCGCTCTGACCCTGGCCCCAGGGGTACGCCGGAGCTGGTTCCGAGCGGAAAGGACCCTCGGAGAAACCCTCGACGGCGTCGCCGACGTTGCCCTGGCGGTTTGCTCGGGCAATCACGAGAAAGCCCTATCTCTTTCTAAGGCCGAGTGGGACGCCGGCAGGCTCAAGAGCGGACGCTCGGACCTTCCAACAGCGCAGACGATCCGTCAGCGCCTTCGGCTGAGCTGGCCGCGAACAGTAGAGCTGGCGTTTGCAGATCCCTATGCTCGCGCGACTGTTCTTGCACATTGGTCCGGGGCGAAGGCCGACGCGCTCGGTGCGAATGGTCCCGCCCTGGCTAAACGGACCTTGTGCGCCGTGGCACTGCGGCTGGGGCACCTTCCCGCCCAGTTTGAATACGACGAAGTCGTCAGACAGATGGGCGCGGCCAGTCGGCGCCTCAAAAACGCGCGGCGGCGTGAGTTCCGGCGCTCCACCCTGGAAAGGACGATTCCTCTGAGACTTCCCAGTAGCGCGTTCCTGGCCGCGACTTTCGGAACCTGGTCGGCGGCGGTAGTTGCGAGCGGAGCTGCCGACCTCCTTCCCGAAATTACTCCTACCAAACCTCCCTCGGCAGCCGATACCCTCGACCATTTCATCGACGTCTACGGTGTCGTTCCCGCTGCGACCTACTTCGAGAAGTGGTGCCGCCGGATGGACATACCGCTGCCGGACACAAAGCTCTGGTCAGAAGTGGTTCTGGAGGTGTGGCGTCGCCGCTGTGAGCGTGGGGTGCCGACGCCGTCCCACCGAACCCTTTCGCGTGACTGTCCACCGTTGCCCGATCCTGTAACCAGGGAGCGCCGGCACCGGCATCAGATCACCATGGAGGACGCGCTGGCCTCGCTGCGCCTATACGCTGACCTCTATCTGGAGTCGACGTCGCTGCCACGTGCCAGACACTATCGAGCAGCTTGTCTCCGCGACCGTCGGCTGGTTTGGCCCGGCGACTTCCGCAGGTTCGGGCTCACCTTCCAGGAAATGTGCCAGAGGGCGGGGATCGTATGAAGACGCTTACGCGGCGCTCCGTACCCGAGACGATCGACCACGCGACCAGCTACTCCGACGACCCTGCGCTGGCCGATCCCCGGACCTTGATTTCCATGCTGCGGGGAATGCCGCGGCTACTGAACAGTTTGATCGAACCTACCGTCCGGTCATATGAGTGGGGCCCAGCCCGTATGTCCGGCGATTGGCCGCTGATCTACCTTGTGTTCGTCATCTCCCGGATTCCCGATATCGAGCCCTGGTACCAGCGAGTAGCGACCGACCGCGTTCTTTGGCAAGCGTGCGGCTTTGAGCACATCCCCTCCTATCACACTGTTTATCTTCGTTTCCGGGAGTTGGAGGCCCACGCCTCAGCCTTTGAGTCGTGTGCTGCTCAGTTGATGCAGAAGGCCAAGGCACGCGATCCTCGGGTGGGAGCGTGGCTGCACATCGACGCGTCAGAAGCCGAGACTCACGCGTCGCCTCAGCACGACTGTCAACCAGGCGAGGGGTGCCCCACCGACCTCCGTGCGGCTCGACTTCACAAGGCGTCAGTGAAGACCGCTGCCGAAACCCGTCGGGAGATCGCGAAGCGTCCCACTGACGAGGAGCAAGAGCCCATCGCCGTGGACGGACTGCGGACCACGGAAGTCAGTGCCACCGAGTTTGACCACCGGCGCAATGTCTTCCGCTTTCGTTCCGGCTGACACTGGTGGAGTAGTCGCGATCCCGAGGCCGGCACCCGAGCCTACACCAGGAAGAGCGTGTTGGCTAAGGCTTGGCACGGTTACCTCCATATCGAGATCATTGACCATCTCACCCATGCCCCCATCGTGAGCTGGCTGATACCGGCCAACCAGCAAGAGCACTCCGCGTACCAGGACGTATTCCAGCGAGCCGTGAGGAACCTCGGGAACTCCCTGCCCTTGGCGGTGGCGGCTGATAAGGGCTACTCCATCGAGAACGTCTTCAGGTTCAACACCGATCTCGGGGTGAGCTCGGTGATCCCTTACCGCCGCAGGAACAGCGCCGAAGCCGAGCAGCGGCAGCCTACTGCGACCCATGATGAGTATGGAATCCCGGTGTGTAACGCATGTGGTGGCGACACTACGTTTGTTCGCTTCGCGGTACTCAAGGGGAAGGGAAGGATCTGGTTCAAGTGCGCGATGACTACGTTGGCTTCATGCCAGAAAGTCCAGAGCATTCAATGCAGCAAGGATTACCGGGCTCTCCTCCCCCTCTGGCGGACCGAGCCTGCCTATGCCGCGCTGCGAGAGTCGCATTCGTCCTACGAGCACAAGCATCGTGACCTGAGGATCCAATACCTAGTGGCCCCCGACTGCCTGGCGCTGCGTCCCAAGCGCCCGGGAAGGGCTTGTCAGCAGCTCAGGGCCTCAGCCGCGCTGCTGATCGAGTGGCTCCGGGTCACGCTGCGCGCCGGCCTCCTGGGCGGTCCAACTCAGGTTGGTCCGTCCCGGCCCAACAGCGGCAACGGGATGGTAGAGCGGCTCCGTGAACTGAGGATGGCCAAGGCGGCTCTCCGGTCTCCCGACCCCCCGTAGACCAAGCCTGGCCGCATCGGATCCGCCGTCGCCCCTGCGGCGAGTTCGGCGTGCCCGAAAGTCTGTCACGCCTCCTGCGTGCACCCATTGGGCCCAGATTTGGTGCCGTTCAGAGGGGTTCACATGGGCCACAGCCGGAGAAAACTGATCTCAAGCACGCCTGACGAGGCGCCTGGACCCAACCTTCAAACTCTAACTAAAACAACCGTGGTGCCCGCAGCAGGACTCGAACCTGCAACCTTGGGATTAAGAGTCCCCTGCTCTAACCAATTGAGCCATGCGGGCCAGTCCCCTCGGTGAGTTTACCGGGTAGGTCGAGATCGGTGAACTTCCCTCGGGAGCCCCAGCGTCCGGCGGGTCGCGGGCTGAACTCGGGGCTGCGGCTCAGTGCGGTCGGAGTGTCGACGACCGTACCGGCTCCAGAGGAGCTGTCGAGACGGAATTTGAACCAATGCCGATTCCAGTTTTCCGGCTCGCGAGTAGGCTCAACTTGAAAACGCTTCCTACCCCAAGTTGGCTCTCCACTGAGAGCCGGCCTCCGTGTGCCTCGACCACGCGGCGGGCGACCGATAATCCCAATCCCGTCCCCTGGATTCTGCTCGCGCGCGCCTTGGGCAGTCGGTTGAATTCGGTGAATATCGCAGACTGATCGCCTTGAGCTATGCCGGGGCCGCCGTCCGCGACCTCAACGACCACCAAGGCGCCCTTTTGTCGCAGCGAAAGGTGAATCGCACCGGGGACGTCTCCGTACTTCAGCGCGTTGTCCACCAGATTTGCGATCGCTCGTCCCAGCAGGTCGGCATGTCCCTCGATCGCGGAAACATTGGGCTCAATGGTGACAACCAACTCGAGTCCTCGGGCGGCAGCGAGGTCTTGGTAGATCTCTGCCACGTCAGCAACCTGCTGGCCCAGGTTGACGGCGGTCCATGAATGGCGGGTCCGATCCAGGCCACGCGCTCGGCTCAGGTCGGATAGGCCCTGGACGAGTCCCGTGAGACGAGCTAGCGAACGGCCCTGGCGCGCGACAGCGTCCTTGAGATCGGACTGGCTGCCGGCGGCGAGCTGAGTTAAGTCCTCAAGGGATTCCTGGGCCAATAGGAGTGGACCGCGTAGTTCGTGGATCAGCATCGGCAGGATCAGCGCATCCGACGCTACGTCGCCCTCCGGTGCCCGGTTTCGGATCGTCAGGGCTGTCCACTCGGGAGCCACCTCCAGCGGGGCCACCTCGACCTCCAGCGCGCGATCCGCTGTGACCGTGGTGCAGCGCGTCCCGCGCCGGCCGCCGAGGCGGACCGCGTCTCGGCGAACCGCCTCCAGAGCAGCACTTGAAAGGTAACCATGTCCGTCGACCAGTGAGGAGTGCTCCGGCGTGTCTCGGAACGCCGGGTTCGAATAGGCCAGCCGGCCCGACTGGTCGAAGACGGCCACACCGGCCAGTGAGCGCCAGAAGATCTCGCTCGCGACATCGGAGGCGGGAACGGCAGCTGACACTTCGGTGGACCGCCAGGTGCGTCTCAAGGCACGACCTCGAACTTGTAGCCGACCCCTCGAACCGTATGAACGAATCGGGGTCCGCCGCTGTTGTCGCCGAGCAAGCGACGTAGCTCAACTACCGCGTTGTCAACCGCGCGGTTGTAAATGTCGGAATTAATTCCCCATACCTGATACACCAGTTGCTCTTTCCGGAGCACCCGCCCAGGCTGGCTCGCCAGGGCGTGCAGCAAGATGAACAGCCGGCGCGGGAGCCCGATCAGTTCACCATCCACAGTGCAGGTCCAGGTGGCCAGGTCGATCACGAGCCCACCTGTCTCGATTCTGGTGCTGATTGCGCCCCGACGCTGCATCAGTCGGCGCAACGCGGCGCGTAGCACGCCCGGATCCTCCTCCTTACCCAAGTAGACGTCCGCTCCGATCGAGTAACCCGACACTTTGTCAAACGAGTCGCTCTTCGCACTCAGCAGGACCACCGGTACCTCATTCCCCGCCTCGCGCAGAGCGCGCAGGACTTCGAATCCGGTTACTTCGGGCATCGCGTAGTCGAGGACGACACAGTCTGGCTTACTTCCAGCGATCAGGCGGAGCGCCTCGCGGCCCCCTGACGCACAGGTCACCTGGTACCCATCGGCACTCAAAAGGTTTGACAGCGCCCGGCGGCTGTCTGGATCGTCGTCCACCACGAGTATGTCGACCCGCCCCGGAAGTCCCACGCCCGACCCTCCAAACGTCCAGTCACAGATTAGACCCTCGCACCCCCGGTTGGGCAATTTGTGCAGTTTCCGTGCGCAATCGGTGCAGAGCGTCCACTCCGATCGGGCGATAGTCGAGCCGCGCCAGGTCGAGACTCGGTCGCCTGCGGGTCCGGGGGCGGACCCACGTGGAGGACCGCGAAGTGGACGATAACGAGTTCGCGCTGTGGATCGACCCGCTCCGGGAGGGTGACCCGGCTGCCGTCTCCTGGATGTTCGACAAATTCAAGGGTGACGTTGAGCGATGCTTCGGTCACAGGCCGCCTGAGGATCGAGCTGATTTGGTGCAGGAGGTCTTCGCCGTGGCCATCACGCGGCTGCACACGTTTCAAGGTGCGCGAGAGGCCAGTCTGCGAGCGTGGCTCCGTAGCATTGCCTTCCACCGTTGGCACCACCGGTGGGAAGCCGACCAAGTTCGAGCCCGACATGCCGGACCGTCGCTGGAGCTGCTATTGGAGACGCATCCGAGCCACGATGCCTTCCGTGACGGAGGCACCGACCCGGCAGGGACCGTGTGCCAGGCCGAGACCGTGCGCTGGGTACTCTCCCGTCTGACGCCGGGCCAGGCACGCGTGGTTCATGCACACTTGATCGAGGGGCGTACCACCCGTGAGATAGCGGCCAACTGGGGTGTTCCCCGCGAGAGGGTCCGGGGGCTGTACAAGCGTGCGATCTCCAAGCTGCGAACAGCGGACTGTGCGGACTGGCTGCGCGAGGCCGCTTGACGCCGATGGGAGACCACGATTCTCCGTCGTGGTCGAGAGCGCGCGAGTTCCTAAGTTACTTATCGGTCACTAACCGCCGGCGCCCACTATCGGGGCGGATCGGCGCAAAATCGCTGGAATCGGCGAGGGGTCGCCGATTTCGCCCCGATGGGGAATTGGGCGCGAGGGAGGGGAGTGGCCGGTGAGACGGCGAGTAGCGGTGATATTGGGGTTCTTCACGTTCTGCGCGGCCCTGGGAGGCTTCCTGTTCCTCGGAGTTGCAGCCCAGAGCGGTGAGGTGAGAGTGTTGGTGGCCAGCCGCACGATCGCCGCCGGCCAGGTGCTGCGCTCCACCACCGTTGACCTAAGCCCCGGTGGCGCGCTGGTCCATCTCAGCGCCGCCGCCCAGAGTGACGCCATACCCGAGCGCAACTACCGCGAGGTGCAAGGCGCCGTCGCGCTGGTCACGATCCCGGCGGGCGCGTTGATCCTGCGGCACGACCTCGCCCTCGGATCGGGAGCGTCACTTCGACAGCTGAGCCTGAGTCTCGCGTTCATTCCCTCCGGGCTGAGCCCAGGTGATCGGGTGGACCTGTTTGCCGTGTCCGGCCCTCAGGCGGGGAACGTCGCGCCTGCGGCCGACCTGTGCGGCGACACAGCCGCGGCTGGTTGCGTGGTGCCGCTTGCCCAGGCGGTGGCGGTGGTCGCCTCCGATCAGTCCTCCCGCGCGATCACCATCGCTGTGTCTCCGGGGCAGGTAGCCCCCTGGCTGCTACTGGACGCGACGGAACCGATTTGGGCGGTGCCTGCAGGAGCGGTCAGTTGCGAAGGCACCGAACAGGCGATATCGAATCCGTACCAGGCGCTGCTGGCAATCCGACAGGGAACCGCCGCTGAGGCCTGCTCGCGGGCGGTGCCCGCCTCCGGTGCTGGCTAGATCGATGCCACTAAGCCTGCGCCGGTCCCGCGCGAACATGACCCATCTAATCGACGCTGGATCTACGGTGGCTCCAGGTCGTCGCGCACGAGGCAGTGTTTTGGGGATCACCGGTGCCACGGGCGCTCCAGGACGAACCTTTATGAGCATAAATCTGGCGCTTGCGCTGCGCGCCGAAGGGATGAGCGTGGCCTTGGTTGATGCTGATCCACACCTTGGAGCGGTGGCGGTCCAACTCGACCTTGCTGAAGATCGCTCTCTCATCTACCTCGCCCACGAGGCGGCGCTCAAGACCGTCGACGACAACCTCATCACGAGACACCTCCAGTCAACCCGTGGCCTGGACGTGCTTGTGGGACGATCTGTGGCCGGACTTGGAGAAGGGGTCCCTGCCCCGCTCCTCAGCGATGCAGTGGCGTTGCTCCGTCGTCGCTACGACGTGGTCGTGATCGATGTCGGTGCACTGGACTGCTTCGCCGCCCAGGCTGCCGCGCTTATCTGCCAGATGCTGGTGTGGGTAGTGGTGCCTACCAAGCTGGGAACCGACCTCCTGGACCGCACGCTCTCCGGTCCTTTGGCGAGCCAGGTTCGAGCCCGCCCGAGCATCGTGGTTTTGAACCGACTCGGGAGCCTAGCCCTGCGCGATGTTGACAGCGCGCTGCGTCGCCGATACGGCATGGCGGTCGGGGCGGCCATCGCCGAGAACTACAGAGCCTGTACCGAAGCGGAAGACCGGGCTCAGCCGGCTGCTCTGGCTGGACCATTGTCCAGCTCCCTCCGGCGGTGCGCACAGACCGTGGCGATGGCCCTGTCGAAGACCGGGGATGTCCCACGGGCAGATGCTGAGGAGCTCCGTCAGGCAGTTGGCACCGAACTGCTTCGAGAGAGCTCTCGATGAGCATCCGTCAACCGAGCCTTTTGTCCGGGGCGGACTCGGACGAACAGATCGCGGAGGCGAGGGTACTGACTCGGGTGCAGATGGGAATAACCGAGCAGCTCTCGCAGCGCGCGGAGACCCGTGTGCGCGTCGAGGACCGCGACTGGATCGAATCCTTGGTCCGGGAGGAGGTGGAGCGCTACCACGCACGGGCTCCCCACGACGGGTCGCCGGTGCTCGATCGAGACAGCTATGCGATCCTGTGCCGTCGAGTGCTGTTTCGCGTGACACCTCTGGGACCGCTTACGGAATTGCTGGCTGATCCGCTCGTGGAAGAGGTCATTGTCAATGGACCCCGCGAGGTGTTGGTGCTGCGGGACGGAATCCAGGAGGCAGCCGGGGTCGAGTTCGCCTCGGAGGAAGAGCTCCTGCAGACGGTGAGACAAATGCTGGGCAACGGATCGTCGCGATTGGACCGCGCGAGCCCGATGGTGACCGCGACGCTAGAGGATGGTTCTCGGCTAAATGCGGTGTTGCCGCCGGTCGCCACGCCGATGGCCGTGACCATTAGACGACACCAACTTGCTCGATTTGGTCAACTGGCTGATCTGGCTCAGGCGAACACTCTGCCCTGGGATCTGGTGCCTCTGTTTCAGGCAGCGGTGCTGGCCCGCCTCAATTTTGTGGTGTCCGGCGGAACGGGCAGTGGTAAGACCACCATGCTGCGTTTGCTAATCCGCGAGGTCCCTAAAACAGAGCGCATCATCACCATCGAGGATCAAAGAGAGCTCCACGTCCGAGCGGCGTCCGGCGGGCGAGCCAACACCATCTCGCTCGAAGCACGCGAAGCCAACACCGAAGGTAGTGGTGAAATCACGATCCAGCAATTGGTGCGGAATGCCCTTCGTCAACGGCCTGATCGTATTTTTGTGGGTGAGTCGCGTGGCCCCGAGGCGCTCGACGTCATCGACGCCATGGGGACCGGCCATGATGGCAGTGGGACGACCTTGCATGCCAACAGCGTTCGGGATGCGCTGACGCGGCTGGCCGCGTTGGTGCGGCGGCACCCGGCGCAGGTTCGCGCCGACCCAGGAGCCGTTTCTCGAGAGATCGCCACTAAGGTAGATATGGTCGTTCATCTCGCCCGATTCCGAGGTCCAGACGGCCGAGATCGGCGCGTGGTCGGAGCGTTAGGGCTGGTGACGGGTCAAGTGGAGGGCGACATCCCGGTCGTCGAGGAGCTCTGTCGCTACGACCGGGCTCGGGGTGACTGGCGGTGGACGATCAGCCGCCTCGACGACTTGCCGGCCAAGATCGCTGACAAGTTCGAGGGTGCCGGCATCGACCTCAACCTGGTTGTGGCTTCTTTGGGGAGCGCATCGGTCGCAGGTCACTAGTCAGTGTCCATCGCCCTCGTCACGCTCAGTCTCTTAGGCTCTCTGGCGGCGGGTTGGGTCATGCTCCTCGTTGTCTCGCCCGCTGGCCGTGGCGGTGGTCCCTCGGACGCGCCTCCCGTTCGTCGACGTCGACGGGTCCGGCAAGGGATCGTGGCGCGACTCCCGGCCGTCGGAGGTGCTGTAGCGGCAGGTCTGCTGGCTTACGTGGTGCTGGGGCTCCTCGCGCCGGCCTTGGTCATCGCGACACTCGGTTGGGGAGCCGAAGCTGCCTTCAGGAGGTGGCGTGAGGCGCAGCGCACCGCGCTTCTTGGCGCGGCCTTGCTCAGTGCCGCCGACCTGCTAGCCCAGTTGCTCCCAGCTGGGCACAGTACCCGACAGTCGTTGGTTGTCCTAGCCGAGAGTGGTCCCACGGAACTGCGACCAGAAATCGCTCAGATCCTGGCGCGGGTCAATGAAGTCCCGTTAGAGGAAGCGTTGATCGAAGCCCAAGAGCGACTGCGGCAGCCGCTCTTCACGCTGATCGCAGCCGCGCTGACAGTGGGCAATCGGTCAGGCGGGCGTCTCGCGCCACTGCTGCAGGAGCTGAGCAGGGCGGCTCACCAGGTCGATGCGGTTCAGGGACAACTTCGGGCCGAACAGGCTCAGGGTCGGCTTGGCGCTCTGGTCATCGCGGCGATGCCGCTCGGATTGCTGGCCCTTCTGCACCTAGTCAACCCCGAGTACTTGACGCCCTATGCGACGGTGAGAGGCGAGTTCCTGTTGGGAGGGCTCCTGGCTCTGATCGTGCTGGGATATGCGTGGATGGTGCGGATCCTCCGGCTCCCCCAACCGGACGTCCTCCCACTAGCGCCCCAAGCGGGGAGGTCGACTTCGCACGGCCGGCGGCGCCGAGTCAGTGCCTCAGCTGGCCATCCAGACCGTGGCGGATTCGCGGTAGCTGCCAGTCGTCCCGAAGCTCAAGAGCCGGGGCTATGAAGTGGTGACAACATCGCCTTGGACGTTGCTACTCCTACTCAGCGCGGTAGGCCTCGCGGCCGCGGCAGCACTTCTCGCAACCGCGTGGCCACATCGACCGACAGCCGACGAGTGGCTGGTGCGCCGGAGTTCGCGTCGAGCCAGCGCGCAGCGGTTGGGTCCCAGGGGTGGGTGGGTCGGACTTGGCCTGATCGGTGGACAGCTCGGGAGAAGCGTGTACCGCCGCCTGCCTCCGGTCGCCCGCACCGCGCTGTCTGGTGTGCTCGAAAGAGCAGGTCTTGCTACGGCGCCGGAAACCCTGGTGTCATTGACCTTGCTGCTGACGGTGCTTCCCGCGCTCGTGCTTTTGGCGCTAGCCGTTCAGGGCTTGATGCCCGTCGGCTTGGCGCTCCTGGCCGTAGCGGCAGTTCCACTCGGGGTAGCCACGCGGGTGGTGCAGCTGGCTGGCCGTCGCCGCAGGGCGATTGTTGATCAGCTGCCGATCTTGGTGGACCTGATGGCATTGGAGCAAGGCGGCGGTGGCGTGGGGGC
This sequence comes from Candidatus Dormiibacterota bacterium, assembly GCA_035531555.1. Classification (GTDB taxonomy): domain Bacteria; phylum Chloroflexota; class Dormibacteria; order Aeolococcales; family Bog-877; genus Bog-877. The sequence goes on from DATKSR010000026.1 coordinate 10,515, forward strand.
CAGAACCGCTATCGAGCTTGTGGTGAATCGACTAAGTGGAGAGGCGTCCCTGTTGCTACGCAGCTGCCTCACGGCTTCGGCGATGGCCGGTACTCCCCAGTTGGACCGTCAGCTGGAAGGAGCAGCAGACCACCTCGGTATTCCAGCACTTTCGGCGCTGGCGGCCGTGGTACGCGTCCAGCGAGAGGAAGGGGTTTCTTCTAGCTCACCCCTCGGCCAGTTGGCTAGCGGGCTCCGAGACCGACAGAAGGACGAGATGCTTAGTCGGGGTCGCAAGGCGCTGGTCACGATGCTGATTCCGGTTGCTCTCTGCATTCTGCTTCCTTTCGTCATCATCATCCTGTACCCGGCGCTGGCGCGCCTCTCCACGGCCTTCTCGTGAATTCGGGCCGCCAGAGGGGTCAGGCGATGATCGAAATGGCCATCGGCGTCACGATCTTTCTTACCGCGAGCCTAGCGGCAGTCCAACTGGGTATCTCGGCCTTATCCACTGAGGGCGCCCAGAGCGCAGCGCTGGTGGGGGCTCGGGCAGCCTCGGGTGCTCCAGTTCCTGGTGACCCCCTGGCCCGCCTGGCAGAGGGCCAGTCAGCAGCTGTGAGTTCGCTCCGGGACGCCGTCTTGCATTTGGCCCAGCTCCGCGATTGCAGCGGTGGCGTGGTCTCTGCGGCGGCGTGTGGCCTTCCCTCTACCTGCGTTCGCTACGACGGCCAGCGGCCGCAACTGAACACGCTACAGAGGTGTCCGTCGGGGATCACCGCCGTCCCTGGTCGAGCGTCGCTCGGACCGTCGCCCGACAATCTTGATGGGAGCCAAAACCCCGCCTGCCATGTGACGGAGTGCTTCGGGGTCGCGCGCGCTATGGCACCGTGCGCCCAGAGCCCTGAGCCGGGGCAGCTATTCGTGTGCCTGGCCTACACCGCGTGGCCGGCGACCGCCGTGGACATCTGGATCAAGGGGACTCTGCGGACCGTGGTTCCGGTGGCTAGCTCGGCGGGGATCGACGCTCTGCCGATCAGCGTGCAACTGCGCCTTCAGGTGGAGGCGCTGACCAGTTGAGTCGTGAGCAGCGGCGGGATGGGCAGGCACTTGTCGAATTGGCCGTCGTACTCCCGATTCTCCTACTGCTCGGCTGTGGTGCAGTGGCCGTGGTGCAGATCGCGCGTACGCAGATGGCGATGGAGGCCGCCGCGAGCGCCACCGCGCTCGTCGCAGCCCGGGGGGTGGATGCGACGCAAGCGTGCTCCGGGGGCCATCAAGAAATGGGAACTGTCCTCTCAGAGAGCGACGGCTTGCTCCCCCTGAATCTGACCGACGCTCTGCGAGGCGGCTGCGTCGGAGCCGTGCCTCAAAGTGATGACCTGCCGGCCGCAGTTGGTACCGGATCTTTCGCGCTCTGGTTCGGCTACGGGGGCCCGAATGACACCTTTTGCAGAGTTGGGTCAGGGCCCGGTACCGGGACTCCGACAGACGGTGGGGTAGTGGTCACCGTGGTCTATCGCCCGAATCTGGCCTGGATCCCCCTGATTGGATCCTGGCTCTCCCCCCGACTAACCACCATTGCGACCGACAAGGTCGACCCATTCCGCAGTCGGGACCCAAGTGTCGATCCCACCGGCGACGACTGCTGAGGCACCCATGGACTCTTATCGACGAACCAAGGCCGAACAGGGTCAGATTCTCCCGATCTTCTCTCTGATGCTGGCTTTGCTGCTCTTGCCGGTGGCGGGACTCGCGGTCGACGGAGGGCTGCTCATGGCAAGTCACGCCACCGCCGTGGGGGCCGCCCAGGCCGCCGCCGAGGCTGCTGCGCAAGCGGTCGACGTAACCGCCGTCCAGAACGATGACACCTTTCAGCTTTGCGCGGTTCCCGACGGCGGCGCCACTTGTGGCAACGGGGTTGGCACGGTGGGCGAGGTGGTCGACGAAGTCATCGCGGCTAGTTATCCGAGCCAGCCGCCCGTGTGCACCGACGAGGGAACCGCCCCGCTGCCAGTCGCCCCTGCCCAGGGCTTAGGCTGCGCCTTCGATGTGGTATCGAGTTGTGCGCTGGCCACCTCCGCCGGATCCGATTCCGGACCACCTCCAGAAGGCGTCTCTGTGCTCACCTGGCAAACGGTGCAACTTCCGATCTCGCTCTTTCCCGGATGGACCAGCGTCCGGCTACGGGCTTCCGCTACCGCTTGGATGGAGCACGGTTTCGCTGAGCCGAGCTCGACCTCAGTATCGGGGGGGAGTTCGTGTTAGGAATCGCTGGTCAGGAGGATTCGCGACACGGGTCTTGGGCGGAGGAGAACCAGGAGCAGGCCGCGTCTCCACCTCCTCCCGAAGTTCCGCCCAGCGGACGCGGGGCCGCGCTCCTCTGGAGGCCGTCCTCGGACGCCAATCCGAGGACACAGCTGGCCCGCCATCCTCTCCTCGGCATGGTGGCTGACTCCACTGCGTCGCCAGCCAAGCGACGGTCGGTAAGTCCCTCGTTGTCGCGGCTGTTAGACACGGCCAACTGGTGGCGGCGGCGTACCTCGCAGCGAGCCTCCGCACGGAGTAGCGGGGCTGACACCGCGGCTCTGCCTGGCCAGCGAGGCGACCCGCTGGTGGTCGTGGTGGCGGGCGGCCGCGGTGGCGCGGGGCGCACCACCCTCGCGCTTGAAGTAGCGAACGCACTGGTCGGCGGTGTGTCTGGCGCAGGGCGTCGAGTACTGGTGGTCGACGCGGATCACATTCATTCGGATCTGGACATCAAGCTGGGGTTGGCGGACCTGGACTCGGACCGGTGCCGGAGTGCCAGGATTGATCGAGTTCTTCTGCAACTGCCGGAGCTGGCGGACCGACGGCTTCATCTGGATTCAGTTCTCTGGGTCCATCCACGGTCGGGAGTCCGAGCCTTGCTGGCTCCCGATCGCACGGCAGAGATCGGTAGGGAACACCTCGACTACCTTTACACGTACCTCTTGGCACCGGCCTTCGACGCCATCGTGGTGGACGCCGGGCCGGCAGTCGAAAGTCCCGTGCGAGAGTTATCAGGTACCGCAGCGTTCTGGTTGACGCTCGCGGACTCGGTCCTGGTGCCACTCCGCCCCACTCTGTCCGACGTTCGGGCGGCGATGGAGGGCACTCGCATCTTTGAACGATTGGGTGTCCCCACGCCGCGCTGTCGGCTGGTGTTGGGGGTAGCCCGATCCGAGTCATCCGCGGCGGACCTATGCCAGAGGCGGCTACGTGAATTCGTCGTGGTGCGCTGGCCCTGGGCGCCTGACGTCGCCCAACAAGCCAGCATCGCCCGTCGCGCTCTCGCTGACCATGATCGGAGGTTCCAGCAGAGCATGACATCACTGCTTCCCGCGCTCGCGAGCGCTCGCCGGATTGGACGCTGACATGCCGCGGATCACGGCGTGGCGAACATCGAGGTGGCGAGGAGTTTCTGGCCGGGACCGGGGAATTGCCGAGACGACTGAGCGGGTTCGCCAACTCGTCGACGGCATCGAGAGCGCGATAACTTCCGGCAATGATCTGGCGCTGGCGAGCTACCTGGCGCCCCCAGCTCTAGGACACGTGCTCGCCCAGACCGCCGCGATGCGCGCGGCCAGAACGGCTTGGCTGCCCTCCCGTGTGGGACTGCGCTGGAGTGTCTGCTCCAGAGCGCCAGAAGGTCCCGGCAGGTTCTGGCTCAGGCTGCGGTTCGACGACCGCACCGAGGTGCACTTCCAGAGCTCTACCGTGACCGCGGTGCCGATGGTCCACGAAGTCGAGGTTGAGTTGGACACTACCGTGGCGCCCTGGCGGCTTTGCCAGGCGGAGGAGGTCTTCGCAGAATGAGTCACCGGGGTGGCCCGGCTAGACGCGGTCGCCCAGGATCACTCCGTTGCTAGAAGTCGTCCAAGCACCATGGGGGGGGATCCCAGCTCAGCAACTGGTCGGCCCGCATGGACGCCCCCGGCGATGCTTCCTGGACCCGCCCCGCCCGGGCCATGGCTCCGAAGCACAGTTGACCCAGGTAACCGCAGCTCAGCTCAGAAATCCCCAGGCGAAGGTCGACGGGATTCTCGCTTGGGGAGCACGTTCCGACCCCCGCTCGGACCTGGAGGAGGAATCGTCCCCCGACTTCCGGTAAGAAGGGGTCGGAGACCTCCAGGACCAATTCTCCGTCCTGCTGGTACAGGCGCTCTCCAAGGGCCTGGGGCACGTTCAGAATGCGAGCCCAGATTCCAGTGCCCGAGAGGACCTCGATGGCTTGCGGATCGCGGGCCATCCAGAGCAGTGGCTCGTCTACCGGGCGTTGTCGCGCCTCCACCCTGGTGACGAGGTCCAGGCTCAGGAGGAAGCGCCAAAGATCGGCGGCAGGCCCGGGGCCATCGGCCACCAACTCGGTTAGCACGACGGTGGCTCGAGACCCAGTCGGCGACCATCTAGGGCGGACTCGGTAGATCGCGTACCCGTCCGGCGCCTCGCCATGCACCACGAAGAAGTGGTGGGCCTCGTTTGCCGGCAGGTGCGGATCGTCGTCGGCGGTCAGGGAATCCCAACTGAGTCTCTCCCGGAGGACCAAACCAGGACGGGTTGCAGCCGCTCGGTCGTAGACCAGAGGCATGAGTTGCAGCGCCTCCTCCTGGTCCACCAGGCGAAGCGGCCCGGAGACCGACTCGTCCCGGAGCGCCATGCCCGGGGTCTCGAAGCACACTCGAAGCCGTCCGGTCGCCGGCCCGAACCCGAAGCGCCCGTAGATTGATCCCTCGGACGCCCAGAGGATAGCCAGAGAGGTCCCTGCGGCACGGGCCTGCCGGAGATGCGCGTCCATCATCGCCCGCAGCAAGCCCCGGCGGCGGTGCGTGGGGAGGACCCCCGCGGCAGTGATCCCGGCGGCGGCACAACTATGACCCGGAATGCTCAGGGTCATGGGGATGGCTGCCGAAGTCCCCACGATCGCGCCTTTCTCGAAGGCGGCGATGGTCATTTCAGGGGCCACCCGCTGATGGAACCATCGGTCGTGCCAGGGGTCCCGCCTGTCACCGAAGGCGCCGACGGCCACATCGGTGAAGTCGTCCCGCTCGCTGGGCTTGATCGGGCGCAACTCAACCATGGCCCACCGAGGATATCTCGAGGAGCGATGAGGAGCGGCCAGATGAGGGTCTCTGTCCAGCCGGTGTCCAGAGTTCGAGCTACGAGAGGATCGTCAACAAATGTCTGACATACTCGAATGGCGGGCAGCCGACCACGTGCGCCTGAGGATCCCTCTACCAATGACTTCCAACCGACTCTTCCAAGGTGAGCTGGTTCGCCTGGCCGCGCCTCGCCCAGGGGACGCGGATTCCTTCTCGAGGTGGAGTGAGGACGCCGACTACCGACGTCTGGCTGACACCGACGCCCCGCGACCGCTGCCGGCGGATTACTTCCGCGAGCGTGACCAAGTGGCCGAGCCGTCGCCAAACGCGTATGAGTTCCGGATCCGGACGCTCGAAGAGGACCGTCTGGTCGGGTTCGTGGCCGTTTTCAATATTGAGTGGCCCAACAGCCACGGCTGGATCGCAGTCGGGATCGGTGATCCCGTCGACCGGGGCAACGGTTTCGGCAAGGAGGCGGTGAAGCTCGTACTTCACTTCGCGTTCCATGAGCTGGGATTGCGGCGGATCAGCCTCGACGTGATCTCGGACAACCAGCCCGCCATCGCTCTGTACCGGGGCCTGGGATTCCAGGAGGAGGGCCGACTGCGCGAGCGGGTGTACCGGGACGGGGTCACGACCGACCTGATCTACATGGGCTTGTTGCGGCGCAACTGGGAGTCGGCGAGCGAAGCCATTCGATCCGGGGCGACCTCGAGCTAGGCCACCAGTGCAGTCACCACCTCCTGGACCCCCGGACCCGCCCAGTTGGCTCCTGTGGGGTCGTCGCGGTCAGATTCGAGCCTCCGACGCCGACCGGGAGAAGGTGGTCGCCGAGCTCCAAGAGCACCACGTCCAGGGACGACTCAGTTCGGATGAGCTGAGTGACCGTTCTCATCTAGCCTACGCAGCCAAGACCACGGGCGAGTTGAACGAGCTGATGTCGGACCTTCCGGGCAGGCCGCGGGGAGCACTGGCCGTCTGGGACAGTGCGCGAACTCTCCGAGGCAGTGGACCGTTCCCCGGGCTCGGCTACGTCGGGTTCTGGCCCCGCGCCGGAGCCCTGACCGCGGACGCGATCCTGCTGGCAGCGGCGGTGCAGCTGCTGATGGGGCCACTGACCCACTTTCCTGAGGGAGCGACTGTCCTGGGCGTGGCGCCCCTCGCCTACTTCGTGGTCGCTTGGGCGACCAGCGGGCGAACGGTCGGACTGTGGCTGGTGGGGGGGCGGGTGGTGCGCCAAGAGGACGGTGGCCGGCTTGGGTTTGGCCGCAGCCTGATCAGGTTGGTCGGCTACCTAGTCGACACGGCGACCGCTTTTGCCGGCTTCGCCTGGGCGGGGGTCGACCGCCGCAAACAGGGCTGGCACGACAAGATGGCCGGGAGCTACGTGGTCCGGAAGCTGACCTGAGTCCATCCCCGCGGGCTCGGCACTTCCTCCCTGATCCTCGTCCGCCAGCCACTCGCCGCGAAACCGCCGGGAGAGCCGGTGGAGGGCAGCCAGGAACGGCAGCCCGAAGACCAGAACCATCAGGGCGTTCCCCCCAGCCCGGAAGGCGTCGTAGCCGGCGGAGGTCACCAGGTAGTACTTGGCGAAGTGCAAAAGGGCAATTCCCGGGCTAAGCGAGGGGCTCCAGCCGATCTCAGGAGAGGCGAAGTAGAAGGTCCAGTTCCAGATGTCCATCACCGCTCCGAACCCGAACCCGGTCACAGCCCCGACTCCCGCTAGCAGCAAGACATCACGGCGGGCCGGACGGTGCCCCCTGAGCAGCAGGCCCACCAGGCCGGCGAAGGCGCCGACCCACCCGACTGCGAATATCTGATACGGGACCCAGGGGCCAATCCCGCCCGTGACCAAGGCGGAGACCAGAAGCGAGGAGGCGCCGAGCAGGAACCCGAACTCCGGTCCCAGGGCGTAGCCCCCACAGAGCACCAGGAGGAAGATCGGGCTGAAGCCCCCGATTCCCGTTACCAGGGCGGCTCGGAGTCCGGCGTCCACCGCGCTGAGGGCCGCGAGCAGCGCCAGCTGACGGGAGTCCATCCTCCTGGTCCCGACCTCGATCGCGAGCAGTCCCAAGACGGCGCCGAGCCCGATCGCCAGAGCTGGGGTGGCCGCCGGAAGTCCCAGTCCGCTGAACGGCCACAGGAAGAGGCCCACGCCCAAGGCGGAGCTCAGCAGGAGAATCACGCTGCCACCTCTCTCCGTTCCCGGAGGTGGCCCGAGTCCAGCTCGTGGACCCGGTCTCCCAGCTGGTGGGCGAACTGGGTGTCACTGGTAGCGACCAGGATCGCCGACCCTTCGGTGGCCAGCCGGTCGAGCACCCGCAGCAGGAGCAGCCGGGAGTTGGGATCGGCCCCCCGAGTCGGTTCGTCCAGAAAGACCATCTCCGGGGATCCGACCAGGACCGCAGCCAGGGCCGCACGTTGGCGCTGGCCGGTGCTCAGGTCCCGCGGGTCCATTGCTGCGAGGGCGGTCAGCTGGAACTCCTCCAGGATCGGCCAGGGACTGCTCTCGAGCTTCAGCCAGCGAATGGTCTGGTTCACCTCCTCCAACAGACTTCCCTGATGGAGTACGCCGCCCGGCTCCTGGGGCAGGTAGGCACACCGGCCCGGGCGGCGGCGAACCGAACCTGACAGCGGCCGGAGCAGGCCGGCGACAGTGCGGAGGAGGGTGGTCTTGCCGCTCCCGTTGGGCCCGGTGAGGCAAAGCACCTCTCCCTGGTGGCAGTCGAGGTTGATCTCAGCCGCGACCGCCTCCTGATGGCCAACCACCAGCTCACTGAGCTCCCACGCCGAGGAACCAGATGAGCGGGAAGGGTGGGGGGGCAGAGTGGACGGACCGGGCCTCCGGTGAAGAGAGGAGATCAGCGACCCGTGGCTGAGCTCGAGGCGACGGGAGCCTGGCCCATCGACCCTCCAGGGCCGATGTTCAGCCACCACCACCGCCAGACCGCGACTGGCGACTGCCTGGCATTCCCGTCTCAGGGAGTCGGCGCCCGGGTCGTCGAGCTGGGAGGTGGGCTCATCCAGGACCAGTACCCGGGGCCGCATCGCGAGGGCTGCCGCCAGCGCCACCCGCTGCCGCTGACCACCAGACAGCGTGGAGATCCGCCGCTCGGCAAGCTCCAGAATCCCCATGGCGTGTAACGCACCATCTACCCGGTCCCCGATCTCAGTCGCCGGCAGCCCCAGGTTCTCGGGGCCGAAGGCGACCTCCCGGCGCACCGTCGCCAAGACGAACTGCGACTCGGGCTCCTGGAAGACCATGGCGACCTGACGGGCCAGCCGTCTGGTGGTGGTCGTGCGGAGGTCCTGGCCCAAGATCCAGGCCCTCCCGCTCGCCTGCCCACCATGGAAGTGGGGAACCAGCCCGTTGAGGCTGCGCAGCAGGGTGGACTTGCCACTGCCGGAAGGCCCATGAAGGAGAGTCAGCCCCGCTTCGATCTGGACCGTTATCTGGTTCAGCGAGAGCGTTGCGCTCTCTGGGTATCGGTACCCAAAGCGCTCGAACCGAGCGAGCCCGGTCACGGGAAGAGCGCCGGGATGAAGAGCGCCAGGCAGCACAGGGCCGGCCACCAGTTGAGCCCGGGCATGACGAGACTGGGGTACGGCTGCCAGCTCGGCACCTGACCAAAGATCAGGGCCCCGACGAACCCGGCGACCGCCGCTGCGGAGGTCGCTGCGACGGCCAGGTCGCGGAGCTGCCACCTAGAGGTGGCCAGCGCCGTCCGCGGCCCGGAGCCGAACGCTCTCGCCTCCATGGCTTCGGCGAGCAGGACCGAGCCCTCGATGGTGGTGAGCACCGACGGCACCACCACGGCGGTCCAGGAGCGCATTCCGCGCGGACGCCAGCCCCGCATCTGCTGGGCCTCGCGCACTGCCACGAAGCTGTGACCGAGGCGCGGGACCAGGGTCATGGCTGCTCCGAGTGCGGCCCCGGTCCGGGAGAGTGGGGCCGGCAGCGAGTCCACCAGCTGGTGCGGTTCGACCACCAGCGAGAGACTGATTCCGGCGAGGATGCAGGCTGCTAGACCCAGCGCGAGGTCGAGCCCGTATGCCGCCCCTTCCAGCGACAGGGGGCCGCCCAGCGCCGGCAGCCACCCGGGCAGCTGCAGCAGGACGTTTTCGCCGGTGTGGCTGAGCAGGAAGTTGAACAACACGGTCAGCAGGGCGGCTATCCCCACGGCCCAGAGCGCGGGACGCGCGCGCGTTCCCACCCGCCGACACACCAGCAGCACTGTGAGTGCCGCGCCTAGAGTGAGGACCCGAAGGATCGGGTCCTCACTCCCCAGGCTGAGCAGCAGCACGGCGGCTACCCAGACTGCGAGCGCGCGTGGATTCATCCGTTCACGTCTTCGGTGGCCGTGGCGGTGGCAAGACCGTTCCCGAGCTGGAGTCGTACCGCCAACCTAAGGCCTGGCCCGACTTCAACTTGACCTCACTGATCCCGGTCGAGGCGGACTTCCACTTGCCCCCGCCAGTCCATAGAAACAGGGCCCAATACGGCTGGCCGGTGCCGAAGCAGTCGGTGTACGAGGTGGGGTCGTTGTCGATCTGGCAGACCGCGTTGCCGAAACTGAAGTGCTGGGTGGCGAACCCGATCTTGCTACGACGGAGAGCGGTCTCCCCTTTGATGTCGGCGCCATTGAAGTTGACGCAACGATCCACGACGTGGTGATCCCCCAGCTCCACCACCACCTCCACCGACCTGCCGGAACTGGTGCAGGCGGCGCCCGGGGTGGACCCGCTGCCCCCGCCTCCCGCGCCGCACGCCGAGATCAATAGACCCATGGCAATCGTGGCCAGTGCTGCGCTGGCCCACTGAGACGATCTCATCGTCTCCACCTCCTGGCGGCAGTTCTGACCCGTCACGCCAGAGGTGGACCTGCCGCCGAAGGCCGACCGTCCCGTTGCGCGCGGGGGTGCGTCGATCCCTCAGGGCCGGTCTCCTGGCTCGCGGATCAGGGCCTCTTGCCGCCTTCCCGGGACTTTCCCAGTGGCTCGCTGGCTCAGGCTCCCCGCTCACAGTTGCGCGACAGCTCCGGCTTTGGGGCAACTCCCCGCACCGGATTCCCATTCGCCCATCGGGCTCTTCAGTTGTGTTGTGCATGGTAGGGGAGTGGGGCCAGCTGGGAAGCGACATAAGCCGGCGCGCACTCCGGCGATGGTTCCAGCCGACCGGCTCGTACGCTCAAGTGTGGTTGGCTGCGTCGGGGTGGCTGCCCGCCTCTACCCACCAGTCATCAAAAATGGTCAGCAGTTGCGTAGGCCACCTCCGGTCTCTAGA
>DATKSR010000027.1:0-16619 GCA_035531555.1 Candidatus Dormiibacterota bacterium
TCCCTACTGACAGTCGGTGGGCTGTAGGCAGCTGGCCCCTAGTCGAAGAGTACGCAGGTCCCATCGCGGTAAGGCGATCGAACAGGGTCGCCCGCGCACTTTCAAGCGCAGTCACATGAGCCGACAACATTCCGCGCTGCGGTCCAGGGGCCAAACCGTGAGCGGCGAGGATTCCCCGCAACTCCCTGACGGGGTCGAGCGCTCGCTCCGCCTTGCGGAGACGCGATTTGTCGCGGCTTTTGCTGCCCGCTGGCCGTACCAGACCACAGCGACCAAGGTAACCAGTGCGGTCAGCACCGCCGCCCACTCCACGACGAGCCTCAGCTCCTATCGCGCCGCGGCCTGGTGCCGGCGTCCACTTCGGTTCTGGCGATTGGGTCCGCTCATGGCACACGTCCGGGAGGCTACCTCCCCAGCGAGACTCCGTACTAGTCTCCGCCGATGAGTACCGCCTTCGTTCTTGCCGAGATCGGTCTCGCGGCAGCAGCGACATTCTCCGCCTACTTGTCCGCGAATCGAGCCCGCGAAAGTAACCGGCTTGCTGCGGACGCGGCTAAGGAACTAGGGCGGACCGTGACTGCGCCAGATGCGCTTCGGACGATTCTCCAGCGCGCCGCCGAGGTCGCGAACCCAGAGCGCTCTGTGGCTCAGGCTGAGCGCGCCCTAGAGGCGATTCAGAGCTTGGCGGATGCCGGCCACCACCGCGCTCCTCCCCGGATCGAAGCCCGTCAACGAGATGCACCAGCACTCCTACACCCTCGCGCGGCAGCACTTCGAGAACCAACTCCTCCTGTTGGACCAGACCCGGCAATCGGTGTCATTCCAGAACTGTTGGTCGATGTTGGGGGGGGGGCGCCGCACTCAACATCCAGCCCGCGCGCGGCGAGCTGGCGACGGAGTCCAGGAGCGTCAGCGCGCTCTCCGCGCGTGTCTCGGCGTGAGGGCGCCCTGAGATGTCGCACAGCAGCTTCTTCGCTGGGGCCTTCCGTCCCTCCCTCGCCCGGACCGCTGGGCCGCTCGTCGCGTTCGAAGCCGAGACCACTGGTGTCGACGCGGAGCCCGACCGAATCGGACTCTTCACAGATGACGGTGTAGCGCTGGGCGTCGGCGTGCAATCGTCAGAGGAACGTCACGCGGGTCGCTTCCTGCTTGCCTTGGGCGAAACCGGCACGGGCGGCGGGGATGCGGTTCGCCGGATCCATCTGGTTCGTGCCCATCGCGGCTCGGGAATCGGCGTCCGGCGTGATCACCTCGACGTGGCTGCCCTGCTTGCGCAGGGCCTCGACCTCGCTTGCCAGGTCCACGCCCCATTCCGGTGGTCTGCGCAGGCCCTCGAACTGGCCTGCCGGGTCCGCGCCCCGTTCCGGTGGTGTCCGGCTCCGTCCGCCCAACGGCGAGAGCACCACGACGTTCGCATAGCCCGAGGCAAGGTCGGCGTTTTCTTTGGAGCGCACTCCACCGTCGATGTAGCGACGGCCGTTGATGCTGACCGTGGGGACCAGACCGGGCAACGCGGTGCTCGCGGTAACCGCGTCCACCAGGTCGACGCCGGAATCGCGGTCAAACGCAGCCAACTCGCCGGTATGCGCGTCGACGGCGGTCACGATCATCGGCCTCTCCGGCCATTCAGGGCGAGGCAACCTGGACGCGACTTCTGCGCGCCTCTGTCCGGCCCCGGGTTCGAGCATGGAGTCGCTCTCCAACCCGAACGCGCCCATCGCACTTTGTAGATCGGCTGCCGAGGTGGCGGCGGCGCCGATGGCCCTCATCCGCTCGAACACCGTGGCCATCGGCAGGGACGGCGGCCGTTCCCGGTTCTGTCCGGCCGGTTGAACCGGCGGGGACAGCACCGAGGCCAACAGTTCGGCCGTCGATATACCGCTGCGCACCTGCGCTGCCGCGGTGGCACCGGCCGAGGTGCCGACCACCAAATCGGCGGCCTCTGTCAGATCGAGACCACCTTCGGCCAACCCTGCGACGATACCGATCTCCCACGCATTTCCGGCAGCCCCACCACCACCGAGAACCAGAGCAACGTTGTGAACCATCTGCCCATTATTTCAGCCCGTGGACCCCTCTCCTGTCCATCGATTACCAAGACCGTGGCTTACGGCCGGTTTCGCGGCTCTTTACGATCGACCGCTCGAGTGCTGCCCCGGAGTCGCGGGCTCCGGAGACCGGCACGTCCGCTATCGCCTCCCAGTTGACCGCCGACGCCGACCTTCACCGGGCGGGCGTTCTGACTGACGACGAGATCAACGCCAAGAAGGCCGAGTTGCTCGCGAGGATATAGCGTTACTTCTCGACGGGCAGGAGCAGGTGCACGGCGTCACGCGCGAGAGCCTTTGGCTCGACGGACTTTCGGTCCCACATCACGGCCGCCAGCGCCCGGATGCCAGGGTGACCGTCGAGGACGCTCAACATCTCCACCGTCGGCCACGTCGCTAGCGCCAGGTCGCCCTCCCATTTGTAGCCACGCTTCATCGCATCCTGTCCCATGAACCGCAGTCCCGGGTAGCATGCTTGGTGAGTAGCGCCGAGTTCTCGAAGGTGGCTCGGTAGGGCCTGAACACCAGGATCTTTTCGCGTGCGGTCAGACGTTGACTGGCGAGCCAGATCAGCGCCGCAAGGATCTCCGGCTCGTGGCTCGACTCCTTGTCCGTGTATGCCGCCCGGTAGCTCACAATCCCTTCAAACACGACTGGGAGTGTGACACCCGCTCCTAGCGGCGCTACTGGGTGCGGATGTCCATCTGGTACTTCTTGGGGAAGGCCCGCACGTCTCTCCGCAGTGCCCTGATTTCGGCCACAAGGTCGTCCGTCGTGGTGGGCTGGTGTCCGGGCACGAGGAGCGGCAGGCGCAGCTGCTGTCTGACGAGGGGGGTGCGATCGAGGGAGGGAGGTGTCGGATCGCCCCGAGGGGCCGCTAGCTCCGCTTATGGTCCCCGCAGCCACAGGCTGGCGTGGCTGGGCTGGACCGTTTCGTCGACCGCCTGGAGGAGGTCGGAGGTGATCGCCTCCAGCGTTACTTGTTCCCCGAGTCGCCCGGCGAACGCATCAACCACGGCCTGGGCGTCATAGCGGGAGCGATTGAAGCGCTTGTCGACCCAAGCTCGCGCCCGCACCCGCAGGGGCGCGAACAGCGCGACCGCGACAAGCACCGCGATGACCACGCTGACACTCCCCCGGAGTGGCAGAACGACAGTCAACAGCAACACGGAGCCAATGTAGACACCGAACAGCACGCCAACCACCAGCAGGTAGGAGACCGACCGCGAAACCAGGCGATCAATGTCGTATAGCCGGTAGCGGACGATGGCGAGCCCGATGCTGCCTGCCAGGCCGTTGGCGGCAACCAGCAAGGGAATCACCGACCACCACCAACTGGTGGGGGTCACGGAGGTGAAGATGATCGCGGGAGCAAGGAGAAGACTGCTGTAGGCGAGCCATTTGAACTGCTGTCTCTCGACACTGCGAGACCGGCGGAGTCGGAGGACTGCGTCGGCCACCGCAACTACCAGGAACGCCACGTAGAACAGCGTTACCGCATGGCTCACGGTACTGGTTAATCCGTCCCAGGCCGGGAGGCTGAGCGGGTTGTGGTAGCTCTGGGCGTCGCCGGAAAGTTCCGGTATGAAGAACGATTCAATCGACCCGACCACAAGAACGACAGCTACAAGCTTGACGACCCTGGGACGCCATCCCGCGGCTAACCTCCCACTAGGGAAGAGCAAGACCAGGATCCCCACGAGCTCCATCCCCACATAGAGGAGAGCGGTGCCGGCGGCGATGACCAGTGCTTGCAGGTCGGTTGGGTGCGGTCCCGGCGAATACGCGTAGGAGAACTGGCTGCACACTCCGAAGACTCCCGCCGCCAGGAGCACCCAGCCGATGGCATTTCTGGGCCGCAGGGCAGCCGTGACGCCGCCCACCAGCGGCGAGCCCAGCCAGATTACGGCCCACAACGCGTCGCCCGGACCGTAGGCTCGGTCCACCAGCACCGTTGCGACCACGCCGGCGAGGAACGTCGCTACACCCAGAACTGGCGCCAGCACCGCCAGTCGAGACCAAACTGTCCCGGCAGGGAAGGGTCCGTTACTGCTCAGCAGAACACACCTCAGTCAAAGGAATTGACCCAACGGTAGGTCGCCTGCGTTCCGTGAACGTTACGGAGCCCTGCCCCTTGAGCGTCCGCGCCGTGTCGTCAGCCCTGGCGTTCCGCTGGCGCAGCGGCGAACGGCACCCTCCAAGCCCGGGCTGAACCAACACCCGCGAGCGGTCGTAGCACCGGGTATGGCTGAGGGCCGGTCAGAGTGACCACAACGCAACGGCCGCCGAATCCTCGGACCACTACCCGAGCCGTTCCAAGGCGGCCAGTAGCGCGCCGACCTCGGACGGCTCGACAAGCTGCCTGAGCAAGTCGTCGATCGGTTCGTCGGTCAAATCGACGATCTCGGCCTCGGACGGATCGAATTCGGTCCCGATTGGGACCGGCCCCGGGACCAACTCCGCGACGTAGTCTCCCCCGGTCGCCTTGGTGAGCTCCGCCAGGAGCGCGTCGCCTTGGACCTCGGCAGCGGTCATCGCTTCACTGGCTTCCCCGGTGACCTGGCCGACCGTCACCGGCTCTGAGATTCAGGTGTTGGAACGACACCACCACGTTGACCCTCACCACCCCACCAATGGTGGCCGCGGCTTCCAGCGCCGACTCTTGGTGTCCCGGCCGCCACGCCAGCCGGTAATCCACCTCCAGTTCGGCCGCCACACCGGCACTCGGGAGCCGTGAACCACGCCCACTGTCATGGCCGGCGGAGCTCAATCCGAGGCGAGGCCCACCGATCCTAGTGGCATGAGCAGGAGATAAGGGCAGCCGGTTGCAGGGAGGTGCGAGGTCTGCTGCGACCCTTCCAACGTCGGCTCCGTGATAGCCCCACCTAAACTTCGCAATCAGATGCCCCGGTTCGCCACCTCTACTGTTGACTACGCCAAGAGCCAGGCCGTCCTAGAGCTCCCTCACCGGCCCCCCCCAGCCGCCAGTGCCCTGGTCGCAGCGCTGCTCGGCAGCGAACGAATCACAGAACGCGAGCAGTTGGCGGTGGCGTTGCTGGAGGTCCTCAGCGACAGTTTTGGCCTGCCGCCAGTTCAGCTGGTGCTGGCGGACCGAGCCCAGACCCACGCCACCGATCAGCGCGGCCGGCTGGCTCAGAAGACCTACGGCTACTACCGGTGCCGGATTGCCCGTCCGGGGGCAACGCCGGAGCGCTGCGCCATTCGGATCTACCACCGCACCGCGATCCGCCAGCAGGTGCTGGCCTCCGGTGCCTTCGTCAACACCCTGCTGCACGAGTGGACCCATCACTTCGACTTCAGCGGCCTCGGTCTGGGCCGTTCGCCGCACACCGCCGGCTTCTTCGCCCGGCTCCGCTGGCTCGCGTCCTCGGTGGGCGCGGCCCGGGTGCTGCCCCCGGAGGATCAGCCCTTGGGGGGGAAGCGTCGCGGTAGCATCTGAGGGACATTCCACCCAGGAGGACTAGATGATCCAGCCCCGATCCCACCACCGCCGGTACTCCACCCTCATTGGAATTGCTGTCGGCGGGATCGTCCTTCTTCTAGCAGCGTGTGGAACTGGGCCAATACCGGGGGGATCAGGGTCCCAGCCGACCTCCAGCAGCAGCGGCTCCAGCACCAGCAGTTGCAGCTCCGCCACCGCCCTAAGCTCGGTCACCATCGACGCCACCGACACCCTCAAATTCGCCCCCGACACCGCCTGCCTCAAGGTCGGCGGTACGGTCACCTGGAAGAACACCGGTGAGATCGCCCACACCACCACCGATACGCCGTCGCTCGCCGCCAGTGCTGCTGACGCCCTGCTCCCTTCTGGAGCCAAGGCCTGGACTCATCCACTCTCAGCCGGCGCCAGCTGGTCACTCAAGCTGACGGTGGCGGGTACCTACAAATACTTCTGCATCCCCCACGAGACCCTGGGGATGCTCGGCTCGATCACCGTCGTCAGCTGAAGTCAGGGCCTGAGCCCCAGCGGCTCGGGCCGGGAGGTGAGATTGCGGTTTGCGAAGCGAATGGAGCAGCTGGGGACTGAGAGTGCGTTCGAGGTCCTGGCCCATGCCCGGCGACTCGAGGCCCAGGGCCACTCGATGATCCACCTGGAGATTGGCGAGCCCGACTTCGCGACCCCGGCCAACATCATCGAGGCGGCCCACCAGGCGATGCAATCCGGAGCTACCCACTACACCCCAGCCGCCGGTTTGCCCCAAGTGCGCGAGGCGATCGCGGCGGAGATGGAGCGGCGAAGCGGGGTCGAGGTGAGCCCGGCTCAGGTGGTGGTGGTTCCGGGTTCCAAGAACATTCTCTACTTCGCCCTCCTGGCTCTGATCGAGGCGGGTGACGAGGTCATCCTGCCCGACCCTGGGTACCCCGTGTATCGGTCTCTGACCGACTTCGTGGGGGCGGTCGCCAAGCCAGTGGCGATCCGGGAGGAGAACGACTTCCGGATTGACGTCGAAGAGGTGGCACGAACCATAACCAGCAAGACCCGGATGATCATCATCAACTCCCCCCAGAACCCCACCGGAGGCGTCCTCACCGAGAGTGACCTGGACCGACTGGCCGAGCTGGCCCTGCGCCATGACCTCTGGATCGTCAGCGACGAGATTTACTCCGAGATCTGCTTCCAGGAACTGCCGAAGCCGATCTGGTCTCGCCCAGGACTCCAGGACCGGACCATCGTCATGGACGGTCTTTCCAAGACCTTTGCGATGTGCGGTTGGCGTCTGGGGTACGGGGTGATGCCGGAGGTCCTGGCCGAACGGATGGCCACCCTCCTGATAAACACCAGCGCCTGCGCCGCCGCCTTCAGCCAGCTGGCCGCGATCGAGGCGCTGGAGTCGCCCCAGTCCAAGGTGGCGGTGGCACGCATGGTCGCCGCCTTCAAGGGCCGACGCGACACTCTGGTGGCGGGGCTGAACTCAATCCCGGGATTCCACTGCCATCTGCCGGCGGCCTCCTTCTACGCCTTCCCCAACATCACCGAGACCGCGATCTCGAGTCGCGAGCTGGCCAGCCGATTGCTGGAGGAGGCGGGGGTGGCCGCGCTGGCCGGTGAGGCCTTCGGGGAGAACGGCCGGGGCCACCTGCGCTTTGCCTACACCGTGTCCGAGGAGCAGATCGGGCAGGCCGTCGAGCGAATCGCCGCCTTCATCAAGACTGCCTCGCCGGCCCCTGTGGGATCGCGCTAACACCTTTGTCCAGGGTTGAGGGCGCCTCCCGGCGCTTGGTGCTGGTTCCCGCCCAGGCCAGCTTCAAGGCCCGACCCGGCGGGGGCGCCCAACTGGTCCAGTCGCTGAACCGGGCATACGTCGCCGCGCTGCAGTCAGCCGGGCTGAGCCCCGTCCTGCTGCCCACCCGCGGCCCGCTGCCGGACGATCTCTCCTGGGCCAGCGGTCTCCTGCTCCCGGGGGGCCCCGACGTCGACCCTATGCGCTACGGGCAGGACCTGGATGCCACCACTGAGCCGGACCCGGAGAGTGACCAACTGGAGTTCGCCCTCCTGGACTGGGCACTTGGCCGGGGGATCCCGGTCCTCGCCATCTGCCGGGGGCTGCAGGTGCTCAATGTGGCCCTCGGGGGAACCCTGGTGCAGGATCTGCCGCGGCACGCCCCCGATTCCGACCCCGAGCAGCCCAGGCCGCGCAACCAGGTGGCCCACGCGCTCACGATTGATCGCTCTTCGCGGCTGGGGGCGATCGTGAAGGCCGAGACCGTCCAGGTCAACAGCATTCATCACCAAGGGCTCGACCAACTGGCGCCCTCGCTGACGGCAACCGGATGGGCGCCCGATGGGCTGGTCGAGGCCGTGGAGACCCGAGAGGGCGGGTTCGTTATGGGAGTCCAGTACCACCCAGAGGAGCTGTCACCTCAGGACCCGGCGGCGCGAGCTCTGTTCGAAGCCTTCGCGGACGCGTGCCGTGGTGGGGTGAGGGCCGACCAGCGGCCGCAGCCGGAGCTGGCGACCTCCGCCTAATCGGAGTCGGTCAGCCGGCCAGGACCGGCTCTGCCTCCAGCTCGGGAATCCCCTCGGGAAGCGGCTGCCCGGCCGCAATCAGGCGGGCGTCCTCGGCAGCGATCTTGTCCAGCTCGGCGACGAGCGCCCCCACCAGCTCCGCCTCCGGCATGGTGGCCACCACCTTGCCCTTGCGGTAAAGGATCCCCTTCTTCTGGCCGCCGGCGATGCCGATGTCCGCATGCATCCCCTCGCCCGGTCCGTTGACGACGCAGCCCATGACGGAGACGTTGATGGGACGCTTGACCCGCTTCAGGGCCTCCTCCACCTCGGCCACCATCGGGACCATGTTGATCTCCAGCCGGCCGCAGGTCGGGCAGGCGATCAGGTTGGGGCCGGTCGGCTTCTCCTGCAGGTTGGCCAGGATCTGTCGGGCTACCCGCACCTCCTCCTCGGGCTCATCGACCAAGGAGACCCGAATGGTGTCCCCGATTCCCTCGGCCAAGAGGATGCCGATCCCCATCGCGCTCTTGATGGAGCCGGTCTTGGTTGGCCCGGACTCGGTCAGACCGAGATGAAGGGGATAGCGGTTGTCTTTGAGACCGGCGAAGAGCCGGTTGGCAGCGATGTTGGTCAGCACGTCGCTGGCCTTGAGGCTGACCTTGATGTCCTCGAACCCAACCTCCTCCAGAAGTTTGATGTGGCCGAGGGCCGCGTCGACCATCCGCTGGGCCACGTCGGGGATCCCCCCCTCGCCGCGGCCGCCGGCCAGGTTTTTGCGGTCGGGAAGGCTACCCGCGTTCACGCCCACCCGGATCGGCACCCCGAGAGCCTGGCAGCGCCTGGCGATCTCGGAGATCTTCTCGGGCTGGCGGATGTTGCCAGGGTTGAGCCTCAGGCACTGAATGCCGGCATCGAGCGCCATCAGGGCCAAAGGGGCGTCGTAGTGGATGTCGGCCACGATCGGAAGCCGGCTTCCCTTGACGATCTCCCGGAGCGTCTTCCCCGCTTCCTTGGTGTCGCAGGTGACCCGGATGATGTCGGCCCCGGCATCGGCCGCCCGAGCGATCTGCTCCAGGGTTCCCTTGACGTCCTCGGTCGGCGTCTTGGTCATGGTCTGGACGCTGATCGGGGCGGCGCCCCCGATTACCACCGAGCCAACCTTGATCGGCCGGGTCTTGCGGCGCTCAATCATCGGGAAAAATTGGTGATATCGCCGTAGGTCACATAGATGAAGAGCATCGCTATCAAGGCTAACCCAACCGCGTGCACGACGGCTTCCACCCGGGGATTGATGCGCCGCCGGCGACCCATCTCCAGCAGCACAAAGAACAGCCGGCCGCCATCCAGGAAGGGAATTGGAAGGAGATTAAAGAGGCCCAGGTTGACCGAGATAAGCCCCATCAAGGTGAGATAGGTCGTCGGTCCAATCTGGGTCGCCACCGAAGTCTCTTCAGCGATTCCCACCGGGCCCGAGAGCCGCAGGTCGGAGGGGTGATTCGGGCTGATCAGCTTCCACAAATTGACGAAAGTTGAGCCGATCTGGCTGGGTACGGCGTAGAAGCCAGTGGCCAGTGCCGAGTCGATCGGCATCGGCGGACCGCCCAGGCTGGGTATCAGGAGGTTCCCCTCGGAGGCGATGTAGCCCACCAGCCACTCGACCTTGAGCTGGCTGCGGCGAACCAGGACCGTGCCCTTCTTCCCGCCGGCAGTCCGATACGAGACCAGAAGAGGCCCGGTCCCGGAGATCGTGTTCGCCATCTGGGCGGGGGTCGCGTTGGGGCTGGGGCGCCCGTTGATCGCGGTGATCACTGCTTCGATGGGGATCTTCGGGGTCTTGTTGAGCCCGACCCAGTGCAGCTGGGGATGGACGGTCACCTGTCTGGTCGCGCCACCATTCCAGGGCTCCAGTCCCACTTTTAGTGGCAGGCCCTGATCCGCCTGGATACGGCTGCGAATACCGAGGAGGCCGGTGGTGTAATGGCCCGCGATGGAGACCACCTGCCAGTCGCCCTTGACCCCCGCGCCGGCCAGAGCTCCACCCGATTCGATCTGCGGGGAAGGTCCGCCCACCACTGCCACACCGGTGAAGAGGGCCCCCGCCAGCACCATGTTCATCAAGCCGCCCGCAGCCAGGGTGGCCGCCTTGCGGACGTTGCTGGCCCGGATGAAGCCGCGGTCGCCGCCATCGTTCGGTGGCTGCTCCAGGCCGGTCATCCCCGCCAGGCGAACGAAGCCTCCGAGGGGCAGGAGCCGCAAGGAGTACCGGGTCTCTCCGCGCATCCGGCTCACCAGCCGCGGACCGAAGCCGATCGAATATTCCTGGACCATGATTCCGGCCCGCTTGGCAACGACGAAATGGCCCAGCTCGTGGATGGCGACCACCACCAGCAGCATCAGAATGATGCCCCCGACGGTCTGCCAGGTGAAGGCGAATCCGCCCATCTAGGCGGGTACCGCGCCCGACGCGGCCGATACCGGATGACCGACCAGGACCTGCGCCTGCTCACGGGCCCAGCGATCCGCAGCCAGCAGCTGCTCCAGGCCCAGGCTCGCCGGCGGCTCAAAGCAGCTGGTCACCTGCTCCACCACCGTCGCGATCTCCATGAACAGGAGCTTCCCCTCAAGAAATGCGGCTACCGCCACCTCGTTGGCGGCGTTCAGCACCGCCGGAAAGGCCCCTCCCCTGACGCCGGCGTCCCGCACCACCTGCAACGCCGGGTAGCGCGCCGGCTCAACCGCCTCGAAGTCCAGCCGCCCCACCTCCGCCAGTTGCAGGGGGGCAACCACCCCGGGCAGCCGGACGCCGTCACTCAACGCGAGTGCGATTGGGGCGCGCATGTCGGCAACTCCCAGCTGGGCGATCATCGTCCCGTCGCAGAACTCGACCGCTGAATGGACTGCGCTCTGGGGGTGGACCAGCACGTCGATCCGGTCGTAGGGGATGTCGAAGAGGAAGTGGGCCTCGATCACCTCAAGCCCCGTGTTGATCATGGTGGCGGTGTCGATGGTCACCTTGGGGCCCATCCGCCAGTTGGGATGAGCGAGGGCCTGGTCCGGGCGTACTTGCCTCAGCTCCCCGAGCGGCACTGAGCGCAGCGCTCCTCCGCTGGCGGTCAGGATCAACCGCCGGACGCTCGATGGCTGCTCGCCACGCAGACATTGCCAAATGGCGCTGTGCTCGCTGTCCACGGGGACGATCCGGGCCCCGTTTGCCCGGGCCGTCTCGGTGACCAGTTCGCCGGCCATCACCAGCACTTCCTTGGTCGCCAACGCCACCAGTCGGCCCGCCCGGCAAGCGGACAAGGTCGGCAGCAGTGCCCCCGCCCCACCGCCTCCGACGAGCACCACATCCACCTCCTGGGAAGAGGCCATCTGGCAGGCCGCCTCAATGCCTGTCGAGAACCCCTCCGGGACTGGGCCGTCAGGTGCGATCAGGACTGCCTGCGCCGCCGGGAAGGGAATCAGTGCCTTCTGCAGCGCAGCGACCCGGCGCCCGGCGACCGCTCCCGCCAGCTCGAACTGCTGAGGGAAACGGCCGATGATGTCCAATGCTTGCGCCCCGATGGACCCGGTGGCCCCGATCACCACTACCCGCGTCGGCATTGATCGAGCCTCCGATATGAGCCCGGCGCATCCAGCTCGCAAGGAGCGGCCGGTGGTGGGGGTGGTCAGAACGCGTGCATCGCCCCCAGGAGCGAGTATACGACCGCCCCCACGAAGATCAGACTATCCATCCGATCGAGCACTCCACCGTGGCCGGGGACCAGCCGGCCGGAGTCCTTGACCCCAACCTCGCGTTTGAGCTGCGACTCCACCAGGTCGCCCACGATGGCCGCCAGAGCCGCCAGGAAGCCGATCCCAAACGCCTCGAGATGTTCCACTCGGGGCAGGACCAGCGGCAGCAACAGCCCGACCGCGATGGTCGGGGCGATCACCGCCGCGACAGCTCCCTCCCAGGTCTTGCGGGGGCTGATCCAGGCAAAGAACGGGTGGCGGCCGACGCGCGAGCCCACCAGGTAAGCGAGGGTGTCGCCGATCACGGACACCCCAACCGTCAGCACCAACACCTCTACTGCGCGCGGACGGTTGGCGATCCCGTGGTAGAGCAGGAGTAGGAATCCCGGGCAGAAGCCGAGCCAGGCGGCCCCTCCCACCGCCAGCGCCCAGCGCATGAATGGCTGGTCCTTGGGATCGAAGCGGAGCGACAGGGCCAGGCCCCCCACCACCGCGATCACCAACACAACCGTGGCCTGGGGGAGATTGGGGTACGCGTAGCGGAACAGCCAGAGCGCCGCCAGCCCGAACAGCAAGAACGGGTCGATGCGGATCCCTGCGCCTCGCCAGAGCTGCCAGTACTCCCAGAGACCCAGGCTCACGACCAACGCCACGAAGGCGTCCAAAAAGGTATCTCCCAGCAGGAGGGCGCCCAGGAAGAGGGCGAGCAGGGCCACCCCGCTGGCAGTCCGCACCGCGAGCTTCACCGGCTTTCCAGCACCCCACCGAAGCGCCGGTCGCGAGAGGAGTAGTCGGCCAGGGCCGCCCGCAGGTCGGCGGCGTCAAAGTCGGGCCAGTATGTCTGCGTCACGTAGAGCTCGGCGTAGGCAGCCTGCCAGATCAGGAAATTGCTGGTCCGCATCTCCCCCGCGGTGCGGATGATGAGGTCGGGATCGGGCAGGCCGGCCGTGTAGAGGGCCCCCGCCAGATCAGCCTCTTCCAGCTGGCTCAGGTCGGCGCCGCTGGCCGCCAGCTGCCGCACCCCGTCCACGATCTCGGCGCGCCCGCCATAGTTGATCGCGACGTTGAGCACCCCGGTTTGGTTGTCGGCGGTGCGCAGCTCGGCTTCCTCGACCAGCTTCTGGAGCCTGGACGAGAGCTGCTCCCGGCGCCCGATCACTCGGATTCGCACGCCGTTCTGGTGCAGTTCGTCGACTTCAGCCTGAAGGGTCTGCTCGAAGAGCCGCATCAGAGTCGCCACCTCCTGACGGGGTCGCGACCAGTTCTCGGTCGAAAACGCGTAAAGGGTCAGGCAGTGGACCCCGGCTTCGTCGGCCGCCGCCATCACCCGCCGGATGGACTGGATTCCGGCCCGATGCCCGGCGCTGCGGCGGAGACCGCGCTGACGGGCCCAGCGCCCGTTACCGTCCATGATGATCCCGATGTGCCGAGGCAAGGCGGAGCTGGCCTCAGCCATCCGCGGAGTCTCGGCCGGGGCTCACACCTCCAGCAACTCGGCTTCCTTTCGCCGCGCCACCTCCTCAATCTCCTCGACGTATCCGTCGGTGACCTTCTGCAGGTGCACCTGAGCTCGCTGCGCCTGGTCCATCGAAATCTCCTTGTCGTGCTCCAGTCGTCGCAGCTGCTCCAGGTCATCCCGCCGGATGTTGCGGACCGCCACCCTGGCCTCCTCGGCCCGGTGCTTGACCATCTGCACGAACTCTTTGCGCCGCTCCTCGTTGAGCGGTGGCACCGGCAGCCGGATGAGCTGGCCATCGTTGGCGGGATTGAGACCCAGCTCACTGCGCCGCAGCACCTTCTCGATGGCGGCCATGTTGTTGCGGTCCCAGGGTTGGATCAGCAGCAGGTGGGCCTCGGGAGCGGAGATGCTGGCCACCTGGTTGAGCGGCATGTGGCTGTCGTATACCTCCACCTGCAGGTGCTCGATCAGGGCCGGGCTGGCCCGGCCAGTGCGAATCGAGCTCAGCTCCCGCTGCAGCGCGTCCACACTTTTGGCCATCCGGTGCTGGGTTTCCCGCAGCAGGTCGTCGCTCACGTCGGCGGCGCCTGGTCGGTTACCAGCGACCCCACCTCCTCGCCGCGCACGGCTCGCGCGATGTTGCCGGGCGAAAAGAGATCCAGCACCAGCAAGGGGAGGCGATTGTCCATGCACAGGGTGATGGCCGTGTTATCCATCACCTGCAAGCGCATGTTCAACACCTGCATGTAGGTCAACCGGGGGAGCCGGGTGGCGCTGGGATCGATCTCCGGATCCGCACTGTAAATGCCGTCCACCCGAGTCGCCTTGATCAGCAGGTCCGCCCCAATTTCGGCGGCCCGCAGTGCCGCCGGGGTGTCGGTGGTGAAGAACGGGTTGCCGGACCCGGCGCAGAACACCACCACCCGACCCTTCTCCAGATGGCGAATCGCCCGCCCCCGGATATATGGCTCCGCCACCTGGTGCATCTCGATCGCGGTCAGCACTCGAGTCGGCATTCCATGAGCCTCGAGCGCATCTCTGAGCGCCAGGGCGTTGATCACGGTACCCAACATTCCCATCAGGTCCGCGGTGACCCGGTTCATGCCCCGCTGGGCTCCTGCCAAACCGCGAAAGATGTTGCCACCGCCGACCATCACCGCGATCTCGGTGCCGAGAGCATGCGCTCCCTGGAGCTCGCGCGCGACCACGTCCAGGACGTCGGGATCAATGCCGAACTCGCCATCTCCAACCAGCGCCTCGCCGCTGATCTTGATCACCACCCGGCGGTAGTGCGGCAGCACCACGGGCTCGGAACTCACCGAAGTCCCGGTCAGCTCGGTGAAAGGCTCAAGCGTCATCCGGTTGACCCTCGTCGGCCAATCCCTTTCCCAGTTCGAAGCGGACGAAGCGGGAGACCGTGATGTTCTCACCGGTGGCGGAAACCACCTCGTGGATCACTTGGCTCACCTGGCGGCCCTTGGAGCCCTCGTCGCGGAGCCATGCCTGGTCGTAGAGGCAGGTCTCCTCGAAGAACTTTCGCAGTCGACCGTCAACGATCTGCTGCAGCCGTTCGGCGGACTTGCCCTCCCGCTCGGCCTGTTCCTGATAGACGGACCGCTCCCGCTCCAGTTCCGCAGCCGGGATGTCCTCGCGGCGCACCCAACGCGGGGAGCGCCCGGCAACCTGTAGCGCGATGTCGTGGACCAGCGCCTTGAAGGTGTCGGTGCGCGCGACGAAGTCGGTCTCGCAGTTGACCTCAACCAAAACCCCCAGGCCACCCCCCGGGTGGATGTAGGAGTCCACCAGACCTTGCCTGGTCTGCCGGCCGGCTCGCTTCTGCGCGGAGGCCAGTCCCTTGGCGCGCAGGATGTCGCGAGCGCGCTCGAACTGACCGTCAGCTTCGGTGAGCGCCGCCTTGCAGTCCATGATTCCGGCCCCAGTCTGCTCACGAAGCCGCCGTACCAGATCCGCGGTGATTGGTTCAGTCACTCTGACCCCACCTCGGCCGGCACGGGTACCTCCTCAGTGGACGGAGCCTCAGCGTCAGCGGACGCAGCGGCCTCAGCCTCGGCGGCGGCGATGACCCGGGCCGCCTCCGCCTCAACCTCCGCCTTGGCGGCGGCGATCTGCTGCTCGTCCGCTTGAGCCTGGCGCTCCACCTCGGCCTTCTGAGCCTGAACCAGTTCGATCTGGTGGTGCTCCTCCAACCCTTCCATCACCGCGTCGACGAGTCGGGTCACGATCAGCCGAACGCTGCGGATGGCGTCGTCGTTACCCGGGATGACCTGACTGATCTCCTCCGGGTCGCAGTTGGTGTCGGTGATGGCGATGATCGGGATCTCCAACTTGCGGGCCTCGGTGACCGCCAGCCGCTCTTTGTGGGGGTCGACCACGAAGACCGCCGCGGGCAGTCGCTTCATGTTGGTGATACCGCCAAAGTTCCGCTCCAGCCGGTCGAGCTCATCCTCGCGACGCCGCTGCTCCTTCTTGCTGAGGGTCGCCAGAACGCCCTTCTCACGCATCTCGACCAGCTCCGCCATCCGCTTCAACTGCCGCTTGACCACCTCGAAGTTGGTCAACATGCCGCCCATCCAGCGGTTGACCACGAACGGCTGGTGGCTCCGAGCGCACTGCTCCTGGATGGTGTCCTGGGCCTGCTTCTTGGTGCCAACGAACAGGATCTGGCCTCCCTGAGCCACCGTGTCGTGGGCAAACTGGCAGGCTTGGTCCAGCAAATCGACGGTCTGGGACACGTCGATGATGTGGATCCCGCCCTTGCTAGCGAAGATGTAGTGCCGCATCTTCGGATTCCACCGGCTGGTCTGGTGCCCGAAATGGACACCGTTTTGGAGCAGCTCGGTGAGCGTGGTTACAGGCATGCTCGCCCTCCTATTTCGTTACCGCCTCTGCCTGGCATCAACCGCCTGCCGGCCCTCTGAAGGGACCCCGGAAGGCGTCCGCCGGGCATGTGAATTTGGTCGCCCGGGTCATCTTATCCCACGCTGGCAAGCCGCCCTACCGTTCAACCCCCTCGATTCGCCGCTCGCCGGGGCGGCATTTCCGGGCGCTGGCTTCCCGTCGGGTCCGGCGAGCCGGAGTTCGCTTCGTCCATACACTTAGATGCGGTGGTGGATCCCAGCACCAGTGAGCAGGCTCGGTCAGTCGAGTGCGCCCAACTCCTGGGCGCATTCGATGCCCAAATGCGCGGCCCGGATCGGCTGCACCTGCCGGACGGCGTTCACGAGGAAGTGGACGGCCCCATCTACCGTCGCTGGGGCTTGGCACCCTGTGGCTTCGTGTCGGGTCGTGATCTTTACCAACTAGACAGGACTCAACTCGACGCTCTCATCGCCCGGCAGATCGAGTTCTTCGACCAGCGCTCGCTCGCCTTCGAGTGGAAGACCTA
>DATKSR010000028.1:0-22888 GCA_035531555.1 Candidatus Dormiibacterota bacterium
CAAGGAAGCGCTCTACCACTGAGCTACCTGGGCGTGGGCGGGAAGGGATTCGAACCCCTGTAGGCGTAAAGCCAGCTGATCTACAGTCAGCCCCGTTTAACCACTTCGGTACCCGCCCGCGCCGGAGTATACCGAGGGTCAACTACCTGACCGGCGCCGCCTAGCTGGCCAGAATGAAGTCGGGTAGCGAGGAGGTAATCTGCCAGATCCAGGTCCGGACATGCTGCCCGAGGTCGATTTCGCAACCTTCCAAAAACTGGACATCCGGGCCGGGGTGGTGATCGAGGCCGAACCCTTCCCGGAGGCCCGCAAGCCGGCGATCAAGCTCAGGATCGACTTCGGGCCTCCGCTTGGGGTCCTCCAGTCCAGCGCCCAGCTAACCCTCCACTACACCGCCAGGGAACTGATCGGAAAGGAAGTCCTTGCGGTGGTCAACTTTCCCCCTCGCCGGATTGCCGGCTTCCCGAGCCAGGTACTGGTACTGGGACTGCTCGCGGCCAACGACCCGGGCGATGTGATCCTGATCAGACCAGACCTCCCGGGAGCCAGGGGCAGACGGCTCGGCTGAGCTCAAATCGCTCCCTCACACGGAGCGGGGCTGCGGCCAGCGTCTCACCCAGCAAGTAACATCAGGGCTGGGTAAGTCAAGGAACCGCCGGGGGGCGGAGAAGGAGACGGCAATGAGCATCATGCGACGGATGTCCGACCTGTTCCAGCAGAAGGCCAACAAGGTCCTGGACCGGGCCGAGGACCCAGTGGATGCACTTGACCTCTCATATCAGAAGCAGCTCGAAGCTCTCCAGCAGGTGAAGCGAAGCGTGGCTGAGGTTCTCACCTCAGAGAAGCGGCTGGAAATGCAAGCGGCCCAGCTGCAGCAGACCCAGGACAAATCTCAAACCCAAGCCAAGCTGGCCCTCCAGCAAGGGCGAGAGGATCTCGCCCGGCTCGCTCTGACCCGGGCGCAGCAAGCCCAGGCCCAGGCCGACGGGATGCAGGCCCAGATCCAGCAGCTGAAGGACCAAGAACAGAAGCTGGAGGTCACCGCCCAGAAGCTCACCGCCAAAGTCGAATCATTCCGGACCCAGCGCGAGACCATGAAGGCCCAATACTCGGCCGCCAAAGCTTCGACCCAGATCGGCGAGGCGGTGACCGGTCTCTCTGAGCAGATGACCGACGTCAATCTCATGATGGAGCGGGCTCAGGACAAGACCCAGCAGATGCAGGCTCGCTCCGCGGCCATCGACTCGCTGGTCGACAGCGGCACCTTGGACACCATCGGAACCTCGTCGGGTGACGACATCGATCGGCAGCTCCAGGGACAGTTGACCGATTCCCAAGTGGATGCCCAGCTGGCCGCTATGAAGCAAGAGGTGCTAGCCGGCTCCGACGCGGCCCCCAGGATCTCGGCGGCCCCCTCCCCCGCTCCCATTGCTGCGACTCCGACCAGCCCGGCGGCCACGGACACCCCCGACGATCAGAATATCGTCGTCCGGATCTCAGGTGAGGATCAGTACCGCCTCAACGTCTCGGAGCGGCCCCAGCTCGAGCCACTTGACGCCGGGCTCAGCAAGGCCATAGAGAGCCAAGATCAAGGGGCCTACGCCAAAGCGCTCAGCGACCTGCTCAATTTCGTACGAGCCCACGGAAGCAAGTTGCCCGCGGAGTCGCTGCTCCCCTCCGATGTGGTTCTCCCGTCCGAGGATATGACCCTGGAGGAAGCGACCAAGCTGCTCTCCGACGGCGGCACAGTCGTCGATGCGGGAGCTCAGGCCAGCTCCTAGCCGTTAGGACCCTCTGAGACCGGGGGCCTACATGATCGCCGGTCGCTGGCGGGGGCTAGACGGGAACTCCCCAGAGGGGAAACCAGGCACTCAAGTTCGGTTCGATCGGCAGGTCATCCTTGACGATCGCCGCCAGCCGCATCTCTTCGGCATTGTCGCGCTGGCGCTCACCGCTAGGAACAAAGGGGTAAAACGTCCCCTGTTTATACCCGTAAATCCAGTAGATCTTGCGCTGATCCTGGGTGAACGGGAACACCGAGGCCAAGAGACAGTCTCCGAGTCCTTCCTCGACCAGACCCTGGGCAACGCCGTGCAGGGCCGCGATCAACGACTCGAATTCGGAGCCGTCAATGACCAGCCACTCGAACCCGAGATCGTCCTTGACCTCCCGTACCTTGAGCGCGTCCTCGGGGGCAGTCTGGTCTTGGACCTGAAGCATGTCGACCGTGTCCTTGGTGAGCTGGTCGAAGCGGCCGGGCGGCAGCGCCTTGAAGAGCACCCCCACCCTGCCGCTGGACTTCAAGGAGGCGGAGACCTCGAGAGTGATCAAAGCGGTGCTCATGGCGAAGACCTTGTCCTCGTTCGGCTTGGGTAGTCGAGTGCGACCGGTCAGCGAGTCCAGAAACCCCAACTGAGATTCGCTCTACCTGGAGAGCTGAGACTCCAGCTCCTGGAGCTTGGCCAGACGGTGCTCCAATGAGGGATGGGTCGAGAACATCTCCGCCAGGCTTCCCTTGCCGATGTGGAGGGCGGGGAAGATCATTAGGGCGTTGGCGGACTGCACTTGGCGCAGGTCACGGCTGGGGATCCGGGTCATCTGTCCGCTGATCTTCTGCAGGGCCGAGGCCAGCTGAGCCGGGTCCCTGGTGATGATCGCCGACCCTCGGTCCGCGGCGTACTCGCGGTACCGGGAGAGAGCCCGGATCAGCACGAAGCTGATCGCCCAAACTACCGCGGCGACCAGGATGATCACGATCATTCCCTGGCCCTCGCTGCTGCCTCCTCCCCGGCCCCGGCCGCCGTAGCCGCCGCCCATCCCGCCGAAGCCACCGAACATGCCGAACCACATTCCGGACTGAACCAGCAGCGCCGCCACGGTGGCGAAGAAGCTGGCCATCGCCATGACCTTCACGTCCTTGTGGATCACGTGGCTCAACTCATGGGCCAGGACAGCCTCTAGCTCCTTGGGGTCGAGCATGGTCAGGATCCCGGAAGTGACCGCCACGACCGCGTGCTTGGGATTGCGACCGGTGGCGAGGGCATTGGGTACCGGCGAGGGGATCACCGCCACGTGGGGCATGGGCATCCCGGTGATCTGGCAGAGTCGGCCGATGATATCGAACAGCTCCGGCTGCTGCTGGGCGCTGACCAAATGGGCGTGCAGGCTACTCAATACCAGCTTGTCGGAGTAGAAGTACTGGGCCACCAGCAAGACCGCCACCACCACCACGATCAGCGCCACCGCGGTGTGCAGCAGCAGCAGTACCCCGATGAAGGCGAGGTACACCACCGCCAATAGGAAAAGCGCCAGGAACATCCGGGCGGTCAGACCAGCGTCGGCGCCTAGCTTGCGATCCATACGCCCCTATATACCCGTTTCTAGGTGATTGACGCGCAGCCAAGGCGTGGCCCCCGGCCGGCTGAGAGTCAGCTGGGTTCGGATCCCCCTTCGACCGGAGCCGCTGGCTCAGTGCCCTGATAGGCGCTCCAGAGCGCTGCGTACCCCCCTCCGGCCCGCAGCAGCTCCCGGTGCGAACCGGACTCCGCGGCCCGACCTTCCGAGACGACCACCACCAGATCCGCATCGACGGCGCTCTGCAGCCGGTGTGAGACGGTCACCACCGTTCTTCCCTTCAATACCGTCGCCAACGAGCGCTCCAGACGTCGGGCGGCCCGCGGATTGAGAAGCGACGTGGCCTCGTCGAGCACCAAGGTGTGGGGATCGGCGAGCAGCAGCCTGGCCAGCGCTAGCTGCTGGGCTTGCCCGGGACTGAGCCTGACCCCTCCCGAGCCGATCGGGGTTGCCAGTCCGGAGTCGAGCTCGGCCAGCCAGTCACTGGCTCCCACCGCCTCGAGAGCATCCACCAGCTCCTGATCGGTGGCTCCCGGTGCCGCCAGACGCAAGTTGTCCTGGAGGGTCCCGGAGAAGACGTGGTGCTCTTGAGTCAGCAGCACCACCTGCGCCCGGAGCCGGTCCGACGCCATCCGATGGACATCGACCCCACCTACCGTAACCCGACCTTGGCGCGGGCCAAAGACCCCGGCCAGCAGCAGCGCCAGGGTGCTCTTGCCCGATCCACTGGGGCCGACCACCGCCACTCGCGTGCCCGGCTTGGGGCGCAGGCTCAATCCGTGGAGGACGTCGTGCCGGGGACGGTAGGCGAAATGGACTGAGGAGGCGTCGAGCTGCTGGCCCTGGGGTACCGCGTCGGTGTCCGGCTGCCGCTCCACCTGACCAACTCCGATCAGTCGGGCCAGCGAGGCGCCACCTAGCTGGAGCTGGTCGAGCCAGCTGAGGATCACGTCCACCGGCTCGATCAGCTGCTGGGTGTAAAGCGCGGCAGCCGTGAGGGCGCCCAGCCCGAGCAGCCCGGCGGAGTGGAGTACTCCCCCAATGCCGACGCTCAGGACCAATGGGACCAGATAGGTGGCCTCGCTGATGGGAAAGAAGACAGTCCGCAGCCGGAGTGTGGCGCGCTCCGCCAGCAGCCAGTCAGCCACTGCGGAATCGACGCCCTCGACCCGCTGTCGCCCGAGCCGCATGGCTTCGATCGTTCGACCGGCCTCCACCGACTCCTGGATCAGACCGTTGACGCGTCCCTGCGCTGCCCGCTCCCGCAGATAGGCGGCCGGCGCCCGGTGGAGGTACCAGCGAGTGGCGACCGCCAGAATCACCGCTGCCGGAACCAGGGTCAGCGCCAGCAAGGGGGCAGTCCAGATGAGCGCAGCGATGGTGAGCAGGACGGTCACCGTGGCGATCGCGATCTCCGGCAGTGCGCGCTGCACGGTCTGTCCCAGGCCATCGACGTCGGAGGTGGCCCTGGTCAGCAGGTCCCCGGTCCCTGCCCGCTCGACGACAGAGAGGGGCAGCCGGAGGACATTTCCCAGGAACTCCTCCCGCAGCCGGGTGAGCACGTGCGACCCCAGCACTCCTCCCCGGCGGCCGGCCCACCAGCTCAGCCCGGTGCGCACCAGAGTCGCCACCACGAACAACAACACCACCGGACCCACGACCTTCCCCAGTCGGTGCTGCGCGGCCGCTTCGACCACCACGCCGAGGGCCCACGGACCCACCAGCCCCGCCAGGGTCGCTCCTCCCTGCAGCAGGAGAAGCCAGAACGCCGGCCAACGTTGCTCATCGACAAGCCGTCGCATCGCCGCCACCACCTGCTTGCCGGACGCTGTCGGGAGCAGAGCCGAACTCGTGCTGTCCAGCATCAGCTGAGTTCTCGCTCGAGCAGCGTCCGGTAACGTGGTTCGCTGCCCAGCAACTGGTGATGAGTACCCGCGGCCACCACCCGGCAGTCCAGTACCAGTACCGTGTCGGCGCTCTCCATGAGGAGGGGGCTCGTGGTCATGACCACGGTGGTCAGCCCAGCTCGGAGCTGGCGTAGATTCGCCGCCACCAGGGATTCGGTGTAGGTGTCGACGGAGCTGGTCGGCTCCTCCAGGACCAGGATGGGCGGACCGACCCGCAGGGCTCGGGCCAGCATCAGCCGCTGACGTTGGCCACCGGAGAGAGAGCGGCCCTTCTCCGGCAGAACGTGGTCGAGCCCTCCGGCCAGACCAGTCACTACCTCTCGGGCCTGGGCGGCTCGCAGCGCCTGAGCCAGGAGCGGCCGCTGACCCTCCCGTGGTGCGGGATCCACGTTCGCGCCGACAGTTCCGGCGAGCAGCGTGGCATCCCGGTCCACCACCAGGATCGTCTCCCGGACCAGCTCCAGCGGCAATTCACTGAGCGGCCTCCCTCCGAGGGTTACCGGCGCGCTCGGGGAGGGATCGGTGTAGCGACCGAGCCGGTCAGCCAGTTCGGTCAGCGATTCGGTGTTGCCGCTGGTAATCGCGACCAGCTGTCCCGGCTCGATTCGGGCCCCGGTCAGGGTGTCTTCCAGCACCCCCCGGGCCAGTTCCGAAGGCGATAGTCGAGGCAGGTCGGATCCGCCGTCGACCTGGGCCAGCTCGCGTTGCCGACGAAGAACGGTCAGGACCCGTCGGGCGGCCACCCGACCGGCGCTCCAGCTCTGGGCGGCCTCCCCGAAGGTGGCCAGGGGTACCAGCAGGAAAGCCGCGAAGGCATAGACCGTCACCAACTCACCAGGCCCGGCCCGGCCCTCCTCCGCCATGCGCGCCCCCAGCCAGGTCACTGCCACCAGGAACCCTCCCGGCACCAGCGCCTCCAGGGCGCTGAGCACTGCTGCCATCTGGGCGGTCCGAGCCATCGCGACACGAACGCTGGACGCCGCCACGGCAAAGCGGGAAGCGAACATCGACTCCCCGCCGAGTCCCCGCAAGACCCGCAGTCCGGCCACCACGTCCACCGCCTGGCCCGAGGCGACCGCGATCGCCTCGCGCTGAGCCCGCTGGCGCCGGCCCAGCGGGCCGAGACAGGCCAGCAGCGACGCCAGCGTGAGCGGGCCCCCAATGAGCGCCACCAGGCCGTACGGCAGGGCCATCGCAAAGAGAACAACGGTCACCGCCAGGTAGGTGAAGATCGCGCCGGCGAATCGGCCGGTGACGTCAAAGGTGCTACCAATGCGGTCGACATCAGTGGCGCTCAGGCTGGCCACCTCGCCGGCGGCGACATGGCGCGGCAGGTCGGCGCCCAGCCGAGTCGCACAGCGAATGATCAACTGCTGCGTGCGCGAGGCGGAGAGCAGATAGTTGGTGACCGCCCGTCGATGTCGCATGACGCCGGCGAGAGCGGCAAACACGCCCAGCGCGAGAATCCCACCGCTCCAGGCGGCGACCCCAGTGGGTTGGCGCGCGGCCGCCGATCCCACCGCCTCCCCCAGCACGAGAGGAATTGCGGCCAGGCTGCCCATCCAAAGGACGCCGTAGGCGGCACCGGAGACCAGGTTCTGCCATTGTGCGCGCGCCAACCACCACAAAAAGTGGTCAGGCGAGCGCAGGTCGGGCAGACCTGGATCCACGGCGGGAACTAGACGCAAAGGGACAACCTCAACTTGAGGACTGAAACAACGCGGCCTGGGGCAGACCGCAGCAAGCAGGGGGCCAACTGCTCGGGGGAGGCCGCTATCTTACTCAAGTGATCGGAGCGTCCGCGGGCCAGCTGCCCCGCACAGGGCGCTCACTGTGGGCGCCATCCTTCGGTGGCAGGATCGACGTTGGAGCGGGCGCTACCATGACGGGAGCGGACGTAGCGGAAACGTGCTCGATCTAAGGGAGATCTGTACTCAGTGAGTTTCCTGGTGTGGGTCGTGATCGCGGTGGTGGTGGTGGGTGCCGCCTCGCGGACCTCGGTCGGTCGGCGCGCCGTGAACCTGGCCCAGCAGAAGATCACCCGGCTGCTGAATCGGGCCGAGAATCCGGTCGAAGCCCTGGACCTCGCCTATCAGAAGCAGCTGGAAGCGCTCCAGCAGGTGAGGCGCGGGGTGGCGGAGGTGGTCACCTCCGAGAAGCGGCTGGAGATGCAGGCGACACAGCTCCGGCAGAGCCAGGTGAAGCTACAGGGCCAGGCCAAGCTCGCCGTAGAGCAGGGGCGCGACGATCTGGCAAGGTTGGCATTGACTAGGTCCCAGGCCGCGGACGTACAGCTGCAGTCTCTCGATCAGCAGGTCCAGCAACTCAAGGACCAGGAGCAGAAGCTCCAGCTCACCGCTCAGCGGCTCCAAACCCGGGTGGAAGGGTTCCGGACCCAAAAAGACACCCTCAAAGCTCAGTACTCGGCGGCCCAGGCCTCCGCTCGGATCGGTGAGACGGTGACCGGGATCTCCAGCGACATGACCGATGTGAATCTGATGTTGGAGCGGGCCCAGGACAAGACCTCCCAAATGCAGGCTCGCGCCGCCGCTATCGACGAGTTGGTGTCGTCAGGGACCCTGGACGCCCTGGGCGGTGGGGGCGGCGACGACATCGATCGCCAGCTCCAGGCTATCTCCGGGGATGCTGCCGTGGAGGCTCAGCTTCATCAACTACGTCAGGAAGTTCTGGCGAAACCCACCGAACCGCCGCACCTGGCGGCTCCCGAACCGTCGCCAGATCCACCCAAAGGAGGGGACTAGGGAATGCTGCATGCAGTCGCGTTCGTCGTCATCGGCTTGGTCATTGGGGCCATCGCGATCAGGAAGGCGCGGGCGGTGGCAGCCATCATCCGCGTCGCCGGCGGTCTGATTGGATCACTAGCCGGTGGTTTCATCTCGCTGGCCGCCCTGGGGAGCCAGACCAGCATCGGTAAGTACGGTTCCATCGTGATCGCCATCGTGGTGGCGGCGATCGTCGCCGGAATCGCCGCGATGGTCAGCAACATGGCGCCCGTGAGCGGTCGCGGCTGACCGGTCGCCTGCTGGTTGGCCGGTGTCCCGCCGGGCATCGCTCCGATCAGGAGAGCACGGTTGCCGAACAGTTCGGGCGGCGCCTAGTCGGGGCAGGACTAGGGGGCCCGACTCGCCAGAAAGGCGGCCGCGGACTCGGCATCCCTGCTCATCCGATCGGCTAGGTCCTCATCGGTATTGAATACCTCTTGGCCACGCAACTTCGCAAGTACGCTCACCAGCACCAGCTGTCCGTACAGGTCTCCTGGGTCGTCCAGGCAGTGCACCTCGAACCGCCGCTCGACGCCGCCGAAGTGAGGGCGAGTTCCGATGCTGCCGACCGCCCCGAGGGTTACTCCATGCTCTGTGGTCAGGTCCATGACATAGACCCCATCCGCTGGCAGAGCCTGGTTCGCCGCGAACTGGACATTGGCCGTCGGGAAGCCGAGTTGGCGGCCCAACCCCTCTCCGTGGACGACCTCCCCCAGCACCTGTAGTGGACGTCCGAGCATGGCTCGAACCGCCTCGAGTTCGCCCTGCGCGAGCTGGTGGCGGATCGCCGAACTACTGACCGGCTCGCCGTGCCAGGTGAGCGGAGCGACCACTCGCACCGAGAAGCCGGCTTGACGGGCATGGGTCAGCAGAAAGTCCAGGCGGCCCTCCGCACCCTTGCCGATCGAGAAGGTCGGCCCGACCACCATCACCTGAATGAGCAGCCGCTCTTGCACGCGAGTCATGAAGGAGTCGGGAGTCATCCTCCGCAGCCGATCGTCGAAGGGAATAACCCACAGCCGGTCCACCCCCCACTTGACCAGCAAGCGGCGGCGCAGGTCGAAGGTGCTGAGCAGCCGGAAGTCCAGATCGGGCTCGATCACCGTGCGCGGATGCGGCTCGAAGGTGAGCGCCGTCACCTCGGCTCCGAGACGGTGGGCCTCCTCCCGGGCCGCCACCAGGATCGCCTGGTGACCGATGTGGACACCGTCAAAGTTCCCTAGCACGAGGCAGGTGGGCTGCGGCGCAAGGGGCTCGGCAGGCAGGCCCAGCCCGAACTCGGCGACTCCCAGCGCTGAAAGCGGGCGGGTCTCAGCCTCAGCCACTTATCGGAAGCAGAACTTTGGTGGGGCGGAACCGCAGCCCGGTCACCTCGCCCACGGCGATCAGTCGACCGTCCGGGCCGTGGGCCCTGACCTCCCGGCTCGGCCCGGGCTGGTCAGCGCCCACTTCCGGCCCGCGCTGGATCCAGACGGACTGCCCGCGCTGCACCGCCAGGGCGCCGGCGGGAAGCAGGTCGATGCGCGGCACCATCTCCACCGCCAGCTCCGACGGCAACAGATAGCTCGTGGGATCAGCCGACTCCACCAGCTCGGCTAGAGGTACTGCCTCGGCGAGCCGGAAGGGCCCATATTCGGTGCGCTCCAACCAAGCCAGCACCCCGCCCACCTGGAGTCGCTCGCCCAGGTCTGTCGCCAGCACCCGAAGGTAGGTGCCGCGCCCACAGACGACCTCGACCTCGGCTTCGGCGACATCCCCCCGAGTGAAGGACCGCAGGGTGATCCGCCGGATCTCGGCCGGGCGCGCCTTGCGCTCCACGGTCACCCCCTGTCGCGCCAGCTCGTAAAGGTGGCGGCCTTGGTGCCGTACCGCCGAGTGCATCGGGGGCACCTGCTGCACGATCCCCACGAACTGCTCCAGCGCTGTGGCCACGTCCGTCTCGGTCAGGTGGGCGGCCGATTCCGAGCGCCGTACCTCTCCTTCCAGGTCACCGGTATCGCTCACCTCACCCAAGCGCAGGCGGGCATGGTAGGTCTTGGGCTGCCTCAGGATGTACTCCACCAGCCTGGTGGCCCGGCCGACACAGAGGGGCAGCACCCCAGTGGCCGCTGGATCCAAGGTGCCAGCGTGACCAACGTGGCGCTCGCCGAGCGCCCGACGGGCCATCTTGATCGCCATGAAGGAGGTGATCCCCTCGGGCTTGGCCAAGTTGAGCAGCCCGGTCAACATCGGAGCTTCGCTCTTGACGCCGCTCCGGTCGCGGCCGAGCCCCGGCGCCGCCGTCACAGAGGGACCGCCCCGATGATCAGCCGGCGTGCCTCGCTCAGCACGGCTGTCTTGACCTCGGCGATGGTCCCGTGGACCTCCGCGCCAGCAGCCCGGCGATGGCCTCCGCCCCCAAAGGGGCCCACCAGTTCATGGGCCTCGATCGGCCCGCGGCTGCGGACGCTGACCCGGGTGAGCTCCCCCGACGCCTCCTTGAAGAGCACTGCACAGAGCATGGTGTCCAGGCTCTGGAGGATGTCGATTATCCCCTCGCTCTCTTCCAGGTCAGCACCGCTCTGCTGCAGCATCTCCACGGTGACCTGGCTCCAGACCAGCCGACCGTCCAATTCGTAGTTGGTGGCGGCGGAGGCCAGGGCCTGCAGCTTGAGGGTTGTCTCGGGCCGCGACTTGTAGCTCTTGAGGGCGACCCAGGCCGGGTCAGCGCCCAGGGTAGCCAGGTCCGCCCCTAGCTGGAGGACCGGACCGGTGGTGTTGTCGTGCCGAAAGCCGCCGGTGTCGGTGAAGATGGCGGCATAGAGATTGGTCGCCGCCTCTGGACTGACATGGGCTCCCCAGGAGCGCAGCGCCTGGAAGACGATCACCCCGGTGGCCGCCACCTCAGGCTGCACCAGCGAGAGGTCACCGAAGCCCTCATTGCTGGCGTGGTGGTCGATCACGATGGTCAGAGGGGCTCTCGCGATTCGCTCGCGCAGATTGCCGAAGCGGCTCGGACTTCCAGCGTCGAAGGTGATGGCGATGGCATCAGCCGGAGCCTCACGCTGGTTGACCGCCTCGTACCCGGGCAGGTATGCCAGTCCGCGCGGTAGCGGGTCCGGCACCCAGGGATAGACCGACTTGCCCTCCCGACCCAGATAGTCCGCGAAGGCCAGCACGCTGCCCAGTGAGTCGGCATCCGCGTCCTTGTGGGCCACCAAAAGGAATGCCTCGTGGCCCAGCACCGCCTGGTGAATCTGCGCCAGAGCGTCAGCCACCGGCTTGCCCCCCGCGCGCCTTGGGAGCGGTCTCCAACTGCTCCAAAAGCTGGCTGACCCTCACCCCATAGGCGATCGAATCGTCGAGGCGGATGTCGAGCTTTGGGATTCGGCGCATGTGTTCCAGGCGCTCTCCCAGCCGGTGCCGCAGGAATCCGGTCATGCCGCGCAGTACGCGCAATACCTGCTCCCGCTCCGGGTCGTCCGCCAGCACACTGACCTTGACCCGCGCATACGACAGGTCCGTGGTACAAGTGACCTCCACCACCGTGACCATGGCCAGTCGTGGATCCTTGACGTCGCCGGAGATCGCCAAGGCCAGCTCCTGCCGCAGCTGGGTGTCGATCCGCTCTCGGCGATGGTTGGCACTCGACTCCCGGGCCGGCCTCACCACCGACTCAGATCCTCGCCCGCGGCGGAACTAACGATTTCGCTGTGCCACCACGTAGCACTCCAGGATGTCCCCCTCGGCGAAGTCCTGGTAGTCCCCCAGATCGATGCCGCACTCGTAACCCTGGGCCACCTCCCGCACGTCATCCTTGAAGCGACGCAGTGAGGCAACTTGAGTCCGCTGCACCTCCTTGCCGTCCCGAAGTACGACTGCCAGCGAACCCCTGGTGATCTTGCCTTCAGTGACCTGGCTGCCCGCGATCACCCCCACCCGGGGGACCCTGATCCGCGACTTGACCTCGGCGCGACCCTCGAACACCTCCTCGAAAGTGGGCTCGTGCAGGCCGCGGATGGCTTTGTCGATGTCCTCGGTGATCTGGTAGATCACGTCGTAGGTGCGCACGTCAATGCCGTGGCGGTCCGCCAGGGCCTTGGCACTGGGGTCAGGCCTGACGTTGAATCCGATCACGATGGCGTTGGCCGCCGCTGTCAGATCGACGTCGGCCTCTGAAATCGGCCCCACCCCATCCGCCACCAGGCGGAGTCGGACCAAGGGGTCAGAGAACTTCAGCAAGGCGGCCCGGAGCGCCTCGAGTGACCCCTGGCTCTCGGCCTTCACCACCAGGTCCAGATCGCGCAGTCCTTCCCCGGACTGCTTGCTGAGCTCGGCCAGGCTGACCCGGTTGAGATCCGCCTTGCCCGAACGTAGCGCCAGTCGCCGCTCCTCGGCCAGAGAGCGCGCCTCGCGCTCGGTGGCGACCACCAGGAGCCGATCGCCCGCGGTGGCTACGTCGGGGAGGCCAGTCACCAAGCCGGGCAGCCCCGGAGTCACTGCTTGGGTACGCTGGCCGTGGTCGTCGAAGAGCGCCCTGATCCGACCCGCCACGCCCCCGACCACGAAGAAGTCCTGGACCCGCAGCGTTCCCTCTTGGACCAGCACGGTAGCCACCGGTCCCTGGCCCTTCTGGAGGTGGGAGTCGATTACCGCGGCCTCCCCCGGACGATCCGGATTGGCCCGGGGCTCGCCCAGGTCACTGACCAGCAGGATCATCTCCAAAAGGTGGTCGATCCCGTCGCCGGTTTTGGCGGAGACGGGAACGCAGACGACGTCACCGCCGAAGTCCTCCACCACCACCCCGTGCTGGGCCAATTGCTGCTTGACCCGATCCGGATTGGCGTCATCGCGGTCGATCTTGTTGAGCGCCACCAAGAGGGGGACACCGGCGTTGCGGACGTGCTTGATCGCCTCCTCGGTCTGAGGCATGACCCCGTCGTCGGCCGCCACCACCAAGACCGCGAGGTCGGTGATGTTGGCGCCGCGGGCCCGCATCGCGGTAAAGGCCTCGTGGCCGGGGGTGTCGATGAAGGTGATCTTGCGGCCCTGCCGCTCGACCACCGAGGCTCCGATCCGCTGGGTGATTCCACCCGCTTCCCCGGCCGCCACCGAGGTCTCCCGCAGAGCGTCCAGGAGGCTCGTCTTGCCATGATCAACGTGACCCAAGACGGTGACCACCGGGGGCCGGGTCTGCAGGTGTCCGGCATCGGCATCGGCCTGGAACTGGTCTCGGTCCAGCATCCGCTCCACCGGCGCGCTCACCTCTGGCTCGGCGTCGGCAATCTCAATCTCAAGCTGCTCGGCGACCAGGCGTGCCGTTCCGGCGTCGATGCTCTGGTTGATGGTAGCCAGGATCCGGTGCTGCATCAGGACCTTGGAGACCTCGGCGGCCGACACCCCGAGAGCTTCCGCGAGCGACTTGACGGTGAGATTGGCGGGAAGTGCCGCCTGCTTGACCTTGGCGATGAACGTACCCTCCTCAGACTTAGACTGCTGGCCCAGGGCCAGACCGGCGGGGCGAACCAGAGATCATACCCGCCACCGCCTCAGCCACGGCTTCACTGTTGATGGCGTCCCCGCTCAGGCGCAGGGCCCGGCCCAGCGCCCGGCGCCGGCGGGCCGTCTCCCAGCAACTCATCTTGGCACACAAGTAGGCGCCGCGCCCTGGACCGCGGGGCGCGGACGTCTCGGCGACGATCTGAACCCCGTCCCAGCGGAGCCGCAGTAGGTTCCCTTGCCAACTCCGGGTTCGGCAGCCGATGCAGGTGCGCAGGGGTCGGTCGACGACCTTCGGGGCAGTTACGAGTCCTCTCCCAGGGCGCGGATGTCGATCCGCCAGCCCGTTAGCCGGGCGGCCAGTCGGGCGTTCTGTCCCACCTTGCCGATCGCCAGGGAGAGGCTCTGCGGGGCCACCAGCGCAGTGGCCCGGTGGGCCGCGTGATCCAGCTGCACGGAGAGCACCGGCGCCGGGGCCAGGGCGCGGGCGACCAACTCTGCCGGCTCCGGGGACCACTCCAACACGTCTACCTTCTCACCGTTCAGTTCCGCGACAACTGAGCGAATGCGGACTCCCTTGGGCCCGATGCACGCACCCTTGGGATCGATGCCCTGGCGCCGAGACTCGACCGCCACCTTGCTGCGCTCCCCGGGCTCCCGCGTGATCGCCTTGATCACCACGGAACCGTCTGCTAGCTCCGGCACCTCCGCCTCCAGCAGTCGACGCAGCAAGAGCGCGTTGGCTCGGGACGCGCGCACCTGAAGCATTTCCTCTCCCCCGCCTACGCGCGACTCCATCAGGACGACCTTCAGATGACGGCCGCGGATCAGCCGCTCACCACGGATCTGCTCTTCCCGAGGTAGGTACGCCTGAAGCTGGCCCGCGCGCAGAAAGATGGTTCCTTCCTCGATCCGCTCCACGATGCTGGCCACCAAGAGTCCCCGGCTAGCCTCGGCCTCCCCCTCCAGCCGCTCCCGGCGGGCCTCCCTCACCCGATGACCGATGGCGGCCTTCACCAGCCGGGCGGCCCTGGCAGCCACCGCCTTGGGCAACTGTGCGGTCTCCCTAACTGA
This sequence comes from Candidatus Dormiibacterota bacterium, assembly GCA_035531555.1. Taxonomy (GTDB): domain Bacteria; phylum Chloroflexota; class Dormibacteria; order Aeolococcales; family Bog-877; genus Bog-877. Next base: position 14,597 of record DATKSR010000028.1, read on the forward strand.
GGAGCCGACCTCTGCCGCCGGGTCCAGTTCGATCGCCCGCTCCAGGGAAATCTCCGCGTCGGTGGTCGCCTCACCAGCCACCACCACCCGGGTCAGCTCCACCTGCAACTGTCCCGTCTCCGGGTCCAGTTTCACCTTCACTAGGGGTGGGCTAGACTCCAACTGCGACCAGGCAGCGGGAATCGCCGCCTCGATGGCCTCCAACACCCCGGGGGTGGGAACACCGTGCAACTCGCGGAGCGTTCGCAACACTTCGCTGAGCTCGCTGGGCGCTTCCTTGCTGATCACAGGAGCGGACCCCGGTGCCGCTTTCAAAGGTCGACCACCACCCGGGCCGCCGAAATCGCCTGTCGACTCACTCGCCAAGACCGGAGCCGCCCACCCTTGGTGCGTCGCACTTCAAGGTCTAGCTCCGCCGGCCCGATCGCCACCAGGCGCCCTTCCACAACAGTCAGTGATTCGCCGTCCTGGAGTGTCAGCCGGACTCGCCGTCCCAGTGCCGTAGCGAAGTCCTCGTCCGATGCGAGCGCGCGCTCCGCGCCGGGAGACGATACCTCCAGGGAGTACGGACCGGGTAGCAGCTCCTCTCGGCGATCGAGGACAATCGAAAGCGCTTCGCTGGCCCTGCCACACTCGTCGATGGTGATGCCCCCGGAACGATCGACGGTCACTCGCAAGGTCGCGCCACCCTTCCCGGGTTGCCAGGAAACGTCCTCCAACTGCAGGCCCAGCTGGTTAATGACGGGCTCTAACAGCTTCCTCGCCAACTCTACCGGCGACGCTTGGACCACGTTATGTCAGCCTCAGGTACACAGAGATCCTGACCTGTCCACGGCTCGGGACAGAGAAGTGCACCCGGCTGCCTCCGTACCGCGATTCTAACGGTGGGAAGGCGCTAATGGTCAGTGGCGTGCAGTGGTGACCGCGCCGGTGGGAACGCGCGCGCCGCTGCGCCGCGCCACTCTCCGGTCCAGTCCCCGCCACGCGGTCAGCAGCGTGGCCGCGTTGAAAATCGAACTGTAGGTTCCGGAGATGATCCCCACCAGCAACGCCAACACGAATCCCTGAATCGACGTGCCCCCGAAGAGAAAGAGGGTAAGGAGCACGAAGACGACGGTGAGTGAGGTGTTGAGGGATCGCGACAGCGTCTGCGCGATCGACAGGTTTACCACCTGGTCGAAATTCATCCTCGATCCTTGAACTCTGAGGTTCTCCCGGATTCGGTCGAAGACCACGATGGTGTCATGCACTGAGAACCCCACCATGGTCAGCACCGCAGTGACGAACAGCGTGTTCACCTGGCCGAGCAGGCTGAAGTGGCCCAAGATCGCCCACAGTCCAACCAATACGAAGATGTCATGAAGCAAGGCGCCCATGGCGCAGAGGGCGAACCGGCGAGCGCGGATTTGAGTGCCGGCGAACCGCAGCCCTAGGTAGCAGGAGATTAACACTGCCGAGATGATCACGAGGAACACTGCGCCCACCACCAAGCTGCTGGCGATGGTAGGACCGACTGTGGTCTCACTCTCGGTGACCGGACTGCCGGAGCTGTCCTTGGGCAAGTCGAAGTGGTCGTTCACCGCCTTGAGAATCGCATCCACCTTGCTGGGCACGATGGGCAGAGTCGTGATCACGTACGTGTTCCCGCCTTCTCCTACGACCGAGGCCCGACCCGCAGGGTAGGCGGCCAGAGACACCTTCTGGATCGCAGCCGCACTCGTTGTCTGTTTGGGGTGCACCGTTAGGCTGTCCCCACCGGTGAAGTCGACTCCCAGGTTGAAGCCCCCGATGAGGATGGCGAATATGCCCGGAATGATGATCGCCAAGGACGCGGCGAAATACGCATTGCGGTGGGTGACTACATCGAACCGACCGCCGCTGCGAAAGCTCTTGGCCAGACTCTCGGTCGGCAGGATCCTGGTATAGAGCCTGGGCCGGCGGGCGAAGGAGAACCAGCGCTGAACATAGTGCAGCAGCGAATGTGTGATCACGATCGACGAGAACATGCTCGCTGCCACCCCGATGAACAGGGTGAGCGCGAATCCCTTCACGTCGGTGGAGCCGAAGAAGTAGAGGACGGTGCAGGTGATCATGGTGGAGATGTTCGAGTCGCGAATCGCCGGCCACGCGCGTCTGAATCCGTACTCGGTGGCCAGCTCCAAGGGACGGTCCTGGCGCAGTTCTTCCTTCATTCGTTCGAAAATGAGCACGTTGGCATCGACCGCCATACCCACGCTCAGAATGAAGCCCGCCAGCCCCGGCAGGGTCAAGACCACCGGGATCAGCTTGAACACGGCCAGCACAATCGCCGCGTAGAAGATCAGCGCGATACTGGCCAGCAGCCCCGGGAAACGGTAGTAGAAGAGCATGAACAGGATGACCAGCAACAGTCCGAAGGCTCCGGCGGTCAGGCTCTGCTGCACCGACTGCTTGCCCAGGCTGGCGGACACGCCGCTCACCTGACCGATCGCGATCTGGGCCGGCAGCGCTCCCGCGTTGATGTCGTCGACCAGCTGGGTCGCGCTGTTGAAGGTGAAGTTGCCTGTGATCTGGGTCTGGTTGCTGCTGACCCCGGCGACCGCCGGAGCCGTCAGGACCTGGCCATCCAGGAAGATCGCCAGTTGGGACGTTGGCGGCGCCGCGGTCGTGGTCCCGTTGCTGCTGTTGGCATCGCATCCGGGATTCAGCTTGCACGCCTTGGTCGTCAACTTAGACCAGACGGCGGCACCTTGACTGTTGAAAGTAATGTCGACGGCGAACCCGCCAGTCACCGACCCGACGGCGGCAGAGCTGACGTCGTCTGCAGTCAAGCCGGTGACGATTTTCCAGTGGTACTGCGTGCCGGTGGTGGTGTTCACCGGGTAGAAGCTGGAGTTGCTGAACTGGCACTTGGAAGTCGCCGTGGTCTTCAGGTGCGTTCCCTTCCAGCACCCTGAGGGGATCAGCTGCTTCTGGTCGATACAGGTCTTGGTGCTGCACGCTCCCGGCGAACCGTTAACCGACGGGGTCCCGGCTACCGGCGTCGCGAAGTGCAACTCTGAGGTCTGACCGAGAGCGGCCTCGGCGGTGGCCACGTCCACCCCCGGAAGTTGGATCAGGATCTGGTTGTTCCCTTGAGTCTGGAGCTGAGCTCCGGAGACTCCGAGGCTGTTGACCCGACGCTCCAAGATGGTGTAGGTGTCGGCTTGGGCCTCAGCCAGGGTCCTTCCCTTGGGCAGTCCAGTCGTGCACCCCACGCCGGGCGGGTTGTCATCGCCCTGGCAGATCTGAATGGTGAGGGAGGTCCCGCCCTGAAGGTCCAGCCCCCTATGGATGTAGATCGGGTTCCCGAGCAAGGTTGGCTGCTTGCCGTCCGGCAGCGCCGCGGTGGCGCTGGTGTGCCTCACCACCACGTTGTAGATGGGTCCGTAGGCATCGATGAAGACGGCGCCCAAGACCAGGAGCACGACCAGGGCCAACCACCACCGGCTGATCCGGATCATCGCCCTGAGTCCGTCGGTGCTGAGGTCAACTGCATATGAGGAGCCCTGATTTTAGGGGACGTTGGTCTCCCGAACCCCATTGACGATCCCACGGTCAGGAACCAACCCCCTGACTGAGCTGGCGGCAGCGGGCTTCGATGAAGCCCTGAAGCTGGCCCGCCTCGATCGCCTCCCGAGCCCCGGCCATCAGGCGGCCGAGATGCCACAGGTTGTGCAGGCTGAGCATGCGGTGGGCCAAGATCTCGCCGGCAACGTACAAATGGCGCAGATAGCCGCGGCTGAAACCGGTGCAGGCGGGGCACTCACAACCCTCCTCCAGTCGAGCTCCGTCCCTCCGAAACCTCGCCTGCCGCAAAGAGAGTCGGCCCCGGTCGGTGAGGACCGTGCCGGTCCTGGCCAGGCGAGTTGGCAGTACGCAGTCGAAGAGGTCAATGCCCCGCGCCACCGAGTCGAGCAGATCGAGATCGGTGCCCAGACCCATCACATAGCGGGGCAGCTGATCCGGGAGGTGGTCGACGCAGGCGTCTATGGCAGGCTGTCGAACCTGCGGAGGTTCTCCCAGGACCAGCCCGCCCAAGGCGACTCCGTCGAAGCCTAGTCCGGCGATAACCTGTGCCGACTCGGCTCGGGGGCCGACCTCGAAGCCTCCCTGGACGATCCCAAAGAGCAACGCCTCGCCGGTGTCGATCTGGCGGCACTGCCGGGCCCAGCGGTGGGTGCGTCTGGTCGCTATCTCCGCCTGGGCCGGCGAAGTGCCATAGGGAACCGGGTGGTCCAGGACCATGATCACGTCACTGCCCAGTCTCAGCTGGCCCTCCACCACGCCCTGGGGGGTGAGCTGGATGGTGGCGCCGTCGTAAGGGGACCGGAAGGTCACCCCGCTGTCGTCCAGGTCGACCAGCTCGCCCAGACTGACCAGTTGGTAGCCGCCGCTGTCGGTGAGGATGGAGCCGCTCCAGCCCATGAAGCGGTGAAGGCCCCCCAATTCGGCGATCAGGTCGATCCCGGGTCGCAGGGAGAGATGGTAGAAGTTGGCCAGCAGCATCTCTGCCCCGGACTGGGCGACCTCTTGGGGGTGGCACGCCTTGACGGTGGCGTGGGTTCCGACAGGCATGAACGCGGGTGTCTGGACCGCGCCGTGAGCGGTTCTAAGGGTGGCCCGCCGGGCCTTCCCGTCGCGAGCCGAGATGGTGAAGCGGGAGGGAGCCACGGTCAAGCGCTGCGCCAGCCGAACATGCAGTCGCCGAAGCTGAGGAACCGGTACCCCCGCTCCAAGGCGCTCTGATAAGTGGCCCGAACTCGGTCCACGCCGTAGAAGGCGCTGACCAGGACCAGCAGCGAGGACCTCGGCTGGTGGAAGTTGGTGAGTAACCCATCGACCACCTGGAACCGGCTGCCGGGCCGCAGATACAGCTCGGTTTCCCCTTCGCCTGGCACCACCCCCCCACCGCCGTCGGGTCTGGACTCCAGGCAGCGCACGACTGTCGTTCCCAGCGCAACCACCCGACCTCCGCCGACCCGCGCGCCGTTCAGCCGGGCTGCAGCGGAAACCGAGATGCGGTAGCGCTCGGCGTGCATCGGGTGCTCCTCGATGGTCTCGGTACGGATCGGAGTGAAAGTGGCCAGCCCAACCTCAAGCTGGATCCGGGCGATCAGGATCCCGGCGTCTTCCACCTCCTGCAAGAGGGGCTCGGTGAGGTGTAGGCCAGCCGTGGGGGCCGCCGCGGAGACCGGGGGTCCCTGCGAGTACACCGTCTGGTAGCGCTCGGGGTCGTCCAGCTTCTGCTTGAGGTACGGGGGCAACGGCACCTCGCCGATCTCACTCAGGTCCACCCCGGGGTCGGTCTCGAGCCGCACCTCCCGTCCCGCCAGGTGGCCGCTCCACACCGACTCCACCGCGACGCGCCAGCCGTTGCCCTGCAACATCGCGCCGGGCGGTAGTGCCTTGGCCGGGCGGGTCAGCGCCAAGTACCGGCAGGCTCCCAGCTCGCGGAGCAACAGGACTTCTCCGGACCGCTTCCCTACCACGCCTCTCAGCCGGGCCGCCCTCACCCGGGTGTCGTTCACCACCAGGCAGTCTCCTGGGCGCAGCAGTCGGGGCAATTCAGTGACGTGCGAGTTGCGCCAGCTCCCACCTGGCTCGAGCACCAGCATTCGACTGGAGCTGCGATCATCCAGTGGCTGCTGGGCGATAGCCTGGTCCGGCAGGGGGTAGTCGAACTCCGCAGTTGGAGTTCCGACCCGCTCAGTCCTCGCCGGCAAAGAGGTCCACCGCCTGGGCCATCACCGCCCCGGGGGCCTCGGCGGGGACCGTCAGACCTAGGTGCCGGTAGGCACGGCCGGTTGCGACCCGGCCTCTTGGCGTCCGCGCCAGCAGCCCTAATTGAATGAGGTAGGGCTCGAGCACTTCCTCGATCGTGTGTGGCTCCTCTGCCAGGGCGGCGCCCAGGGTGCCCAGTCCCACCGGTCCGCCACCGAACTGCTCGCAGATGACCCGGAGAAGCTGTCGATCCGAGGAGTCCAGGCCCTGATCATCCACCTTCAATAGACGCAGGGCCTCCTGAGCCACGGCTTCGCTGATCATGCCGTCCCCCCGGACCTGGGCATAGTCGCGGACTCTGCGAAGCAGACGGTTGGCGACCCGCGGGGTGCCACGGGACCGCGCTGCCAGGAGCACCACCGCCTGGTCCTCGATGGGGACCTGTAGCAGACCGGCCGACCGCTTGACGATGGTCGCCAGTTCCTCCTTGGTGTAGAACTCCAGCCGGAAGGTGGCGCCGAACCGATCTCGCAGCGGGGCGGAGATCATCCCAACCATGGTGGTGGCACCGATGACCGTGAAGCGCTGCAGGGAAATTCGGAGTGCCTGGGCACCGACTCCCTTGCCCGAGACGAAGTCGAAGGAGAACTCCTCCATTGCCGGGTAAAGGCTCTCCTCCACCACTCGCTGCAGCCGGTGGACCTCGTCAATAAAGAGGACATCTCCTTCGCCCAGACTGGTGAGGAGGCTTGCCAGGGCTCCCTGGAACTCGATCGCCGGCCCGCTGGTGACCCGCAGGGCCACCCCGGTCTCGGCGGCCACGATGTTGGCCAGAGTGGTCTTGCCCAAACCGGGGGGCCCTGAGAGCAGCAGGTGCTCGATTGGCTCGCCGCGAGACCGCGCGGCGTCGATGAGGATGGCCAACTGTTCGCGCACTTGCTCCTGGCCTACGAAATCGTCCAGGCGGCGTGGTCTCAGCTGGCGATCTATCTCGGGCTCGTCGCTGGCTGCCAGGGGCGCCAGCACCCGATCCTCATTCATCATGGCGAGCTCCTGACACCGACCTGGCCGAGCCGCAGCAGAGCCGATTTGACCACATCCTCCAACGTCCGCTGAGAGTCATCCAGTCCGGCCGTCTCGCGCACCGTCTCCGCCACCGCACGCCTCGCCTCTCCGGCCGGAAAGCCGAGCGCGACCAGCGCCGCGGTGGCCCGCTCGCCCAAAGGCCCGGTGTCGACCAGGGTCGCGGTCGCGCCAGGCATAGCCAGCTGATCCACCCTCCCCTTCAGTTCTAGGACGATCCGCTGGGCAGTCTTGGACCCGATACCAGGGACCGAAGCCAGCAGAGCATGATCTTCGTTGATGATCGCGGCGACCAATGATGGCCACTCCGCCCGGGCCAGGATTGCCAGCGCCGCCTTGGGCCCAATCCGCTCCACGGTCAGCAGGTAGCGGAAGAAGACCAGCTCCTCTTGAGTCAGGAAGCCAAACAGGGAGATTGCGTCCTCGCGGACCACCGTGTGAATCTGCAGTGTGACCTCACCCTCCTCCCCCAGCAGCTGGGCCGCGGTTCGGGGATGGACGTATACCTGATACCCGACCCCCCCGACTTCGACCACCACCCACTCGTCATCCACCCGCGCCACCGATCCCCGCAAGGACGCGATCACGACGGCGACCCCGCCGCCAGAGCCCGGCGCAATCCGGCCGCGTTCTGGTGGCAGATGCCCACCGCGCAGGCATCGCTGATGTCATCGGGATGGAGCGGGACCCCGTCGCCAAGTAGCAGCCGCACCAACTTCGCCACCTGCTGCTTAGGGGCGGATCCGCTGCCGGTCACCGCTTGCTTGACCTCGTTCGGGGTGTATTCGTGCAGCTCGATGCCGGCCTGCGCCGCCGCGCACACGAGAACACCTCGGGCCTGGCTCACCGCCATGGCGGTTGAGACATTGCGACTGAAGTACAACCGCTCCAGTGACACGACCTCGGGCCGCTGGCGGGCCACCAGTTCACCGAAGCTTTCCCAGAGCGACAACAGCCGCAGACCCTGGTCCTGATCGGATGACGTAGACCAGACGCCGGCATCTCGCAGAACGAGCCGGCCGCCCCCGCCGTCAATTAGGGCCCAACCGGTTAGCGCCAATCCCGGGTCCAACCCCAGGACTAACAAGATTTCGCCCCCTGACGCCCCCGGGCCATGCCCGCGGCCGCCTAGACCTCAGCCAGCACGTCGTCCGGCAGCACCGCGTTACAGTGCACCTCCCGGACGTCGTCGTCTTCGTCAAGCGCCTCCAGCAGCCTAACGACCGCCGGAGCGTTCTTGGCATCAACCTCGACGGTGTTGCTCGGCAGCATGGTGACCTCGGCGGTCTCCACCTCAATCTTGGCCCCCTCCAGAGCCTGGCGAAGCGCTTCCAGCCGCTCGGGAGCGACGTACACCTCCACCCCACCCTCTTCCACCTGAACGTCGTCGGCACCCAGTTCAATCGCCTGGAGAGCCAGCTCCTCTGGATCCTGAGGGCCCGGATTGACCCGAATCAGCCCGGTCCG
>DATKSR010000029.1:0-4524 GCA_035531555.1 Candidatus Dormiibacterota bacterium
CTCGCTCAGCCGGCCAGCGTGGACTCGATCCCAACATCGGGGATGCAGGAGGACCATGTCTCGATGGGATGGGGGGCCGCGCGCAAGTTGAGGCGGGTGGTGACCAACCTCTCGCGGATCTTGGCGGTCGAGCTCCTGGCAGCCTCCCGAGCGCTGGAACTGCGGGCGCCCCTAGAGCCGTCGCCAGCGGGTGCGGCGGTAGGAGAGCTGGTCCGAGAGCTCGGGGGCGGGGTGGGGCCGGACAGGTTCGTCTCCCCTGAGCTGGAGGCGGTCGCCGCCGCCGTGAGGCGAGGCGAGATCCGGAGTTTGGCGGAGAAAGTCGTGGGGCCTCTGAACTGACCGCGGCGCGCCTTTTACTCACTCCCCGAGAGCGACCGGCGATCCTTCCCGATCAGCAAAGGTCGCTCTGTGAAGATTGAGATGCTCTGGGCAGATGAGGGTCCATCTGGTGACTGGCGGAGGCGCCATCACGCACAGACCTTACCGCCTGCGGTGGCCGCCCTCTCCGCCCGGGTCATCGGACAAACCAATGCCGCTGAGGCCCTCCAACAGCCGCGCGCGATCAGCGTCCAGGGCAGGGCTCGGAGAAAGTACCGGCCTGGGCCGCCCAGACATCCGGACCGGCTGCGGTATGTATCGAAGCTCCCCCAGCCGCGGATGGCTGATCGTGGCAACGGTGTTCCGACTCTCGACTTGTGGACTGGCGAGCGCCTCCTGGAGGTTGAGGATGGGCGCTGCGGCCACTCCCATCGCGATCGCCGCTTGAACGACCTGATCAACGGTTCGGGTTGCGGTCCAACCCTCAATCAAAGAACGAACTTGCTCCTTGTTTAACGTGCGTGCCTGATCGCTCGCGAATCGCGGATCTCGGGGCAGCTCCGGGAGGCCGATCAGCTCGGCCAAGCGGATGAACCCTGGCTCGTTGGCGACGGCCAGTACCACCATCCCATCGCTCGCCTGGTAGGTATCGAACGGCGTTGACACCGGGTGGCGGTTGCCAACTCTGGTCGGTGCCTGGCCGCTGGCGTTCAGCTGGCTGATGGCGGTCACCTGTAGCGCGAGGAGGCCCTCGAGCATGCTGACGTCTAGATGGCTGCCGCGGCCGTCTCGCTCGCGAGCGTAGAGGGCGCCATTGATCGCGAACGCGGCCAGAACCCCGGCCGTGATGTCGCCAAGCGACTCTCCGACCCGCGTGGGCGGGCCATCGGGCCACCCGGTGATGTTCATCAACCCTGACTCCGCCTGGACGATGAGATCGTAGGCTGGCCGACCGGACTCAGGCCCGGTCTGCCCAAAGCCAGAGATGCTTGTGTAAATGAGACGAGGATTGAGCGCCGCCAGCTCCTCGTACGACAGGCCGAGCCTCGCCATCACCCCGGGTCGGAAATTCTCCACCAGAACGTCGGCGCGGGCGGCCAGGTGCCGAAGCACCCCCAAGTCATCTTCATCCTTGAGGTCGAGGGTCAAGCTCTGCTTGCCGCGATTCAGAATTGCGAAGTAGACACTCTCCCCATCGCGGAACGGGCCCAGGTGCCGAGCATCGTCGCCGCCGGGAGCTTCGATCTTGATCACCCTGGCGCCCAGATCCGCCAGCATCGCGGTGCAATAGGGACCACTCAGAACTCGGGAGAGGTCGAGCACGAGAACTCCGGCCAGCGGCGGCAGGCCCTCATCCGGCATGAGCGCTCCTCAGCGCCGCTCGGCCGATGCCAAGAAGCTGGATCTGAGAGGTGCCCTCGTAAATCCGCAGGACGCGGCAGTCCCGATAGAGACGTTCGATCTCGGTCTCCCGCATGTATCCGGTGCCGCCATGGATCTGCAGGGCATGATCCACGACACGGAAGCAGTTCTCGGTAGCCAGGTACTTGGCCATGGATGCGTCCTCTCTGATGTCGAGCCCGCGATCCTTGCGCGCCGCCGCTGCCCAGGCGGACAGCCGGGCGGCTCGTAGCAGCGTCCACATCTCGCCGACCAGCAGCTGGATCGCCTGGAAGCCCGCAAGGGGAGACCCGAACTGCTGCCTGCTGGTGGCGTACTCGACGGCTAGATGCAGCGCCCGCGCAGCGATGCCCGTCGCCATGGCGGCGATGTCAATACGCGCCCCATTCAAGGCTTGGAGAGCGATCTTTCCCCCGGCACCCAGCGCGCCCAGCAGCGCCTCCCGGGGGACCGCAACCTCATCGAGAAAGACGGTGTAGGTAGGAGCTGAACGCAGTCCGCACTTGTCCTGGGGATCGCTGAAGTTGAGCCCGGCGGAGCCGCCGGGCACCGCAAAGCAGCTGATCCCGCGAAATCCGGCCCCCGGATCGGTCTTCGCAAAGACCACCAGCAGGTCCGCTTCCTTGGCGTTGCTGATGAAGGTCTTGGACCCACTAAGTTTCCAGCCATCGCCTTCTGCCTGCGCCCTGGTGCGCATCGAGGCGATGTCGGAGCCAGAGTCGGGCTCGGTCAGAGCAAAGGCCCCAAGCTGGCCACCTGCCGCCAAGCCCGGCAACAGGGACTTCGACTGTTCGACGCTGGCGCCCACCCGCAGGGCCTCAACCGCCAAATAGTGGGCGGTGTAGATCGAGGCCAGGGCGGCGTCGGCGAACGCGACCTCCTCGATGGCGGCGAGCTGAACTGCGAGGGGCAGCCCAAGGCCACCCAGAGTCTCGGGAACTGATATCCCCATGGCCCCCAGAGACGACAGGTCCCTGATCAACTCGCCCGGATACTGGCCGGTGACGTCACGCTCAGCGGATCCAGGAATGACCCTGGCCGAGGCCCAGCCCCTCACCCCTGCGCGGAACTGGGCCTCGTCGTCGGTCATATCCTCTAGGAACTGTCTCACCACCTGATCAGGCTCCCTGGTTCGCCCGCCAGCTCAATCGGCTCTGGCAGGCCCGGCCAGCGCTGCAGGCGAGATGCCTGGCGGATGTGCGCTGGCCCGAAGCGAGCTCCGCGGCGGTAGGTGCACCCAGAGTCGAAAGGGACCCCGGCGACTGCGACCCGGTAATCGGGCACGTGGTCAATCCGTGGCAGTCGGGCGAAGGTGGTCAACCCCGCGAACCGCAGAGTGAATTAAGCATCGGTCTGGGCGACGAATCCGAGTTCCGAGAGTCCCACCCTGGCCTCCAAGTTCAAACAACGATCAGCCGACTGTAGGGCCGGGTGGGATATTTGTCAAGAGCTTTTGATTTTTGGCGGTTGATACACACGTGCCAACGTGTGTGATATAACCCCAGGACTGCAGGCGACACACCACGGAGGCTCTCGATTGCAGGCAGGAGGCGAGCTGGCGATGGCTCCCAACGGATTCCCCCCGACGCTCTCAATTGCGTCGGTCACGGAGGTGGTATACGACCATCTACGCGGCCGAATCCTAAGGGGGCTGGCACCCGGTCAACCGCTGCGGCTGAACATCCTCGCGGCCGAGCTCGGGGTCAGCACAACCCCCGTCCGCATGGCCTTGGAGCGACTGGCCTCCGATGGCCTGGTGATCCAGGCGGGCCGGCGCGGGGCTACGGTCGCCCCGCTGTCGGTGGCGGACTTTCAAGACATCTACGCGGTCCGGCGATGCCTGGAAGGCGCTGCGGCGCGACTCGGCGCGGCGCTGATGACGAATGCGGAGAGGGAGGAGATGAGACAGCTCAGCCGGCGGCTCCAAGAGATCGTCCAGAGTACGCCCCCGGACTTGGATCAGTACCTGGAGTCGGAGTGGCAATTGCACGAGGTCTGCTACACCGCCTGCCATTACGAGCGGATGCTGGCGGAGATCCGCTCCTTCAGACGCCAGGCTGAGCGTTACTTTCGGCTGGCCCTCGCCGAGGGGATGAACGTGCTCGAGGACATGGACCAGCAGCGCGACTTCTGCACGGCGTGCGTCAGCGGCGACGGAGGTGCCGCGGAGCGGGTTGCGATCGCCCTGCTGAACTGGACGGTGGAGCGGGTCGCTCCGATCCTGGCGAACTCGCGTGCCATGGCACCGGTCAGATGAGCAACTGAAGGGGAGCTGAGATGGCGAAGAGCAAGTCGGGCCCGCGTCCGGTGCGGTCCCCCCGCGGATCCGAGATCAGCTGCAAGGGCTGGCCCCAGGAGGCAGCCCTCCGGATGCTCATGAACAACCTGGATCCAGAGGTCGCCGAACACCCGGATGAGCTGGTGGTCTACGGCGGCTCGGGACGGGCCGCCAGGTCCTGGGAGGCGTTCGACGCCATAGTGCGCACCCTGCGCTCGTTGGAAGGGGACGAGACCCTGGTCGTCCAGTCCGGCAAGCCGGTCGGGGTCTTCCGCACCCACGAGTGGGCTCCCAGGGTGCTCATCGCCAACGCCAACCTGGTCCCCAACTGGGCGACCCCGGAGGAGTTCCGGAGGCTGGAGGCCGCCGGTCTGACCATGTACGGACAGATGACCGCCGGATCCTGGATCTACATCGGCACCCAGGGGATCCTTCAAGGAACCTACGAGACCTTCGCCGCGGTCGCCACCAAGCGGTTTGGCGGCTCCCTGTCCGGCACGGTCACCCTGACCGCCGGGCTGGGCGGG
>DATKSR010000030.1:0-9332 GCA_035531555.1 Candidatus Dormiibacterota bacterium
CTGGCGACCCGCCTGAGCACCAACTGGCGCGGGATCAATGCCCCCAACCAGCTCCACCTGCTGCTGGCCGGATATCCCTTCGTGGACGGCCAGCTGCAAATCTCCCAACCTTCACCGGAGGAAGCCGCCGCCTGATTCGAACACCTCGCCTGGATGGCTTTTACACAACTCTTGACAACACCTCTGCCAACTGTCCTGTCATTTTGGCAGCAAGTTCCTTGGCTGCCGCCTGGGGCAGGGTGAAAAAGACGTCGTTTAGAAGGCTCACCACGGTGGGCCACGCCGCAGTGGTCGAGGACGTAGCCAGGGCCGTAGTCAATTGAGAGGAAGCCGCTGCCGTGGCGGCAGGCAGAACCTCCATTACTTGAGCACCCTTTAGTACGTACTCATGCCCCACGCCCGACAACAGCGCTGTGCCAGCGCTACGAAGCAAGGTCAGGCACTCCTCCTGATCGTTGGGCGAAGCGGAAGGGGAGAAGTTGCACTCCGAACCGAGCTTGGAATCCGGTAGGACGGCGGCCTCATCCCCGACTCCGGAAACGGATTGCCACCCCTGATCGACGTCGCTGTGGTAGGTCTGCTTCGCCGCCGCACCGGAAGGGAAAGTGAGCAGGGTCACCGTCAGAACAGTCGTCTTGGTGGCCACTTCCACTACGCTTTGGAATTGCGTCGGCCCGCCACCCGAGAAGGTTTCGCCGCCGTCGTCTTGAGTAGCAGTCACCGGCGCACCGAGGTTTGCGGCGAGCCCAGCCGAGTGGACCAGCGAGAGGGCATCGAGGGCCGCTGGCGGTTCGGATGGCGACTCAGAGCGACTGAGCAGCCTGGTCTGGCTGCTGTCGCTTGAAGCTGCCAGAACGGTTGGACCGGCCACGACACAGCTGAGTCCCATCACAGCCACCAGCAGACTCGCCTGGGACGGCGGCGACCACTTCGCCATTCGACTCCCTCTGCGTTCCCCTCGACCCGGGTGCGGGAACGTGCCAGCGCCACAGTGACCCGAATCCCCAAATTGGATGGCCACGATCTGGTCGGGCACACCTCGGTTAGCGGTCGAGCGCTGACCACGCTAGCAACGTAGGGGCCACGCCCAGTGCGCTGACCTCCTAGAGCTCGCCCCTCGCCTCGGCGGCCGCCTTGAGGCTCTTGAGAACCGGCCCCCAGTTCCGCTCTGCCATCGAGTCGGCCTCTTCTTGGCTTGCGTTGTTGTCCTGTGTCAGGGTGAGCTTGACCCCGCCCTCTGTCTCGGCGAGCTCGTAGGTCACGGTTAGGTAGTTCTCTGGCTGGTCCGCCCTGCCGCTCATGGAGCTCCAGTAGGTCATCATCAAGCGCCGTTGGGGAACTACGTCCAGAACTGTCCCCTTGTCCTGGTAACTCTTCCCCTCCCACTCGCCAGACCACGTGATCGGGCTGCCCACCTCCCACGAGGTTTCCATGACGGTCCCGTACATGTACTGGCTGACCATCTCCGGGTCGGTCAGGGCGCGCCAGACGGCCTCCGGGGAGACGTCCACAGTGATCTCACTCTTAGCAACGAACGATCCGCTCAAGACCTCTGCTCCCTCAAAAAGCTCAGCTCTTCTCTAATCATCGGGCTCGCCGTCCTTGGAAGTCTCTCGAAATTGCCGAGCGCAGGCTGCTAACGAACTCAGACGTCCTTGATAGAGCCGGTGACGGGTCTTTGAGCCCGCGACCCGTTGCGTGGGAGGCAGACGCTACCAGTGTCTCTGAAGCGCCGACCCGACCTGAACTCACGAATAGCGTCTCGTGTAGATACTAAAACGAGCGTTAGTACACCGACCGGTCCAAACGATCCCTTCAGCCATCCGCCCTTCGCGGCGCCTTCGAGTGCGTAGGCTTATCAACGCTCGGATTAGTAAGTCGCCGAAGCAGACGCCGTTAGAGTCGCCGCCTAGCTGGCCCTCGTTGAAGTCGCTAGCACTGTCTTTTGATCTCGTCCTCTGCATCGCAGCAATTGCTGCGGTACCGCCCAGAGAACGAGCCGCGGGTAGCCTTGGGGAAGCGGCAGCGCGAATTCGAACTCTGCCCTGGCTTCGCCATTACAGTAGGGAGCCACTGGCCGCTTGGGGTTCAGCGCCTGGCTACCCTTGACCACTCACGAGTCCTCTTCAAGTCGTGCCAGGAATGCAGCGGGAGAGTAGATCGGTAACTGTCGGGCAAGACCCAGCAGGTGACCATCACCCGAAACGATCACCGCTCGGGTGGCTCCAGCGAGGGCTATGAGGTAGTCGTCGCCGGGATCCGGCGAGCGGAGCATTGGCAAATCAGTCGGGTCTTCTACTAGTTGGGCCTGACGGCGCAGCAGAGCGAGCAGAGCGGCGGACTCGTGCTCCCAGACACGTTCGCGGATCTTGGGGTAGCCAAGCGCCCGCTCGAGCTCCTCCAGAAGTAGCGGAGAGACTACCAACTCGTAGCTCCCGTCCAGCCAGGCGCGGAAAACCTTGGCTGGCGACCCGGTCGGCGCGAGGAGTGCCGAAATCAGCACATTGGGGTCCAGGAGCGCCCGCACTATTCAGCGCGCAGGGCCCCGAGTTGTGTGTTGCGCCTCGACGGCGAGCTCGAGCGACACGCTCTCGCTGAGTTGATTACGCGCCCACAGTCCGTCGAGCAAGTCGAGGCCGAGATCGCGGCGCAGTGCGTCCTCGATCACTTCGCTGTCCCCTCGCCCGGTCCGGGCCGCGCGCACCTTTACCGCCCGGAGCACATCCTGGTCGATCGTGAGGGTAGTGCGGGCCTTCGTCACTTTGGCATCTTAGCATCATGATGCACAGATCTGCTAACGGGGCCTCGGGAGACTGGAAGGAGCTGGGTGTCGACCTGATCAGCCGGCAGGGCTCGGGCCCTGGCAGCCACCAAGTCTGGCCGAAGGGCCCAGCAGGGGCAGATCCGGGTGGCCTAGGTGATACGGATGAATCGGTCCTGCAATCACCGGGTGATTTACGGAGCGGGCACGACCCGATTCCTCGAGGATGTGCAGATGTCGTTTAAGGCGTGCCCACGCCCGGTCGAACTGCCCACCAACGCTTAGCGGAGCGGGAGACGGGTCTCGAACCCGCGACCTTCTGCTTGGGAAGCAGAGAGCTAATAGCGGTGTGCTATGACAGTAGATGAGCAAGCGCTGTGCTAAGAATTATGACCTGTAGATCTTGAGACCAGTCAGAGACCATGAGGCGTTCCCGGATTCGGGGTCAATCGAGTGGCATCGAACTTGAAGTGCCTATGAACGAAGAGTCTCCAGCAGGGCGTCCCTCCCGAAGGCTAATGCCCCGTGGGGCACCCAGAGGGGTTCTGGCCCCTGCAAAGCCTGGCGAGCGCCGAAGTCGGCTTCTCTGTGGTCGCTGCCGGGCGCCGTTGCTCGGAATCTACGACTGGGGGCATCCCACTCACCACAGTGCGCTGGACCTGCGGGCAAGCCCAGAGGTCAGATTGTGGAAGCCGGTCGCTGACATCTGGGCGGAGGTTGTGTGGGCGGTTGCTCCTCGAGTGCGAAGGCGGGCCCAGCGGACCGGTCATCTTGAGCCACGACGGCGGCCGCCAGCCGCTGGTGGCGGGATCGATCATCCGTCTTCGCGACCGCTGACCTCGTCACCGAGCGTGCTGAGGCTGCCGGCCTGGGTCCAGTGCTGGCGCTGCGAGTTCGTCAACCTCGTCGAAGTCGCCCCTCGGCCCTGAGGAGTCCGGAGCGACGGACGCCGGGCGCGACCAGAGGTTTAGCCTCGCGCAAGAAACGCTTGAAGGGGCAGATTGTCCGTCGCTCCGGCTTGCGCCTCTCGTAGGGTCGTCAAGTGATGCGCGAGAGAGAAGGTAATCGGATAATCAGCCTCCGAGACGACCACATCGTGCTCGCGATACACGACACCGACGACTTCGAACGGATCTGGTCGGAATAGGGGGGCACCACTCAGCCCCGGGGGGGCGGGCATGTCCAGTTCATACGCTCTAATGGCGCGCCACCCGGGTCGGTCGTCGGGCCGTATCCGGGTCACGTAGCCGCGTAGGAGCGATGCATTGGTTTCGAGCTTAGGCTGGCCGCCGTCGGGATCCACCGAGTTGAGTGGTAGAGGGTAGCCGCAGGAGACGACGTCCTCGCCCCAAGCAGCTGGGGTGGTCGCGAGCGGCAGAACGGGGTCGACAGTGAATCCGACCCGAGCGATCGCGAGGTCGGCCCCGTTCGCGGCCCGCTGAAGGTCCGTCAATTCGAAGGCTCGGTCATAGGTCTGGGTGTAAATGCCTTCCGACCGCACCGCCGCGCAATAGGCCTCGTTCGGGTCGAGCGGACGGCTGACACAGTGCCAACAGGTCAGAAAGGTCCCCTCGCCAAACGTGAATCCAGAGCCAGTAATCGCGATCGGTTGGTACTCGCCATACCCCAGACGTCGAAACTTACCAACCGGAAGCACGTGGCCGGCGACTAGCTCTTCGTAGCTCATCGCGCGAACTCGGAGCCCCCCTTGTAGACCGTCTACACCACCCGTATCCGCTGTTACCTGGTCACCCTCGCCGGGTACAGCCTTGACACGGTGTGCTAGCGTGAAGGATAGGTAGTCCGGACCGGCGCGGTACTTCACCGTTCGCCTCCACGGCCCTAGCACGGCTCGCTCGCCATGTGGCGGCTGGCACGGCTGGAGAAGCCGTGTGAACCAAGCACAGCGAACGCTACGGGCTAGGCTGGCAGCTCTCACGCTGCACGCCACTCACGACAGCCGAGAGGTAACCGCGCCCGCGCGGCGGGCGTTTCTGGCCAAGTTTGAGGCTGAGGTCGATCCCTTCGGGAAGCTGAGCCCCGAGGTGCGCACGAGGGTTGCCACCCAGCGGATGCGCAGCCACATGAAACTCTTGGCCGCGCGATCGGCCCTTGCTCGGAGCGGAAGGGCCAAGACCGTCACGGTTGAGATTCCGAGTGAGTCGCCTTCCGCCGTGGTGGCCGCGGTCGAGAGCGTGGCAGGGGACGCTCAGTGATGCCGGCGGCACGAGCGTCGATCCGCGTCCGACCGACCAAGGATCTCACGAGTCGGCTTCGAACTCTCTACTGCGGCCGGGCGGATTGTCGGGCTCGGGACGGCGATTCCTGCGAAGCGGGCCACTGCCCTCGTCGCCACCTAGAGGCTGCGATCCGACGTGCCATGCCGAGGGACGGTCGTTGAGCAGGTCCATTCGCGTAGATGTGACCTCAGCCAGGGCCCCGATCTGGCAAGGCCGTGGTGCTCGCGTCCAACAGGCGCACCTTTATGGGCGGCCGTGCCGCGTTCGGTTTGCGGGAGAGGTGGTGGGTCCCTTGACTGCCACCGACCTGCGCATTTGGATGGAGTTAGTGTCGCGCTGGGACGCTGCCGCCCGTCCCCCGGAGCGAGAGGTCACATTCGCGATGCGAGAACTGGCCAGCACTCTCGGATACCGCGGCTACGGCGGACGGCAGGCGCAGCTAGTAGCCAGTTCGCTCGAGCGACTTCAAGCGGTCTCTATCAAATCTGCGATCCGGTACTCCGATGGCCCGGACGCTTACCGGTCATGGAGCCTGCTGGAGGCGTGCGAAGTAACTGACGCCGATGTCATCCGCAGTTGGGCCAGGATCTCGCTGGAGGTCGCCCAGCGCATCGAAGGTCACGGCTGGACATGGGTCGAGCTGCCCATCTACGACGCCCTGCGCACCCAGGATGAGCTAGCTGCCCGGCTGTGGTTGTACCTCCGGTCCGAGCGCCTGAAGACGGTGTGGCGGTATCCGCTCTTTGATCGCGGCGCACCTACCGACGCTCCGCCGATCGCGTCACTGCTTGGGCTGCACTCCGCCAAGGTGCGGAGCGTCCTTGCACGAGTACGGGAAGCCGCCGCACTGGTCTCTGACTGTGACAGTCGCTTCGAGTTGGGCGTGGAGCTCGACCGGAAGCGGAAGGTCTGGAACCTCACCGCGGTCCGCCGGCCTGCCAGGCAACCGCAATGCAGCCGCCAGGTCCCCGGGGTGCAACCAGAGATAGTGAATGCCTGGGGATCGCGGTACCACGGACTCCCCTCTCGGTCCCAGGTGGGAATTCTGGTGGAGCTTCTAACTCGCTGGACGTCCGCCGAGGGTTCCCAGATCCTCCTTGAGGCTAAGGAAGATCCGCTCCGAGAGTGGATGTCGCGCGATCGGCAGCGCTCTCGCGACCGGCTTTGCGCTGCTGCTATCCAAGAGCGGACGTGGGCCGCGACGAAGGCATCTGAAGAGGCCGTAGCCCGTGGCGGGATGGTCGGGATCGGGGAAACCCTAGCCCAGATCGCCGCAGCTCGGATAGCCTCGTGACGCCCCGGATCCGCCATGTACTTCCACGGGCGTTTTCATGTACTTCCACGGGCGCTGCCATGTACTTTGGCGGGCGCTCGCGAGATCAGAACCGACCCCTACCGTCGTATCTCTTACCGTCGGTTTTCCGTCGGAGACTCCCCATCCGGCTCCCTTGGGCCTCCGCAGGGAGCCACCAGGTCCGCCAGCGCGAGGGATATCTCTGCGGTTGCGCGAGGAGCCCAGCGCTCCCGTCGCACTTCGTTCGGTCACGTGCCACCGGCCCGGTCCGATTCGTCGCCGGTGCGTCGAGCGAGCTACGCCACGCCCTACTCGGTCGCCGGAGTAGATCGGCCTCGCGTGGCCTCCCACCGCTCTCTAGCGCCAGGGCGGGCGACGAACTCATCCAGAAGCCTCTCCACCCGGTCGCCCTCTTCGGCGATCGTCGCCTCGGTCCGCTCCAAGAACTGCCAGATCTCCTCGCAGACGGCGTGGGCTCGCTTGTAAAGCTGGACGCTCCCCGGGAGCAATCCCTCGGGCTGATCTCCTTCCTCGACCAGCTCCCGCTCCACACGCTCCAGGAGTACCCACCTTCCTTCGCAGATGGCCTGCGCCTCCTTGTAGAGGCGGATCAGGCGTCCTTCCCCGCCGAGGAGCCCCTGGTATGGGATCTGGGAGACGGCCCGAGTGAGAGGCAGATTCCGTGTGATCGCCCCCAACTCGACCGGAGGCTGGACTCCCCTGCTGCCCTTGGCTCTTGGCCGGCGCAGCTCGCCATCCGCCTCGAGTACCGGCATCCGCGGCGACACCTTGCGACCGCCTGGGTGGACAACTTTGTCGCCTGGCTGAAGCAGCGCGCTGACCCGCTCGCGTGCTCTCCTTCTGCGCCCAGGGTCCGGGGTCTTCTTGCCAGGGGTTTTCGGGGGCGTGAACTCTCCTCGCTGGTTGGGAGGCTGGCGAAAGCAGAGCCAAACCTCGGTGTACCAGCAGCTTACTGGTGTGTAGGCCCCTCTTGTGCACGAAGTTCAGGGGTACCGGTCCGCGACGACTTCTTCAGAGCTCCGGTGCAGCGTTGCGACGGGCGGGGCCCGTCTTGGCTAAATTCCTATGCTATGGTCTACCCATGTCTAAACTAGAGGCTACTAGCGGCGAGTGGAGGCCGGGAACCCCGTGACTCCCACAGAGGCGCGAGTGGGCATGGCCATCTGGCTGACGCCGGTAGTCGTGATCTCCGCCCTGGCCCTCCATCTCCACGTTGGGCTACCGAGTGGCTTGGGGCTCACCGGAGTCCACGGCGAGCTGACTCAGATGGCCAACTCGGTTGCGAACAACCTGACCAACAAGCTCGGGATGGGGGGCTAGGGATGGCTCAGTTCTCCGAGCTGCTTCTACAGCGCGACCTCGAACATCTGCACATAGAGGGACAGCGGGACTGCGAGGAGCGCCTTCTCACAGCCCGCTCGTCCTTCCACTTCTCTCTTGGCGATAGAGGGTTGATCGCTGGACTGAGCGTCATCGGGGCACTTGCCGGCCTCGCGCTGGTCGTCGGCTTAGTCGGAGTTGCCCATTAGTGCCGCCCCGAATGGAGCCACACACCGGACCCATTTCTTACTGGAGGATTCTCATGAATAAGGCTAGGCGGTTCATCACGCTGGCGGCGACCTCGGCCATCT
Source organism: Candidatus Dormiibacterota bacterium (assembly GCA_035531555.1). Taxonomy (GTDB): domain Bacteria; phylum Chloroflexota; class Dormibacteria; order Aeolococcales; family Bog-877; genus Bog-877. Next base: position 7,948 of record DATKSR010000030.1, read on the forward strand.
TGGCTTCCGCGGGCCTGGTTGGCGGAGCGGCGCTGAGCGCTACACCTCTGGTCACGTCAGCCCTCGCCTGCTCGTTTGGCTGCGAAGCCGGCGGCGGAGGGACTGTGCTTCCGCTCGCGAGTTGCGGCACCGCGTGCCCCATACAGAGAAGGCTGGATTACTACCGAGCAGTCCATGGCGGCCAAATTGTCCTGGGCGAATACGAGTTCACAGCGGCCACCCTTATCCAAAAAGAAACGTGGGAAACGTCTGCGAGGGTCCCCCACCTAGTCACGTCCTATGAGGTCATCGCGTCCTACCCCAAGGGATCCGGCGTGACCTCGCAGATTAGCCAGGACGGGACGCTATCAGCAAGCGGTCAGGTCGTATTCACCACCCTTTCGGGTTCGGCCGCGTTCTCGGCGGGACCACTTGTCTGGGCCTTCTATCAGCCACTGAAGGAAGATAGAACTGGTAGTGCGTACGTAAAGGCGGGCCTCGTTACTCCGTATGGCCTGGTGACACTTCCGGCCGCCGAAGCGGGTGCTGCGGTGAGCGGTTACCCAGGACCAGCTTGACGTGCGGAGAGGCGCAACCGTGAACCGAGCCTATATCGCAGCGGCGGCCGCCATCCTCGCGTTGGGAGGAATCCTCGCGGGCTGCGCGGCCACTGCGTCGCCGCAGCCGGCAGCGGCTTCCGGCGGCTGGGTGCTCAGGCTGGGGCAGACACCGTCGTACGCCCCGTCAGGGGCAAGCCCCCGCGCCGTCGTGGCGCAGTGTTCGCGAGCGTGCGATGGCGCACAGGTGATCGTCACCTCGCCGAAAGGCGCAGCTTCCACATACTCCGTCACGATCGGAGCACCAGTGCTGTCCGGTCACGCGCGGCGCGCTGCTGTCGCGTCCCACATCCAGTCGAACCGCAACGACGGGGCGTTCTACGACTTCATCGGGATCACCTCGACCAAATCGGGGCGAGTAAGCGAGTACATCGCCGTGACCTCGTTTCGTGGCCGTGGTCGTGGCGATCGCGTCTCTCTAGTGGACGGGAGCCGCCGGGTGTCCATCGCCTTGCCGGTAGGTAAGTGATGACAGGTACCAAGCGAAGGCCAGGGGGCCGCACGGTGAAGGCCAGGATGCCCCTGCGCCATTCGGATGGCAGCGTTTCGCGCCCCCGGGCGCCTGGCTCGCGGGGTCAGCAACCTCCGGTGAGGTTGGGGCTGGTGACTAGCCAACTCCCGCTGATACGACCGGTCGGGGAAATCCCATGGTCGTGCCCCATAAAGTGGTGTAAGTAGCGGGACCGAGAAGGTGCCCGCCACGGTGGGCACGAAAAAGGCCACCGTGCCACCGACCCTATTCACAGACCAGGAGACACGATGACCCCCACCAGCATGCCATTAGACGCC
>DATKSR010000031.1:0-3982 GCA_035531555.1 Candidatus Dormiibacterota bacterium
GAGGTGCCCGACGACGAGGAGTCGCGGGCTCTCCTGCAAGATGTGCTCAGGATGGTCCGCCGGAGTTACCTCTTCGAGCTGAAGCGGGATCGGGAGGGCCACCCCCCAGGAACCGGGGTCAGAGCCGGGCGGAGGCAGCACGGGATCGGCTTCTTTCGGGCTCAGGATGGTCCGCCAGAGTTACCTCCGCGACCCTAAGCGGGCCGGGAGGGCCACCCCTCGCCAACCGCGGTCGACAAGCGGCAACAGCCTAGATCCGACCCGTCCTGATCGCCTCGCGAATCCAGTGGATCACTTCATCGAGCATCGCGTCTAGTGAGGTGGTGGCCTCGAAGCCGAGCACACGCTTGGCCTTATCGGTGGCCGGGACCCGCCGCTGCACGTCGTACTCGAAGGGCGGGTCCGAGACGTAACGGAAGGGCTCCGCCGGGCCGTTGATCTTGGCCCAGATCAGCTCGGCCAGCTCCAGGACGGTGGTGGACTGCGACGTGGAGAAGTTGAAGTCCTGATTGAGCGCCAGCGGGTGCTCCATGGCCAGCAGAATCCCCTTGGCCAGATCGGCCCCGTAGGTGTAGTGGCGGATCTGGGACCCGTCCCCGAGGATGTGCAGCGGATCCTGGCCCTTGAGCACCTTCTGGACCAGGTCAGGCACCACATGGCTCATCGCCAGCTTGACGTTGCCGCTCTCGATCTCGACGTCGCCCAGCGCCCGCTGCTCGCCGATCCCGACACAGTTGAAGGGGCGCACGATCGTGTAGGGCAGCCCGTACTGGTCACAGGCAGCCCTGGCGAAGAACTCCACCGCTAGCTTCTGGAAGCCGTAGGAGGAGTGCGGTGGGGGCATCTCGAGCTCCTGGCCCTCGCAGGAAGGCCAGGCCGTGGTCCCCTCGTAGACCATCGAGGAGCTGAGGTAAGTCACCTTCTCGAGGACCCCTTGTCGGTGGGCCGCGATGGCGGCATCGCAGGAGGCGGCGATGATCCGCTCGTTGGTCGCCAGCAGGTCGTAGGCGTAGGTGTGGAAGTAGGAGATGCCGCCGATCATGGCCGCTCCGGCGATGAAGTGATGGCAGCCGTCCAAAAGTTCGGTCACGAGGGCCACGTCGCGGGCGTCACCGTCGACGAGCCTGTACTTGGGATGGTCGTCGTAGGAGCGGGCCACCCGGCCGTATTTGGAATGGTTGTCGAGCCCGACCACTTCATGGCCGGCGGCCAGCAGCTCCTCGACGACATAGCCCCCGATGAAGCCGGCGGACCCGGTGATCAAGACCTTGGACATTTGCGCTCAGCTCCTCCTGGGGCGGTCGCCCCGATATCTCGGCAACAACGCGACCAGGTACCAGTGCAGGTAGCGGGGAATCCACTGCCGCACTTTGAAGTTGGACTGCCCGGTCGTCCGGTCGGTCCAGGTGGTGGGTATCTCGGCCACCCTCTGGCCCCGTCGCTTGGCCTTGGCGACCATCTCGATTCCAATCTCGAAACCCGCGTCAGACTCCACCCCCACCTCTTCGACAAAGGCCCTCGAGTAGGCCTTGAATGAGTTGGTGGCGTCGTGAGTTCCCACTCGCGCCAAGAGGTGGAGGGACACTCCCGCCGTCCTCGAGAGAAGGCCCTTCAGAAACGGGCCTCCCTGCTGACGCCCTCCGGTCATGTAGCGCGAGGCCGCTGCCACGACGGCGCCGGCTTCGACCAACAGGGTGAGCTCCTCGATCTGGGCCGGCTGATCGCTGCCGTCCGCCATGGTCACCACCACCACCGGGGCCCGGGCGCTCTTGATACCGGACAGGATCGCCCCTGCCGGCCCCGCCGGGCCGGGGTTGAGCACCGGTCGCACCCGAGCGTCGGTCGCCGCGTAGCGCTGGGCAGGGGCTGCGGTGGTGTCGGTGGGCCGGTCGTAGACGACCAGCAGCTCGCAGGGAAAGGTGACCGCCTCGACGATCCGATCCAAGCATTTGACGATCTCCTCGCCCTCGTTGTAGGCGGGGATCACCACCGAGACCCGAGGGTCGCTCAAACCAAGCTGCCCTGGCCTCGCAGGTTGGTGAGGTCCACTACCGGCAGGTCGGTCGCGACCTGGCGGTACACCTCGTGGGGCGCCCCGATGACCAGCAGATCCGCTTCAAGCAGCACCTGCTCCAGCGGCACCAGGTCGGGGTCGTTGCGCACGTATGGGTCGGTGCAGAGCACCCGCTTGGCCTTGAAGGCGAGGATCCGCTTAAGCCGGTAGCTGAGGCTGGAGCGGATGTCGTCCGAGTCGGCCTTGAAGGCCATCCCCAGAACTCCAACGGTGAGCTCGCTGAGCCGGAAGCGGCGCTCCAGCTTGGCCACCGCGTAGAGCGGTAGTCCTTCGTTGATGAGCATGGCGGAGTGGCCGAGGGTGAACTGATTGTTGTTGAAGGCGGCCAGCTGCATGGTGTCCTTAAGCAGGCAGGGCCCGGCCGCCAGACCTGCCGAGGGCATGTCCTGGGCCCTCGGGTAATTGCGGGCCAGCGCCTCACGGATCTTGGAGTAGTCGAGCCCGAAGTCGTTGGCGATCATGAAAAGCTGATTGGCGGTGGCGAACTTGATGTAGCGCCAGGTGTTGGTGAAGAGTTTGGCCAGCTCCGCCTCCTCGGGCATCAGCTCGACCACTTCAGAGGTGAGATGAAGAAACAGCTTCCCGGCCCGCTCGCGGGCCGCCCGGGTGCGGCCGGAGACCAGCTGGGGCAGGGAGAAGAGCTCCACCATGGCCTTGCCCTCGGCGATGCGCTCCGGGCAGAAGGCGACGTCGATCTGGCGGCCTTCGGCGGCAAGCTTCTGCTCCACCAGCGCGGTCACCCCCGGGTAGAGGGTGCTGCGCAGGACCAGCAGCTGCCCATCGACGAAGTGGCGGCTCAGCTTAGCGATCTCGCCGGGCACCTCGAGGGCTTCCGGATTGAGGTGCTTGTCGATCGGGGTCCCGATCACCACCACCACCGACTCCGCCTCGGCCAGCACTTGAGGATCCGAAGTGGCCCGAAATGTCCCCTGATCGAGAACTCGGCGGAGCACCTCCGGCGCGCCCGGCTCGCTGAATGGCATCCTTCCAGAGGAAACCGCCTCCACCGAGACCTGGTTTATGTCGTAGACGGCGGTTCGAAGGCCGCGGCTGGCAAAGGCCAGGCCGAGCGGGAGCCCGACATGGCCACAGCCGCCCACCACCACCACGTCGAGACTTGCCACGGCGGTTCGGATGTTATCCGATGGCCCCGAGCGGCCCGTCGATTGTCCCGGCCCATCACGGTCAGTCCAGACTTGCGTCGGCAAGGATCACCCGCCCGGTAATTCGCGTCTCTGGCGCCGCGCCACCGTCGGTGCCGCTCAGGGGAAGGGCTTCGGCGAGGTCAGTCGAGACCAGAACCGTGCTCATCAGGCCAATTCTGCCGCCGCGCCGCTCAGATCAGTAATAGGCACCCCGCACGGGCGGCGGAGCTGTCGGCTCCCGATGCCCGGGTCGGGCACTCGCCGCCAGCTAGGTCAGTTGGTCGCTCCCGGTGCCCGAAACTGCTCGCATCCTGGCTCGCCGCGACTCGGTCAGCTCAACGGCACACAGACGGTAAGCACCCCGGGGCGAATTCGGACGTTGAGTGTTTGACCCGAGGGCAGCGTGTCCCCATCGATTTCCCTAGGCCTGGGCTGATCGGTCGTGATCTCGACCTGCCGTACCTGGAAGCTCTCCAGCCGGCTTGCCTTGCAGGAGCTGGCGACCAGGCTGGCCAGCAGCAACAGCCAATCGGGAAGCCGGTGGGGTGCGATCAGCACCACGTCGAGCAGCCCGTCGTCCGGTCGGCTGTCAGAGAGCAGCTTGATCCCCCCGGGGAGTCGACCCACGTTGGCGACCACGACCGACCGCACCTGGCGCACGATTGGCTCGCCCCCGTCCAAGCGGACCGCGACCGGGAACCGTGGCTCGGCCAGGTGGCGCAGGACGGTAGCGGCGTAGGCGACCCAGCCCAGTCGGTTCTTG
>DATKSR010000032.1:0-4892 GCA_035531555.1 Candidatus Dormiibacterota bacterium
TTCCGTCATCGTCGCTCGAGCCCGGCGGGTGTTATAGACACGCCCCTTATGGCAAAAGACCTGGGGGACTCTCGAAGACTGGTGGGAATCCAGGCCGGTGCATCCGCAACGAACCACCAAGGTCGCGCAACCCTAGTTGGATCCTCGGTCCACCCCGGAGCTCGAATGCCTCCGGAGTAGGCTCAAATATTCCGCCACGCCCGCCACCAGGGCGTCAGAGGCGCTATCGCCTGTGTAGGCGGGTGGGTCGGCGATCACCAATTCTGTGTGCGGGGCGCTTCCCTGAGCTTCGTCGTCGAGAACCTCGCCCACCAAGCGCCAAGCGGCCGGGCTGCCATACGGCGCCCTGGTCCTGGCTACTGCCGGCGCCAGAGCAGTCAAAGACGGCCACCGACGGTGCGCTGGAAGGCACGCCCTGGTCAATCGGTTGAGAGTCGCAAAACTCGGAGCCACGGCTACGGATTCGTAGCGACTCATGGTGGCGGACGAAGTCCCAGCGACCTTGGCCAACCCGCGCCGGGAAAGCCCGGCGCGGGTCCGCATCAATCGCAGGTGAGAACTCGCATCGATCATGCAGTCTGTTGTGATAGCACTAGTCACTCCTTTGGGAAGAGGCCCGGAGTCCGCCCAGTCAGTTCGGCGCTCCAGCGGGAGACGTAGAACGCCAGTCGGCGGTCCACTCCACAATGAGCGACTGCTCCTTCTCGGGACTGAGCCCGGCGTGGCGATGGCGCTCCAGTCCCGAGTGCCGCTCAAAGTCAAGGGTGGCTGCGACCGTCTCCGACAGTGGACGTCGTCGGAGCCCGGCATCAAGCGCCGCAGCACAGGGACGGCGGGCGAAGCCATCGAACCCAACGCCGGTTGGCAGCCAGAGCGGAAGCGACTCGGGTCCGCTCCAAGGCTGCACCCCGTGTTCCAGAAGCCACGCTGGGTCAACCGTCACCAAAGGCCCTGTGTGGTCGGCGGAGGCGCGGGCAAGGTCGAGGACACCGTTCAACGGCGTCGATTCGCCCACCGCGTTTAAGGTGCCGGTCACACCTTGCTCCGCGGCGTTCACTATCCAGGCGGCGAGGTCACGCACATCGATCGTCTGAGTCCATGTCGCCGCGCCCTCAGGAACAAGCACCGCATCATCGCGCCGCCGTGCGAAGCGAGCTGGCCAATAGCCGAAGCGATCGCTGGGATCACCGGGACCGCCGATGAGACCGGGACGACTGACATGGAGTCGTGGAGCCACCGCCGAGAGGCACGCTTTTTCACATGCGACTTTGGCCTCGCCGTAGTTTGCCTCAGTCGCGGGGTCATGGGAAGGGAGCGGCGGCAGTACCTCCGCCTCTTCGTCGAGCCCCGCCCGGTTCTGGTCCGCGTATACCGAACAGCTAGATACATAGGTCCAATGACTCGCACAATCGGAAAGAGCGTCCAAAGCATCACGAACGTGGGAAGGCTGCCAGGACACCTCCACCACCGAATCCCACCGACCCGCTGCGCCGCGGTACGCCTCAGCGCCGTCCTCGCGGTCGGCGCGGATCAAGCGCGCTCCCTCCGGCGCTGATCCGCTCACGGCACGTGCCAGACACGCGACCTCATGCCCCCGGGCGATTGCTTCTGCCGCGACGGCAGCGGAGAGAAACACGGTTCCTCCGAGCACGAGAAACCTCACCGCCGAAGCTTACCGCGCCCCCTATCCCGGTGACTTGGTGCGCCGCCGCTCCGGGCCCTGTGCAGCGTCCTCAGCTTCGGAAACTACAGCGGCGGGTGGCTATCCAGCGGTGCCGGGCCTAGCCTGGCGTTTGGTTTGGGAGATTCGACCATGGCAGGCCCGCGGCGACCGTCCCCTCCGCCTCGGCTCTCGTCCCGGCGAACGTGGCCGGGTGGGTCGCCCGCTACCTCGATCGAGTCGACCCTGACGCCAGTGGCGCCTCGATCCGGGCTGTCGATTCTCGTCTTCAGTGATCCGCCGCTCCCCCTGCTCACCGTCAGGTCGAGCCAATGCTCCGCTTAGTCAGCCATGATTGCCCATGCCCTAAGTGTGGGATCGCCGCAGAGCATGAAGGTCTTCCCCGGGTCGCGGCTAGTGGCGCAATCTCACCACAAGTACGTCGGTATCCAGCTCACTTCAGGGACCAGGCGACATCTAGTCGGTAGGTGCATTCCCAGCGCCCGTGCTCACGCTCGGCCCCGAGAGGCGGGACGGCCACCAGTTCCACCTTCCCAAAATGACTGCGGCAGAGGGCACTAGGAGCGTGCGAATGATGAAGGTGTCCATGAAAACACCGGCAGCCACCCCGAATCCGATCTGCTGTATCTCCGAGCCTCCGGACGTCCCGCCTCCGGCTAGTCCCAAGACAGCAAACGTACCGCCCAGTACCAACCCGGCGGTGCTGATAGTGGTCCCGGTCATGCCAACCGCGCGCCGAATCGCCTGGCGCAACGGCATGAGGTGCACCTCTTCCCGGATTCGGGTCATCATCAGGATGTTGTAGTCAGAGCCCAGCGCCATCAGGAAGATGAATAGGAGGAACGGCAGCAGGAAGTTGACACCGTCCTGGCCGAGTATGTGCACGAAGACGATCGAGATCACGCCCAGCGCCGCCAGGTAGGAGAGCACCACGCTCACGACCAGATACAGGGGCGCGACCAGGCTGCGCAGCACTAGTGCCAGGAGCAGAGCGATTAGGACGGTGACTAGCGGAATGATGTGGACCAAGTCGGTGCTTGAGAGATGCTGGACGTCGTAGGCGAACGGCAGCACCCCGAAGATGCCGCTGTCTTGAGCACCGATGCGGCTCGCCACCTGGGTGACCTCCGCCCGGACTGCCGGGATCGCCGCCAAGGAGCGTGACGAGTTGTCGTTGTTGTGCAGCAGCAGGGTTGAGAATTGGACAGTGCGACCGTCGGCACTGATGAACTGGCCCAGCTCCCGGTAGGAGTTGTAGAGGTGAGCCGGTACCGAGGAATCAGCCGGTTGGGCCGGTGCCAGCAGGCTCGGGGCCCCGAGTTCCGCGTGGAGCGTGGTCACCTGAGTCGCTGTCAGGCCGGAGGATTGGAGAGCTCCAACCACCGTGCGGAATTGCTGATCACTGGCTAGATCGTGTTGGGCCGTGGTAATGACGGACGGATCGCTCCACACCGAGTCCCGGAGCCGGAACAGAACGGCCGATGACTGCACGTTGGAGGCGGGAAAATCCCGAGCCAACACCGCCGCTCCGGCCGCCGAGTTGGTCCCACCGGGCGCTGCCGTGTTCCCGAAGCCGGCGGTGGTGCTGGTCAGCGATGCCGTGGCGATTCCGCCGAACACCACAACTCCGGCGACCAGGATCCAGAGCGGCCGTCGTACCACCCCCCCTGCCAGCCAGAAGTACACCCCCGACCGAGGGCGACTTTCGGGGGCGGTCCGGGTGGGCCAAAACACGGCTCGGCCGAAGATTGCCAGGAGTGCCGGAAGAAGGGTGAGTCCAGCCAGCAGCATGAGCGCGATCCCGATAGCCAGCGCCGGCCCCAGGCTCTGGTAGAGACCAAACTGGGCCAGTACCAGGCTGAGCAGGGCAACGATGACCGTCAGCGCGGAGAAGGTAATCGATTCCCCGACCGTGGTGACCGCCTTGATCACGGCTTCGTGGGGCTCAAGGCCACGCCGGAGCTCTTCGCGGACGCGAAATACCAAGAAGAGTCCGTAGTCGGTACCCGCTCCCAGCAAGAGCACGATGAGGAGGATTTGGGTGATCACGGACACCTGGACCCCAATGCGAGTGGCCTCGGCTATGACTGGACCGGCGAGAGCGAGCACCAGTGCTGCCGGCAGGAGCGTGATCAACGGCGCCAGGAGAGCTCGGAAGGCGACCAGTAGGAGCGCAATGATGAACACCAGCGAGAAGAGTTGGGTCAGATTCTGGGAGTGTTTGGACGACTGCTGGCTGTCGATGATGGTGGGCAAGTCTCCAGTCAGGAAGTAGCTGAGTCCCGGCACGCTCGCGGCCTTGAAGTCCGCGCGGATTGCCTGCACGAGATGCGGCCCGTCACCGCCGCCGAAGGCGGGCACCGCTGCCTCGATCAGCGCCTGCCGGGCCACGCCGTTCGCAGACGTCCCCAGATCGCGAACAGACTTCACCAAGGGAACCGTCCGGAGCTTCAGTTCGAACCGGGTAACCGCCTGCTGCTGGGCACCGCTCAGGGGACCAGTCGAACTTGCAGCGACCAAAGTAGCCGCCGCCAGGTTGGAGTTCTGGAACGGGCTGGCCAGCTGAGCAGCCTTCGAGCTCGGGGCATTCGCCGGCAGAAAGGCCGAGTTCGTGTCCTTGCTGACCGAGGCCAGGGTCGGAAGCAGGTGGACACAGACCACCACCACCACGATCCAGGCGACGACAACTGGGCCGCGGAAACGGACCACGAATCGGCCGAGTCCGGTGAAGAATGGAGTCATCGGCGGCCCGGCCGGCCGACAGTGTTGACTGCGGGGCTACTGTCTGCCGAATACCCCGTGGTGTGAGCAGATTGGCCCGGACCGTTGGTGGGCGCGTTGGGCATCGCCAGCTTCTCCAGGAGACGGACCAGAGTCGCGAGCTCGTCGTCGCTGTAGACATCTGCCAGAGCCGTGATGCTGGCCCGTTGCAGGCGTCGAAACCGCGTCAGCAAATCCTTGGCCCGCACGGTCAGCGCCACCTCGACAATGCGCCGGTTGAGTGGATCATGACGACGCTCCGCCAAGCCGTGCCCAACTAGCCGGTCCACCACCTCCGTCGTGCTGCTGCGCGAGATACCGTGCAAACTCGCCAGTTCGTGCATGGCGACGGCACCATGCTCGGCGAGCAGCCGGACCACTTCGAGCTGGCGTACGGTGGTGTTGGCCACCATGTCCTGCAGGCTGGCCCGTAGCTCCCGAACCTGAGTGG
>DATKSR010000033.1:0-7311 GCA_035531555.1 Candidatus Dormiibacterota bacterium
TCGCTAATCATGTCAGGCTTCTTGCCGTCCGCTCCGTCTTGCGCCAGAAACGGCTCCTCTAACGACGGTTCGCGGCTCAGCAACTCGGTGACGCCGGCCGCGACCAGGGCCTTCAGCAGCGGTTCTACCGACCCGCGTACCTGGCAGTGAAGAACCCGTCCGTCCACCTGCACTGAACTGACCCCCGGTACTCCAGACAGATCGGGCGCCGAGCCCTCCGAGAACGTGGCTTCCACGGTGAGCGCACTGAGGTGGCGCATCTCGGCCAACGTTCCGATCTGGACGAGCCTGCCCCCCCGGAGAATGGCCACCCGGTCGCAGAGTGCTTCTACCTCACTCATACTGTGCGAGGAGAGGAACACGGTTTGACCGCGCTCATGGGCTTCGCGAATGCTCTGTCGAAACGCTTGCTCCATTATCGGGTCGAGTCCGCTAGTCGGCTCGTCGAGGATAAGCAGGTCCGGGCGTGCCATTAGTGCACCGATCAGGATTAGCTTCTGGCGGTTCCCCCTTGAGTAGGCACGGACCGTCTTGGTGGTATCGACGTCGAACCTGGAGACCAGCTCGTCTCGGTACGCCTTATCCACCTGTCCCTGGACGCGCCCGAGCAGATGGAGCGTCTCACCTCCGGTGAGCGATGGCCACAAGTTTGCCTCGCCGGCCACGAAGGCTAGACGACGATGGGCCTCGATCGGCTGGCGCTGGCAATCAAGGCCGAAAATCTCTCCGCGTCCCTCTGACGGCTGGATGAGCCCCAACAAGAGGCGGATCGTCGTCGTCTTGCCCGCGCCGTTGGGACCGAGGTAGCCAATCACCTCACCCTGTACGACCTCAAGGTCGAGATGATCGAGGGCCGCGACCTTGCCGTAGCGCTTTGTCAGCGCCTCGGCCCGTATTGCCTTGACTCCCATGTCTCGTAGCTCCTCTCTTTGGTTTCGACCGACCTGAACCTAACGTAAACAAAGAGAAGGGGGCGGAGTCCCCGACGGACCCGCCCCCTTCCGGCCTCTCGCTCAGCGGGCCGGATGCAGTCCTCCCACCTGAGGTGCGAAGACCTCGACGGTCGGAGAGACCCGACGCCCGTGCCCGAATCCGAACAACGTGAGCAAGAGCGTCACACCAGCCAGCATGAAGGCCACGATCGCCGCGAGGAACGCGATGCTTCCCATCATCCCGAAGCCATATGCATCCAGAAGCATGCTGCGCAGCGTGGTGCCACGGAAGACGGTCTGAACCTCGGCCGCCAGCGCCGCGTTGGTTGGATTGACCGCTGCCGCTGCACTCACCTTCGAATAGATCCCGTGATACGGCATCTCGGACAGATGTACCGCGATGAAATGGTCGGCGTAGGCTTCAGCCTGCGCTCCGGTTAACACTTCCTGACCAGCGTACTTGAGCAGGTAGGACTTCATCCCGGGCGTAATCTCGGTACCTGGCTTGGCATGTGCGAATGCAGAAGCAGCAGGGAACGTGACGTCTTGCATCGCCAGCTGGTTGTGAATCTCAGTTGCGGTGAACGCCGACGCCCACAGCAGAAGCGCGCCAGCAAGGACTAATACCAGTGTCAGCCCCAGTCCGATTCCTGAAGCGATTATGTCGAAAGTCTTGCGTCGCATGAATCCTTCTCCTATGATGCGAGCCGTACACCGGCCACTCTTACTTGCTCACCAGTTTTTCATCTGTGAGCGCCGGCCGAATGCGCGCCGCCACCCCAATGGCCCCACGTACTTTCACTTAGACGGCCCGCCCCAGGTCAGAAGTGAGGGGCGTTTCGCGCTCCGGGACTTCCGACCTGCTCGCAGCGCTGACGCTCGCCGTCCATCCGTCGGAGGGTGAATCTCAGTTAGACGAGCTCGCCTGGCGGTAACGCGCCAGCGGAATTGGCGAACCCCCTCTGTAGGTAGGTGATGAACCGCCCGGAAGGCCTGAACGTTGCAGCCCCGCGTGTTGGCGTCGGCTGGCGCGCCAGGAGTGTATCCAGGGCCCCCCGCCAACGGCGCCCGAGCCCTGCGGTTTGATTCAGGGTTCCGACCCACTCGGAATCAGCAACTACCTTCGCCTGAACCCGGGAGAAGGAAGGTCGGAACCCTTGAGTAGATTATCCGGCTGCACGAGCTGAGCGAAGAGGGGGAAACTCTGTCTTTCATCATGGGGAATTTCACCTAGTCCCTTCCTCCCTTGTTCCGGCTAAGCTTTGCAGTGGGCGTTGGAACCGCTTCAAGGCGGGCAAGGTCGGCACAGGACTCACGACCCGACCATTCCGGCGAGGACCGGACAATCCTGCTTGCCCACGAACTGGGCGCGGCCGTACGAGAGCGCCATCCCTCAGATGGGCCGGATCCACCGCGGGCGTCAGGTCAGGAACGGAGATCGAACACGATTCGCCCCTCGACCTTGCCGTGCTCCACCTCGTTGATGGACTCATTGACTTGCTCGAGTTTCCGCGATTCCCTAACGATCATGGTCCGACCGGCTGCGTGCAGCTGGAAGGTCTCAGCAAGGTCAACGCGCGTTCCAACGAGCGAGCCAACCACCTTGATGCCTCGGAGGACAGATTCGAAGATCGGCAGATGCATGATGTCGTCTGCTGGCAGCCCCACCATCACCAGGGTGCCATTGGGCCTAAGGCAAGCAAATGCTTGCTCGTACGCCTTGGGCGTTGCTGCCAGCACGATCGCCACATCGGCCCCACCCAAGGCCTGAAGCTTCTCCACGGGGTCTTCCTTGGCACTGTTGATGGTGTAGGCGGCACCGAGCCGTTTGGCCACGTCGAGCTTGGCGTCGATGACATCAATGGCGGCCACTGTTGCCCCGGCGATTTGCGCGTACTGCAGAGCAAGATCACCCAGCCCGCCGATCCCAACCACTGCGACCAGGTCCGACGACCTTGCGCCAGAAACTTTTACCGCCTTGTAGGTGGTGACGCCCGCACAGGTGAGTGGAGCTGCATCGAGCGGATCCACGTTAGCGGGGACTTTGCCAACAAAGGCAGCTTCCGCGACTACATACTCGGCGAACCCTCCGTCCACGATGTAGCCGGTGAACTTAGCGTTGAGGCAAAGAGTTTCCCATCCCGAGCAGCACAGCTTGCAGGCACCGCAGGCCCACCCGAGCCACGGCACCGCAACGCGGTCGCCCAGAGTTAGACCCTGAACGCCCTCGCCCAGCCGCTCAACCAGGCCAACCCCCTCGTGGCCAGGAATGAACGGCAGTTTGGGCTTGATCGGCCAATCCCCGTGAGCAGCATGAATGTCGGTGTGGCAGAGCCCCGAGGTCTCGATCTTGACGAGGACCTGACCATAACCCGGGACAGGGGTCGGAACGTCTTCCATCTGAAGCGGTGTGTGAAACTCGTGGACAACCGCTGCCTTCATAGCGCGCCTCCCGTCGCCTGGTTCGGGCTGCCGCATCGCTCGGCGGTCGATCCCGACATCCCGGTTGAATGTTTTTCGGCTACCCACCAACTGTAGATCTGGAGTTATGCCAGTGAGCCCGTGAAATCCCTTGCATTCGAGCGCGAGACATCACGAACCGGGACCGAAGCACGGGCCACCGCATGGGCGGGCGGCGCACTGGCGTCGCTTGCCCCATCCACCCGCCCGCCAGGAGTCCAGAGCGACCCGAGCTAGCTTTCGAGCAGGTGGCGAGTCTCGCGGGCGATCTGCAGATCCTCCCTGCTCTTCACGACTAGCACCGCGGTACCTTGGCCCGACTGTCCGATCTGACGGTCCTCATCCGCGGTGTCGTTCAAACTCAGGTTGACCCCGATCCCCAGAAACTCGAGGCCCTCGCAGCAGGCGGCCCGGATGCGTGGAGAGTTCTCTCCCACCCCACCCGCAAAAACCAGCGCATCGACACCACCCATGGCCGCCGCCATCGAGGCGATTGCCGCCCGCAGTCGGTGCAGGTAAACGCTGATGGCGAGCTGGGCGCTGGGATCACCTTGGTCGCTTCTCTCTTCAAGGACAGGCATCCGGGAATCCCCTCCCAGTCCAAGCAGCCCCGATTCGTTCTCGAGGGTTGAGGCGAGCTCGGATGGGCTCACTTCCGCATGCTCCTCCAGCCAGAGAAGCAGGCCCGGGTCCACACTGCCAGACCGGGTGGCCATCACCAGGCCGTCTAACGGGGTGAAGCCCATGGTGGTGTCCACCGACCGCCCGCCCGCGACGGCACATAGCGAAGCGCCAGCTCCGAGATGGCAGGTGATCAATCGAAGACTCTCCAGCGGCTGGCCCAGGACATCTGCCGCCCGCTGCGAGACGTAGGCGTGCGAGAGGCCATGGAACCCGTAGCGGCGCAGGTTCCACCGACTCCTCCACGCCGCCGGTAGGGCGTAGGTGGAGGCAGCAGAGGAAAGGGTCGCGTGAAAGGCCGTGTCAAAGCAGGCCACGGCTGGGACATCCCGAAGGGCAGCCTTGGTCGCATCTAAGGCGGCGAGCGACTTGGGTTGATGGAGGGGGGCCAAGTCAGTCAGGGATCTGAGCTGGCCCTCGACCTTGGCGTCGATCACGACCGGAGCTGTGAATTCGCTTCCTCCGTGCACGATCCGGTGGCCCACGGCGCCCACTCGCCCCAGCTCCCTCATCGCCTTCCCCAGTACAGCCGCGGAACCTTCGGAACCCAGTGCGGGAAGGTCGTGACTCACGGCTACCGAGTCATCCGGCTCGATCAGGCGAAGCTTCAGGCTGCTGGACCCGGCATTGACCACCAAGATGCGCATCTGGATGCCTACGCCGGCCACGTCCAGTCGCGAATCTCCTTGGGATCCTCACCCTGCTGGCGAGTGTAGATGCGGCACTCGAGCCGCCGGTCCACCATTTCCTGTCGGAGGTGACCTGCTTTGTCGGACAGACCGGGCACTCGATCGATCACATCCATGACGAGGTGGAAGCGATCCAAGTCGTTCAGCATCACCATGTCAAAAGGAGTGGTCGTGGTGCCCTCTTCGATGTAGCCGCGAACGTGGATGTTGGCGTGGTTGTGGCGGCGGTAGGTCAGCCGGTGAATCAAGGTGGGATAGCCGTGGTAGGCAAAGATCACCGGCCGCTCGTCCGTGAAAAGGGCATCGAACTCGGCATCCGACAGCCCGTGGGAGTGCTGCTCAGCGGGCTCTAACCGCATCAGGTCGACCACGTTGACTACCCGTACCTTCAGGTTGGGGAGCTTCTCTCGCAGGATGGCAGCGGCGGCGACAGTTTCCAGGGTCGGGATGTCACCACAACAGGCAAGCACCACGTCAGGCTCAAATGCGTCATCTGAGCTAGCAAAGCTCCAGATCCCTGCGCCCCGAGTGCAGTGGACGATGGCGTCGTCCATCGACAGCCAGTTCAGAGCCGGGTGCTTGCCCGCGACTACCACATTGACGTAGTTGCGGCTACGCAAGCAATGGTCCATCACTGAAAGCAGGCAGTTGGCGTCGGGCGGCAAGTAGACCCTCACGACCTCCGCCTTCTTGTTGACCACGTGATCGATGAATCCCGGATCTTGGTGAGAGAAACCATTGTTATCCTGGCGCCAGACGTGGCTGGAAAGCAGGTAGTTGAGCGAAGCGATGGGACGGCGCCAGGGGATCTCTCGAGTCACCTTCAACCACTTGGCGTGTTGGTTGAACATCGCGTCCACGATGTGGATGAACGCTTCGTAGCAATTGAAGACCCCGTGCCGTCCGGTCAGCAGATATCCTTCCAACCACCCTTGGCAAAGGTGTTCACTGAGAATCTCCATGACCCGGCCATCCGGGGCCAGGTGGTCGTCTCCAGCCTCCGTCTCCGCCATCCAGTCTCGGTTCGTGCTTTCGAAGACCGCGGACAAGCGGTTGGAGGCTGTTTCATCCGGGCCCATCAGCCGAAAGTTGTGAGGGTTCCCCGAGATGACATCCCGGAGAAAGCCACCAAGCACGCCGGTCGCCTCGTTGAAGGTCGTGCCTGGTTGCGACACCGCCACCGCAAAGTCTCGGAAGTCCGGCAGCTTGAGGTCTTCCAGTAACGCACCCCCATTGGCCTGGGGGTTAGCGCTCATCCTGAGCTCGCCCTCCGGCGCCAAGGCCTTGAGCTCAGGCCGGAGTGCGCCCTCTTCATCAAACAGCTCCTCAGGGCGATAGCTGAGCATCCACTGCTCCAGGAGAGCGAGATGCTCAGGCTGGCCACGTACATCCATGATCGGAACCTGATGCGCACGGAAGGTCCCTTCGACCCGTAGTCCGTCTACCTCTGCTGGGCCGGTCCAACCCTTCGGGGTACGTAGCACCAGCATCGGCCAGCGGGGACGCTCGAGGTTGCCACGCGACCTGGCTTCGGCCTGGATACGCGCGATCTCATCAAAGGCGTGGTCCACGGCTGCGGCCATCGCCACATGTACCACAGCAGGTTCGCTGCCGGAGACGAAAATCGGCCCATAGCCGTACCCGACCAGAAGGTGGTGCAGTTCGTCCTCCGAGATCCGCGCCAGAACGGCAGGGTTGGCGATCTTGTAGCCATTCAAATGAAGGATCGGAAGTACGGCACCGTCTTGCGCCGGATTGAGGAACTTGTTGGAGTGCCAGCTGGCGGCCAAAGGGCCAGTCTCCGCTTCGCCATCGCCCACCACACACGCGACTACCAAGTCGGGGTTGTCGAATGCGGCCCCGTAGGCATGCGTCAGGGAATAGCCCAATTCGCCGCCCTCGTGGATGGAGCCGGGGGTCTCCGGGGCAACGTGGCTGGGTATGCCGCCGGGAAAGGAGAACTGGCGAAACAGCTTCGACATCCCCTTCTCGTCTTCGGATGTCTCTGGATAGACCTCGCTGTACGTACCTTCCAAGTAAGCGTTGGCGACGATCCCTGGACCCCCGTGTCCCGGACCCGTCACGTACATCACGCTCACGCCTCGCGCCCGAATCACCCGGTTCAGGTGCGCGTAGATGAAGTTCAGACCCGGCGTTGTCCCCCAGTGGCCGAGGAGGCGCGGCTTGACGTGCTCGGGCAGGAGCCGCTCTCGGAGGAGCGGATTGGCCAGCAGGTAGATTTGGCCGACGGACAGGTAGTTGGCCGCTCGCCAGTAGGCGTCGATCAACGCCACCTGGGCGCCGGTCAGAGGCTTAGTCTCCGTTACCGGGACGGATCCGTGCTCACTTGCCACACGTCGTCGGTATGGACCGGACCGCCCTAGCCCTCCGTCCGCGCCGGCGGTCAGGGCGGGGACCAGTTGACGCCTGCAGTCTGCCGACCCGCTCGGGCCTGGTGGGTCTGGATCTGAGCGTGGGGCCCGACCACTACCACTGGGCAGTGAGCACGGGATACGCACCGTTGAGAGACTGAACCAAGCAGTAGGCTA
>DATKSR010000034.1:0-30840 GCA_035531555.1 Candidatus Dormiibacterota bacterium
TTGCCGAAGCAGTCGTGCCTCCAGATCGTGACATCTGAGGTGGCCCCGGATTACTTGAAGGCTGCGGCGGAGCGAGAGGACCGCGACATCACGGCTGTCCAGGACTCGATCTTCGATGCCGAGGGTGAAGTCATGAAGAGGATCAACACGCTTGTGGGACAAGCCCTGTGGACCGACGATGAAGCAGCCAAGGAAGACTGCGGCACTATCAAACAACCCACTCTGGCCGTCGTCGAGTCCTGACTAGGTAGCCGCCAACCCCTGTGGCGCATTGTTCCAGTGGCGCCGACGACGGCCACCGCTGTGATGATAACCGCGCTTGATCAGACAGCGTCCTCGTAGCTAGGTTCGCGCTCGATGAACGGAACACCGCAGCAGCCGCGCAGAATCACCTCGCACTGAAATCCACAAGGTTCCACCCGATCTCCAAGCGCGCGCTCTAAGTGGGCCCAAGTGTTGGCCGTCGTAGCGGCTGCGGCCCATGGAGTCGGCAGACACAGCGAGGCGACCAGGACCTTTGCAGAGAGGCACGAGTTCGGGTGCTTGAGGAGGCGGATAAACTCCTCCCCCCTCAGAACGCCCAAGCACCGGTTGTGGTCAACACTAGAGAGCTCACGCTTCAAGGAGCGCGACACCTTGGCCTCTGCGGCAATCTCCGCGCACAACTGCAAGCCGAAGGTGAGCGTGTTCGCGCCAATCCCCTTCTCCCCATCCTGGGCAGCCTTGAAAAGCTCTGCTGCCTCGCTCAGGATGGGCAGACGATGGTGTCTCAGTTCGAGCCACCGGGAAACGAGCGATGGGAATGCCACCGATCGGAAGGCGAGCAATTCTTCGCTTGCATCAAGCGACCACTCGATCCGGCCCCAGAGCTTGGGCTTGGCCGTCTTCACGCTGACCACGCTCTTGACCCAATCAGGGACGTCAGGGCCAGATTCAGTCACCTCTAGATGAACCTGATGAAGCGATGAGCCAGACCCTTCGACTAGCGCCTCAAACAGGGTCTCGCGGGGGTGGCCAGGATCAGTCTCCAAGCTCGGATCCTCAGGGTCACGGTTGTCGAAGACCCAAGCGTGATACGTGTAGTCCGGCTCTCCGTACTCTTCCATGCCGCCCACCATAGGCCGGAATCCGTGACAAAACAAAGACAGTGGTCTTAGGCGCGGAATTAGACTCTGCCGCTCAGTCCCGGCACACCCATGCCTCCAGGGTCCGGCGGCCAGCGTGGAGAGGCACTCGGCGGGGGTGTGACATCCGACCAACGCCCGGGTGGCCAGCGTCCAGTCAGATTTCCCGGCGCGCGGGCGTCCGCGTTAGGCTCCCTTTGGTGGAGATCCCCCACCCGTCGACCCCGAAGGAGCTGCCCATGAGCGAGCGCTTCGAGAGGTCGGAGAGACCGTGCTCAGGATCGCGGCCGCTATCACGCCTGTGGATCGCGCCCTTGCGACCATTCAGCGGGAAGCAGCACCAGATCGGCAGGCCTTGCCCCAAGGCCAAGCGCGCCCTGGAAGGCGTCAGGCGGAGGCTCCACCAGGAGGTGTGCCTACAACGGTCCGCGCCCTACCTTTCGAGTAGGTAGGACCTTGGCCAGGGGCCAGGTCAGCCATCACGGGCCTCGCTGAGAGCATCAAGAGGATCAGGGGCACTTCGGAAATTAGCGGGGTGTGTCAACCTGGGTGTCGTCGTTGGGGGAAACTTGCGTGGTGAACGGTGACGCGCTGGAAATCGAGCAGGTCGCGGCGTTCCTCGCGGAGCGACATGCCGGGCGTATAGAGGACCTCGAACCGCTCGGTGGAGGATGGTGGTCGTCGGCATGGGGGTACCGGGTCGGCGACGAGGAGCAGGTCGTCCGCTTCGGACGGGACGTGTCATGGTACGAAGCCGACCGAATGGCCATGGTGTTCGCTCGTCCCGGGTTACCCGTTCCGCAAATACGCGAAGTAGGCATCACTCCCGACGAACGCGCATACGCCATCTCGGTGCGCCACCACGGGCGCTTCTTGGAAGACACGCCCGTCGAGTTAAGTGGGGCTCTCGCTCCGATGCTTACTGGTTTGCTCGTTGCGTTGCACGCCGTGCCTTCTGAGGCACTCAGCCCGGTCCTTTGGCACCAACCGGGTGCCCCACTGCTCTCGTGGCGTCAGTTCCTGTTGGCCGGCCTGGTCGACGACCCCGAAAGCGCCACGTACGGCTGGAGCACCACGCTGGCCGCTGACCCCAAGCTCGCCGCGCTTTCGTCGAGGGTTGAACAAAGGATCCGATCTCTCGTGGACGCCTGTCCGGAGCGTCGCGACCTCGTGCACGGCGACCTGCTCCACGGCAACGTACTGGTCAGTCCGGACGCCGATCGGGTCGAGGCGGTGTTCTCGTGGAAGTGCTCTGTGCGCGGCGATTTTCTCTTCGACGCCGCGTGGTGCAGCTTCTGGGCCCCGTGGTACGAGGGGATCGCTGCCGCCGATCCACTCTCGGGCGTGATCACCGCCCCAGCCGTGCAATGTGATCCGGGCGCGCTCGACGACGCCGCAGTTCGCCACCATTGTTACGAGCTCCACATTGGTTTCACTCACCTCGGATGGAATATCTGGACCGGAAACCGGGCCGACCTTGAAGCAACCGCCCATCGGCTTGGCGAAGTCCTCGAGCGCGGACCATTGGCGCTGCCCGGATAGCCACAATCGAGGCTCTAAATGAATGGCTAGGCGCGGACCTTCAGGTCAAGGGAAACCCCGCTAATTTCCGAAGCCCCGGATCAGGGCACCGACCCGGCCGCGACAACCCATCGGCTCTCCTGGCCAGTTACCGCTGCCACCAGGTCGAAGTCTGTGTCGTAGTGCAGGACTGAAAGGCCCGCCACTTCGGCGGCTGCGGCAATAAGCAGGTCCGGAATTCCCACCGCTCGCACCTTGCCGTTGTGCCAGAGCATCCCTTGGACCTCGATGGCGCGGGTACAGACGGTCGGCGTGATGGGAACGGTTGGTAGCCCCTGAAGTTGCTCCCGGACCATGTCCCACTCGGCGCCACTGCGAGCGCTGAACAGCATCTCCAGGTTGGTCACGGCGCAGGTGGCCAGGTGCCCCTCGACCAGCAAGGGTTCGAGAACTGCCTTCACGGTCGGGTGGGAAATGCGAGCGAGCGCAGACTTGTCGACGACCGCTTCGACGATCACCGCCACGCCGAGCCCATCACCTCGTCACTGCCAAGGTCCGGGAGCCCTCCCGACACCAGCAGGTCCACCAACCCCTTCCGGCGCGAGCGGGCCACAACCGCAGCCAGCGCCTGATTGACCGTGTCCTTAATGGTCTGGGTGCCGAGCTGACGCCTAGCCTCCTCGAGAAGGGTCGGGTCGATATCCACCAGGGTCTTGCTCATAGGCGGAGTATATCGCCGACTCCGTGGAGAGGATATACCGCTGAGCGCGATTCCGGGATGGAGCCCGGCCTTGGAGGCCGGGAACAGCAGAGTCGCGGTGATCGCCCCAGTGATCTCGGGAGGCCCGCGATGCAGTCCGCCCCTGAAGGCCGGGAACAGAACTTCGGGGCCCACGCTGTCACCGGGACCAGTAGGGGGCGATCGTCTGCGACCACTGCCCTCCGCTGAGGCTCGTTCAGGTCGGCCAGAAGCTGGGGCGGCCCCAATCCGTTGTCGCCGCAGCTCGAAGCGGAGCGAGTGACGTCGAGAAACTAGGCGTGTCCTCCAGCACCGCAGCGAAGGTCGCCGACCTTCCGCCATCAGTGCTACGTATGCTGGAGGAGGCTGACACGCCTGACTGGATCGATCTTGAAATCAATACTGCATCATCCGGGGAAGAGGACTGGCAATCCATCCACGATTTGTCGCCCGGTCAGCGTTCAACTGCACTTTTCGCTCTCGCACTGACAGCGGGCAATGAGCCGCTGGTCATCGATCAGCCCGAGGACGACCTCGACAATCGGTACATCTTTGCCGAGGTGGTCCAGGTACTGGCCAGAGTCTGCCAACGACGGCAGGTGATCGTTGCGACTCACAACGCAAATATTCCGATCCTCGGGGACGCCGAAATGGTGGTTGCCCTGGACGCTGTGGCAAACAAGGGAAGTGTCTTGGCTACTGGCGGACTCGAAGACCCAGCGGTAACAGACCAAGCCCGCCACATTCTCGAAGGTGGGGAGGAGGCGTTCCACGCCAGGCAGCGTCGCTACCTATCAACCGAGCGGTCGTGAGGAGGAAGTGGCGGCTCTCTATCCCGCCTCCTCCTGCTCTCCGGCCTCAGAAGCCCGGAGGGTGATAGATGCAACCGTCTGGATGCGCTCGCACGATCCCTTGATCCCGGCCGATGGTGAGAGGGTGAGTCAAGCAACCACTTACCCGGAGTCTCGCGCGAGCCGAGTTGGCCTCTGGCGAGGCCGCCTTTCGGTCCAACAGCCCTAAGCGAAGAGAGACCCTGGGCCATTTTGGGGATGAGCGTGGGAGGCTATCAGCGCCGGCTACCGCATCGGTAGCTATTGATCTTTGTCGCTGCTGCTGGTTCTCTGTCAGCCCAGGACCGACGCTAACCTTTACTGGTGGTCCGGATTCTGATCGTGCTGGGCTGTGGGTGCCAGGTGCTAGGCGTCGGCTTGGTGTTCTGGCAGATCGCGCGGGCAGAAGATCTGTTCCCCGGGGTAGCCCGCTGGTGGGCCAGGGTGGTTCGAGCAGCCTTCAGTCCGTTGCGCTGGCTTCTCCGAATGATTCGCAAGCCCCGGATCCATACAGTCCAGCTCTCGGCTCAGATCAGCGCGACCAGCAGTGTGTCGGCAGAGGGGAGGGTGCTGAGGGCAAGAATCGGCACCTCCACTGAGCAGTTGACCTCGCTCTGGAAGAGTGTCGACGACCTCTACCAGGAGATCGATGCGCGACGACTCAGCGCTAGCAAGGATCGAGCGGAAACGCTCCAAAAGCTCGGCGCGCTCAGAGAGGAGCTCACGGGAGAGCTCCAGCGCCAAGCCATGCTGCTTCAGCAAGCAAGCCTGGGCTCCCGCGGGCTTCAGGTGTTCGGCGCTGGCCTGATCATCCTGGGCATTGGTCTGCTGGGCGCCACTGCCTGGATCAATTGAGATCAACTCGTCGTTCTCTCGAACTGCGCCTCAGATAACAATCTGGTGACCACTTACCCACAGCGTCTCAAAGTTCGATCGACGAAGTAGCCTGGCTGGAGATAGACAGACAAGACTAAGAGGAGTCTTCTTGAAGGCGATCTTCGCGGTGACCGTCTTGGCACTCCTGCTGGCCGGATGTGCCAGCGGCGGCGCGCCCTCGGGAACGTCATCGTCACCCACCTCCACTCCCAGCCAGCCAACGCCCTCGACCTCGCCTGCGGTTTCCCTCGCTTCGGCCAGCAATTGCACAGTCTCAGTCGAGGGCTCAGACGCCCTGGTCAACTACCAGGGCCAAAGTGCCGGCTCACTATGTTCAGGAGCCGTCTCCACCGGCATCTCACTCCCAGGTGACTCCAGCAGCTATTCCTACTTGAGCTTGCCTGATAACCCCAAGGAGACCGTCGTCTGCCAGCTGCGAGCTGCCTCTGATGGGACCACCGCTACTGTCATGGATACAGGTGGGGAGTTGGTGGGCGAAAACCTCTGTGCCTACATCCTCCAGTACTGACTCGAGGGAGCCAAGATGAAGGCCATCAGCGTCAAACAACCATGGGCCGGACTCATCATCGACGGCTTCAAGGATGTCGAGAATAAGAAGCATCCAACCCACTTCCGGGGGCGAATTTGCATCCAGGCCGGCCTCAAGTCTTGGGATGGTCCTGAAGCGGCTAGGGCGCGCTGGACACCTCACCAGGCGTATTTCGGATGCATTGTCGGCACAGTAGGGATCATCGACTGCGTTCAGACCTCAAGGTCCACGTGGGCGCTCCCTGGGTGGTGGCACTGGGTGCTGGCCGACCCGCGTGCTCTGCGCAGCCCCTTCGAGTTCAGCGGGAAACTGGGCTGGTTCGAGGTTCCTGATTCGTGGCTGCCCTCGCGGCACCTCCGCTAGCAGGCAGGACCTTGACCCGCGCCACATCTCGAGGCCGGTTGGGGAACCGGCCGGGGGATGAGGTGCCAAGGCAGGGTTTCTGGCAGCGTGCCAGCCGGCCACTCTCTCGGGTAAATACCCTTAGCCGGACCCACCAGCGTAGTCACAGGCAAACCCTTGCGCTCTGTCCGAACCAGTCTCATACTGCCCCCATGCCCGAAGGTGGGGATCCTTGGTCATTTCCCAGAACTCGGCCCAACATCGGGCGCCGCTGGGACCGCGCCAGAGTTGTGCTAGCCTCAGCCCGGCGCACGCCATGAGCCTCGTCACCATGACGGACCTGGCGATCCGGGCCCGAGATCCCAGCGCCGCCAGGCCACGGAGCTCGTTGGTCGGGGTCGCTGACTCGGACAAGCAGAGTCAGGACGCGGCCAGCAGCGTGCATCAGACCTTGGGACTCATCGTGGCGTACATTCCCTCGGAGATCCTGGTGACCTACGTGGCCGTGGTTGCAGCAATTCAAAGCGACCCGGGTGCCGGGCACACCGGTGAGTGGATCGCGTTCTGGCTATTCCTGGTGCTGTCGCCCTCAGTCTGCTGGGCGCTTTATGCGACCAAGCTCAGGCATGGAGGCAGCCCTTTGCCTCTCCACCCCAAGCGCTGGCCGCACTGGCCGATGGCTGCCGCCACCATCGCCTACGCCGTTTGGGCATACACGCTGCCGGCAACTCCCTTCGCATCTTTCTCTTGGTACCAGCCAGCCGTCGGGACAGTGGCCCTGCTCCTAGTCACCATGCTCCTCGGACTGCTCGCGCCCATGTTTCAGCCGACCCAGTCCTGATCCGGGGCCCAGACGTGGAGTGCCTCAAGATCCTACGAGCGCCCAGCCTCAGAACGGCCGACAGACGATCCGCCTGATTTTCGACGCGCCTGTCGCTGACCCATCTCTGCCTCGAGCTGGCGAACAACGCCAGTGCTTCGCAGCCGGAATGCGGCCATGGTTCCACTGACATGGTAGTCACGCGCGATTTCTGCTCCGTCGAGACCGCGTCGCGCGGCAAGGTAGAGCAGGCGCCGAGGTAGCAGTAGACACCCGGCCAGCCAATTTGCCTCCTGTTCTTGGTCCGGATCGCAGGTGAAGAATCTCACCGAGCCGAGAGTCTGGATCACCGTCATCTGATGAGCAAGCAGGAGATGGGACACCTCATGAGCGATGTCGCTTTGCGTCCTACCCGCAGAGGCCAGGGGGTTAAAGACGATCACAACTCGCGAGCCGATAGTGAAGGTGCAGGCCGAGAAAGATCCGGGTTGTATCTCCTCCAGCTTGCGAAGCTTGCTCAAACTGGTCAGCTCGTCAGCGCGCCTCACCTCTGCGCCTATGTGCCGAGCCAGCTCCACCGCATCCAGGCGATCGGCGGCACCCTTGCCCAATTCCTGGCGGATTGTTTGAGCTACGCGCTCCGCCTCGGCCTTAAATCCCCGTCGCATCCTAGTCGCTGGCGGACGCCTCGAGGCCGTCAAGTATTTCCCCCAGCACTTCGGCCAACAATGTGCCCGCTTCTGGGACGAAGGTCGTGGCGGAACGGAGATGTACTGAGAGCACCCGCTGTTCCGATATTAGCTGGCGATACATGTCTTCCACGACTTCGGCGATCTTGGCCGCGCCACCCTGAGGAAGCCGCTGGTCCGCTCTGAGATGCCGTGCGATGACGTCGACAGTTGTCGCCGCGGTGGGTGTCAGGAAATGCTCCGCAGGCATCTCGAGCCAGCCCGTGATTAGGTGGAAGTTCCGAAGGTCGGGTAAGTGTCCACGCTCAACCCGCGAGAGCGTGTTCAAGGATACACCTGTCTGATCTGCCACGTCTCGCAGACTCAGGTAGCGCTCGCGCCGACGGCTGCGAAGCGCTGCACCGAGGCTAGTGGTCTCCGATCCGGCGCCGACGTCTCGCTGCGGCGCTTTATTCATCTGTGCCTCCTGCGACAATTTTAGGACGAGTGAGAGGATCCCTTAGTTCGACTTTCTGGCCTTGGGACCATGGCCCGTCAGGGGTGGCCACGCTCCACCACCGAGCCACTCGCCGGTGAATTTCCACAACTCATAATTGAACAGCCACTCCG
Organism: Candidatus Dormiibacterota bacterium; assembly: GCA_035531555.1. Lineage (GTDB taxonomy): Bacteria > Chloroflexota > Dormibacteria > Aeolococcales > Bog-877 > Bog-877. The sequence goes on from DATKSR010000034.1 coordinate 8,101, forward strand.
AGGTCCAGGCCAGTGTGCTCTGTGCCATGAACATAGCAGGCGTCCACTCGTGCGTCAGGTGAAGGCATAGGTTGCCTTCCATGTAGACGTGGGGTAGCGGCTCTCCATGACGTCCCTCTAGAGCGTCCAGCACTGCCACCTCAGGGAACCGACCGAGCTTATATGTGATTTGTACATGATAATCGCGACTCAAGGTGGTTGGGCGGAGAGTGCCGGTCCAAACCAATCTTCCCGGGCGCAATATAACTCGCGCATCAGGAAACTGCTGATTGAGTGCCATCGCCTGCTGGGCTACGCTGAGTCCGACCGTGCGTCTACGTATCGCCATGGAACGTGTGCGCCCGCACCGGCCGCCCAACCGCTGTGCCCAGAGCTCCAGTGCCGACACCTATGCCGAGGACGCCTGCATCCCTCATCCCTGCGACTCCCGCGCCAGTGACTCGAGCGGCCCCTCGAGCAGGGGACTCCCCCAGGGACTTGGCGACCTTCGCCAGGACGCTATCCAATCCGAGCTCCGATCCGTAACCACTGAAGTCCAGATGAGCGCGCTCGATCCACTCAAAGAAGCGCTGGTCACTACCTGGATGGTACCGCCAGCGGTCGGCAAAATTCTCCTCTGGCTGAACGGGGTTGGCGACCCAGTAGACCCCGCTCCGACGCTCAACGAGGCTGGCCATCTGACCCGTTATCGCGGGCAGGATCTCGGAGATAGAACCCCCGCCTGTATAGGCTGTCGCGGCGAGGGTTGTGACTATGATCGAGGCCGGTCGGTCGTGTGGCTGCTCCCCGAAGTATATGTCTCGATGACGTTTCAATGCCTGTACAGTGCGCTGCAACGTGGTCTTGACCCGCGAATCGGACACTTCCTCGATGTCCATCTGCTTGGCGACCGCCTGCCGCAGCTCCAAGAATTCCTCACGCATGCGAGCGTGAAACCATGAGGCATAGTCGACTGGGTTGGAGTGCTGCCACTCGCGGAGCCTCCTATCTGTCAGAAGAATTGCGTTCGGAGAGCCCTCGGCGTCTGGAAGTGCGGGGAGCACATCCATGTGGAAAGGCTCCAGCGGAAAGTTCAAGGTCCAACACCTCACTCCCTCTGCCCTCACCGGGTTGCCGGCCGGCTGGCTAGCAACGTATCGATTCAATCCGTAGCCGATATCCGCCTTGAGCGTCTGCTGGGTGATTGACTCCTTCTGGAGATCGCGCCGACACACCAGGTCAATGTCATACTCGTCGTCTGGATTGATCGGCTGCACCACTGTCCCGAGTCGGAAGGAGCCCTGCGGATAGACCAGCCCGTCTGATGGCGACTCATCCCAATAGTCCGCCAAGGCAACTGCGACAGCCCCATACCGCGATACGGCTAATTGATACACATCGTCCGGAATATCGAACTCCGCTATCGCGGTGCCGAGAAGCTGGTCGAGTTGTTGAATCCGGTTAGTTGCTAACTGATACATGGTCACCTCGGTGTGTGTTCGGGCCGTGAAGCGGTACATAGCTATGTGTGGTGTGGGAGCCGAAGACCTCATCAAAGATCGGGCTGAACGCTCTGCTGAAATGAGCAGCCTTAGCGACCAACTCCCCGGGGTTGCAGGAGTCTAGCGACCCCAACTGGTCTGGTACGCTTGGTGCAAGACGATGGGCGTGGTCTTTGCCCAGCAGGTGCTGGACTTCCGCAAAGGCGCCGACACTCTGCCCATGGAGGCAGATATCGATCACGCTGGGGTTGACAGCCCACCGAAGGAGCCCCGCATTGTCCAGTCTGCTTCTACGCGCTTGAACCGTAGAAGTCGTCCCCAGGCTCAGGACGCGAATGGCACTGAGCTCCTGGCCAAACATACTCACGGCCTCGGTTACGCCGACCATCGCAGGATTGTTGGCCCAGATTCCGCCGTCTACGAGCCTGACCTGATCACCCGGTAAAGGAAACGCCGGAAAGTAGGTCGGGGCCGCGGTTGTCGCCATACCCACCGCCCACATTGGCACCCTGAAGTCGCGCTTCAGCCGAACGTGGTGCGGGGTCTTGAATAGGTAGACATCGTTTTCGCCCAGGTTGTAAGAAGGTATCACCAGGGGGATCTGGCTTTCACCCAAGAGCCTTTGCCCCAGGATTCCCCTTAGAGCAGCCTCAAGACCCTGCGGGCGGTACTTCGCCACAAACGGGCGGCGGATCCGGCGCCAACCCAGTGGATTGGGGAAGATCCGCGGTCTCTCTGCAAGGAAGGTCGTCAGGATCTCTACCGGGGCCATGCCGGCTCCCAATCCGAGGGCGATAACGCCGCCAACGGAGGTGCCGACCACTAGATCAAAGACTTCGGTGACGGGGCGGCCGAGATCTCGTTCAAGTCCGGCCAGGAGGGCGGCGGTGTAGATGCCCCTGACCCCGCCCCCATCCAGGGCCAGTACCTGAAACCTCGCTCGGGGTTGAAGCTGCGTCTTACCGTCCATGGTACGATTGTACCATGATTAGGACAACTCACCAGACGCGCCTAGCGGAAGGTGGTGCCGAACGGGCAACTTACTCTAGCTCTGAGGGGCACTACGTACAGCCGACCGTCCTCGGGAGCGGCACCACCGCTCACTCTGCCAGCCAGGGGCACTCACGCCTCCGGATGCTGCAGGGGCAGACCTGGTCTCACGAGTGAAGCATTCAGACCGGTTCGCAAAGTTCTTAGCGACGACGGTAAATCTGAATCAGTCCCGACTTGATGACCTAGACAGCCGAGTTGCCGCCATCATCCGGCACCTAAAGGCCAGTCGTGCCCTTGATGGGATGATCGCCACGTCCATTCCCCAGGGATCCTGGGCACAGCGCACAATCATCCGTCCCCTAGCCGGCGATGAGTTTGACGCTGATATCCTCCTGCGCCTTCGCGATGTGCGGGATTGGAGCCAGCACCCCCGGAAGTATCTCAGTGCCGTAACTGCCGCTTTCACTGAATCCGGACGATACGCCACACTGGTACAGAAGAAGAACCGCTGTGTCCGCGTGCACTACGCGAATCTCTGTCACGTCGACATCGTGCCCTATGTGATCCGGGGGATCTACCCGTTCGAGGCCAAGCGCATCGTTAACTGGGATGGCGATTGCTTCGAGCCGGCTGATCCAGACAGACTGACTGGATGGATGCGGCGACAGGACGGTCGGGCGAAAGGGAATCTGCGCAAGTCGATCCGCTTGTTCAAGTATCTCCGCGACAGACGCGACGACTTCAGTGTGCCATCGATTATCCTCACAACACTACTGGGGAACCGGGTGAATTGGTGGGGCGAGCTCCTCGACCAGTACGCCGATTTGCCATCAACATTTGCGTCGCTGACCAGCGGGTTGGACAGCTGGTTACAGGCCCACAACTCACTGCCTACGATCAATGACCCGTCGGGGTCAGGAGCCTCGTTTAGCCACCGCTGGAGCCAGCGCAGCTTTGGCCGTTTTCGTGACCACGTTCACGGTCTCTCACCCCGGGTGCGCTCCGCACTGGGCGAGAAGGACTCCCTCCAGAGCGCCAAGTTGTGGCAACAGATATTTGGACCTGAATTTTGACTCAGTTCTCCCACGGCACCGGTCAGAAAGCTGACCGCGATGCCGCATATCATTAGTTCGTGCTAACCCGAACTGAGCTTGAGGACCTCCTCCAGGGCAACCATGAACTGCGTAATTTCGAGGTCAAGGGCCCGGGGATGTCCGAGGACGCGAGTCTGGTGGCCAAGGTAGCGCGAGCTGCCATGGGCTTAGCTAACTTGAGGGACGGTGGCTACATCGCCATCGGCATCGACGATGCCCAACTCGCTGAGATGCTGCCCGGCCTGGACAAGGCGCAGTTGCAGAGTTGGCTCTCCTACGACACGGTTTCGAGCCGGCTTGCCGCCTACGCCGATCCGCCCGTTACCTTCCACCTGCAAGCGTTTGAACTATCTAACCAGAGAGAGATCGTAGTGATCGAAGTTGCCGAGTTTGACTCCGTCCCCCACTTGTGCCGAAGAAAATTTCCGCGATCCGATCCCAATCTGATTCTGCGTGAAGGCGCTCTCTACGTTCGCACCCGCAGGGTTCCGGCCACTTCGGAAGTTCCGGACGCGTCTGAGATGCGGGAAGTGATTGACCTCGCTACGGAGAAGGCCCTCCGTCGGTACGTTGCCACGGCGCTGCGGGCAGGGATAGCGCTTCACCCAGGGGAGTCGATCGCGGTGGCCAGCAGACGGCAGTTCGACACCCAGAAAGAGGAAGGTTGGAAATGAGCACGGCCGTCGACTTGATCCGATCGAAGGCTCACTGGGATGCCGCCGTTCGGCCAGACTCGTTCGACCCCCATCTCCTGTCCGAGGAAGCGCTCGACACGGTCATTGGCAAGATACCGGTGCGATTGCGTGGATGGCCGGTCCCCTTCATCGATAGTCGGATCCTTGTAGGTGCGGGTGATGACTGGATCGGGCAGGATCTCCAAGAGGTGGAAGAGGCGTGGCGGCTCTTTCGCAGCGGTCAGTTCACCCACCTGAGGGTAATCTCGCAGGAGCGTCGCCGGCCTGATGTAGGCCCGGCAGGGCCAGCGGTACCCAGCAAGGTTATTGAACTCTGGGACATCCTCCTCTATGTCACCGAGATCACAGAGCTGGCCGCACGACTCGCCCTAAGCGCAGGATTCCCAAGCGGCACGGAGATCTCTTTAAGCCTTCATTGCGGTGTCGACCGACTCCTGATCTCAGGCACACCGGAGCGCCACCTTGATCGGGATTACCGCTCCATCTCTGACACAATTGAGGTCAGTCGCACGCTTGAGCGCGGCGAGCTGGTTAGCAGCGCCCGAGAGGTCGCAGTCCAGATCGCCACGCAGTATTGCCGGCGCTTTGGCTTCAAGCCAACACCAGGAGTGCTCTCCGAGTACCAAACACAACTCGTTGGGCCACCGGTGGAGAGTGCACCTCGATTTCGTGGCGTGGCGAGCTTCATACATGCTTACGCTGGCTCGGTGGCTCCCGAGAGCGTCGTAACAATGCGACCTAACTCGGCCCCCGACTTTGGATTTGGGGTCTACGTCGACGACCTCAGGGTCGCTACGGTGGCTCTCAGTCCAGAGGAGAGCGACACACCTGAGCAGTTGCAGTCACGTCTCGCCGAGTTGAAGCGAGGCTGATTGAGGGTGATATCGTCAACGTCGCCGAATCACGCCCTCCCGCCGTCAGCAGGAGGGCAGGGAGTCTCCTCCCCTGCCGCGATGGATGCGAAGATGCGGAGTCGGCGCCGTCCCGCCTGCCTTGGGAGAATGGATTTGAGCACCGCTCGTGCCGGAGCATGAGCCCAAGTGCCTTGAGTCCAGGTTGGCAGGGGTCGGACTCAAGGTGTAATGAGGTGAACGATGGGGTGGATAACTGGCGTCGGCACCCTTGTACTCGCGCTCGCGACAGCCTTCCTCGCCCTGCAGACCTATCGAAGCCGCGTCGACGCAACTCAAGCCACAGCTTCAGTCTCGCTTCTTCCGCCAGGTGCAACACCGCTCCTCCCGCCCGAAGCTCAGGAGCTGAGACCCGCACCGGCCACCAGTCATCGGGTCTTCAAAGATGAGCAAGCCGACTCATCCCTGCTCCTGATCCGCGCCGGCGGGGTCATCGTGAATGGCGGTCAATCGACTTGCAGAGTTGGGCTTCAGCGCTCCGAGCACATGAAAGACCCCCGGTGGCGCGAGTTCGAAATTGTGGAGTGGGGCGACCAGGGGTCGGCATATGACGAGCTCGGCTGGCTACAGGACCAGATCGGGTCTGGAATGAGCGCCAAGCTGAGCATCGGGTCGTTGTCTAAAGTTGGACCGCTACCCATCGGAGAGCACTCCTACCTGATTCTGCCTCAGTCAATCTCGCGAATGCGAGTGACCTTGGGCGCCAGCGTGGAGCGGTGGGGTGCACCATTCCGCGTCGGCCTAGCTTCAGCTCCCGTAACCCTACTGGCCGTCAGTTGTCAACTCCGGCTTGACTCCCCTAGTGGGCGAGGGGCAATCGATCTCCTGACCTTGACACTCAGGGCAGCGCCCGTCTCGCGCGCTGGTACCAAGAAGGGATGGTGGGTGCAGCGCCCAGTTGTCATCGAGACCAGCACGTCGGTACACATCCCCCCTGTGGCCACGAGCGAGATCGGGCGGATGCGGCGATGCTACCGCGACCCCATCGGTCGGCTCTTCCACATCTGATCTGCGGCACTGTCAACGGCCGTACCTCACAAGCCGAACGATCTGCGACTGGGTCCAGCAGCCCTGGGAACAGAGAGATCTCGGGCCATTTTGGGGAAGCCCGGGGTCGGAGCAGAGAGGGAGGGGGTCTCCTCCCCTTCCGGGGGGGATTCCAGCCCTCGGGCGGGTCACGTTAGCATCCTCAACATCTTATGGAAGTGTCCGCCGATGAGGAGCAAATCGGAGGACCCAGCGCTGCTCTCCATGTGCCAGGAGTGGAACATGGTCGGCGGCCTTCTAGACCGCTCACCGGCTGCACCTGCCACGAGACAGTCCAGAGTAATCCCGCTGAGACAACGGACTAGAGTTCATCGCCACGGACATCTGGGAGGGGTGCCACTTCTCCGGGACCGGCACCACCTTCATTGACCCACGCTCCCCCTGGCAGGATGCCTACTTGGAACGTGTCAACGGCAAAGCCCGGGATGAGCTATCCGCCCGGGAGACCTCCGACCCAATCCCTGAGGCCCGGCCTCTCTACTAGCGAGGCGCCCTGCCTACAATCTCCACCGTCTCCGCCGTTCGCTGGGCCTACAGCCGCTTGCTGACTTCGGCCCGTCCTTCAGCAACCGGAAACTCTTACTCGCGCTGGATTCACAAACTGTCCCCTTTGACGCACATGCCCGTGTTCACGGTGCACTCTTGGCCTTCAGGGCCATTACCCATGCACGGACGGAAGCTCTGACGCAAACCCTGGAGGTGCGAGCTGCCGACTAGGTCGGGTTCAAGCGCGACCTCGGCCTGCTCGCCGAAATGCAGCTGAGCGTCCACCCTTCCCAGGCGACGCGAGCTTCGCCCCATGACCCAGCCTCTCACTCGGCGCTCCTGCTCAGTTCTCGGGCCGCGTCGCCCGCCAGTACTGCATCGGCAGCAGCGATCGGCTGTTCAGAATATCGCGCCCGATCATATAGCCTTCCCAGAAGCCGAACCGCGGTATCGCTACGAAGTCCACGTGGCAACACTCGACGCAGATACGCATCCGGAAGCTCACTCGGGGCACGGTAGTGCCCCCGCTCCGAAAGGCTCTCCTCCAGATCAGCTACCGCGGCTAGCACTGCCTGCCGCGGACCCTTGGGGAATAGGTGTATGCGGTTCGGCGTCACCGGACCGAGGACAACGTGCGTGAGCTCTGGTGGCGCGCGCCGCCGCCGTGAGCTTCGCAGACTCCACGTGGTGCCAGCGATGAGCAGTGCGGTAAAGACAATTAGGGGCCAAAGCAGCCGAGCTGGGTTTGCACGCGTGCCATAACTAGCGGTCGACTTCGGGTGACATCGAGGCAGGAAGGCTGCCGGGCAGCGCGGACAAGTACAGACGTAGTAAAGGTGACCTCGCGGCACCTTTAGCTTTGTTGGGGAATAGCCGACGGAAGGGGGCTTGCCATTGCTAGTGATCGCGACGCCAGTCGCCAGCACCAGGATGGTCAACATTAGCGCCCAAAGGGGCCAACGTCTAGCTGATCTCAACTCTGATCACTCATTCGCCAACCGTTCTAAGGCCGTGATCTGATCCTCTAGAGAAATGAGGCGGGAATCAAGAGTCGCAATCGGCCGTTCGGAGTCGGAACTCGGCTCGCCTGCGATGGAGTCATTACGGAGTGCCGCACTGATCTCCTCTAAAATGGGCTCGGTCTGTGAGTTGCCTGGACGAGTCGCCCTGGCATCTCGACACGCTATTCTGATGATCTTGAGTTCCGCAGGCTCACCGGTCCCAGCGCCATGGTTAATGTTCGTAAGGCTTGAAGCAGTTGCCGGAGTGGCGAGGTTGCGCAGCAGAATGCACAGCCAACCCGAAATGATAGCGCCCGCGATCACGAGCGCGCCGGTGAGAATTGGGGCGGAATTAACCGATGGTTCGGTATGGCCAAATACGCCAGCCTTATAGCCAGTGCCTAGCGCCAGCCCCACTCCGAGAAGATCCAACAGTAGAAGAAAAATGGCGACGGCTGTCCGCAGGCTCAAGGGGCTCCGTGGCCGAGTGCGGGCTGGCATTTCCGGCGCACCCTGCAGCCAGTGCACTAGCAAGCGAAGCCTATGGGCCGCGCGGCGGCGAAAGGAGACGCCTTCACCAATATTCTCCCCGGGTTGCCTCAGTGGCAGACCCGTCATGGTTGGAGCGACCTCTCGGAGACCGTGATCCGCCGCGAGAACAACGAACAGGGAAAGCATAGCCAGTAGCGCCAGAACCGCGATGCCTTCGAGAACCATACTGCGACCGGCGTGAACACGGCTTGCCACGAGAATCACCTCTGCTAGGCCCGCGGCTATGGTCGCGGCCGCGCCGAGCGGACCGACCCTCCGCCAGCGCGCCAAACCAACCTCGTGCACGGGTTTTCTGAGCTCAATGGCCCACCACCCGAGTTCAGTAGCAAGGACGAGACCTGCAGTTACGGCGGGCGCCACCGCGACGGCCAGACTCGATGCCGACTTGCCCGACAGCGTGAGACTGTACGCGATCAGAGCCGCCGCACTTGCAGCAGTCACAGTTCCCATCCTCCCGAAAATACAGCCCCAGACCATCAACGTGACAGCAGCGGCCACCATCACGACTGTAAGTCCGAATAGCGAGGGGCCAAGCGTCAAAAGCTGCAGGCCGAGCATTGTCGTGACGCCGACGGCGGTGGTTCCTACAAGCTGCGATTGCCTCATGAGCGAACGCGCCATGGTATCCTGCGCATCCAGTTCAGCTGTGTGATCGCAGCATCGAGAGGTTCGGCGGTATCCCATCGCACGAGCGGCACACCTGCCGACAAAATGCGGTGGCGGCGGGCGGACCTGTGGAGCCTCCAGATCCGCTGACTAAGCTGGTCTGCGACACTTGCTCCCAGACTGGTAAACGGCTCAGGGTCGACCTCGATTACGACAACCTCGTGCCCACGCCCGCGAAGATCTAGGATCGCCCTGACGGTTCGAGGTTCGGTGAGTGGCGTCAGTGCGACCACGATAGATTGGGGTGGAAGCGTCCTTCCTGGCAATATGTCAAGGCGTGGCCAGGTATAGCTGGGAACCACCGTAGTATCGAGAAGGGTGTCGAGGATGCGGTATAGGTGATTAGGTCCTGTGCCGGGCGACAGCCAGCGTAGGACTCCGCCGAAGGAGATGACACCTACACGGTCCCGAGACGCGATGTGGATCTGCGCCAGTGCCGCCACCGCCCTTCCCTCCCACGCGAGAGTGCCCTCCTGGTCCACGTGGACATCCGCGAAAGTATCGACGAAGAGAATCACGTCGGCGTTTTGCTCCGGATGTTGATGCGTCACGTACGGCCGAGACTGGCGCGCGGTCACCCGCCAGTTGATACGGCGGGGCTGATCGCCAGGCAAGTAAGGTCTCACATCCGCGAACTCGAATCCGTCCCCCCGAAGCCGTGACCGCTGATTACCGACGTAGGCCTGCGTCCGCGCGGTATCGAGCCGTGAGCGAACCGGGATCCCCGCTGGATAAACTCTAAGTATGCTGGAAGTCGCTGCTACGGCGCGGCCGATGAACAGGCCCGGGGCACCGTGGGCTTCGATAGTTACGGGACCAACTTCATGTACGCCCCACCGCGAACACCGAAGTACTATGGTGGCGCTGCCAAGCCCGCCAGCATCCGGTGCGATAGCAAATCGGGCAGGTGGGCTTTCGACAACTAGCCCCGCCGGTACCCTGACGCTGACGACTATTCGCTCCCAGCCGGGGTCGCCGCTGACCGCGAGCGTGGCATTGACCACCTCGCCCTCTACCGCGCGATCCCTGTCAAGCGAGAGCTGGACGGTGCATGGACGCGTGCGCTCACTGCTAAGGCCCCATACTAGCCAGATGGCAAAGGGTGCCACCACTGCCTCCATGACGGGGGAGCCCATCGCGATCGCGGCTAGAGATCCGAGCGCGACCAGTACGACGAGCCCTACTAGCCGACCCGTTGGGTCGGCTCGCATGCTAGAGCCGTGGCCGTTGAATCGTCCCATCCCTTTTAGCGCTTGGCGGCCTTTCGATGCTGCAATTGCGCCTTGGATCCCCACCAGTGTTCGTCCGAAATGGTCACGCCGATACTCGAACCACGATTTACGCATTCCTTGCTCGACATCCTCGCTAGGACCAGGGATAGCGCCGGCGTGCGCTGGCCAGCCGGATGACGCGTCCACGGCGAGTTCCTCGCACCGGATTCCACTCTCACCTTCGTTGGTGCGTTCCACCAATTTGGGGCTGCTCTCTCTGGCGTACTTCCTCCCGGCCTAGCCGAATGCACATCACCCTCCACCCGAGACCAACCGCTGCGACCGTGATCGGCGTGTTAGTCCTCGTAATACTAAGAAAAAGGCTAATTGTAGTCCGGGTTTCCGGAGTCAGCATGGTACCAACCTTACATAACGGGGATCGCATTCTGGTTCTCAGATCTCACAAACGCTCCTATAGCAGGGGCACCATCGTCGTCGCCCTCGAGCCAACCGGAGCGAGGCCTTTGGCGCGGCAAGTCGATCCGCGCCAAAGTCACGGGAGCACCGCCGACCTGATTATCGTCAAGCGGATCGCCGCTGTCCCAGGTGATAGGACCTGCCTGTTTTCCGGCAGAGCATTTCGGCCGCCGCCTCACGAGATGGTGCCTGCGTCACACTATCTCGTCATCGGCGACGGCGTCGAAAGCCACGATTCGCGTGACTGGGGTTATCTCTCCAGTGACCGGATACTGGGAAGGATGCTTTGTTTGCTGCCCTGGATCGGACGGTGACGTAGCTGAGGAAAGTCCGCCACCCAGCCCAGGCCCTTCAGCATATCCACTAGCCTGCAAGCTGAACAGTCGTGCATAGGTACCGCACCGCGCCATCAGGTCCCCGTGTGATCCTTGCTCTACGACGGACCCGTTCTCGATAACCAGAAGATGATCGGCGTCGCGGATAGCACTCAGTCGATGGGAGATCGCGATGGTAGTCTTTCCACGGCTAGCGTGACGAAGCTGTTGGTGGAGCTGGTACTCTGCCACCGCGTCGAGTCCTGAGCTAGCCTCGTCAAGAATTATCACGTCCGCATCAGCGCGCATTAGCGATCGTGCTATCGCAATTCTCTGCCATTCTCCGCCCGAGAGTCGTACACCTGGCACGCCCTCGCCCTCGGGCCCCCAGAACACTTTGGTCAGCATAGTGTCATAACCTCGCGGAAGTTCGTCAAGGCGTTGATCGAGCCCGGCTTCACTGGCTGCCTGTCTTAATCGCCCGTCGTCGCCAATGCCTGAAATGTCGCCTACAGCGATGTTCTCGCGTGCCGTCAGGTCGTAGCGCATGAAATCCTGGAACACTGCGGACATCCGGCTCCGCAAGTTCTGGATGTCGATCTCACGTACATCTACACCGTCCCAGAGGATGGCGCCGCGATCCGGATCGTAGAACCGGAGAAGCAGCTTCACGATCGTTGTCTTACCGGCGCCATTGAGTCCTATCAGAGCGGTGGTGGAGTGAGCCGCAAAGCTGGCGTGAAAGTCGCGCAGCACCCATGGGTGGGCCGAATCATATCGGAACCAAACACCCCGAAACTCAATCTTAGAGCCAAGCCTCTCTAAACGGCGGGGCGTTTTTGCAAGTTCCACGTCCGGGGGGGTCTGAAGGACGGCTTCGTAGTGCTCGAACGTGGAGAGAGAGCGTTGTAGCTGCGCGAGTGACTGCACAATGCCGCCGAGACCTCCCTGAACACCGGCGACCGCCGCGACGAATAGCGAGACGTCTCCGATCTCGAGCCTACCCGTGGCGGCCAAGGCCACTGCGTAGATGAGTCCCCCGCCGGTGACAAGAGCACTCAGAAGCCCAGTTCCGAGTTCGATCCTAAACTGCCGGCGATTCACCAAGGACTCAGCTCGGTTGAGTAGCTTTACCTCGTCTCGCATGCGGTCGCGCAGAAAGATACCGAATCCGAAAATGCGGATCTCCTTGGCGGCCTGCTCGTCCACCTGCATCATCGAGAGCGCTGCCCGCCGCCTGTCGTGACCTGACATGCGCCACTGTGTGTGCGCCCAATAGCTCGATAGTGAGAGCTGGCCAACGAGGGCTGGAGTTGCGGCGATCATAACGATCACGAACAGAATCGGGTTAACGCTTAGTAGAGCCAAGCTGAAGCCGACGAGGAGGATTGCCGCTTGAAGAAGTGCGAGAACCTGGGCAACGATCAGAGGCGCTGATCCATAGGCTCCCTGCTGGGCTAGTGAGAGTCGGTCATGGAATCCAGGATCCTCAAACGTTCGCATGCCGGGAATGTTGCTTACGGCACTAAACAGTCGACTCTGGGTGATCAGCGACAAACTACGCCTGAGATCGGACGCTGCCAAGGTCGCGAGACTAGGTACTGCTGCCATCGTTGTGGTTAGTGCGATCAGCAACCCAGCCAGCATCAGTGCAAACCCAACCCGGCTTGGCCTGTGATCGTAGATGAGGGCATTCAGTAGAAGGCGCGTCAGCCACGCCAACGCGACCGGTGAGGCACCGGCGACTAGAAGGATTGCAGTCTGTATTGCCAATGATCGCGGATTGGCGTCCCAGGCCAACCGTAGGACGCGCAGTACTCGGCGCGGATTCGTCCACATTTTCGCCTTCACGAAGACACTGGCAATCAGCGTGTTGTTGGCTAAGAGAGGCCTTGTGGAAGGCGCCGAGCAGACAGATCCGCGTGGCTCACCCGACCAGACCGATCAACGGCAAAGAACGAGGGGAAAGCTTCGACTGCGAACGAGCGGGAGACAGCGCCTCCCAAGTCTTCCACGACCAGTAGCTCAGTTATGTGTTGAGCCGTTTCGACTAGATCACGACCACCAGGGTCAGTACCTACTACGACCGCAATAGCCGCCGTCGAGCCTGATCGCAAACTGGCGACGTAGTCGCCGTAGTCGACAATATGTTCGCGGCAAGCTCGGCAGCCCGAAGAGAAAAATCCTACCACCCAAGGCACACCATTCAGATCCGCGGTGGATACGCTGTGCCCTGCCACTGACGTGGTGCTGAATTCAGGTACTGCGTCCCCTGGGCTGAGCCCTGGAGCAACGGGAAGGCGCAGCTGAGGCTCCGGCTCTCCACGCGCCGAGAAGTCGCGTAAGCGCCTGACCAGACCTGTGGTGAGGATAAGGTTGAGTATCAGACCAGCAGCGATTAGGGTAACTGCTACGCCCATAAGACTCATCCCGGCTGACGGTCCTTCGATGTCACCACCCAGCCCGAGCTCACCTTAGGGGGCTCTATCGGCCCCGTTAGGTGCGTCCGGTGCCTACTCGGTCGGGACCAGAGCCATGCGAAGTCGTCGGCATAGACTGCCATGGTTGTGACTGCCATGGCTCCGAAGGCAGACATAACTGTGTCGAGGAGAACGTTGCCTGTGAGTGATTCGGCCGGATGATAGGTCAGCACAGCTCCAACCAAAGCTACGACCAGAAGACCGGCGTTCCGGACCAGCCCCGGTATTCCCATCACCTCACCGGAGGCGCCGAAGCAATTGCACTCCACTCTCAGGTGGCGCCATATGGCAGTCATGGTCACCACCAAGTAGGTCACAAAAGCCACGCCAGCGAGCAGGAGCCCTGCGGTGGCTGTCAGCGGAATTATGACTAGGACCAGTACCAGGCTCTCGCCGCCTACGATTGCGCGACCCAGCAGAAGTGGGGAAGTGAAGGACGGATGGGGCAGCTTCTGAATCGTGCCAATGAGTGCCGTGAAGGATCCAGGTACTCGGAGCTTCACGACTATGGACAGGGCAAACGTACTAGCAATAACGATCCGGCACGCGAGTGGGAGATACACGCTACGCTTACCCAGTGGCTACCGCAAATGCGATGCGGTAGTAGCTACCTCATAGTCGGGCGCTCGCGACATCATATGGTCGGCTTCTTCGGGGGGGAACCGTAACGCCGCCCCCCCCCGAAGGAGCTCAGCCTATGCAGTCGACGACAGGCTTACCGTTGTATACACCAAGATTGCAGTCGACGGAACTAGCGCAGCCCCCATGGCACTCCGTGCAGTTGTATATGACACAATTGATCACATACTGATCGCAGGTGGTGGAATACGTGCACCAACAATAGGTCGTGCACAGAGGAGGGGCAGACGCATGCGCTGTGAGCTGCGGTACAAGCCAATCAATGACGCGATCTGTATACCTTTCAACCAAGCGGAACATCCGTAACCTCCATAGTTATCTGGAGTGGGTCAGGAGTATCGGGTGACACTCTCTGCGACGAGCATGGCGGCAATCCAACCGACCCTTACCCCCTGTGCTATGCACGTGGACCTCAGGCGCTCCGCCGGGGCATTCCGACTCCTGAGAGGTTCACGTTGGAGAAGCCCGTGTGGTATCCTAGCACACTGCCCAACGGCGCGCGATGCAGAGTTAGTAGAAGTTACTTATCCGCGGCAGACCGGTTTGAATTCCGGGCTAGCTGTGCCGAGTCGAGCTCGTAGCTAGCATGGTGGAAGGTTAGTGACGGCGGGTCGCGAATGGTTGTAGGAACAACTAGTTCTTGGATGGTCAGCGCGCCGAATTGGCGAACGTTCGTTCCCATGCCGACCGGGTTCTCCATGAGATGGAGCGCGTGGTGGTGGGCAAGCGAGCGGTGTTGGAACTGGTCCTCGCAGCGCTGTTGGCCGATGGTCACGTCCTTCTGGAGGATTATCCGGGCCTAGCCAAGACCCTGATCGCACGGTCGCTCGCTCAGACGCTTACTCTTCGCTTCTCTCGCGTTCAATTCACTCCCGATCTGCTGCCGTCCGACATCACGGGCTCCTCCATTTTCAACCCCAGAAATAGCGAGTTCGAGATGAAGCAGGGACCGATCTTTGCAAACCTGCTTCTCGGAGACGAGATCAACCGATCGCCCCCGAAGACCCAGGCGGCTCTGCTCGAGGCAATGCAGGAGAGGCAGGTGACGATCGACGGAAAGTCAACCCCCCTGCCGCGGCCGTTCCTCGTGGTGGCTACCCAAAACCCGATCGAGTACGAAGGAACCTACCCGTTGCCCGAGGCGCAACTTGACCGCTTTCTGCTTCGGGCAAAGATTGGTTATCCGGAGCGGGAGGAGGAAAAGCGGATCTTGAAGGAGCGTCACACCCGCGGCGAAGATGAAGTCCGGCTGGCGCCCATCATGGATGGGACGACACTCCTCGCTTGCCAAGCCGCCGTCGAGCACGTGACGGTGTCGGATGAGGTGTTTAGCTACATCGTTGATTTGGTTCGGGCAACCCGACTCAGCCCTCGGGTACAGGTAGGTTCTAGCCCTCGTGGTGGACTCGCGTTGCTTAAGCTCTCCCGGGCTCAGGCCGCTCTCGAAGGACGAGATTTTGTCACCCCAGATGATGTTCAGCGGCTTGCCGTGCCAGCCCTGGCCCATCGTTTGACATTGCGTCCTGAGCTTTGGGCGCAGCGCATTCACGACACTGACGTAGTTCGAGAGTGCTTGGCCACCATTCCCGTCCCTCCCACTCTTCCGCCTGCCATGACGATACCAGCGAACTCAGAGGCACTGTCCGAGTAACCTGCTGCCGAACGAGTTCTTGATCCCTGAATCCGCGCCTCCGAACTCCGAGTGCCAAGCCAGCGAGATCACATTGCTCTCATTAATCGGACTCTAACTCGGCCTACGACCGACCCGTACTGCGGGTGGCCAGACCCCGCTCAACTGATCCAGGGTATGTGAGCGTTTCTCAAGGGTCCAGCATGGCCGGAGCTAACAATCGGCCCTGGATATCGCGGGAACCAAGCTGAACTCCCGTGACTTCCAGATCATGTCCGAGAACCCCAATAACAGGGAGACCCCGGGCATTTTGGGGAAGCCCGGGGTCGGAGCAGAAAGGGAGGGGGCCTCCTCCCCTGCCGGGGCAACTTTAGCGAGTGGCGGGACCTCATTGGCATCGGAGCGACCACAGCTCCCCTTTCCGCCCATCGAACCTCGTCGGTCTAGATTAGATCCCACTGACACCGCCGGAGGAAGGCCTTGACCTCCGATACAACCAGGGCTATAGTCCCAGCAAATCAGCCGCGGTGGGAGGGGGATAGGCATGCTAGAGCCTCTTGCGAAGGACAGGAGTCCTGTCGATGAGTCGGCTCCCGTAGGGCCCGGAACCCGGCCCCCGGGGCCGGAAGTGGGACCTGGCCCGGGACGTCCCACGCCTACCACCGACCCTGCGGCGCCCGTCAAGATGCCTCCGCACATCTTCTACATCGCTACGGCGTACTTGGTGCTTCTACTCAGCCTGTTCGTCGCCTACTTCACGGTCCCATGGCTCCATGCGCACGTGCCGCTTAAGCTGGGCCCTATCCCAGCAGGTGTGGTGTGGTTTGGCGCTACCGGCGCGGTCATAGCCAGCCTATATGGGATCTTTGCGCACAACCAGGACTGGAAGATCGACTTCAACTACTGGCATTACTGCCGACCGCTGTTCGGAGCCACCACAGGCTCCATCGGTGCGGCCATATATCTAGTCCTGCTAACCATAGGCAACAAGACTGCACCCAATCCGGACTTCTTGACATTCTTCGTCGTGGCCTTCGTGCTCGGATTTGCGGACGGGGCCTTTGTCCAACTGCTGCACAAGGTCACGAGCGTGATCATCAAGCCGGGGGACGGCGCGCCAAGTGCGAAGGCGCCACCGGACAAATGCGGTTCAAAGGCAAGCTGACTGGTGGACAGCGAACAGCGGGCGTCGGCTAGACAGTGACCGTCACTCCCTGGCTTTAAAGAGAGCCCTTGCTCGTTACTTCCGCTTCTTCGGAGGCTTCCGCTGGGACAAATCGCTGCCAGCCACACTCTTCACCGACTTGGGTGTCTTGGGGTTCTGCAGCAACTTGCCAGCCTTAGAAGCGTCCTTCTTGCTAGTAGCCATGATGTCTCCTTGCCAAAGCCGCCGAACGGATGTTCCCCATCATACTCGATCGTGCGGACTCCTACTTCACGCTGTCTCGGACCTCAGATCCTCATTGATGAGCTCTGCCAGGCGCCGAGGCGCATCAAGTTGGACATCGTGGCCCGCCCCGGGCACCGTAACCATTCTCAGTGAAGGGCCAGAGCTCTCCAAGTCAGAGAGATCTTCGGTCATCCAGCCCTCTCCTCCTCTGACGAGAAGGGTGGGGCACCCGACCACTGCCCAGTCGTCCAACCACTCCCCGCTGGCCTCTCCCATCGTGGCAAGCATCACGTCGTCATCAAAGCACGGCCACCAGCCGTCCTCGCGCCTCTCCATCCCCGCCAGCCAGGCTGGTGCTGTGGGGCCGAAGAATTCGATGGCTGCTTCTTCAGACGCCAGCGGCCGGGGCCATCTGGCGAACCAGCGGCGAGCCCGCTCAATGGACTCAGATGAGGGTCCGTCTGGCGTGGCCTCAACCATCACCAGCCTTGCCACCAGTGGCGGGTGCCTGGCCGCGACCAGCATGGCAGTGTGGCCTCCCAGCGATTGGCCCACCAGGTTGACTGGCCCTTGTCCTTGGGAGAAGTGGTTGATCAGCTCCACCACATCGGCTACGTAGTCGGCCCTCGAGACTCCAGAAGGCCGGCGCGAACTCTGCCCGTGCCCGCGCTGATCGAACGCGACCTTGTGCGTTTCGGAGGTCATGCGAGATGCAACTTCAGTCCACTCGCCCGCATGACCTGCCAGGCCATGGAGCAACACGGTCAGCCGCCCCACTCCCCCATAGTCGAGGACGGAGAGGGAGGTGCCGTCCCACGAGGGAACAGGAGTCCGGATTGGCTGTGGGAGATTGAGAGTGACCATGAGCGAGAGCTTCGCAC
The DNA here is from genome assembly GCA_035531555.1 of Candidatus Dormiibacterota bacterium. Lineage (GTDB taxonomy): Bacteria > Chloroflexota > Dormibacteria > Aeolococcales > Bog-877 > Bog-877. Next base: position 26,049 of record DATKSR010000034.1, read on the forward strand.
GTATCTCGGCAAAGAGCCAACCCGCCCGTCCCCCAGACGCTGATCTCGCCCGCAAAGGCCGCTGAGATCAAAAATTGGAATAATCGGACCTAGTTGCTGGAACAACTTCTATTTCGGGGCCCCGGAGGGTCACTTTCGAAGTCGCCCAAAAACTCGCTAATGGCTCCATACACGCGCAGGAGAGCGAAACAGAGGTGAGGGGACCCCGTTCCGTGGTCCGCGACACTCCACTGGCTGACAGCACCTTGCTACCAGCCTGCCTGGCGTCGCCTATAGGTGACTTATTAAGCCACCTACAAGTAGGGCGGATCATTTGCCCCAGATGAGGGGCGGGGGGATACTGGAAGCATGGCCAAGCAAAAGGTAGAGCAGCGACGAGCGGCGCGCATCATCCTGAGGGACGAGTCCGGACGAGTCCTGCTCCTTGGTGGGCGCGCTTGAACTCGAGCTACGGGACGTTGTGTACCGAGGTCTACGACCTGGACAAGCCGATCGGGCACCGCTTCGACGACGTCGACTACTACAAGCAGTTGTTGGCCGGGGTCAGCGGACGGATACTGGAACCAGCGGTGGGCACTGGTCGCATCCTTATCCCGCTCCTTGAGTCGGGACTCGAGGTAGACGGCTTCGACACCTCTCCTGAGATGCTCGACGTCTGCCGTCGCCACTGCCGGGACCGCAGCCTAGATCCGGTCCTGCGCCAGGCAGATATGACCACGTTCGTGCAACCTGCTGCTTACGCCGCCGTGATCGTCCCCGCCGGCTCCATCACGCTCATCGACGGGAGGGACGCCACTGCTCGAGCGCTCGTCTGTTTCCACGAGTGCCTGCAGCCGTCCGGACAGCTGCTGGTGGACCTGCCGCCCGCCCAGCTAGTGACAGAGCCGGAACCGATGCGCCACTGGCGTGCCGACCCTTTCTTGTGGACGCTCCAGACCCAACACATCAAGCACGACTCGGCTGCCAACCAGACCACCCGCTGGCTCCGCTACGAGAAATGGCATGACGGTGCCCTGGTCGCGAGCGAACTGCAGCTCTTCCGCCTGCAGCACTGGAGTGTCACCGCATTTGAGCAGTTACTGGTCGAAGCCGGGTTCACCGACGTCACCGTGAAGGCCGATTATCACGAGGACAGCGCTCCCGGGGCCGACAGCGTCATCTGGAACTTCCATGCGTCGCGACCCTGACCGAACGTGGCTTCATGCCACGACGCCTTGGTGTGGGAATCCGGGGCACGTTTCATGAGCAGCGGCGACACGCCAGGCCTGCGATCTGCGAGACACCTTCGTCAATTGCTCGAAGCCGCTTCGGGCGGACATCCGCCCGAGCCTGATGGGATCGTTGAGGTGATTGCCCGGCCGCCGGGGCCGGTGCACGCGGTCGTAGCGTTCATGTCTCACATCGTCGTGGCAGCAGACGTGGACGAGCCATGGGTGCTCGCCCGACTCGATCCTGACGACCCAGGAGTCGCCACGCGCCCTGACTTCCTGGCCGAGCTTGGGCGCCATGTGGGTGCCCACGCGGGACAACTCGACGCCGTGCTCGTGGCCCAAGGAGCCCTGCCGGGCAATCATGGTCTTGATCGAGTGGAGGTTGACGCGGCCGCCGAGCATCCTCGCTTCCGTGGGGCGCAGCGGTTCCGGACGGACGTACGTGCTTGGAGAACCAAGAACGGTACTGGCCTCGTCTCCATTGGCCGCGGACTAGCGCACAGATGGGAGATCTCCTTTGAGCTAGACACGGGGGCAAGAGGACATGGGCTTGGCCGGCTCCTCGCCCTCGCCTGTCGCGAGTTGGTCTCCGCAGACGAGGCGGTGTACGCGCAGGTCAGTCCGGGAAACGTAGCGTCACTTCGCGCCCTTCTCTCAGCTGGCTTCTGCCCGATTGCCAGCGAGGTTCTTTTCCTCGACTACAACTGGCATCCTGAGGCGGGCTGACCAGCCATTGCCAGAAGTGCTTGCTCCCTAACCGCTGGTCAGGCGCAATGGGTCTGCCACGGCGCCTCATTGCCAATGACCCTACGATAGGAGGCTCACTCGGCTCCAAGCCCTCGCCGATCTGGCCCCCGAAATTGGCTTCGCCTTCGGCCATGCCAATCTCGGCCTGGGTTTCCCCGAGTGGGGTTACTTCAACTTCGTTGAGATGAAGTCCACCGTCATTCATGGCTGACTCGTGGTCTAGCGGGATCTGCGCTTGATGCCCAGCACTGCCGGGAAGCTGGGCACCACCTAGCTCTCCAACCTTGCTGCAGAGAGGTCACCGGCGCCTCAGTTTTGACCCCGAGGTTGGTTTTTCGCCCCTTCCTTGCCTATATATGAGTATGGACATCAGTGCAGCACCCGAGAGCCGCTTCTCCACCCACTTGGCCGTCGCAGGGGATGGTGACCCTGATGCCCGCGTGGCTGCGATCTATGTCGCTCACTACCAGCACCTTGTCGGACTAGCCTCAATGCTAGCCGGGGGACGTGCCTCAGGAGAGGAGGTCGCCCAGGAGACGTTCATGATCGCACTAGAACATGAGCGCCGCAAACCAGGCTACCTCACGGACCCTGTGTGGCCATGGCTTCGGATCACGGCAGTACGCCTAGCGGGACGGTTTCGCACGCGCTTACTACGGGAAATACTGCAAACACCGCTCCGAGCCATAACACTGCTGCATCGGGGGCTGGAGGCGTCGAATCGATCGACGTGCTGCAGGCGCTCCGTCGCTTGCCCTCAAAGATGCGACTGTGCGTGATCCTTGCCCACGTTGAGGATCAGAGCACAGCCTCCATCGCGACCATGCTTGGCTGTTCTACACAAAACGTCGATAGCCAACTGCGAAAGGGAAGACAACGACTACGGACCATTTTAGGCGAAGGCTACACCAACCAATAGCAAGAAAGGGAGACGCTATGAACGACCACTTTCCAGACGACGCCCTCTCTCATCAATTGAAGCGGGTCACAGCGGAGATTGCTGCAACCACGCATCTCGCGACCGCTCCTGCGACGGCGCGATTGCCCTTTGCCGACGCGGTCAAAGCCAAAAGGTCCCTACGACCACGGTACCTGTTTGGACTCGGAGGTGCAGTCGCTCTCGCGGTCGTAGTGCCCCTTCTGACCCTGGGGATCTTTCCCGGCAACAGCAGTGCCCTGACCAAGGTTCATCTCCCTGGGCTAACTATCACGGTGCGAGCCGCCTCTCATGTTTCGCCTCAGATGACTGCTCAGCAAGCGACTTCCGTAGCCCTGAGCTACCTCGACCACTTGGGGAGTCCAGACTTTACGGGGTACTCCGTTACCACCTCTGTCTTTGAGCCGGACGTGACGGACGTGACGGACGTCCAGGGCAATTGTTGGAGTCATTCCCTGCCATCTCCGGTAAACCTCTGGGCAGTCGAGGTGACCGCTCCAGCACAGCAGGGATTTAAGTTCATCCAAGCCACAGTTCTGGTCGATGACGACTCCGGTCAAGAGAGCTGGTCCATGATTGCCACCAATCCTCCGACCGCACTAGTTCCTGGGGTCAACGGGACGCCTGCGAACTGCCAAGGATGAGAGGATGGCACTGCCGCGAAATCGGCGGTGCCATCGCCAGTCGCTCCACCAATAGCGTCGTATCCAAGTTGGATACGCCCATCTCTCACTTCACCCTGGCCCTGTTTTGTCCGACGCATGTCCGTGGGTTGCGTCTATCATTGCTAGTATGCCAACAAAAAGTCCCTTGGCATCAAAATGCCGGCGTCCGGCCAAAGGGCTTATTCGCCACATCCTGAACCTGTGGCAATTTCAGCATGCTGATTGCGGCGATCATACTCACTCCATTCCAGTTGGAGAGGATCAAATCATTGGACATGATGCGTGGGCTGGTGTCCAGTCTGAGACTATGCCAGCTCCGTATAAACCCTCACATAAACCAGAGCGGGAATCAATAGGTTTGCTCTAGTTTCTCAGCGATGGGTCTGTGACCAGAGGACTACTGGTCAAGCTTGGGTATACCCAAGCAACAGACACTAGATGGAGCTTTGTCCGTCTTGTGTCCGTGCGGGTGTCATATGATGAGAACAGCATTGGCAACATACACGCGCAGGAGAGCGAAACCGAGGTGAGGGGACCCCGTTTCGTGGTCCGCGACACTCCACTGGCTGACAGCACCTTACTACCAGCCTCTTGGCCACAAATTAGCTGGCAACTAAAATCGTGATCGCCCAGCCGTTACCTACCCGAAGAGACTCAACTGCTCGGTGGGGCCGTCGACAGGCTCGGCCACCACCACACGCAGCACGGGCCGGGGCTCCACCTTGGGAGGCAACGGAGCGGGGACCACGGGAGCTGCCGCCGACTTCCCACGCCGTGCCCTGAGCTTATCCCACACGTCCTCACCACCGAGCGATCCGGCGAGCTGTCGGGCCAGCTTGGTTCCGTCCTGAACCTCAGCCTCGGCCAGCTCAAGGAGTGCCGAGTCGCCGAACCGTCCCTCAAGGGCAAGGCTGGCGTAGAGCTTCCGGCCCATTAGGGCGATCGCCGTCTCCTGGGCAGTCTCCCGGTAGTAGATGTGCCGGACCCGGACCGGAAGGGTCTGGCCGATCCGCCAAGACCGGCGGCTTGCCTGCCGCATCCGAAAGAGGTTGAAAGTGGTCTGGTAGAACACGATGGCTGGGAAGGCGATTAGGTCTAGGCCAGTCTCGACCAAGCCGGGGTGAACGATCACCACCTGAGCGCCCTGGCCGACCGCCTTCTCGAACCAGTCCTCCCGCTTCTCGGGGCTCACCGACGAATGCAGCACCATGACGTTGAGGTCGGGGATCCCA
>DATKSR010000035.1:0-6299 GCA_035531555.1 Candidatus Dormiibacterota bacterium
GGATGGCGACCCCGACCTGGTCGCCCGGCCCCAAAGTGGCGACGATCTCCAAGTCATCGCGGACGACCTTGACTCCCGGTCGGAAAAACTGCTGAGGTTGGACGACCCCCGCCTCGAGCCGCTGGCGGTTCACGCCAACGCGCTCCAGGACCTGGCCCGCCGGGTGGTCGGCTTGACTCCGGCGGGCAGCGCCATCCGGATCCACGGTGACTACCACTTGGGCCAGCTCCTGCGCACCGATGCCGGCTGGCACGCCCTGGACTTCGAAGGGAGGCCTTCTCTACCCATCTCGGTTAGACGTCGCAGGGCCACCCCGCTCCAGGATCTCGCCGGGATGCTGCGGTCGTTCGACTACGCGGCCACCGTCGCCCTGCGGCAGCAGGTGGACTCCGCCGATGTCAGCGCCGCCAGCCTGGAGCCGTACGGCCGGGCGTGGTCAGGACTGGCCCGAGACGCCTTCCTGGGTCAGTACCTAGCCACCATTGGCGGCACCGGCATACTTCCCGCCGACCGTAGCACCATCCGGCTACTGCTCACCTGCCTCCAGGCGAGTCAAGCGCTCTATGAGGTCGACTACGAGCTGCGCAGCCGACCGGAGTGGGTGTCGATTCCGCTGGAAGGAATAGCGCGGCTGCTGAGCACCCCAGCCGACTGAGAGCAATGCAAACACGCCAGTAGGGACGCCGCAGCTCGAGGTGGAGGGCAGGACTCCCCGATTCCGCTCCAACAAAAGCGCCGCTGGATGGCGGTAATCGCCCAGGAATCCCAGCCGAGGACAGGCGACGGTCAGAAGGTCGAGCTCAGGCTTTGCTCCGGCGCATCCAGAGACCTGCTGATGTGGTGAGAACGCCCACGGCGAAGAGTGCCAGCGCGAGTTCGAGCACCGGGATGCCACCGGGCGTTAGCCCAAAAGCTCCAGTGGTCGGGGTAGTAACTGAGGTGGTGGTGGCGGCCGCGAAGGCGCAACCAATCGGGGGCGGGGTGATCTCATTGCTGCCAGCCGACGTCAGGGGGCCAGAGGTGCTGACCAGGGCGCGGCCTCCGTCGACCCCGCCGCCGAGTCCGATGTTGGAACCTGATCCCATGGTGATCCCCGACGCAGCCATCAGGTTACCCTGGAAATCCGTCGTGCTACCCAGCACCGCCGCACTCGTCACCTGCCAGAACAAGGCGCACCCGCTGGCGCCGTTCTCGAGCACCACATTCGAGCCGCTGCCGGTAGTCAGCGACACCGCCAGCTGAAATATGAAGGTCGGATTGGTTTGCCCCTCGCCGTTCAGCGTCAGGGTCCCGTCCAGCAACGCGTCATTGGTAACCTTGTAGACGCCAGGGATGAGCGTTTGGTTGCCCAACTCCGTGGTGCCGCCTGCAGTTGTCAAGTTGTCCGCGGGGGTCGCGTTGGCCGCGTCGGTGTATGCCGTCATTAGGTCATTCTGAGCCGTTATGGCGGTGCTGTTCGTGGGGCCGATATAGGACTGGTACTGCCCGGTCACAGTAATACCCCCCGCCGAAGTACCGGGAGCGAGGGCGAGGTTGCCGTTGACTATCGTTGGGGGGAACTGTCGCGACCGCTGAACCAGCGATTACCGCGAAGTTGGCAGCCGTGCCCAGAACTGGCTGAGTCGCTGCTGTCGCGGTGACCCCGCCGAGGGTCGCCCATGTGGCAATCGCCCCAAGGCCCAACGCCGCCGGTAGCCAACGGGGAAGGTGTCGCCTTAGTTCAGTGTGAGGATCAAGTTCCGCTCTGGCCACTGAATCGCCTCCACGCCTACCGCTCGAGCAGCGCCCACAAGGCGCGAGCCCGGCTTGGACTTCTTGATCTGAACCGCCAGACGTAGATTGGGCGCTTCAGGTGAGCCTGTCGGTACGCTAGCGCACCAACCGTTCGTCCGAGAGGCACTGTACACCGTTTCCGGTCAGGCTGCTCCACCCGGGTCAGGAGAGTCGGCCAAACGTCGTGCAGGGTTACCCCCGCAGAAACCGGTGCGGTTCACAAGCTACCTGGGCCGTAGGACTCTGCATGCCGAGCGATCGACTGCGGTGGCATTGGCCGACCAGTGCGACTCCGGTCGCGGAGGCTTTCCGGTTCAGTCGGGTCGGCCGATGCGCTGGGGCGCACGGGTGAACGGATAGGTCGCCCAATAGAGTTTCTGGACGGCGGCCGATTCCTCCCAACCTCCCCTGACCACCTCCAAACGCTCGCCTCGTTCCGATCCGTACGTGCCACAAACTCACCGGGGCCATATCCGCGAACTCCGTGGGGGGGTCGCCGGGCGGAGCATCAGCGAGCCGGGGCTGAAGCTGACCGTTGCGCCACCGAAATATCCACTCGTTCCACTCGGACCACCACCGCCCCAGCAGCGAGGCGATCCGGTCGGGAGGCGGTCCCCCGGGCGTCCATTCGGGAGCAGCCGGATAGGCCTCCCGGACCAGGCTCAGGAGCTGCACCGCGAGTGCCCCTAGGTGGAGGCCCCCAGAGGTGTTGACCAGTACCACAACGCCGAGCTGGGTGGGCGGATGACACACCACGGCGGACAGGAAACCCGGCATGGCGCCGACGTGGCCCACGTAGACGGTGTCCCGGTCCCGCATCAGCATCCAGCCCAATCCGAATCCCCAGGTCCAGTGTTTCAAGGTCCGCCATCGTGCGCGGCGCGCGCATCTCCTCCAACACGCTGGGAGGCAGAACGTCCGGCCGACTGCCGACGAGTCCACCGGTCCAACGGCAGAGATCCCCTGCCGTGCTCCACCGTTGGCCGGCAGGCGCAAGGCCGCGGCAGTCGACCCGAGGCTCCTCTACCACCTCGTCGGTGTACGGCTCGCCCGAATATCCCTGGGCGGATGGATGGCCAGGCAGCGGCGTGGTGTGCCGCAGTCCTAGAGGATGCAGCACGTGCTGCTTCACCCACGCTTCACAGGTCGTGCTGTTCATGGGGCGGCCATCTCTCCCAGTAGGGCAAAGCCCCAGGTTCGAGTAGTGAAACCAGCCGCACTGGGGATAGACGCGTTGAACCCCGTTAGCCGTCGCCGCGAAGTCAGCTTCGCCGACCGAGACCTGTTCCCGCAGGCGGCCACCTCGGGCGACAGCGACCACCAGGCTGGGTAGCCACCGCTCCGCTTGCCCAGCGGCCACGACCACCCGCATTCGTTCCAAGGAGGCGTCTGAAATGCTCACAGCGTGGGAGCGTATCGACTTCGGCAGGTGGCCGGGCCCCGCGGGCCGGCCGACTCATTCAGACGGGAGGAAGCAGCAATCTCTGGCCCGGAGAAATGACCGGTCCGTCCAGATGGTTCGTGGATTCCATGGCAGCGACAGCGGTCCTCGGATCCGACTCGGGATAGTGGCTGCTGGCGATCCCCCACAACGTCTGGCCGGGCTGAACTACTACGGATGGCCCGCGGGAGCCAGCATTTCCCAGAACAACCTGCGTCATTACCGCGCCAGCGAGCACGGTCAGGACCGCGATTCTGAGAAGTAAACCCCAACTGCTACCCCGACTCCGGCGGATCTGCCCTCTTGCCGTGCTTTGAGGGATCCTTCGAGTTCTCACCGCTGAATTGGCGAACATCGGTTCGTAGTGTACGGAACGCATGTTCGTTTGTCAAGCAGTCGCCGCGCTGTGCACGGTCATCGGCAAAGTCAGCGGGGTGAACTGAGTCAGGCAAAGGGCTGGCTGTTCCGGATGACTTCGGGTATACCGTTAGGCATGGCCGTGCTGCCGGAGCCGCCGATGGGGTCTCTGCCCTACTGCCGGGGCGCACTGGTGGTACGACCCATCGAGCGGGGGAGGGTGGCGAGGTTCAACTCTGAGTTGGTCCAGCACCACTGGCTGGGCCATCGGCTGGCGGGCGAGACCATGAGGTACGGCGCCACCGAGGACGAAAGGTGGGTTGCGCTGGTCGGCTTCGGCTCAGCTGCGTACAAGTGCTCAGTGCGAGAACGGCACCTCGGATGGAGCAACGAAGCGCAGTCGCGGCAGATCGCCGTGGTGGTCAACAACCAGCGTTTCTGCGTGCTGCCGGACGGAAGACGCAAGAACTTCGCCTCCCAGGTGTTGTGCAAGACCCTGCGCCGACTCTCCGCCGACTATGAGGCGGTGTACGGGCACCCAGTGCTAGCGGTCGAGACGTTCACTGACCCCAAGCGCCATCTCGGAGCCGGCTATACGGCGGCGAACTTCCTGCGGCTCGAAGAGACGGCGGGATCCCGGCGCTCGGGTGGCCGAAGGTGTGCTGGCTGGTGCCTCTGCGCCGGGAAGCAAAGGAGATCCTCTGCGCTGCGTTCGAGCAGCTATTGATCTCCACTGCAACCACGAGGAGGAAGACCGCGTTTGTGGACCTGAACCGGTTGCTACTCACCGGGGGAGGGAGCTTGCTGGCCCGGCTGGATTGGGGGCCGGACCCCCGCAAGGCGAGGGGGATCCGGCACCGGCTGGCGACAGTCCTGTTGGTGGCGGGGGTGGCGCTGCTCCCGGGGGCGAACAGTTTCACCGCGATCAGAGAGTGGGCAGATGAGGCGTCCCAGGAAGTGCTGCGCGGCTGGGGGACGCGGCGGAGTCCCAGCACCGGCAGACATGTCGCCGCGCCCCATGAGCCGACCCTGCGCCGGGCTCTGCAGGCGGCGGACGTGGTGGCGCTGGACTGCGCGGTCGGGGGCTGGCTGGAGGAGGTACGCCAGGGGGGGATCGAGCGGGGTTACCTGGCGGTGGCCGTTGAGGGCAAGAGCGTGCTAGTACTACAACGCTGGCTGCGTGACCACCCCACCCAACCAGCGTTGTAGTACTAGGGGCATATCAGCAGGACGGGCGGGCGCTGCACCTGTTCGCGGCGATAGTTCACCGAGAGGGGGTGGTGGTGCGCAACGGGAGGGGTACCCGAGACCAATGAGATCTCCGCATTCCGCCATCTGCTGGAGCTGTGCGACCTAAAGGGGGTGGTTGTAACCGCCGATGCGATGCACACCAAGGTGGACCATGGCAAGTTCCTTGTCGAACATAAGGGGACTGACTACGTCTTCACCGTCAAGGACAACCAGCGCACCCTGCGGGAGACCCTGCAAGCACTGGACGAGAGCTCTTTTCTTCCGCTGAGCGGGTTAAAGTGGACAAGGGCCATGGGCGGATCAAACGGCGGGCACCGCGCTCAACAGCTACCTCTCCGGCCCTGACGCTCCCGCGCCCTTCCCGCACGTGGCCGAGGTCTTCCGGATCCAGCGCGACGTCTTCGACCTGGATAGGACGCCACGGTCGCGAGAGATCGCCTTTGGGGTGACCAGTCTGCTGCCGGAACGGGCGGACCAGGCCAGGCTGATGACGCTGGTGCGAGGCCACTGGGAGATAGAGAACCGGGTTCACTGGGTGCGGGACGTAACCATGGGGGAGGATCGTTCCCAGGTCCGCACCAAGCGGTCTCCCCATGCGATGGCGAGCCTGCAGAACCTGGCGATCGGGGCGCTACGCTTGTTGGGGAAGAGAACATCGCCAAAGGAATGCGCTGGACTGGGCGAGATCCACCGAGGGCTATCCAGTTGCTGGGGCTGTAGCCCCACCACTTTCCCCTGGGCTGCACTTCTCCTCTCCCCGCGGAGTGGGCGGGCCCAGTGCGCCTCGCGATGACTCCACGGCCTCAGCTGCGGGTGCTTTCGGGAGCAGAAAGGCCCACTCCCGCTCCACCTCGGAGTGGCCGGAGCCTGCGGCCGAACTTATTCCCTCTATCTACAGCCCTCTAAATCCCGACGCCTGTGCCGATGACCGTTGGTACCCCCATCCAGCCGGGTCTCAACAACCAGTCTGGCCAGTGCAGGAGTGCGAATGACCTCTCCCCTACTGACCTCTCGGCTCCCTTTCGACATCTTCCCGGGGAGTGCTGCAATCAATGCCGGCGAACAGCCGTTTGCACCGAGAAGCAATCGATGCTACCATCGAGGGCGATCATTTGTTCTGGGGTGCAACCGCTGGCCGGTATGCGACCCGGAAGGGAGCGTCCAGATGCCCGAAGGTCTCCATCCCCGTCAACAGGAAATCGTCGAGTACCTGCGTTCGCGAAATGTCGACGGTGGATACCCCCCCTCGGTCCGCGAGATCGGCCGCGCCGTGGGTCTGAGCTCCAGTTCCACCGTTCAGAACCACTTGAACGTCCTGGAGCGTAAAGGCTTGATTCATCGTGACCCGACCAAGTCGCGCACGGTCTTGCTGACAGACCTGTCAGGCCCTGTCGGCCACTCCACCGGCGCGTATTGGTTGCCCCTGGTGGGCCAGGTCGCGGCTGGCGCTCCTCTGCTGGCCGAGCAGAACATAGAA
>DATKSR010000036.1:0-8196 GCA_035531555.1 Candidatus Dormiibacterota bacterium
GGTTGCAGACCGAAAGCGCGCCAGATTCGCCAGATCGAGGCGCGGGAAAGACCGCTGGCCTCCGCCATCGAGCGCGTCGACCACTGCGTCGCGTCCCTTGGGGTCTCCTCCAGGGTCTTGGCGATCACCCACTCCACCTGCTGGTCGGTGATCGTCGGCGGCACGCCCGGACGCGGCTCGTCGGAGAGCCCATCCAGCCGGCGCTCCAGAAAGCGGCGCCGCCACTTGCCCACCGTCTGCTGGGTCACCCGCAACTGGGCCGCCACCGCCTGGTTGTTCTCGCCGGTCGCGGCCGCCAGCACGATCCGGCTGCGCAGCGCCAGGGCCTGCGCGGTGCTGCGGCGACGGGACCACTGCTCCAGCAAAGTCCGCTCCTGGTCGGTCAAAGTCAGCGGCGGGGTCGGACGGCCTCGTCGAACTGTAAGTACCATCCATCAATACTACCGCTAATCTCTGAGTCAGGACACTAGGGACTCTTCCTCGAAGGCAAGATGCTCCAGCAGACGCGCCGAGAGTTGGTGCAGCGCATCGACGAGCCGTTGGCGCTCGATGATATCCGCGAGGCTGCCTATACCAAGCGAAGAGGCCTCCACTTGGTCCAGGAGATCCGATACCGCGCGATGGTCCGCTTCAAGCTGGTCGACGATCGGGTTGAGACTGGGGTCAGCCCGGCGCACGCCAGGGAACAGCGCCGCGTCCTCTGCGCCATGGTGACCGTGGACGAACCGGCAGTACTGCAAGCAATTCATTCGTAGCTGGAAGAGCGGCCCCTGAGCCTTCAGCGCGCGGATCTCGTCACGAACCTCGGCCGCGGTTGCGCCAGCAGTGACAGATTGCGCGAGCGTCAGGCAGGTCCTGAGGTCTCGGCGCAGCAGGCCGTGAACCCACTTCAGCTCTGCGAGAAGCGAGTTGGCTACTTCCTCCCGTGAGGTCACCGCTGCATTCTCGACTTGCTATCCGCGCCTGGGATGTCACCCACGACTCCAGGATACCGGTCGCCCGGTTGAGTCAAGTGATTGTTAGCACCGCAAGCTGCGCCAGACATGTCCCGTGCGAACAGCGAAGTGAGCGATTCGAAACACTGGCTTGGCGGAGGGACTGGGACGAACGGGCTACGATGCCCTGGTGGCTACATTCCTGGCAATTCTGCATCGCTCAGGGCCGCAGTGGGACGCCGCGATCGCGTTGGAACAGCAGACCGGCTATACCTCGCACGCGGCGTACATGAACAAGTGGGTGGAGCAACGCGTCGTCATCTTGGGTGGGCCGCTCGCTGACGAGCACCGCGTGGTACTTGCGCTGGAGGCAGAGTCGGAGGATGCCATCCGGGCCACGTTGTCCCGCGATCCGTGGCATCGGACACACCTCCGCGTCGCATCGATCGACCAGTGGACCATCCGCCTCGATTCGCGGCACCTCTAGCCGAGCTGTCCACGGCGCTGGTTCAACCGGCCGCCACCAGAGCGGCCAGCCTCTCCATGGACTCTCGGGCTCCCCGTTCCATTCCGGAGGCGACCATTTGGTCGCGATCCTCGACCGACTGGAAGACGGAACGGGTGGTGAGCTGGGTCTTCCCCGCCACCTCGTCGAAGGTGGTCGTCTCCAGCACTACGTGTCCCGACGCGCCCTCAAACTCGAAGGTGGTCACCAGCCGGGCCGGCGGGCTGACCTCGTGATAGACGCCAGGGAAGGCGAACTCGGCGCCATCCTTGTCGCGCTGGACGAAGCGCCAGACTCCGCCGGGTCGAACGTCCATCGACTCGACGATGGTGGACAAGCTGCTGGGACCCCACCACCTCGGCAGCAGATGGGGATCCGTGTAGACCCTGAAGACCAGCTCACGCGGGGCGTCGAAAGTTCGCGTCAGCACCACCTCCTGGGCGGCGGGCTCGACCTGAAGTACCGTGTTCTTGTCACTCATCGCTCTTCTCCTACTTCTGCAATTGGTTCAAAAGCTGGTCTAGGCGGTCGTGCCGCTCCTCCCACAAATTGCGGTAGCGCTCGACTAGCTCGGTGACGTCCGCCAGCGGAGCCACCTCGAGCCGGCAGGGCCGCCATTGGGCCCGCCGACTCTGGGAGACGAGGCCGGCCCGCTGGAGCACCTTCAGGTGCTTCGACACGGTCGGCAGCTTCAGGGCGAAGGGCGCAGCCAGCTCCATGACCGTGGCCTCGCTCTGCCCGAGCCGGGCCAGGATCTGGCGGCGAGTCGGATCAGCCAGCGCGGTCAGGGTGATGCTCAAACGGTCGGATGCCACGTTATTATTCCTTTCAGCTAATTAGCCTGGCGGCAGAATACCGGCTCAGCCCTTACCTGTCAAGCTCGGAAACCTCTCCGACCCTCAGCCCGCTTTGGGGCCGTGGCCCCCTGAGAGGCGTGATAGCTTCTGAGTGCTAGCTGGAGAGTGGCTCCGCCAGGGGCGCAGGGTGGGTACCAGGATGAGCTTTCAGGTTCGCGGAGTGGTCGCCAGTAGCCGGGGGGCCGCCGTCTCGGCGGAGAAGGTGGTGGTGCCGGACCCGGGCCCCGGCGAGGCGTTGGTGGCAATCCAGGCCTGTGGGGTCTGCCACACCGACCTGCATTACCGCGAGGGGGCCATCGGAGAAGCGTTCCCATACCTCCTCGGCCACGAGGCAGCCGGCACGGTCGAGGCGGTCGGAGAGGGGGTAGCGAGCATCGCTCCCGGCGACTACGTGGTGCTCAACTGGCGGGCGGTCTGCGGCAGCTGCCGGTCGTGTCGCCGAGGGCGACCGTGGTACTGCTTCAAATCCCAGAATGCGGTACAGCCGATGCGGCTTCGGGACGGCACGGCGCTCTCCGCGGCCCTGGGGATCGGGGCGTTTGTCGAGAAGACTCTGGTGGCGGCCGGGCAATGCACCAAGGTGGACCCGCGGGTTCCAGCTGAAGTTGCCTGCCTGCTCGGCTGCGGGGTGATGGCTGGACTGGGAGCCGCACTCAACACGGGAGCCGTCGGGCGCGGGGATGCGGTCGCGGTGATCGGATGTGGGGGAGTTGGTGACGCCGCAATCGCCGGCGCCCGCCTGGCTGGCGCGACCACCGTTATCGCCGTCGACGTGGCTGACCAAAAGCTGGAGTGGGCCAGGGAATTCGGCGCCACGCACACGGTCAATGCCTCCACTGCCGATCCTGTCCAGGCCATACGGGAACTCACCGGAGGCTTCGGTGCGGACGTGGTCATTGACGCGGTAGGTCAGCCGGAGACCTATCGTCAAGCGTTCTACGCCAGAGACCTGGCGGGTACCGTGGTGCTGGTTGGTGTTCCGCCGCCGGAGGCCAGGCTCGACCTGCCACTCGGCGATGTCTTCGGCCGCGGCGGTGCGCTCAAGTCATCCTGGTACGGGGATTGCCTGCCGGCTCGTGACTTCCCGATCTTCGCCGACCTGTATCTGCAGGGCCGCCTACCGCTGGACCGGTTCGTCACGGAGACGGTCGCACTCGATGGTGTGGAGGAGGCCCTGCAACGAATGCAGCGTGGCGACGTTCTGCGCTCGGTGGTCCTGTTCTAAAGCGGTCAACGAGTCACGAGAGGGGCCGCTCGGGCGTAGCGGCGACCAACATGGTGGCCCGCAAGAGCCGAAACCAGTGAAAGTCGAACCGGTCGACCTGGCTATTCCGGGATGACCCAGTCCACGCCGCGAAACCGACCGAAATCGTGATCGAAGCTGACAATTGTGGCCCGGTGCTCCAAGGCAAGGGCAGCCAGGTGTGCGTCCGGGATTAGGTTGCCGACCACGCCTAGTTCCTGGAGCAGACCTCCCAATAGGCGGAGGTGGCGTGGAGTCGGTTCGACGATGAGCGTCGTTGGCATGTGCAGCCACTCCTCGACGACCTGCAACGCTGGCCCCAGCTCGAGTGGAGCGGGGAACACCGCCCGGTGCGTGGAGAGTCGGATGAAGGCCAGCAGCACCGACCATGACAATCCGACAACGTCGCCGGGGCCGACCAGGGCGGCGGAGAGCCACCGATGCGCCTTCTCGTGATTTTCCGCGTCGGCATTGACGGCATAGAGGAGGACGTTGACGTCGACCAGGAACACCTACTTCCGGGCCGCCATCTCACGAAGCGTCTCGGCGTCGTCCATTGCCGCAGAGAGGGCCAGTGCCTGATCGAGCGAGATGTCCTGCCGCGCCCCCATCCGGAACTCCGGCACCCGGTAGCCTCGTCGCACCGGCTTGTTCCGAAGTCCATTTCGGATGGCCTGATTGATCGCCTGCTTGAAGGTGAGCTGCTTCTCGCGCATGAGCTGACGGACCAGGCTGTCGACATCCGAATCCAGCGTCACGGTCGACCGCATAAGAGCATCACTGTATCAAACGTTCGATGCGCTGGACACCAGTCCCTCGACGGGGGGAAAGCCTGATGAGCAAGGGCAGCCGACTGGCGCGGCCAATTGGTACGTTCAAGCTGCGGGGAGGCGGCGGAGAACTGGTGGATTGGAAGCGTGCCCTGGCGTCGCATGGGGTGGCGACGCTGCCCCCCAATCGGATTGACACCGCTGCGTGGTTGTTCAAGACGACCTTGGCTGCGGCTGATGGGGGCCTACACAACCTGTCCATTCGGGAGGAGCGTCCCCATCTGGCGACAGTGACGGTTGACGCGGAGCTCGGCGCCCAAGACGGATCGACCCTGTTGGCGACCTGCCGCCGGATGCTTCGGCTGGACGACGACCTCTCCCGGTTTTATGAGCTGGCCGAAGGTGATCCCGAGCTTTCCTGGGTCACTGCCGGAGCGGGCCGGATGCTGCGCAGCCCGACCGTGTTCGAGGACGTCGTCAAGACCATCTGCACCACCAACTGCTCTTGGTCCGGGACAGAGCGCATGGTGGGTGCGCTGGTGACTGCCTTGGGCCGGACCGACCGGGAGGGGGGCCACGCCTTCCCTACTCCCCAGGCAATGGCCGACGCCGATCTCGACTTCTACCGAGACGAGGCCCGCACCGGCTACCGGGGTGCGTACCTGCGAGCGCTAGCCAGGGCTGTCGCGGACGGGGATCTGGACCTCGAGGCGCTCAACGATCCCGAGCTGCCGGACGCGGAGGCCGAGTCTCGCCTCTTGGCCCTGCCGGGAGTCGGCCCCTATGCGACTGCCCACATCATGCTCACGGCTCTGGGGCGCTACGGGCTGCTGATACTCGACTCCTGGACCCGACCAACCTTCGCTCAGCTGAGCGGCCGCCAGGCCACGGATCAGTCCATTCGTCGCCGCTTTCGGAAGTTCGGCAACTACCGAGGACTGGCCTTCTGGCTGTACCTGACCCGGGACTGGGTCGCCGACTGAACCAAGGACGTTCCGCCGGTACAGCTGAGGAGATGAGCGTCGTGGCCCCCGCCTGCGATCATTGACTGATGCCCAAGACGAGCGACATAGACTTTCCCGTTGGCAATCCCGACGAGCGCGAGCTGTTGCTGAGCTGGCTGCGGTTCCTCCGCGGTTCGATCCTGCGCAAGCTGCAAGGCGTCAGCGACGAGGCGGGTCGCTGGCATCCCCAAGGTGGGCTGATCTCTCTACTGGGCATCGTGAACCATCTCACCCATGTGGAGTGGAGGTGGATCGACGGAGCGATGCTCGGCGAGCAGACCAGTCGCAGCGAAGAGGAGTTCCACCCTGGTCCGGAGCTTACAGTCGATACTGCGGTGGCTGCGTACCGCGCACGCGCGGAGAAGACGGATTCGGTGGTGCGCTCCATGCCGTCGCTGGCGGAACCGAGCACCGCCGGTGACGGAACGGATCTCCGGTGGGTAGTGCTGCACTTAATCAACGAGACAGCGCGTCACGCCGGTCACGCTGACTCAACTCGGGAACTGCTCGACGGCACAACAGGGGAGTGATTTGTGGCAGTGTCCACTAGCTCCACGGTCGGCCGATGCTTGCGAGCGATGCCGCTCGGCGACTCTACCTCCAGTTCAAGGTCGCCGCGATGAGCGCCACTTGTCTGCTGGGGCTGAAGTTTCCCACCGTCAAAACGGACTGATCGCGCCACCTGGTACGGGGAGGAGTTTGTTCGTAGACCCCATGGCGCACTGATACCGTTGAGTCCGCACCGATCCGCGAAATCGCCGGACTTGGTCAGGAAGAACCTTCACTCCAAAGATGGCTGCGATCCCAGACTGGTACCCTGGAACCCATGCTGCGCGGGCGTGGCAGATCGAGGACTCCACCTTCGCCAACCCAACTTCTTCTCCTTTAGCGACCGTTCGGAGGAAAATTCTTGACCCAGATGCTGTACCGCCGGCTGGGCCGCTCCGGCCTCCAGGTGAGTCTACTTTCGCTGGGGTCCTGGGTGAGCTTTGGGGCCCAGGTCGACGAGGACTTGGCGCTGGAGTGCATGACCGCTGCCTACGAGGGTGGGGTGAACTTCTTCGACAACGCCGAGGTGTACGCGGGGGGTGAGTCGGAGCGGATCATGGGTCGGGCGCTAGCCCGAGCCGGCTGGCCGCGCGAGAGCTATGTGGTGTCCACGAAGTTCTTCTGGGGTCTGGGCGATGATGTAAACACGTCCAACACTCTCAACCGGAAATATCTCATGCAGGCGATGGACGCCTCGCTAGAGCGGTTCGGCCTGGAGTTCGTCGACCTGGTGTTCTGCCATCGGGCCGATCCCGAAACCCCTATCGAGGAAACGGTCTGGGCGATGCACGATATCATCAGCCGGGGACAGGCCCTTTACTGGGGCACATCGGAGTGGACTGCGGACGAGATCCGCGCCGCCTTCGAAATCGCGGAGCGTCACCACCTGCACAAGCCGGTGATGGAGCAGCCGCAGTACAACCTCTTCACCCGCACGCGAGTTGAGGAGGAGTATGCCCGGCTGTACGCCGACTGGGGTCTCGGGCTCACCACCTGGAGTCCCCTCGCCTCGGGGCTGCTCACTGGCAAGTACCTGAAAGGTATCCCCGAGGGGAGCCGAGCCACCCTTCCTGGTTACGAGTGGCTGCGCGACGAGCTAACCAACCCCAGCCGTAACGAGGGGGTGCGCCGGCTGCAAGTCGTGGCCGACGAACTGCACTGCTCCTTGGCCGAGTTGGCGATCGCCTGGTGTGCCCGAAACCCCCACGTTTCCACCGTGATCACAGGCGCCTCCAGTGTGGCGCAGGTGCACCAGAACCTCAAGGCCTTGGAGGTCCTGCCTAAGCTCACCGACCCTGTCTGCCAGCGCATCGAGGAACTACTGGGCCCGGGCTGACGCTCCCCAAGCGCGGTCTTCGCGCTGGTCAGCACTCAGCTGGCTTCGACGTACCGGCGCAGGAGGTCGGACCAGCCGTCCGCGGAGTCAAACGTGTCCTGCAGACGGGCGGCGTCGGGACCCATCTGCTCCAGGCTGCGATGCTCCAGCCGGATCAGGCAGTCACTGGGCCCCTGGGCGACGAAATTGACCTCGATCTCGCTGCGAACCGCTGGGTCATAGGCCCAGTCGGAGTCTACCCGCCAGCCCAGCACCACCCGACGGGATGGTTCGAACACCAGGGTTTCGCCCCAAGGCGCCTCGCTCCCGTCATCGCCACGTTCGTACCAGCGGCCGCCGGCCTTGGGCTCCATCACGATGGTCACGGCGGGAGCTAGTCCGAAGTGGCAGCGCCCGAGTGGCCACCAGTCACCCATCTCGGCGGTGAAGAGCCGGAATGCCTGGTCCTGGCTGCGGTGGATCTGCACCTCCCGGCGAACCAAGAAGTGGGTGTCAGGGTCTACCGCCTGACGGCGCCCCACCGGGATCCCGCTGATCTCAGCGCTGGGCAGGTTGGCGAGCCGCTCGAGGTAATCACGGAGCTCCTCCACACCCTTGGAGTCGACCTTGTAGGTGGGCAACTGGCTGGTGCGGTCTTGGGCCACCAGCCCCGCGCCTTGCAGGGTCTCTAACCACTTGTCGAGAACCGGCCCCGGGGCCGCTAGCTCGGTCGCCAGCTGGGCGGCAGTTCTCGGTCCGTCGCCCAGCTGCTCGAGCACCTCGCGGCGGCCGGGATCGGTCAGGGCGTCGATGGCGCGGCTCAAGCTGGAACTCACGACGCTAATAATGATCCACCCGCCGGGAGAACGGTGAACTACGCTAGTGTCCTGTTACACAAGAGAGTTGCATATTGATAGGGAGTGAGATCATGCTCTGGGCATGCCCAATCACCCCGCCCCACCCTTGCAAGTTGATGCGACCGAACGGGAGCTGCTGACCACCTGGTCGAAGAGTCAGG